>NZ_CP092831.1:5055000-5655000 GCF_022531965.1 Paenibacillus peoriae | reverse complement strand
GTTTGGTGGATGTGGTCCAGACGGCGATAGATCCGAGGCTGCGTTTGCGTTAAGGGGGAAGCTGAAAATGAAAAAGATACGGCTTTCCTTTCAAGGGAGCTTGCTGGCAGGAGGCGTACTGTTTGGTCTGATCGTGCTGCTTGGGTTATTGGCTCCATGGGTCGCTCCTCACGATCCTCTCCAAGTGGACCTTTTGAACCGTCTGGCACCACCCAGCCGGAAATATCCTTTCGGTACGGATCATCTGGGCCGGGATGTGCTATCACGGCTCATTTACGGGATTCGGACGAGCGTGCTAATCGCATGTGCAATTACTGTAGCTACGCTGTGCTTCAGTCTGCCTATAGGGTTGCTTATTGGTTATGTGCGCGGACGCGTGGACCAGCTGGTTATGCGAGGAATCGACGGCGTACTGGCTTTTCCTGATATTATTTTAACAGTGGCAATTGTCGGTATTTTGGGTCCGGGTTTTGTTAACATGACCCTTGCCATTATTGCGGTACGGTGGGCGGGCTATGTCCGATATATCCGTAGTCTGGTTCAAAAAGCTTGTCAGGAGGACTACGTTCGGTATGCCCGTTTATCCGGCAATTCACACGTACGTATACTGAGCCGTTATGTATTGCCACAAGCGTTGCCGCAATTGTTGGTTTATGCGGTATGGGATATCGGACGCGTGGTGCTGATGATCGCTGGGCTGTCCTTTCTTGGACTGGGTGTACAGCCGCCCAAGCCAGAGTGGGGCGTGATGCTGCATGATGCCACCTCATATTTTCAGGTGGCTCCGCACGTCATGATTTTCCCGGGCTTGGCGATTATGCTATTCGTACTTGCCTGCCAGCTTTTGGGCGACCGCTTTTCGGAAAAGGGGGCGGCCAAATAGTGGAGGATCAAACAGCCCTTGGGGGCAAGGATACGATAGAACAAGTGGCAGGGCGAAAACCGTTGTTACACGTGGAACATTTGGAAATCTGCCGCACAGGCGCAGGAGCAAGCAGAAGTGGGAGCAAACCACTGCTGCGTGATGTGAGCTTTTCCATATATTCAGGGGAGATTGTGGCCCTGACTGGACCGAGCGGATGCGGCAAGAGCCTGACCGCTCACGCAATCGCAGGCATGCTGGAGCCAGGTATCGGTGTTACGCATGGGCGTATCTACTATAACGGGGAAGACATTCTCCCGTTCCAGGAACGGCGCTGGCAAAGGCTGCGCCGAGAGGATATTGCCCTGCTCATTCAACAATCGCTGAGCGGGTTGAATCCGATCCGGACTGTCCGCGCCCAGCTGATGGACACGCTTAGACTGCACGGGCGGCGTTGGATGCCGCACGACCAGATGGAGCCGGGGCACGCTGATGCTACCCCATCCCACACTGCATCACAGCAAGTCCATCCACTGAGCGTGCTGTCACGGATGCGGCAGGTGCTGAGCCGTGCCTCTGAAATAGCCAGAGGAGGCGCTACTCCAGTGCGGGAGGCCTATTTGCGCTCTCTGCTCTGCAAGGTAGGGTTTGCAGATCCTGAGCATACTTTGTCGTCATATCCTTTTGAACTAAGTGGAGGCATGTGTCAAAGGGTGCTGCTGGCTGCCATGCTAAGCTCCGGTCCGAGCCTCTTTATTGCCGACGAGCCGACTACGGCGCTGGATGTGATCAACCGCGACAAGGTGTTGGCATTGCTGCAACAGTTGAGAGAAGACTTTGATCTCACCATATTGTTGATCTCACATGATCGCCAGGGTATGAGCCGTATAGCAGATCGAGTGTTGGAGATGAGCCCGGAAGGAAGGATGCACCAGTGATGCTGGAATTGAAGAATGTGACCAAAGCATACCCTGTCCGCAAACGGAGAAAAGGTTGGTTCAGCACGCAAGATAGCGAACAGGCCTTGAAGAAGGTGAGTCTGGAGCTACGACAAGGAGAATGTCTTGGACTGGTTGGAGAAAGTGGAAGTGGCAAAAGCACGCTGGCACAATGTATTCTGGGGCTGGAGTCGTTGACCTCAGGAGAGATTTGGCTGGATGAACAGCCCATTCACACCGGAAAGATGAAGGGTGTTCAGCTGTACAAGCGAATCCAGTTGGTTGTACAGGATTCGTCATCCTCGCTGCATCCCCGTATGACCATTCGAGATATTTTAATGGAGCCAATCCACAACTATTTCCCTGAGCGAAAAGCGCAGGCGCTGGATATTTGTCTGTCTCTATTGGAATCGGTAGGATTAGAGGCTGACAGTCTGGAAAAATACCCAGCGCAGCTGAGTGGCGGGCAAAAACAGCGGGTGTGTATTGCCCGAGCGTTGGCGGTGGAGCCGAATATAATCTTGTTCGATGAATCGATCGCCAATCTGGATACGACAACGCAGTTTTCCGTGCTGGGCATGCTTAAGAGAATGCAGCAGAAACATCAGTTGTCCTACCTATTTATCACTCATGATCTCCAATCTACTCGTTCATTTTGTGATCGGGTTGCCGTCATGGTTCAGGGGGAGATCGTGGAAATATTTAAGGACTGGGATGAAGATTTGTTACAGCATGAGTACACGCGTACTCTGTTTCAAGCGTTGGCGAATTAAGCCATAAGTTTAGGATTTTTCAAAATCCTCATTCTACAAATTCAAAAGAAATAAGAGGGTTGCTTGTCGAATAGTGTTGACAAAATTGAGCGTGATACCTATTCTAAATATGATTATGATAATCATTATCACATATATAGAAAAGGGGAAATACATTGATGTCCGTTCGACACCGCAAGACTGCTACCCTTATGTTGGTGGCGCTCCTCTTATTATCCGTTGTTTTGGGCTGCGCAAAGCAGGAGAACATACCTGCATCCACCTCTACTGACGGAGCTGCCAATGAAAAGTCGATCACGCTATCGTGGCCGCGTGACATTGGTACGATGAATCCTCATGTATACAATCCTTCCCAACTTTTTGCACAATCCATGGTTTATGAGCCGTTAGTCAGCTACAAGCAAGGAGGCAAGCTGGAGCCTGCTTTGGCTGAATCCTGGACTATTTCCAAGGACGGTAAGACATATACGTTTAAGCTGCGCAAAGGTGTGAAATTTTCGGATGGGACGCTATTTAATGCGGCCATTGTCAAAAAGAACTTTGACGCTATCATGAAAAATGAGAAAACGCACAGCTGGCTTGGTATAGTAGGCGTTCTCGACAAAACTGAAGCTGTAGATGACAGCACCTTCCGAATGACGCTCAAAGAGCCATACTACCCAGTGCTTCAGGATTTGTCTGTCGTTCGCCCGTTCCGTTTTCTGGGTGAAGCCGGGTTCCCGGATGATGGAGATACGTCCAAAGGAATCAAGAAACCTGTAGGTACAGGGCCTTGGATGCTGGATGAATACAAGCAAGATGAGTATGCAACCTTTAAGCGTAATCCGAATTATTGGGGTACTGCACCGAAGGTAGATAAAATTACGGTAAAAATCATTCCCGATGGCGAAACCCGTGTGATGGCCTTTGAAAAAGGCGACCTGGATCTGATTTATGGAGAGGGTGTCATTAGTCTGGATGCCTTCAAACAGCTTCGCGACACGAATCAGTATGTTACCACGCTGTCCGAGCCTGTCGGAACAAGAAGTCTGTTGCTCAACTCGTCCAATCCCAAGCTGGCAGACCTTCGGGTACGTCTGGCCCTCCAGCATGGCTTTAACAAGCAGGCAATGGTGGAAGGTGTGACTTCAGGGCTGGAGGAAAAAGCGGATACGGTTTTATCCAAAAACTATCCGTATACGAATGTAAACCTACAGCCTGTTGGCTATGATGTGGAAAAATCCAAAGTGTTGCTGGATGAGGCTGGCTGGAAGCTGCCCGCAGGCGGTACAGTACGGGAAAAAGACGGACAACAGCTGGATTTTGAGCTGATTTTTGATAAAACCGATCCAATCCAAAAGGCGATGGCTGAAACCATTCAGGCCGAATGGGGAGAACTGGGTGTCAAAGTGAACCTGACCGGACTGGAGCTGACGGTTCAAGTTAAGCGCCTTAGATCCAATCAGTTTGATCTGTACTTCTGGTATAACTACGGTGCGCCTTATGATCCGCATTCCTTTATTAACGTCATTGCCAAGAAGAGCTTCGGAATTTCCGAGACGCTGAGCGCCCTTCCGATGAAGAAAGATCTGGATCAGCAAGTACACGAGGCGCTCTCATCGACAGATGAAACCAAGCGCCAAGAGCTGTATGCTTCGATTCTGAAGACGCTTCAGGAGCAATCTGCCATTGTGCCTATTTCGTATATTAAGAAAACGGCAGTGTATCAGAAAAAGATTACGAACTTTGTATTCCCGGCCAACCGGGATGAAAATCCGTTTGGTGGGCTTGAAATCGGGAAGTAGTTAAAACCGAAGGGTAACGTTCGTTTACAGGATAGGAGGACAACTCATGATCAGCTATATCGGGAAGCGAATGGTAGCGGTCATTCCTATTGTTCTCTTTGCCACCCTCGTTACCTTTGCACTGATTCATATTTCACCAGTTGATCCGGCCGAGGCCTATTTGACGGCTGCTCATATTTATCCTACTCCAGAGATTCTGGAGCAGAAAAGACATGAGTTCGGGCTGGATCAGCCTTTGCTGACGCAGTATATGCATACACTTCAAAGAATCAGTCAATTGGACTTTGGTACTTCGTATCTGACCAACAAGCCGGTATGGGATGAGGTCAAAGTTCGGCTGCCCGCCACTTTTGAATTGGCTGTGAGCAGTATGGTGCTATCTATTCTAGTGAGTATCCCGTTGGGCGTGCTAGCAGCGATGCGTAAAAATGGCTGGATTGACATGCTTAGTCGAGGAATTTCATATTTTGGGGCGTCTATTCCCCAGTTCTGGCTGGGATATTTGTTAATCTTCTTTTTCTCTGTCCGATTGGATTGGCTCCCTGTAGAGGGGCGAGGAACGTGGCAGCATCTGGTGCTGCCCACGTTAACCCTGTCGCTGGTTCTGATTGCTTTATATACGCGCCTGCTGCGTTCCAGTGTGTTGGAGCAGCTGCAGGAAACGTATGTGCAGTATGCCAGAACTAGAGGACTCCGTGAGCGGGTGATCATGCTCAAGCATGTACTGAAAATTGCCATTGCTCCACTGATTACAAGTATGGGTATGAACCTGGGCAAACTTTTGACCGGAACGATTATTGTGGAGCAGGTGTTTTCATGGCCCGGGTTTGGCCGTTATTTTGTGGAGGCGATTTTTAACCGGGATATTCCCGTCATACAATGCTATGTGTTTTTGGCGGCATGCCTGTTCATCGTATGCAATTTGCTCGTTGATCTGGTGCATTTGTATATGGACCCCCGAATTTCATCGAAGGGACGAGCAGAGCGGTGATGATAAGATTGCGTACAATGTTCAAAGGTCAAAAGGTAATCGTGGTCTGCTCTGTCGTACTGGCTGCTCTTTTTATTATTATGGCGCTAGCTCCTTGGCTGGCTCCCCATGATCCGGTTAAAGTCAGTTTACTGCACAAGCTGGAGGGACCTTCCAAAGAGTACTGGTTGGGAACCGATCATTTGGGTCGGTGCAATTTATCCCGGTTGCTGTATGGCGCACGGATTTCGCTAGGCTTTGCAACCTTAATTTTCCTGTCCTCGCTTAGCATCGGCGTTGTGGTCGGGTCGCTTGCGGGTTATGTGGGCGGCTGGGTCGATAGTGTGCTGATGCGGTTTTGTGAAGGTATTATGGCGTTTCCGAATTTGGTGCTTGTGCTGGGCATTGTCGGTATTTTTGGACCGGGCCTCATGCAGGTGCTGCTTGCATTAATGATGGTGCAGTGGGTGTATTATGCCAGAATGTGCCGCAATATGGTCGTCAGTCTGAAAGAACGGAATTTTATAGCTGCCGCAAGGATCAGCGGGTCCTCCTCAGGAGCCATTATCCGCCGGCATATTATTCCGAATGTGCTGCGGCCGATTGTGGTCATTGGTACGCTGGAAATGGGCTGGGCGATCATGGATATTTCCGCGTTGTCGTTCCTCGGTTTGGGCATCCAACCGCCGACTCCCGAATGGGGAGCGATGATTCATGAGGGAACGGGATACATCCGCAGCCATCCGGAATTAATGATCTATCCGGGGGTCATGATTCTGGTGGTGGTGATGGCCTTCAATATATTGGGGGAGGCGCTGTCCGATCGATACGGAATTGCCAAACGTCAGTAAAACAGGAGTGAGTTACAACGATGGACGACAGGGCGAAGGTGCTGGAGGTCAGCGACTTACAGGTGAAGCTCAAAACCGATGCAGGAGCGGTGTCTCTGCTGGAGCCAACTCATTTTGAGCTGAGAAGGGGACAAGTTCTGGGTCTTGTCGGCGAGAGTGGAAGCGGCAAAACCGTGACTTGTAAAGCGTTGCTCCAATTGCTGGATCGCCAGACGATGGACGTGGAAGGTAGTGTCCGTCTGAACGGGCGTGAGCTGAACGGAATGGTGGCCGAGGAGATGCGCCGTATTCGGGGCAAGGAAATCGCGTTTATTATGCAAAATCCGATGAGTGCCTTTACGCCAGTGTATACGATCGGAGCTCAGTTTATGGAAACGGTCCGCACGCACACCGGATTAACCAAACGACAGGCCCATGAGCTTGCCATAACGGCTCTGGAAAATATGAATTTGCCCGATCCAGCCAAGCTGATGAAGCGTTATTCGTTTCAGTTGAGTGGCGGGATGCTGCAACGGGTCATGATCGCCATTTCTATGTGCCTGCGGCCAGCAGTGGTTATTGCCGATGAACCAACGACGGCGCTTGATGTGGTCAATCAGCTACAGGTGCTGAGAGAGCTGGATCGCTTGCGTACGGAATACAATACGTCCATTTTGCTGATCTCGCATGATCTGGGCGTCATTTCCCAATTGGCGGATGAAGTGGCTGTCATGCAGCATGGTCGCATTGTTGAGCAGGCTGAGGTCCATCAGTTGTTCGATCACCCGCAGGATGAATATACGAAAATGCTGCTGCATGTCAGACCCAAGTTGTCCCTTCGGGGCATGAATCAGGTAGGTGGTTAGTCGCCTGTTCGACGGTCACACTTTCAAAAGGGGAGCGAATGCGCATGCTACAAGTGAAGGAAGTAACCCATAGCTATGGAAGGCGCAAATGGCTGGGCCGCTCTGAACCACGTCCCCCTGTGTTGGCTAACGTTTCGCTTACTATAGAAAGTGGATTTTGCCTGGGCTTACTTGGAACCAGTGGAGCTGGTAAAAGCACGCTGGGCAAGGTTATTCTAGGGCTGGAGAAGCCGCAGGAGGGTCAGGTTCTGTTCCAGGGACAGGACATTTATAATGCGAGTCCCCAGGTCCTCAGGGGACTGCGACGGGATATGCAGGTCGTATTTCAGGACTGCTACTCTGCTGTAAACCCCCGAATGACCGCTGGGCAGATTATTGGGGAGCCTTTGGACAATTACGAACGGTTATCGGTGCAGGAACAAAAAAGAACAGTCGAAAGCCTGCTGGAACGGGTTGGCCTCAAGCCAGAGGATCGGATTAAATATCCGCATCAATTCAGCGGCGGACAATTGCAGCGGATCAACATCGCACGGGCGATTGCGCTCAAACCAAAGCTGATCGTGCTGGATGAGTCCGTCAGCAGTCTGGATATGGTTCACCAGATGCACATTTTATCCCTGCTGGGAGAACTGAAATCTTCGTTTGGATTGTCATATCTGTTCATCACGCATGATATTCGGGCAGCTTATGCTGTCTGCGATGGCATTGCTGTGATGGAGCAGGGGAGATTGATCGAGCGCTGTGATGAGAAGGATCAGATTTTTGAATCTGCTCATCCGGCTGTACGACGGTTGATCTCGTCCATTTTGCCGGAACATCCAGCAGAGCGTTTTCCGCTTCATGGATAACAGTGGACCCGCAAGGGTCCTTTTTTTGTGCAACATATAGCTAAATAATCAATATGAAATTTACTTGTTGTATTATTTGAATAACCCGTTATAATATAAAATCATAGTAAATTACTTGGATATTAAAAAGGGGATGTCATAATATGAAGAAATCTGCTTTGGTAGCAGCGATTGGCCTATCTCTTGTGTTATTAACGGGTGCCTTGAGTGGATGTTCCTCGAAGGATGCGGCATCGGGGGATAAGGTCATCTATGTCGGCACACAAAATGACTACCCACCGTTTGCCTTTACGAATGATAAAAATGAGCTGACCGGATACGATGTGGAAGTAGTCAAGGAGATCGACAAGAAGCTGGACGGGTATAAGATTGAATTTGTACCTTCGGGTTGGGATGCGATATTCCTTGCCCTGGATTCGAATAAAGTTCAGATGATCGCAGATGAAGTTGCCAAAAATCCTGAACGTGAGAAGAAGTATTTGTTCTCGGATGAGTCCTATTTCTCGGCTCAGTCGGTTATTATTGTGAAAAAGGGTAGAACGGATATTCATTCCCTCAAGGATTTGGAAGGCAAGAAGGTAGCAGCCTCGGTAGGCGACTCCTACACACAGTTGCTGGAACAGTATAATGCGAAGAATGGGAATAAAATTATTTTAAAATACAATGATACAGGCACTTCGTCCGATAACCTTCAAGACGTGCAAAATGGCCGAGTGGACGCTTATGTGAATGATCCGGTTATGGCGGCGGCAACGATCAAGAAGGAAGGTTTGCAGGTGGAAGCTGTGGGCGAGCCGGTGCAAAGCGATAACATCAACCTGGTGTTCAAAAAGGATAAGCAGGGCGAAGAGCTGAAAGCTAAAATCGACCCGATTATTAAAGAGTTGAAAGCGGACGGAACACTGAAAAAATTGTCTGAACAGTGGACAGGTGGAGAATTTATTCCTCAGTAATAACAATGTAAAGGGTAAAGTGGGGTTCCTATGGAAAAGCTGTTTGATCTTGATTATATGCTGAAAAGCCTTCCCCAGATCGTCGAGTATCTCCCCGTGACCTTATGGATTGCGTTTGTGTCCATGCTGCTGGGTGGGATCATCGGGTTAGCTACGGCCTTAATCCGAATATACAAGGTGCCTGTCTTGGCGCCATTGTCTACGTTGTATGTCTCGTACATTCGGGGAACACCGCTCATTGTGCAGCTGTTTCTCGTATATTACGGAATACCCAAGTTTCTGTATTATTTCCAGAGCGAGTATGGATTCTTACAGCAATTCAATGTCTATGTCATTCCGCCCGAGCTGTTTGCGTTGCTCTCATTTTCATTGAACCTCGGAGGATATTTGTCGGAGACGTTCCGGGCGGCGATTCATTCAGTCGACCGGGGACAATTTGAGGCTGCTAATTCCATCGGTATGAGCCAAACACAAATTATGCTCAAAATTGTATTGCCGCAGGCGTTGACGGTCGCTTTGCCCAATTTGGGAAACACGCTGATCAGTACGGTGAAGGATACGTCTTTTATTTTTATGATCGGTGTCGTCGATATGATGGGACAGGCTAAAATTATGGGCGCGCGAGCGTTGGCTTTTTTTGAGGTATATGTTGCGGTGTCTCTGATTTACTGGTTGGTGTGCATTATTATTGAGCGCGGGCTTGTCGTGCTGGAGAAGCGTATTCGAATTTACGAAAGAAGTGAGTAAGGGTATGATTCAACTTCATCAAATTCATAAGCATTTTGGACAGCATCACGTGTTGAAGGGCATAGACCTGACGGTAGGCAAGGGAGAAGTCGTAGTGATCCTGGGCCCAAGCGGATCGGGGAAGTCCACGCTGCTGCGCAGCATTAATTTTTTGGAACAGCCGACCAGTGGTGTTATTGAAATTGACGGTGTAAAGGTCGATGCCGCCAAGGCGGGAAAAAAGGACATTCTCGGACTACGGATGGCAACGGCAATGGTATTTCAGCAATATCAGTTGTTTAAAAATTTGAATGCACTCCACAATGTGATGATTGGTCTGACCAGTGTGAAAAAGCTGGATCGTAAGCAGGCGAGAGAGATCAGTGAAGGCATTCTGGAAAAGGTCGGGTTAAAGGATCGTATGACTTATTATCCTGCCCAGCTTTCGGGTGGACAGCAGCAGCGAGTTGCGATTGCCCGTGCTTTAGCACTAAATCCACAGGTGTTGTTGTTCGATGAACCGACATCCTCACTTGATCCTGAATTGGTGGATGAAGTGCTGTCCGTGATTCAAAAGGTGGCGAGTGAAGGCAATACGATGATTATTGTCACACATGAGCTTGGTTTTGCGAGAGATGTAGCGGATCGGGTTGTACTAATGGAGCATGGCGTGATCGTGGAGCAGGGACCCGTCGAGCAGTTTTTCACCAATCCGAAGGAAGAACGGACACGGCAGTTTCTGGGCAAAGCGTTGGTACAGAGAGCGCCACAGGAGCAGCCTGTATCCCCATAAGAAGTACGTAGATGGGTTATAGGTATGTGCAGCGCTGTAGAGTATTGCACCTATAGTAAAAAGCACGTTAGACAAGTCGCAGGAGGAAGGAAAGCCCGCGCTTGTTTGTCGTGCTTTTTTGGCCCCCATATCACCAATTCTTTTCCATTGCAAAGTAGCTTATCACACTTATTCATGATAAATTCTAAGAACAATACAGTGAAGATGTAATCGGGAAGGAACATTGGCATATGAAAAAGGTTTTGTTCATTAATACCGGAGGGACCATTTCTTCCTCCTATCAGGAAAACGGCCTGACACCGACCCAATCGGCTGAAAATATTTTGGCGGAAATTCCGGAGCTGAAGGAGATTTGCGAGATTGATGCCCATAATCTGATGAGCATTGATAGCACAAATACACAACCTGAGGATTGGGCTTCTATCGCCCGGATGGTACATCGTTCGCTCGATCAATACGACGGTATTGTCATTGCACACGGCACGGATACGATGGCTTATACGGCTTCAGCCTTGAGCTTCATGCTGGGAACCGTAGACAAACCCGTCGTCGTGACAGGTTCGCAGGTTTCCATTTTGGCGGAGCACAGCGATTCCAAAAAAAATGTAATTGACTCATTCCTGACCGCATGTGGCGAGGTGGCCGGGGTTTTTGTCGTGTTTAACGGCAAAATTATTAACGGCAGCCGCAGCTCGAAGATCAGAACACGCAGCTATAATGCTTTTGAGAGTATTAACTATCCGTATATCGGACTCGTGGAGAACGGTAAGGTGGTCTATACGGAGGGCGTATTTGCAAATCGCGGTACCGCTCGTCACCCATACAACGACGGGTATGCTTCGGAGGTATTTCTGCTCAGGCTGATTCCGGGTACGAATCCGGCGATTTTCGATGCCATTCAGGGCTTGGGCTATAAAGGTATCGTCATTGAGGGCTTTGGTATGGGTGGCGTTCCTTTTAAAGAAAGAAGCCTGATCAGCAAAATCGAGGAGCTGATGAAGGACGGTATGAGTATTGTCGTGACTACTCAATGTCCTTATGAGGGCGGGGATTTGACGATTTACGAAGTGGGGCAAAAGGTACTGGAGAAGGGCGTTATTCCGGGGTATGACATGACAACGGAAGCGCTGGTGACGAAAATGATGTGGGCGTTGGGGCAGACGACCGACCCGGCAGGGGTAGCCAAGATTATGGCAACGAACTACGCGGACGAAGTTTCCTTGCCTGCGGATACAGCTTCCTTATAGGAAGCTGATTTCCGTAGATAAGAACAGGCATAAGAAAAAATACGGGGTTAACGCTGGGCTTGCCCCAGTCTGCTTTTAATCTCAACAGCCACTTTCAGCGCTTGTACAGCCGATTCCAGTGGAATCAGGCTTTCCGAATGTCCGCCAAAGCATTCAAGTGCATGATCCAAACTTTTTTCATATGGATTGGCAGATTCGAGGTTGATTTTTTGCTGTCCCGATGCGGTATACTCATATAATGCGGTAGGTATAAGATCGTTTTCGTCGCTTTCATGAAATACCAGCTTGGCCTTTTCAAAATAAGCCTCATAGGCCACTGTGAATGAGTAGCTTCCCGGCATGTGGGATGAGGCGATGACTTCTGTGAATGTATCCCGATGCTGAAAGTGAGCCCGAACCTGTGCTTGTTCAGGATGGGTAACTTCTGTACCCCAGACTGTATATGGATCACAGGGGTCTAATAGCCAGGTCAATAAATCCAGTTCATGAATCATGAACTGAGTAGGAATGGAGTTTAGTCCAAGATCCCCCCACAGAGGAGGCGTTTCTCTTTTCAAAGATAAGGAGACGAGCTTCCCATATTTCTGTTGGCGGTATGCCTCATACAGATAGGTATAGGCGGGATCAAACTTAATGAACTGGTTGACCAGAATCTTTTTGCCATATTGCTTCTCAGCTTGTTGCATAAGAAGAGCGTCTTCGAGATCAAAGCAAACCGGTGTTTCACAAAATACATGCTTACCGTGCTTCAGCGCATCCACGGCATAGGACCTATGCAGCTGGGAGGGCAGGCATAGATCGACGATATCCACGTCTGGGTCCAGCAGAATATCCTCTATATTTTGTGTGACTTCTACGTTTAGCTCCTCTTTCAGCTTTTGTAGCTTGGTTTCGTTCCTTCCAAATACCGTGATTCTGTTTACTTTGGGATGGTTGTTTAACAGTGAGGCATGATACGCGCCGAATCCCGTCCCCAATATTCCAATATTCATCATCCATTACACCCCTTTACTTCTATGATACACACCTATTACTGCCAACAGGGTGTCAACAATCGTTGCATTATCTTTTCAATTCGGGTTAACCATCTATTGTGGAGGAATGATTGTGAGACTGCATCGTTTAATCGCGATTTTATTATGTATCGAATCTAGAGGGAGAATGAAAGCCAAGGAATTGGCGTTGGCACTGGAAACCTCTGTACGCTCCATCTACAGGGATATCGACCTCCTGGCTGAAGCCGGCGTTCCGATTGTTACCGCTTCCGGCCCGAAGGGCGGAATTTATTTAATGGAGGGTTATACGGCGAACCTGAAACAGTTGAATGGCGGGGATGTCATTCAGTTGTATTTAACAGGGATGGGCATTTATACAGGCGGGCCCACGGAATCGGGTTTGAAGTTAAAGAATGCTCTGCTCAAACTGGAACAGACGATGCCAGACTCGTATCAGTCCGATATTAAGAAAGCCAAAGCGCGGTTTTATTTTGATGATACGCCGTGGTGGACGGAACGTATAGCCATTCCTTGTCTTGAGTCCGTAAGAGCTGCGGTGTGGGGGTCCCATAAAATAAACATTCAATATGAAAAAGCTGACGGAATCTGTTCTTCCCGTCATGTGCATCCCTACGGACTTGTGGTGAAAAAAGGAGATTGGTACCTCATTGCCTTCTGTGAAGTTGGGCGGGAGGTTCGGACCTTTAAGTGTGAGCGAATCAAGGAGGTTCAGCCGTCTGCGGAAGTCTTTGAGGTTCCGGAGGATTTTTCGCTGGAGCATCATTGGATGAGACAAGAAACCGCGTTTAAGCAGCTTTGTGCAGAGAAAGAATACTATCCCGTTCTGATCCGAACGAATAAGAAGCAAGCGGAAATCATAGCGAAAAGGATGGAAATCATCCAGTCTGTACAGGAAGGCACTCATTTCATTCTAACGGTCAACATGTATAGTTATGAAGCGGCCTGCCGCGATGCTATGGATTGGATTGGCAGGGTTGAAGTTGTGGAGCCTGTAATACTCCGACAGTTTGTGAAGGAAGAAATTAACCGACTTCAGAGGATATATGGATAAATCATTAAAAAAGCACCTGCCTAGGGCAGATGCTTTTGCTTGTTAAGTCCAGGCCCAGAGAAATCCGTCACGATCCCAGGCGATTCTGCCACCATGAAGCTTGCGAAATGCTTTTTTGATGTCTTTTTCCAGAGATACATGACCATGCTCGCTTATAAACACATACTGCTCTCCATACTTAGAGCGTACATATGCAATTGCATCTTCTTGTTTCAGGGTGCCCACTTCACGGATCTGCGCGACCATCCATTGTGCAATTTCTTGTTCTGCTGTAGGGGTGTTGTCCATTTGTCGTATCCTTTCCTGCGTACCGATTGGGTGTAGCTGCTCGGCTCACCTCCCCGTAGTATACGGCAATTCGGAGAATTATTGAATTTTTTGATATAAATTTACTGGAGCGGTTGGCTAAGCGAGCTTTCTTTTGTATAATTAAGGGAATATTCACGGGAATTTTCTTTTTTTGTATTGTAATCATGCAAGTAATCCCTGGGGGTGCCTGGTTTGAAGGAAACAACCACAATTCGCGCAGAGCTGGAACAGTACATCAGACGAGAAGGAATTACGATTAGTAAGTTTGGGGAGAACACAGGTATTAATGCAGGAACGATCAGTGCCATTATTAACGGTAATCGTCCGATTGCGATGCTGCTGTTGGATAGGATTGGTGCAGGCATGGGGCTTGAAGAAGGGAGCCTCTATGAGTTATACATTGATGAATTTATACGGAATACGGCACCGAATTGGCGACGGGTTCGTCCCTTTTTGCATCGCTGTGCAGAGCTGAACAAACTGGATTGTATTAAGCAAGTCGTGGAGTTTATGATGGACTATCTCATATACGCCCCAGCTTTGTTTGAGACAGCAGAAGAATTATTCAGCGAAGGTAAGCTCGAGGCTGCTGCAATTATTTATAAAAATGTTTCGGAAAGTGAGAAGTACCAACATTCAGAGCGTCTGGCGCTCTGCCAATACCGTTTATTTACGATTGCCGTTGGTGATGACCAGGACGAAAATTTATGGTCAGCCACACATTTCGAAAGCTTTGTGGACCGACTGGGTGAAGCAGACCAACTGGATGCCTTAAGAGACTTGGCTAATACCTATGCCTCCTTGCGGCGTTGGGATAAAGTAGAATGGTATGCTGAAAAAATGGCTCAAAAAGCCAAGGTACAATACGAGCAAAAATACGGAAATACCAGAAGACCGGAGCGTGGCAAGGAACCTAAGGGTCCTTTGTTTATGTATATTGTATATTCTTACGTGCTGCGTGCCGGGGTGTGGGATGAGCGCGGGGATTATCAGAAGGCACTGGAATTTGTATCCCTATACTCTGATTTGAGCTGGGTGCAAGAGGATACGGAAGAAGCTCGGCGTTTGAAGGCCCTTTGTAGCAACTGGGCTGAGGCCAACGGGTATTTATACCAGTTGATGTCCGGCAGTCTGGATGTGATTCCACAGTATGTAGATTATTTGGAAAAAAACGAAGGCGAAATTCTCGTGGGGTTACATAAAATTATGGTAGCGGCCAACCGTTATGATTTTAATGTAGACCATGTACTGCAACGTTTTGAAAAACAAATTGAGGCATTTGCAGATCAGCATGTTAAGGTAGGCACTTATACGGAGCAAATGTCAGCAGATCTCTATGCACGATTTTTGGCAGAGATGGCTTGTTATGATCTCAACAAACACCGTTATACCAAAGGTATGAAATTCTTGCTTGAGAGCCTTTCTTATTCCGTCGTGCTGAATGGTAATCCTGTCACCATCAAATGTGTAGGATTATTTGAAAAGTATCGGCATACTGCCACTTCTCAGGACAAAGAGGAATATAAAAACTTACTTGGAGAGGTAGAGTACATCCATGATAAAAAAGATCGTTTTTTCTCTGCTCGCATTTAATGTTTTTATCCTGTTGAATTTTCCACCCGTTACCCCTCCTATGGAAGATCCTAGCGATGTCCACAGTCATGGGTTGGGGGGATGGGCGCTTTCATCCCTTGAAGCATCTACTTGAAAAGGTCTGGATTGTCGTAACCCAAAAGGTATCCTCTTGTGAAAAGAGGATACCTTTTTTTGGTCATCCGATGCGCTTGAATGGACCGCTTGGCTCAAGGCTTGGATGATGGAGGTACAGCAGGTGGAAACCAGACATGACGCAGATCCACCCAGCCCTGACTGTTAAAAGATACGCCGCGCACAGAAGGGAGATAGGCCGTCTGAACGGGTTTTTCATATAAAATATGCAGCTGGTGCTCATCCATGAGCCGAGTTTCGATATGTTCAAATTGCTGCGCCCTAACAGTGTGATCGGCCTCCCGTGCAATTTCACGCAGCAGTCTTTCGATATCCACACGGCTATGAGGCTCAACATGTCCGGATACATTCAGATACAAGTCAAACAGGCGTAATTGCTCATCACGGTCACGAAAGAGAGAAAAGATGATTAAGTCTGACTCCATACGGATAGATGAGCTTTTGAATTCATTCATAGATGCGGCCACGATGTTACAGGTATACCCACAGGATTCGAGCTGAGCCGCAACCCGGTCTGCGTCCGCTTTATACTCGGGAATGGTAGCAATTTGCAGTGCCGCCAGTGGTTCAAAAGAATCGTTAGATGAATTTACTGCTGGAGGAAGGGAGCGATGATCCAGACATGCTACAATGCGGGCACGTATTTCTGGGTTACGCAGCGGTCCATCCTTGTGTGTATTACATGTGATAAATTTGCGTACCGAAGCCGCTGAGTGAATCTGGCTCCATGCGGTATCCGTATCTCCCGCCGATACGGGATTATGGATAATGTGAAAAGAAGAAGCGGTGTCTTCCGTATCCGGCGATTCCAGCTTAGTCGCCCACGGGAGTTGGACAATTTCCACTCGGTCCAGATGAGCTCGGCCTTGAAAATAAGGTGCGAAAGCCTCCAGTGTACACAGGCTCTCGTTCATTTCCGTGACTTTGAATGCCCCTGTACCGACAGGGTGGATGCCAAAGGCGGCTTCACCCACCTGATTAAGCTCACGCGGCACAATCGCAGCCCGGCTGGTACACAGGAAGGATAGAAATAGCTCGTTTGGCTCCTTTAGTACGAAACGTACCATCGTCGGACTTAACGCCTGGACGTGCTGAATTTGCCGGACGATAAAATGGTAAAGTCTCCTTCCCGGGGCCCGACTCAGTCGCTCAAAGGTATAGACGACGTCTTCAGCGGTGAGTATTTTTCCGTTATGAAACAGCACTTCTTTACGCAGGAAAAAAGTCCACTGTGTACGAGTGGTGTCCACCTCCCAAGCGTGCGCCAATCCCGGCAAAATCTCGCCGCTTTCGTTCGCCCGACGGGCCAGGCCATCAAAGACGTGGCTGGATACGAAGGACTCGGCAAGCCAGTTCAAGTACAACGGGTCCAGCGTATAAAGTTGCTGGCGAATAGGCAGACGCAGCGTGTCGATCTGCTGCTGATCACTGCGCACCTCCGCGTGGTGCCCAAAATAATTTAGCAGCCAGCCTTGCAAATGCTCTTGCATGGTGGAGGAGCGCGAATGAACTCGGATCTCATCCAGCGCGCGTTTGATATCATGGCGGTCTATGGCTTGCATCATGGATTGCACGGCAATGTCTTCCGGCTGAATAAGGAAGCGCAGACTGGAGCGGCGGCCTCTGCCTCGGCGGGGAGTCCATTGTATCCAGTCATGCTGCTCCATTTTCTGAATGATCATCAAGGCGTTGCGGTGAGTACAGTCAAAAATAGCTGCCAGCTCATCCAGCGTCGTCTCTATAGTATGGTTTTCGTCCTTGTCGTCAGCTGCGTGTGAGTGAAGTCGTAAAAATTGGGCATGGAGTTTCATTCAAGGTTGCTCCGTTTCCCCTATATTTGATTAAAAGCGTAGCCACTTTTATAAAATAGGAAATTTTGTTTGAATTAATTTCTCTTTATCTTCTTATTTTATCATCTACAATAAGGGTTATAAAGCATATTTGCGGAGGTATTTATCATGCATGACAAGATGAATGGAACGTCTTTGCCGAAAACGTCGTTTCTGTCTGCCTTTGCTGGCGCAATTGTGTTGGCGCTGGTTCATCAATATCTGTTCTTCGGACATGGGCTGGGCGTGTCTATGCCAATTTTTGTTATTGGGTTTTACGCCTATATGTATGCCTTTAATCGAGATCGTTTCCAGCTCAAATCATGGATAGGGCGTTTGCTGTTTGTGATCATTTTCATGCTGGCATTGACATACGTGCTGTTCAATAATCCGATCCTATATGTGTTAAATGCGCTGGCGATACCTGCTCTGATTAGCGTACATATGGTGCTGCTGTTCGGGGAGAAAAGGCATGGCTGGTCAGAACCCGGTATTATCGGTCAGGCGCTAAGCCATTGGTTTTATCAAAATTTTCGCCATATCGTGACTCCGTTTCGAATGTTTAAGACGGCAGCCTTTCGGAATGTAAAGGATGAGCGTAAGCGTGTATTGGGTAAAGTGATAATCGGTCTACTTATTGCCTTGCCGTTGCTACTCATTATTATATCTCTGCTGGCTTCGGCAGACGGGATGTTCGAAAAGTTGTTATCTGGCATACCCGAATGGATTGGCACATTGACCTTTGGGAGTGGTTTGCCGCGGCTGATCTGGATCTGCTTTTTCACCTTCTGTTTCTTCTGTTACTTGTGGGGATTTGTACAGCCTGCTCCGCGTAATACGCAGAGAGAAACTCAGTCATCAACAGTACCTTACCACGAGCCGGTTGCGATCAAGTTTGATCCTGTAATTACCGCTACGGTGCTGATTGTCATGAATTTGGTGTATGTTGTGTTCGTCGTGTTGCAGTTCGGATATTTGTTTGGTGCATGGGAAGGTGCTCTGCCCGAAGGAACCTCGTATGCCGAATATGCGAGAAGAGGATTCGGGGAGCTGGTTATGGTAACAGGTATCAACTTTGTGCTGATGATCAGTGTATTGAAGTGGACTGAATTTGGCTCAGGTATAGTGCAAAAAATGAACAGCGGCCTGCTGTACATACTCGTGGGTTGTTCGGGTGTGATGCTGTATTCGGGATATACCCGGCTGGTTATGTACGAAGAAGCATACGGCTATACGTACACCCGCTATTTGGTACACGCGTTTATGATTTTTCTGGGCTTGCTACTGCTTATTGCAGCAATGCGCATTCATTTCCGTCAACTGCCGTTGGCGAAATATTATATTGTACTCGCTCTGGTCGCCTATGTCGTCGTGAACTATGTGGGCATTGATATACGGATTGCTGAAAATAATCTCGAACGGTATCGCACGACATCGGTGATAGATAAGGAATATTTGAGTGAGCTATCGGCGGACGCGATTCCGCTGCTGATTGACTTTAGCCGTAAGGAACATGGAGCGCTGGATGAGTTTTTACAAGCCCGTTTGACGAGCATGACGAGAGAAGAATCGGCTTGGTCTGAATTCAATTGGGCAAAGTATCGAGCGCAACGAGAATTGCACAACTATATTTTGGAATGAGAGGTGTTTGGGAATGATCGGAACAGATACAGTGGAGGGTATGGTATTGGAGCTACAGGATGAGATGTCACAGTATCAGCATCAATTTGGTGTAAGACGAAACCATTTTCTTGCGGAGGCGATGTCCTACGGAATGAGTGAGGAGGAAGCTCGGTCTTATGCTATCCAGAGTATCGGTCCGGTCGTTCCCGTCGCCTATATGCCTACGTTGGCCCCGGGTAAAACCCGACCGCTCAGTCCCATGCTGGCAGCGCGGTACCGATATGCGGGGGATTGGAAGGACATCGACGAGCACCTGCTCCTGCCGGATGAGGTGCTGCGGATCGCAGGTACAGAGCAGTTTCGCAGCTGGATCAGCGATATGCGGAATTACTGGGTGGAATCGGCTCCATACCGATTCGGGGATGATCGTCTTTCGCTGCTGTCGGTTGCAAGCGAGGAAGAGGGTCACTTTTCCATGCTCGTCTGGAAGGAACCCGGTGAAGAGCCTGAAGTATGGACGTATGCTTTGCAGCATGAATACCGATTCAGTCATCTGCTCCATTGGTTCAAGTGGCTGAACGGGCGCAGTGAAGAATGAGAGGTACAAATGATGAAAAAGAATCATAAATGGATTGTGCTGTTTATCGGCATTGCTTTAATGGTGGGGATTACAGACTATTTTACACAGGCTAAATATACAGTTACTTCTGAAACCGTAATTCCCAAAGTGGTAAGTGAAGAGGGACTGCAATTATTAGATTACACAATAGTAAACGACGCGGAAATTCAGCGAGGACAATTGGTAGAATAAGTGGCTAATCTTATGTGGAATTTTTCTGCACGATCACCGTTATTTTTCTAAATCAATATAAACTGTCTCAAACCATGGTCCTGGAAAAACTTCGTACATTTGGTAAGCAACCATTCAAACGGTAATCCGAAGTGATCAGATTAAAAATCCGAGATAAGCATGGGGATGTGTTTTTATGAGCAGTGAGAGGTCTTTGAGGCTATCTGAAAGGGCTTACTATGTATAAAAGACTTGTATACTCGTTGGCTTCTCTTTACTGCTTCTCTGTTTGATGGATTATGATGTATTATTTTTTTCAAAAAAGTAGTTATGTAATACCTTTTCTATTAATACACAATTGGGCTACCTACTTTGTCGTTACTTAGTGCTTTTTCACTCAATTATTCGATAATTATAGTTACGAATGAGTGTCATCTCTTATAAATAACAAGGTTATTATTACTGAACATCGGAAATCTCTACTTAATGGAAAAGCTTCATTTTATAGAATCTACCGTGTTAAACTAATTCGCATTCGCAGAGAACTGACGAAAAAAGACATATTCTCGATCCTTCCTTATTATTGCGCCAGCTTTTAGTCGCATAGCATCATCCTCTAGTTTTTTTAAAGTTTGAGGAATATTTTCTTTTAAGTTGAGGTTTTTATCACAACGGTAACGGCAAAAGTGTGTTTTTAATTAGCGTAAATTGGATGAAAAACTTCTTGTCTTGCTTCATACCTGTGTAGTTTCTTCTAATAGATTCTTACTAAATATATGAAAAATTAGCGATTTTGTTCTTTGCCACCCTTGTTCATTTTTAGTTCAGCTTATAAATTATTGAAGGAGAATGATAGATGTGACCATATGCTGTCAAAAATAAACGGAATTTGGATTTATGGTTTACAAAATTTTGTATTTAGTTTACTATGTTAATATAAAATTAGATTTTATTGGAGGATATGTTATTGTCAATCATAAAAAATAAAAATTTAATTATTTATGAAGAAGAAGGGGATATTTTATTAATAGATATGATAAATAATAAGTTTTATGCATTAGACTATATATCTTCATTATTTTGGAAAAAGATCACTAATAACATCGATAAAAAGGATATAATTGAGAGTATTTGTACGCAATTTGAGGTAAAACCAGAAGAAGTTGAGAGCGATTTAAACACTTTTTTATTAAGGTTAAGGGAGTTAGGAGTGATGTAGACTGAGTAACAAAAAAGTTAGAAAAGCACTTTTGTTTTTTCAGTTCTCATTTTTACTTTTGTTTTTCGATTTGAAACTACGTAGGAAAGGTTTTAACAAGATTTTTATTGAATACTCAAAAAAATATTCTTTCTATAAAGAAATAAACTTAAAAGAAGCTGAATTAAAGGATAAAATTGACAGAATTAATTTAGAATTTGATATACTTGATATTGTTTGTGCTTGGTATCCTCGAAAAGCGGATTGTATACATAAGACTTTTCTAGGATATAGAAGACTTAGAAAAAAATATGGGATTGAAGTTGATATGGTGGTTGGAGTAAGAAAGTTCCCATTAGAGGCCCATGCTTGGTTAATAAGAAAAAATCATAATATATTAGACAGTGAATTTGAAACAAATAAGTACAAAATAGTTTTAAGCTCTTTAGAATATAGAAAAGGGTGATTAACTTTGCAATGGTTCATAGCTCGTATGTTTTTCTCTGAGAGCGACTATAATGAAATTGATATAAAAAAAGAGATTGAAGAGGAATTTGGCATTGAAGTTAAACATAGTAGTTTTAAATGGGAAGATGGTGAATTTTTATGGGCAGGTAGTAAAGAAGATGAACTAAGCTTCATAAAGTGCGGAGATTTACTTATCGTAGGGGATATAGAATTGCATAATAAAATAGATTTGGTTCATAAATACCAGCTGAGAAGTTCTATATCCGTTTTGAATTTAATCAGCATATTGTATAGAGCTAATGGTATAGACTTTGTTAAGGAGTTAGTTGGAGAATTTTCTTTTATTATATATGATACAGGTTCAAGAATAGGATATGCTATTAGAGACCATTTGGGTGTGAAGACTCTTTTTTGGATAAAAGGTAAAGATGGTTATATCTTAGCGAATGATATGTTTCTGTTAAAAAGATTTTTTAACGTCCAAAATATTAACATAAATTACTTTTTTGATTTTGTGAAATATGATGGGATTGTAGACGGTGAGATTACCCCATATGTAGAAGTGCATCGAGTTTCTAGCGGATGCTACATAAGGTTTAATAATGATTTTAGTGAGAAAAAGCTTTATTGGGACTTATCAGATCTGAATGATGAGGTGGAGTTTAAAAATGTAGATGATTATATAGATGAGTTTAAAAGTATTTTTTTTAAAGCTGTAGAATCGAGGTTACAAACCAGCAGTGAGAATACAATTATGCTAAGTGGTGGATTAGATTCTACTTCTATTTATGCAGCTTCAAAAATTATTTGTAGTGATAAAAACAACAAAAATAGGATGATATCGTCTGTGAGCGCTGTTTTCGATGAACTTAAAGAATGTGATGAGAGTTCATTTATATGTAAGTTACTTGACAAATATAATGATAAAGGGAATTTTAAAAGATTTGATAGTCAATTAATGTACAATAACTTTCCTAGAGGTATTCCTTTCTCTTATGAGCCACATACGAGTGCTCTAACATTTGAATTTACTTTTATTTTGGTAAATGAAGCTGCTAAAGCAGGAAGCAGAAATGTATTAACTGGTTATGCAGGAGACCAATTACTAACAGGTTCATTGTATGTAACGAGAGACTTGTTGAGAAGGGGGGAAATTAAACGAGTGTTAAATTATATTACTAATTATTCTGTTGCTACGAATACATCTGCATTTAATAATTTTTTGGACTACACAATTTTTCCGAAAAAATTAACAAATCAAATAGGTTTTGAAAAAAGTAAAAAAATAAAATATTCTCATCAGAAATATTTATATCTTCAAATGAACAATTCAAAAGCACATTTATTTATGGATCGAACTATAGGAGGACTAACAGGAGTGAATCTCATGCATCCTTTTTTAGATAGGAGGTTGGTTGAATTTATTTATAGGATTCCTGGAGAATTTACTTTTTCTCTTTATCAGAACAAATTTATTCTAAGAAGAGCATTGAGAGACTTGCTTACAGAAGACATAGCCAACAGATTAAATAAAACAACACACCTAGCCTATACTTATAAAAGCATTAGAGAAAATTGGGGTGATATATATCAAAGTTTATGTCAACCAAAGATGATAACAGAGTTAGATCTAGTAACGGAAGTTAAATGGCAAGAAATGCTGACAGAATGGAGAAATGGGAAAGCAGTTTCTGACAATTTCTGGGTTTTGTTAACAATTGAACTGTGGAAAACTCTTTATGATTATAAGTTCAGTAATTAGTATAAGACTATTATGTTATTTATAGGGAATAATAGGAGGAATATTAATGCAATATACTAGTCCTAAAATTGTAAGTTGTGGTGATAGCCAGCACCTAATCAAAGGAGAGTGCGGTTGGGGAACCGAAAACGCGACTTTTGATAAAACCGGAGCATATAAGACAACAAAAAGAAGAATGGAACTCGTTCAGATGTTTCCTCAAGAAGTTAGGGTTTGTAAAGTAGTTGAGGCCTGCAGTTCTGATTCAAACGAGTGTTAAGATTAAGATAATTTCAAAATTTAAAAAATAATAAATCCCCTATAAATAACATAATACTGTTATATGATCATATCAGCTAAACAAGAGCTGATATGATCATACTAATTAAAATGGAGTAAAATTATGATGGAAAATATTAGAATAATTATAACCATTTTATGCATTTTTATATATTTGGCTCTAGTCAAAAAAATTCTCTCAAACAATTTTTTTCTAAAAAAAATTGGAAAGTTGAATAAACTTGAGAAAAATTACACGGGTTATATTTTTATAATATCAGAGAAAGAAGCGCATAATGATATAGATATATTCAAAGAAATATATCATAAAATTTTAAAAAAGGAGAAATGTATTTTTTTTAAAATTGAATCACTTCATGAAAGTTCTGATGAGATAAAAGATATAATTAGTGATATGAAACTAACCTATATTCCATCATTATATTATAAATCTGATCAAATAACAAAGGAGATTTTTAACTTCGATGACGAATTTTTCCTTGATTTAAGTTTAAAAGGATTAATAACTGAAATTAGAATTAAAATTAATGAGGTGCATTAGATGTACATCATGATTAAAATTGTTTTTTTCTTGATTGGATTATTTTATCTTAAAATTAGCATCAGTAAAGTCAAAAAAGTATATTTTTTTTATAGGGCTTTGAATGAATACAAATTTATTCAAAACGAAAAAATTTTATCATTAATTACGCCGTTTTTAATTGTTTTAGAGTTATTTGTATCTTTATATTTTATTTTTGGGATATATTCTTTAAGAGAGATACTCCTTTGTGTTAGCTTGCAATTTTTATATATATTTCTTAATCTCAGATCTTTAAAGAATTTTAATTATGATAACTGCGGTTGCTTTCCGTTACAAGTTCCTAAGAAAGGTTCTTTGAAAATTATTTTTTTTAACATCAGCTTTCTCTTTTTTATAATAATTTTATTTGGAGTAAAGGTGCGTCTATTATAAAGTTTAGAGGAGAACTAAAATGTTAATTATTTCGTTGATTTTCCGTGTGGGAGTTGGAATCGTTTTACTGATATCTGGGTTATCCAAATTGTTTTCTGTTGTAGAGACAACAAATGATTTAAAAAAATTTAATTTCTTACCGATAAAATATCTTGGTTTTATAGCTTTATTAATTCCAATCGTTGAAATAGTACTTTCTATTTTCCTTATTATAAAAGGGAATGAGTTAATAATATTAACGGGTTGTATGGCTGTTTTTTTGTGTTTTATGTACACACATATTAGTGCAATGATAAGTAACGACAATACAAATTGCTCTTGTTTTGGTAAATTAATAAAATCTAGGCATGGATTTGGGGGGGTATTGCAAGCTAATTTACTGCTAATTAGTCTTATACCGAGCATTATATACAAAAGCAACAACCTAAACTTTTTTTTTGAAACGAACGGGCAGTTAGAAATTTGTATAGTTATTTTTATATCTTTATTATGGGGCACTAATATGATTCTCATTAGAAGGGTATTAGACGAATTTTGAAGGAGGAATCTCTGTGGTTTTTGAAAATGAAATAATATTGGCTCTTTTGATTATTATTAGCATAATAACTCTTATGTTACTAATCATAATACAGAAAATAAAGAATAACAAGGTGGTTAAACATGGCATTGAGCTCGGGGAGGAAATACCTGGAATAAATATGCATAAAACTAATGGTCAAAGTATAAATATTCGTGATGAGATCAAGCTTGGGAAAATAAAAGTATTATTTTTTCTAAATGCTGATTGCAAGGAATGTAATAAAATTCTAAAGATACTGAATTTATTTAAACCATTAAAATCGTTAAAGATTGTTGTGAATAAATCCAATGAAGAAATCGTGAGAATGCCTAAATATCTTTATGAAGATAATACTTTTTTTGTAGATGCGCAGACATTATCAAGAACCTTGAAAATTAACGCATTTCCATTTTTTGTGGTAAGTGACATTCATGGAAAAGTTATTGATAAAGGGTATCTATCAGAAAGCAACCTTACTAAATACATTGCTAAATATGAATTAATATGAGAAAAGAGTTGAGTTTGTCACTTAAAACATTTTTCAAAAGTCAAATTTACTTTATTCGATTAATTTATAAAGAAAACCCATTTAGTTGCATCACTTTCATTTTATCTACATTACTTATATCAATTTTTCCCCCTGCATTAGTTATACTTAACAAAAAAACAATTGACTCTATAAGTCTTATTGGTACAAATGATTTAATGTTTCTGAATGCAATTAAATTTGCAACTTTGTTGTTTTTGTTGCAATATATTTCTGCGATTTTAAACTCTTTCTCAAATTATATCTTTGCTAAGATATCTGAGAGTGTCAAATTTGTTTTAAAAAGATTACTTTTTAAAAAAATAGTAGATATACCATTTGATCAATTTGAAAATAGTAAATTTTATGATGATATAAATTTAGCGGATATTTCTATTACGACTAATGGAGTTAAGGTAATACAAAATTTTATTAATATAATAGGTGGCTTACTATCTTTATTTGGAGTATTGGGAATATTACTTACAATACATTGGACAATGCCTTTAGCTTTGTTTATATCGACGCTCCCGAGCATAGTAATTATAATTATGACTAAATCAAAAGGATATAAAAATAATAGCTCAACTGCTTCGATCTCACGAGAAGTAGGCTTTACCTCTGGTTTATTTATAAATAGAAATTCGATAAAAGAAATTAAAGTATACGTTATTGGTGATTTTTTGATAAAAAAATGGGAGCGATTATATAAGGTTATACAAAAGAATACCTTAAATTTAGCGTTTTGGGAATTCAAAAATAACATCTTGGCAATTTTTATTTTGCAAGCATCTAGTTTAGGAGTTTCATTACTCCTTATTAATCAAATTAATAAAAATATGCTATCAATTGGGGATTATGTGGCTCTGCTAGCGGCAGTTACATCAGTTCAGAGTATATTTGGATTAATAGGTGGAAATATTGGCTCTATTTATGAGACTGCAATTTATAATACTTCGCTGTTAAGAGTATTGAGTTTGAATACAGAAAGAATTTATATACAAGAAACTCAAGAATATGAAGAGAATAATCTAGAGAGATTTGAAAAGTTAAATGTTAAAAACTTAACATTTTTTTATCCAACTTCAAAAGAAGCCGCTCTTAAAAATATTTCTTTTAAAGCAGTAGAGGGAGAGAAAATATCAATTGTCGGATATAATGGTTCGGGAAAAAGTACATTATCGAATTGTATTTTAGGTTTGTATAATGTTAATGAAGGATCTGTAGAAATAAACGGAATAAATATAACACAAATAAGTAAAGTAAAGCTATATAGAATAGTTTCAGCTATTTTTCAGGATTATACTAAATATAAATATACACTAAGAGAAAATTTATCCTTTGGTGATTTATCAAAATTAGATGATGATCCATATTTATTTAGTGTTTTGGAAAAGGTTAATTTAAGAGAAAAGGTAATGAAACTAGATAATAAACTAGATTCGTTTTTAACAAAAGAAATTCAAGAAGGAATTGAATTGTCTGGTGGAGAGTGGCAAAAAATTGCGTTAGCAAGGGGACTTATAACTGATGCAGATCTTATTATACTTGATGAGCCTACCTCAGCATTAGATCCAATAAGTGAACTGCAAGTGTTCGAAATATTTCACAAATTAGCTAAAAATAAAACAACTATTACAATTTCACATAGGCTGGGTCCTACTAAATTTGCTGATCGTATCATCGTTATGAACAAAGGGGAGATTGAAGAAGAAGGATCTTATGAACAATTAATGGAAAAAAGAGGGTTATATTACGAAATGTATATGACACAGGCTAAATTCTATAACAGTGAAGGGAATGTTTATATTGAATGAACCTGTTTTATCTGTTAAACATTTGTCCAAGGCTTATTCAAGTTTACAAAGTAAAGTTATTGCCTTGAATAATGTGACATTTGATCTCCGACAAAATGAGATGCTAGCGGTAATGGGCACAAGCGGTTCAGGGAAAAGTACTTTGCTTAATATATTGGGAGCTATGGATGCCCCAGATGAAGGAGAGATTTTATTAAATGGTGTGATACAGAAGAATATTTTTACAGAGCCTTATGCTACATTATACCGTAGTAATAAAATAGGTTTTATCTTTCAATCATTTCATTTATTAAAGGATTTGTCTGTAGAGGAAAATATTGCGTTACCTTTGATCCTAAAAGGTAAAAACGATTCATATATTAAAGCTCTTGTTGAAGAAATACTAACTAAGATTGGGCTTCTTCAATGGCGTAAACACCGGCCTACGCAGTTATCCGGGGGCCAACAACAACGTGTAGCTATCGGAAGAGCAATTATTATGTCGCCTCCTATTTTACTGGCAGATGAGCCAACAGGAAATCTGGATTTTAATACATCAAATGATATCTTGAATATACTAGTAGATATGAAAAAAAGTATGAATCAGAGTATGATTATCGTTACACATGATGCTAACATTGCTTCTTACGCAGATCGTGTGCTGTTTTTTCATGATGGACAAATTATTGACACTCATAAGAAAGAAGAAGAACAACAAAATCTGGATCAAATTTTGTATAAATTCAAAAATATTTTGGAGAAAACATTATGATAAATTCAATAATCGGTTTAGCATTTCGTTTTTTTCGTGTTAATAAATTTATCACGAGTTCATCCATACTGAGTATAATGTTAACGTTCACTTTGATCATAACAATGGCTGTGTTCTCTAGTAATGCTCAGAAATCTCTTGAAATCCAGATGAGCAAACTTTATGGCAATATGAACCTGTCAGTAGGATACAACCCTGAACAACATAAAGTAATAAATAAATCTCTTTTAAATCAAATCATTTCAAGTAAGGAGATTATTCAATCTTCAAGTGTTCTTATAAACCATTTACATGTAGATGGTTTAGATTCGTCATTATATACGTTAGGCGTCGGGAATGATCCCCTTGTTAAAAGCCATTACCATTTCAGTCGCAATATTCAAGGGAATGAAGTTATTATTAACCAGACACTGGCTCAAACTCTGAACCTGACTGAAGGGAAAACTTTATTATTAGAAAATAAAAAATTTACTATTAAGGAGATAATAGCTGATTCCAACTCAGGCGGAACAACTTCAGCCATATTAATTGTACCGTGGGGGACTTTGAAAAAAATAGAATTTCAAAAAACTGGGATTCTTAATGAAGCAACTTATGTACTTATTCAGACTGCTGAGAAAACCGATAACTATGAGCTTGCAAACTCTATTCATCGGATAGATCAGGAACTCCGAATTGACATTGCTGAACAGGATCCTTTTTTACAAAAAAATATGAAGTCTCTTAGATTTCTAATTATTACAATATCTTTTTTAATACTATTAGTCACTTCATTGATTATTATTTCCAATCTACAAGCTTTTATGTATAAGTACAAGCATGAGTTTGCTGTAATGAGGTCTTTTGGAGCCAAGTCCACCGATCTATTTAAAATAATATTATTACAAAGCAGTTTACTCAATATATGCGGCGCGACTTTGGGTTATATCGTCTCTCTAATTTTTAACACGGTCTCCCAACAAGGGTTACAAAAAATATTTTCCGAATCACTTGCAACTACTCAATTTAATCATGGGTACGCTTTAGTAACTACACTGATTAGCATGGTATTTGTAGAATGTTTTATGCTGATTCCAGCTTACCGGAGTACAAAAATCTTACCTTTGAAAATTATGCAGGATAATGAACAAAATGAGTTCACTTCTAAACAAGGATTAAGTAAAGCAGGGAAAATATTCTGTATTACCGGGATTGTTGTGATGATATGGGCAAAGGTCATGATGAATGGTGGGGACACGCAGACATTAGGCATAGCAGTAGCTATTATACTTACTATGGTCGGTTTGTTTCTCTTATTCCCTGTCTATCTTCCTCAATTGCTCTCTTTTACCCTGTTGCCCATCCGAAAATCTCTAGGTAACTATTCTTTTATTGCTGTTAAAAATACAATACCTCAAATCAGAAAAAATACATTTATTATACTTATCATTGCAGTTACAATGGTCATTACTATTTTTGGCGCTTCACTAATGAAGACCATTCAGAATAATGAGCAATCTTATCTTGAGTCACAATATCCAACCAATATAGTTATATCCAATCGAGCAGGAAAAAACCTGAATGAGAATTACAAGAAATTAGTGAAAGATATAAAACAGATTCCTGGCGTGGAGGGAGCAAGTACTGTAAGTGTAGCTAACTCAGCCAGTCTTATAAAAAATAATAAAAAGACCGATTTTGTTTATAGTTTTACAGATTTAAATGAAATGGCGAATCAGGGGTTATTACCTCATATTACACAGACTCAGGAGAATAATATCATCATTACAAAAAAAATAGCGAAAGAACATAATTTAAACCTTCATGAGACAATGGAAATCAATATATATCCAGATTTTAAAGATGCCACCAATACATCTACAGTTTTCGCGAAGATTGCGGGCATTTATGATCAGTTGCCAGGGACTTTTGCAGATGCCTATGTAGATTGGGGAGAACCGAACTTTTTAACCAATTACACTATAGTAGAACGAGTATTTATTTCTACAGTAGATCCTAATCCCAATAAAGTGGTAGTCTCTTTGGAAGAATTGAAGCAAAAGTATGCGGGGCTCCAAGTTGACACGCTGACGAACTCTTTAGAACAATCTAACAAATCCTTTTATCAAAGATGGGCTATTTTTATCACTGTAATAATTGTTATTTTACTTAGTGTTATGCTAGGAGTATTCAGCACTCTTATTAGCAATGTGTACTCTAAAAGAAAAGAATTCGCAATTTTGAGAAATTTATCAGTAACAGGTAAAGGAATAGTCCAAATTATATTAACACAAGTTGTATTATATATTGTTCTAGGGGTGTGTATAGGTTTTATCGTAGGAATAGCACTTTTATATGGTTTGAAATTTATTGACTTAACGGCGATCCGTGTTAATTACCTTGCAATAATTTCAGTAACAGCAGTTTTATTAATATCGAGTTTTATTATATTTGTTCCTTATGGAAGGCATTTAAGCAAAAGGAATTTACCTAAAGAGCTCGCCGAGAAGTCCTAATCCAAAGTCAAGAAGATATTTTGTTGAGAAAATGAAATGTAACTCTATTGAGACTGTTTTGTCACTTCGATCGTATTCCTCATGAATATGAGGATAGATGTTATTTAGAATTTCATGTTATAAATAAGGTGTGTAATTATTTTTTGAACTTTGGTCCATAAGCTAGCTCTTAAAAAACACATTCTTGTAGACCGAACGAGCGTATCGACCAGGTGATCAAAAAACAGCAAGTGAGGAGAACGTGCAGTTCATGCCTAGGATCGATGGGATATATACAAACACCCTTACTATAGTTATCATCGGATGATAAGGGTCTTGAAAATCTAGTTTCATGAATCGGGAGCGTATACGCTGGCTGATGCAACTCATTTCCCCAAATTAGCTCACACATTTTGGTTATCAACCATTCAAATGGCATTAAAGAAACGCGTAGACTAGAAATTTGGGATAAGCTAGGGAATGCGGTTTACGAGCAGTAAGTGTTAGTAATTTCAAAAGCTTATTTCTGTCTTAAACTCCAAGTTGGAATAAGCTTTTGAAGTTATAATAAAATTACCATATTCACTTCTGTGAAATATATTACTATATACTTTCTGATCACCTTCATTCAACGATTCTAAATTTGTAAGGCAGTTATTAATCTGTTGTAGCAGAAGTTTAAGTTGTGATAAATTTTCAAATTTATTTAAATCTGATAGAATAAAGTAACTTAAGCAATTAGGCCTCATATAGATCACCCGCCAGAATATCTACTGACATCTGATGCTTTTGAAATAATATTTATAAATGTATTTAAGTAAACTTCCAACTTTTCTCTGAATTAGTCTAAAAGATTTGTTCTTGTCGAATTTGTAAACAAAAAGAATATTTAGCAGTTTTTCAACTCAGATCTGTACGCACCCTTAAAGAAACTCCGATAAGCTTCCACAGGAAAAATATAGTCCATTTTCTGTTGTATTACGTTGTTAAAGTAAGCCGGAAATCACCCTAATAGTTGAGAGGGAATTGAGGCCAACATCAATTGAATGTGGAGCCATTCAGATGTTCAAGCGACTCCGTCATTTCCTCTACAACTTATATTCAGGGGGAATTTCAATGGCTAGAAGTTCAAGTACTTACGCATCTGTAATTGACGGTTTTAAGGTAGAAACGAACAAGAAGTATTCGCCAGTAGGTGGAACGAAATGTAATATTTTCGCTCAAGACGTGATGTCTGCGATGTCAGCACCCTTGCCAAGCGGCTTAGCCAATCAAATGGCTGATGCTTTACTGAATAAAAAAGCGCCGGGCTGGTACTCTGTAACCTTTCAGGATGCTCAAAAAAGAGCTAATCTCGGGTATCCTACGATCGGGATCAAAAAAGAGGATGGACATGGTCATGTAGTCGTTGTCAGACCGAAGGGTTCATCGATTACGATTTTGAAAGAAGTACAGGTTGCTCAGGCGGGGACCAAGAATTATAACAGTAACACCATTAACTATTCGTGGGTGGCAGCAGATCTGCCTGGAGTGAAATTCTACACACACGACTAATTATATTCGATATATTGGAAATTTAATGACCCCGGAAGCAGATCCACTCGATCTGTTTCCGGGGTCGTCTTTTTTATTTTGAAACGGAATGTTTAGATACAATGAAAGCTTTGCCTGGCTTGATAAAAGCAACAGCATAGCCATTGGAGAAGGAGGAGGATTCCGCTCTGTACTCAAGTTTAGTCAGCAGTTGCCCTTGACGATTGATGTAGCCAAATTTGCCGTCTGAGACGGATGATTGTGTTTGTTTACCGACTAAAGCAAAGCCTTCTTTGAACGGAGAGGTAACATCATATTTAAGTTGATATTTAATGACCAGCGTTCCGTTTTTATCAATAAATCCGATTTCGTTTTTTGCATTTTTCACACTCGCCAGGCCTTCACTAAAATTCTGAGCATCCGTAAATTTAAAGGGAATCACGACTTTCCCCTGTTTATTGATGAATCCCCATTTCCCCTTGGTATTTTGCACCGGGGCCAATCCCTCCGAGAAGTCTCCGCCAGATTTATATTGAAGAGGAATGACTTCTTTCCCTGCTGTATTGATATACCCGTAGAGCTCTTTGCTATTTTGAACAATAGCCAAGCCATCCGAGAAACCACGACTGTATTTGTATTTATAAGGAATCGCTAGTTGACCAGAGGCATTCACAAAACCGATCTTGCCAGTGTTGGGGGCGTAGGCAAGAGCCAGACCGTCCGTAAATATATATTCTGAATCCACATTTTCTTTAAAATGAGAAAGGATTTTTCCCGTTCGATCTATAATTGCATTTTCTTTGGTGTCTGCTATGGTGACCTTGGCTTTTCCTTCTGAAAAGAAATTGGCTTCGGTATATTGGCAAGGGATGACTAGTGTTCCTTTGGTGTTCATGTACCCATAGAGATTGGTTTTTGTATTTTTGACGACGGCTCGCTGCTCATGAAAATCGCCAACGGGTTTAAGCTCGGCGGGAAGTGAGAAAGCTTTTGCTCCTTTGGTATTGTAATACACAAGGTTTCCAGCGGATGTTTCAGCGGCCAATAAGCCATCATGAAAAGCACCATCGCTCAGCGGGCGAGCAATGTTGTAATCCAGAGCAGTTTTAGAAACTTCAATGGTTGTTGTGCTGGATGCGGCCCAGCCTGTTCCAATAACGGAGAGGCTAGTAACCAGAATCAATGCAGCTAATCCTAACTTTTTTAACATGCATAAGCTCCTTTATGAGTTGATTTTTTAACTTTGGGCTTCGGAAAATCTTACCCTCATACGTAAGGTCTTCCATAATATAGACGATAAAAATGTAGGAATGTTTCTTGATATTCTAAATTTTTCTAATTTTCAGCTATTACTGAGAGATTAAAGATAAGAGATCACGTTCATTTTTAAGAAAAAAAGTGGAGAAGTCGTGTCATTTTAAAAAAAGTCTATACATATAACCTAAATGTATAGACAAATCAAAAGACTGGATTTATAATTACGCTGTAAACGTTTTCTAGTACTTAACATCCAATAATACCTTGAAGGGAAGGAATAATCATGAAAAAAATTTTACTGGCGTGCAGCTCAGGTATGTCTACAAGTTTGCTGGTTACTAAGATGCAGGAATATGCTAAGTCCATTGGGGACGAGGCTGAAATTTGGGCAGTAGGTCAAGATCAGGCGGCAGAAGACATGGCTAAGGCTGACGCGGTATTGATTGGACCACAAATGAGTTTTCTGAAAGGACAACTGGAAAAGGAAGCAGCTCCATATGGTATTCACGTAGAAGTGATCGACATGATGGCCTACGGAATGGTTGACGGTAAGAAAGCCTATGAACAGGCCGTGAAGCTGGTGGAACGCAAAAATGGATAAAGTCAATATAGCTGAACTGACGGAAGAACAGATTAGTTTCCAACTTATTCTTCATAGTGGAAGCGCTCGCAGTAAAGTAATTCAGGCGCTGACCGAATACCGAAATGAGAATGTAGAAGGTGCGGACGAACTGCTCAAACAAGCCAAGCAGGATTTACGTGCTGCACATGATATCCATTTTCAAATGGTTAAGAAGGAAGCGGGAGGTACCCAAACTCCCTTCTCGCTCCTTCTGATGCATGCCGAGGATCATCTGATGTCCACGGTTACCATGAAAGACCTGGTTCTAGAATTGCTGGAGCTGTTCAAATCCAGAAATTTATAACGAAACATATAAGTATGTGAAATTGAGGACATGAAAAGCTTGCAACCCTATTGATGCAAGTCACTTCGCGGGGAGGAATAGGCTTTGTTTGAGAAATTAAGCCGGATACTGATACCTATTGCCGGTAAACTGAACAACAACCGCTATCTTACTGTACTGCGTGATGCATTTATGCTGTCATTTCCATTAACAGTTTTTGGCTCCATCATTGTCGTTATTATCAATCTGCCGTTTCTAAAAGGTTGGATGGGCGACGGTAATTATGCGACTTTTAACAGTCTGCTGAACATTGCGCCGAGTGCGACCCTGAACATCATGACCTTATTCGTGGTTGTCGGGATCGGCTATTATTTATCCCGAAGTTATAAGGTCGAGCCCATATTCGGCGGCATGATCGCGTTGGTCAGCTTCTTGATGCTCACCCCGTTTGTGCTGACACAAGAAAGCGGTGCCACGATTGCTGGTGTCATTCCGTTGGATCGGATTGGGGCCAAAGGCATGTTCCTTGGCATGATCGTTGCTTTTATAGCTGGTGAAATTTACCGAAGAGTGACACAGCGGAACATTATTATCAAAATGCCTCCAGGCGTTCCGCCGGCAGTTGCCAAGTCATTTGCCGCTTTGCTTCCGGCATGTATTACATTGGGCATATTTTTGATCATTAATGTTGTAGTTACACTGACCCTTCATAATAACCTGCATGATCTGATTTATCATGCCGTACAGGCACCGCTGGTACATTTGGGCAGTGGCATTATCCCTACATTGATTGCTATTTTCTTTGTTCAGCTTTTATGGTTCTTTGGTCTTCATGGTCAAATCATTATCAACTCGGTTATGGAGCCGATCTGGAATACGCTGGCACTTGAAAACTATGAAGCATACTCCAAAGGAGCGGAACTGCCGCATATTATCACCAAGCAGTTTGTGGATATTTATACCGTAGGTATCGGTGGTACAGGTATGACACTGGCAGTCGTGCTCACGATTCTGATCTTCCTGAAGAGCAAGCAATTGAAGCAGGTCAGTAAGTTGGCCATTGGACCAGGTCTGTTCAATGTCAATGAACCCGTCATTTTCGGTTTGCCGATTGTGATGAATCCGCTTATTTTTGTCCCATGGGTCATTGCTCCAATGATCGTTACGCTGATTACTTACTTCGCGATGTCCACCGGGCTTGTACCACCGCCTAACGGAATACAGGTCCCTTGGACGATGCCGTTGTTCTTTAGTGGAATGATGGCTACGGGATCTCTAATGGGAGGCGTACTGCAGTTGTTTAATATGGCTGTCGTTTTTGTCATTTGGTTCCCATTCCTGAAATTTATTGATCGGATGAACGTTCGTAAAGAGCAGGAAGAGGAGCTTAACCAAGCAGCCATTGCAGGTAAGGATCAAACTGTTGGAATGTAATGTGAATAAGCTGCTGGATTAGCAGCTTATTCATGCAAAAGAGAGAGGAGTAGAGCTGTGAATCATACCGAAATGAAAGATATCGAGCAGCAAACCATTCAATACCGTTTTCCATCCGACTTCTGGTGGGGCTCATCGGCCTCGGCTACCCAGACAGAAGGAACCATGGAGGGAGACGGCAAAGGACCGAACATTTGGGATTATTGGTTTGAGCAGGAGCCGAACCGTTTTTATGACGGGGTTGGACCTGGCGAAACGTCCCGTTTCTATACCCGTTACAAAGAAGATATTGCACTCATGAAAGAGCTTGGTCACAACTCCTTCCGGTTCTCTATTTCCTGGTCGCGTCTGTTTCCAGCGGGAAGGGGTGCGATGAACCAGAAGGCGGTTGATTTCTATAATGCCGTCATTGCAGAGTTGCATCAGGCGGGGATTGAGCCATTTGTGAGTTTGTATCATTTTGATTTGCCGATGGCTTTACAGGAAAAAGGAGGATGGGTGAACCGGGAGACGGTCGAAGCTTACGTAGATTACGCTAACACTTGCTTTGGGCTATTCGGAGATCGTGTGGCCAAATGGTTTACGCATAATGAGCCGATTGTCCCAGTGGAAGGCGGCTATCTGTACGATTTCCATTATCCGAATGAAGTGGATTTCGGTAAAGCTGTACAGGTGGGATACCATACCCTGTTATCGAGCGCGAGTGCCATTAAGGCATACAAAGAGGGAGGCTACAAGGGCAAAATCGGAATTATTTTGAACCTGACGCCGACCTATCCGCGTAGTCAGCACCCGGCAGACGTGCAGGCTGCTGAAATATGCGATGCGTTCTTTAACCGTTCCTTTTTAGACCCATCTGTGACGGGAGAATTTAACCCTTTGCTCGTGGAACTGTTGCGCCAAGAGGGCTTTGTACCGCTGATGGAAGACGGGGACCGGGAGATTATACGTCAAGGCACGGTGGGCCTGCTGGGGATTAACTATTATCAGCCTCGCAGAGTCAAGGCCCGCGAAAGTCTGCCGAATCCAGATGCGCCTTTTGTGCCGGAACGATTCTTCGATTATTACGCTATGCCTGGCCGTAAGATGAATGAGATGCGGGGCTGGGAGATTTATGAGAAGGGCATTTACGACATTCTGACCAATGTCAGACTGAATTACGGCAACATTGAATGCTTCATTTCAGAAAATGGGATGGGTGTTCAAGGCGAGGAAAAATTCAGGGATGAGCACGGCATGATCCATGATGACTATCGCATTGATTTTATCCGTGAGCATCTCAAATGGGTTCAACGGGCCATCTTGGAGGGCTCCAATGTGAAAGGCTATCACTTATGGACGTTTATGGACAACTGGTCCTGGACGAATGCTTATAAGAATCGCTATGGTTTTGTGTCTGTCGATCTTCAGGACGGCGGCAAAAGATCCGTTAAACAGAGTGGGCACTGGTTCAAACAAGTGATCGAAAATAACGGATTCTAAGGTGGTGGGTGGTCCTCTGGACCGCCTTTTTTTTATCACCGTGCCAAGTTACTCTGTATACTGCTGGTGAGAAAGTATATTGTTCGGTATACTTACTTATACCGTAATACCTCGATGTCCCCGCCTGCAGAACCAAAAGAACCAGCGCTACCGATGTTTTTGGTAAAATGCTGACATAAAACAAATTTTAGTACAGGTGGTAGACAGATGAATAAATACGAACGGATTGCACAAGAGGTCAAGAAGCGTATTATAGATAAGACCTATAGCAGTGATGATCCGATTCCCGATGAAATTTCACTGGCCAGTGAGTTCCGGGTAAGTCGGATGACGATTAAGCGGGCATTGGATACGTTGGTGTCGGAAGGGCTGTTGAATCGTAAAAGAGGACACGGAACCTTTATCGTCAAATCGGTCTACAATGTCCCGGTTAATGTCGTTGTGAATGAAATGCTGGGGCTGACAAACGTACTGCGCGGGAAAGAAATCAAAAGTAAAATCATAGCGTTTGACGTTCAATTTCCATCTGAAGAGGTAGCGGCGCATCTATTTATTGATGCCAATTCTCCTGTGTATCATGTCGTCCGTCTGCGTATTGTAGAGGGCGAGCCCTATGTGATAGAGCGCACATACATGCCTACCAAGCTGATCAGCGGTATTACCGAGCAGGTGTTGCACGGCTCAGTGTACAAACATATTAAGGAGGAGCTGGGCCTTAATATTGTCAGTTCACATCGTACCATCCGCGCGTCCAAGTCGACTGAGCTAGATTGGGAGTATTTGGACTGTGGTGTGGATGATCCGGTTTTAGAAATTGAGCAGGTAGGTTATCTGGATACGGGTATACCGTTTGAATACTCATTCTCACGGCATCGGTATGATAAATTTGTGTTTACCACAGTAAATCGGATACGTTGAGCGAATGAGTACGAAACAGGTGGTAAAGCAAGCATGGCAGAAGAAGCCTATTTGATATGGGATTCTCCTGTCATGTTCTTTTTAATGAAGCAAGTTAATTGCCAAGCAATCTGACTTCATGCACTGTCGGGGTATACCAGTTGTTCGGATTATTGAATAGCACTGCATTTACAAGGTTGATTCGCACGTAGCGAGCTTGAAAATTGACTTTGTCACAGGTAAAACCATATGTGGTATTACCTGTGCGATCAATCGTGGAGTAGTTGACTCCATCCATGCTGTATTCAATTTTGTATTTGTAATACGCTTCAGATCCTTTGTACATAAACCATGAAATACCCACTTCGCGGATGGTCTTGGAACTGCCCAAATCGACCTGCCACCATGCAGGCCAGGATGCGGAAGTAGCCTTCCACGAGGTTTGGGCGTTGCCATCGTTCGCCAGTGAAGCTGGAGAACCGGATGCGGCTGAGCTAGCAGTCGCTGTTTTGCCCTGTGCATGATTCACAAGGGACGGTAGAATTACTGCGCCTGTCGCAGCATCCAGATCCCAGCTACTGTACCAGTTCAGGGTTGCTGTTTTGTTGGCGTCATTCAGAGTTAGTGGCAACCAGATGAATTTGTGGTCGCTCAGATTGAGCGGGTTCCAGCGGTCGCCCATATAGATGTAGCTGGTTCCCGCGCTACCCGTAACCGTGGCGATGGAGTGGATTTGCGATCCATAAGCCGCCGGATCACCGAAGGGCGATAGAGCAGACCAGCTTCCCGTCATGGAACTGGCGGTTGCGTAAGCGCCCTGATTCGGATACCAGCCGGATGCCTGCGAGGTGAACAGGTAGTAGGTGTTGTTCTTTTTCACAACAGCAGGAGCTTCGCGATAGCCATTTTCAAAAATCCAGCCAACAAACGACTGCACGCCCGTATAATCAGCTGTCAGCTTGAAGATCGCCATCGTATCGTTGGCGCCGCCATTTTTACGGGAAGCTGTAATAAGGTAGCCGCTACCGTCAGTATCCGTGAACACCGTCATATCACGAGATTCGTAATTCAGCGGGCGAAAGCTGCCTTGGTAGGCAAAATTTCCGTCGGGTGTATCGCTGGTAGCGACGGCTACACGACCTAGGGAGTAGTCCGTGCCATTTTCATAGTGCGCCCATAATACATATTTTCCGGTGGTTTTGTTGTAGATGACTTTGGGACGCTCGATTTTGCTCGAATTTAGCTCAGGGGCGGAATCCTTGGTGAGAATAGTGCTGCGGAAGGACCAATTTTTCAAATCGGTTGAGGTATACACGTTCACTTTTTCAAATTTCCAGTTTTCGGCGTGCTCGCCGTACCAATAATAAGTGGAACCTACTTTTAGGATATTACCGCTGTTCGCCTGAATGGGGTTACCTGCGGTGTCTTTCCAATCCGTTCCGTTCGTAATGGCCGTGCTTGCTGTTGCGCTCAGGGATAGTTCGGCATTGGCGACGTCCAAACCATTCAGCGCCTGGTTCACTTCGGTCCCGTAGGTTGCTTGCGTAACTCCTGTTGTATGGGCATGGGCTGCGTCGGGTTGAAGACCCGCACTGGCCACTGCGAATAGGATACAAATCCATGCGGCTAACCATTTGCTGCTGTGGATCCACTTCACGATATCATCTGCCTCCTTTAACACGGATAGGATGGGCCGGAACGGCTTGTCCGGCACCTCATCTTCGATTTTATCCCAATTGGAAGCGTTTACAAGTGGAATAAATTGAAGTCTTTAGAATGGTGAAACTGTTGTTAGGGGAAAGTACGTTAGTTATATCGGAATTGTTTTTAAATGTGCGTTTTGTCATTGACATTTTCGGATAATTCAAATTTAAAGTGACTAGAATCACATAAACGGTTACTTTAGTTGGGTATACTTGCTTTAAATTGAGGATTAACAAATGGGGCATATGTTGATACATCCTTTGTTGATCTTATTTTGGAGAGAAGAGGGATACAAAGATGCTAAGTGAGCAAACCATTGCAACGATCAAATCGACTGTACCTGTTTTGGAGGTACATGGAACTACAATCACCAAGCGTTTTTACCAGATGATGTTTGAGGCCCATCCCGAGCTTCTCAATATATTCAATCACGCGAATCAGAAGCAAGGACGTCAACAAGGGGCGCTGGCCAATGCTGTATACGCAGCTGCACAGCACATTGACCGTCTGGAGGAAATTATTCCGGTGGTACGTCAGATTGCACATAAGCATCGCAGTTTGGGAATTAAGCCCGAGCATTATCCAATTGTCGGAAAATATCTGCTCGCTGCGATCAAAGACGTACTGGGAGATGCGGCTACAGACGAGATCATTGCCGCATGGGCTGAGGCCTATGGTGTGATCGCTAATGTATTTATAGACATGGAAGCTGAAATGTACAAGGAGGCTGGACAGCAGCAGGGAGGCTGGTCAGACTTTAAGAGCTTTGTTGTGCAGAAAAAGGTTAAGGAAAGCGACCAAATTACGTCCTTTTATTTGGTGCCGCAGGATGGACAGGTGCTGCCTGAATTCGAGCCTGGGCAATATATCAGCTTAAAAATGGAAATTCCGGGCGAACATAATACCCATATTCGTCAATACAGCCTTTCGGATGCACCGGGCCAATCCCACTACCGGATATCTGTAAAGCACGAGGATGCCGTAGAGTCACGTCCGGCAGGTAAAGTATCCGTATATCTGCATGAGCAGGTACAAGAGGGCGATGTGCTTCAGGTATCTGCACCGGCGGGTGATTTTACGCTGGATCGGGCAGATCGCAGACCTGTCGTGCTGATCAGCGGCGGGGTCGGGCTAACCCCAATGGTCAGTATGCTGGCTTCCTTGGTGAAATCTGCTCCGCATCGGCCTGTCACCTTTGTCCACGCAGCAGTCAACGGAGATAACCATGCTCTGCGCAATGAGGTGGAAAAGCTGGTCGCCACACATGCACAGGCTGCAGTTCGTTGGTGTTACAGCAGACCAACGGAGCAAGATCGGCTGGCACAGGCTTTTCACAAGGAAGGTCGTTTGGATCTGGCCTGGTTGCAATCCGTGATACCGGAACGTAACGCACAATATTACTTTTGCGGCCCTGAGGGATTCATGCAATCGGTATACGGCCTGTTGAAGGAGTGGAATATCCCTGCTTCGGATATCCACTATGAATTCTTTGGCCCTGCCAGCGCTTGGGAAGCAGAAGCACAATGACACAATGAAACATCAAAAAGACGAAGGATATTTGTCCTTCGTCTTTTTTGCGATGATACAATGGGAAATCCTGCTCATGGGGTACTACTTTTCAAAGTGCACTCCTGTTTTCATAACAAGGGAGTACGCAAAAATTCCATACCTCGCGGCATATATGGACGTAAAGCCTCCGGAATACGGATCGAACCGTCCTCTTGCTGGTGATGCTCCAGCAACGGAATCAAAATCCGGGGCGAAGCAACCGCTGTGTTGTTGAGCGTGTAACAATATCGCAGCTTGCCGTCCGCATTACGGTAGCGGATGTTGGAACGACGCGCCTGAAAATCAAGCAGTTGCGACGACGAATGTGTCTCGCCGTAAGCTTGACGGCTAGGCATCCATGTCTCAATGTCCACCTGCTTGTAGGTTTTTTGCGCCATGTCGCCTGTACAGACAGCCATCTTACGGTAGGGCAGTTCCAGCAGTTGAAGCAGGTCCTCCGCATTGCGCGTAATCTCCTGAAACATCTGCTCTGAAGCGTCCAGGCTGGCTTCACAGATGATGACCTGCTCGACCTTGGCAAACTGGTGCACACGATACAGTCCGTGCACATCTCTTCCGGCCGAGCCGACCTCATTGCGGAAGCATACGGACACGGCTGCCAGCCGAATCGGGTCCGTAACATCCACGATCTCACCGCTGTAATACGAGACCAGCGGCACTTCCGAAGTGCCTACAAGCCACTGATCCTCTCCTGTGATGCGATACGTCTGATCCAGTCCGAGCGGGAAGAAACCAGTGCTGCGCATCGCCTCTGCACGTACCATCAGCGGAACATCCAGCAACTGAAATCCGCGTTCAGTCAGCAGATCCACCGCAAGCTGCTGCACAGCCCGATGCAATGCAACCCCTGCTCCCGTCAGATAGTAGTTACGGGTACCGGCTGTTTTGACACCCCGAGGGACATCGATAAGCTTGTGAAGCTCACCAAGCGCCATATGATCCTTTGGCTCAAATCCGAAGTTCGGAACCGTTCCAACCCTCTCCAGCTCTACATTATCCTCATCTGATCTCCCCCGTGGTGTATCTGGCGATACGATATTAGGCATCAGAAGCAAAAGCTGTTGAAACTGTTCTTCTACTTCCTGTTGCGGGGCCTCCAGAAGATCTAGCTGTCCGTTAATTTCTTTGACCTGATGCTTTGCTCCTTCGGCCTGCTCACTCTTACCAGCATGGATTAGCGCACCAATATCCTGACTACACTGATTTCGCTTCTGCCGAAGCTGTTCCACTTCCTGAAGCAGCTGTTTTCTCCGCTCATCCAGAGTCAACAGCTCTGCGACCGATACTTGTATTCCTTTGCCGTCTGCTGCCGTCTGAACCTGTTCTTGATGCTCTCTGATCCATTTGATATCCAACATGACACCGCACTCCTTTTCGGATAAAAATACAAAAAGCGCCCTCATCCATAAGGGACGAGGAGCGCTTTGATCTCGCGGTGCCACCCAAATTGACCGGACAGCATGACAGATGTCATGACTCTCCAATCCACTTTGCTCCGCTGTAACGGGCGGGTCCGGTTTACTTAGGTACATATCGCCATATCCTACGCTAACGTATGGTCCTTGGCGTAAACGCCTCCGAGTTGGATGCTCTTCACAGGCATAATATCGTTTGCTTTTTTGTTAGTATACTGATTTTCGGCAGGGTAATCAAGGGCATGACTCTGCAACACATCCATGCGGGTTTCATGTTTGCGAAGGGAAAAGGTAGGCTTTATTTCTTATGTATATTCGTCCTGCTTTTTTTGTGATGATGAAACTGGAAGAAAATTTAAGTAAAAGCACCAATTTAACGCTCAAAATAGGCTATAGTCTCTATAATGCCTTTTTAATTTCATGTAAAATGTAATGATTACCAAAATGGACAGCGATGGAGGAGAACATGGAGGATTTTAAAGATCGTTTACATACGATCCGCCAAGAACAGAACAAGCTGCTCAAGGAGTATCAAACATTAATCGCAGACTATGAAGCCTCAGATATCATTTTGGAGAATGAGGTTCTGCGAAAAAAGTTCGAGGATTATCAGGCTCGCTGCATTCACTTGGAAGAGCGAGTACGACATATTGAGCAGGAAAATGGAAAATTGCGCACTGCGCTGACGGAGCAAATGCTGAGCGAAAAGGCGAATATGATTCGCATTTCGCGTGAAAAGCTGGAGACCTATTTTGCTTCCAGAACCACAGAAGGGGAAAATCGGCTGACATCCTTTGAATATGGGGCTAAAAACCGAGTGGACCAGCTTATTCAGCAAACTACGCATGAGCTTAAAGAAGATCAGGACGAGATCGTCGCCCGATTACGACTGTTCTCAGAGGAGATACGAGACCGAATCATGGAGCAACGCAGGCGGTTTCAGGAGGCCGAGCGCAAATTGCTTCATCAGACGGCAAGCGAGTTCCAGCAGTTCGGAGAAGAAGAGATCAGCGAAGAAACGATGCAGAAGCGCATGAAGCAAAATCAGTTTGAAATGAAGTTAGGCTTGAACTGGATCAACAAGCTGGGGATTTTGCTCATTATATTGGGTGTAGGAGCCGCATTTAAATACTCATACTCAAACTGGTTTACAGGAAATATGAAGGGCGTTGCCTTCTTTCTGCTAGGAGCGCTGATGCTGGGCGGCGGCGAATGGCTGTACCGCAAGCAGAAGCAGACCTTTGCGCTCGGTATTTTGGGCGGCGGTATTTCTGTACTGTACGGATCGATTTTTTACAGCTACTTTTTGTTAGAAATCATAGGAATGTATACAGGCATAGGCTTGTCCGTACTCGTTACAGTGACCGCTGTGCTACTGTCATTAAGGTATGAATCCCGAACGATATGCTCTTTTGGTTTAGTAGGGGGATATCTTCCGCTCTTTTCCTATATGGCAGCGAACGGGCTGGAAGGGAACGCCGTGTATATCGCCATGGGCTATTTGTTCCTGTTAAACTTGCTGATTCTGCTTGTATCCTTCCGCAAACGGTGGGTCGTCGTGCAATATATCAGCTTTTTGCTTAATACGCCCTTGATGATTGTGCTGGCGTGGTTATCGGAAAGCGCCGTAGCGAGCATGCTGTATGCAGTCATTACATTTGCGATGTACCTCGGGATGACACTGTGGGTGCCGTTCCGTTTAAAAACAAAACTGTCATGGCTGGATTTCTCCCTATTGGCTCTGAATACAGTCGTGAGCTGTTCCGTTCTGTATTCTCTGTTCGGCGATGCAGGCCTGGATGATTATAAAGGCTTGTTGGCTCTCGTCTTTTGCTTGGTGTACGGGGGTCTGGGACAATGGGTCCGTCGATATATTCCAGAGGAGAAACAAACCAAAATATTATTTTATGCGACTTCGTTGACCTTTGCCATCCTTATGATTCCGTTCCAGTTTGGAGTTAGATGGTTATCCATGGGGTGGTTGATCGAAGCGGTTCTTCTTACATTATATGGCCACCGTTACCGGTTGAAGGAATTGGAACGAGCTGGCTGGGGCATTTTATTACTGTGTCTGGGCGCATTCTTTTTCGTCGATTTCCCTATATATCTGTTGTCAGGATTTGAGACGGATTATTTTGGACTCAAATATACGCTCATTACACTGGGAATGTTGGTCGTTACCGTCTTCTATGCGATTGAATTTAGCCGTCCGAATGCTTTCAAAAACAATCGGTTGTACGAAATGCATATCATGCAAGGATTTAAATATGTAGCTTTGGTGAACGTGTATTTCTACCTTTTGTATGAAGCCGGGCATTGGTATAACATCGTTGTATCCGACGAGTTTGCCCATTACACCTTGTACAAAGTATTGTTGTACACCTGCGTATCGCTGGTATTGGCTTATTTCCTGCCTAAAGTGAAGCTGCTGTACGATCGGGTGATTAAATACTACAGCTTGGCGTTGTACGTCATAGGCTATGCGCTGGCACTGGTGGCCACCGTAGCGATTCCAACTTTGCATGAAAATTATGCGCAAAATACGGCTGCTGATTATGTGGCGTTGGTGGTACTTGCAGCCTTTAATGTGCTGGTATTCTTCAGCAGTAGGGATTTCCTGAACGCACTGATGACCCGACATTATAGAAGTAATGAGCTGTATCCGGTCATTATGGGTGTATATTTGCTGGGCATCATAACCGCCTTCCTCGGAGTTCAGTTCCGCCTGGGGGATGCTGGTCTTGTGTTCAGTCTGGTGTATTTACTGCTGGCCATTTTGTATATTGTATACGGCTTCCTCAAGCGAGTGGTCTACATTCGCAGATTTGGATTGGGCTTGACCTTGCTGTCGACAGGTAAGCTGCTGTTGTATGATCTGCATCTATTAACGACAGGAAGTACGATTGTAGCCTACTTCTCTTTTGGTGTTGTACTGTTGGCGATTTCGTATATTTATCAAAAAGTATCTAATCGCATGGGAGAGACCATAATAAAGAAGGATGTTGAAGAAAATATGTAGTTTTCTGTTGTATTTTGTAGATACCGAACATTATGAAAATAAATCCGGTAATAGTGAAAAATTATGCATGACCTTACATCCTACTTACGCTATAATGAGTAAAAATTATTTATGTACGCATGCTCATGTTTATGCGTAAGTAGAGAGAATGAGGGGGATATAATGAATTTGAGCAAGGGGCAGAATAGCCTGTCTGATAAAAATGAACGCTTCTCGTCAGCTGGATTTATATTGGCGGCGATCGGAAGTGCGGCAGGACTAGGTAATATTTGGAAATTTCCGTATATTACAGGACAATATGGCGGAGCTGCATTTTTCTTATTGTTTATTGTCTGCCTGTTGCTTGTTGGTTTGCCTGTACTTTTAGCAGAGCTTGCGCTTGGTCGTGCAGGTCGAGGAAGTGCTGCTTCTGCAATGGTAAAAGTAGGCGGTCATCCGATTTGGGGCAAGATGAGCATCATGTTTGTTATCGTGCCGTTTGTTATCTTGTCGTTCTATGCCATTGTAGGAGGCTGGACACTGCATTATGCCGTAGAGGCATTTAGCGGAAATCTGTTTTCAAATAATGATTTTGCTGGACAATTCGCTTCTTTTTCCTCCGGCTATGCGCCGTTGGTTTGGCTGTTAGTTGTTTTTGCATTTACAGCAGTCGTGGTTACGCTTGGGGTATCGAACGGGATTGAAAAGTTTAATAAAATTTTGATTCCTGCCAAGGTCATCCTGCTGCTCGTGTTGATGATTAACGCTCTTATGCTGCCAGGTTCTGGTGCGGGCGTATCCTTCTTTCTGAATCCTGACTTCTCTAAGCTAAGTATAGAGTCTGCATTGGTTGCTTTGGGACATGCCTTCTTCTCACTCTCACTGGGGATGGGGATTATGATCACGTACGGTGCATATGTGGATCGCCGTCAATCCCTGGGGGGAGCCATGCTGGCAGTTGGTGGTGGAGATTTAATCTATGCGTTTATCGCAGGTATGATTATTTTCCCTACAACCTTCTCCTTCGGAATTAATCCAGCTCAAGGACCATCGCTGGTTTTCATTGCTTTACCGGCTGCATTCTCGGCAATGCCTTTTGGTGCATTCTTCGGCGGTTTGTTCTTCGTACTGCTGGCGGTTGCTGCGTTAGGTTCTATGGTATCCTTGCTGGAAGTTCCAGTAGCCTATGTCATGGAGCGTATGCGTTGGAGCCGGGTTCGCTCCGTTATCGTCGTATCGGTCCTGTGCTTGATGCTGGGCGTCCCTTCTGCATTGTCCATGGGGCTGGTGCCAGAGTTAAAAGTGGGGGATAAATCATTCTTTGATTTCGTAGATTTCACTGCGTCCAACATCTTCTTACCGTTAGGCGGTTTGTTGATTGTTATATTCACAGGTTACTACTGGAAGACTGCGGCTGAGCATGCGAACATCAAACCCTTCTGGTTCAATGTTTGGTTATTCGGTCTTCGGTATGTTGCACCGATCCTGATGTTGTTGGTCTTCCTTCATACCTCAGGTATCATCAAATTTTAAGAGAATAGAATCCGAATAAAGAGGCATTTTCTTCCTAAGGGAAGAGATGCCTTTTTTTGTATATCTATCAGTGGTTACCTAACTGTGGAAAGGAATGATATAATAAAAACATTGTCATTAATTTTAACTTCAATGAAATCATTACGATTATGAAGTTTTATATAATGAATGAAAAGGCTACAAGGCATCGCACAGACGATGTGCAGGAGAGGGAAAGGGCAGAAGAGCATTGAAACAGACAGGGAGCTTGAATTTGCAAGAAGGACGGCGGCTGAAATGAAGTCTAATCGGTTGTCGTCACAACGTCGTTATATGCCAGGTTTGGATGGTTTAAGAGCGCTGGCGGTCATCGCAGTCATTGTGTATCATCTGAATCCGGATTGGTTGCCGGGTGGTTTGTTGGGTGTAGGCGTGTTTTTTACGTTGTCGGGGTATCTGATTACAGATATTTTGGTTAGTCAGTGGGATACATATCATAGTTTTAAAATGAAAGATTTCTGGCTGCGTCGTGCCAGAAGGTTGCTGCCTGCCATGTTGACGGTTGTGGCTGTCATCGTCCTGTGCTCGTTGCTCTTCGATCCGTCACGGCTAACGGCCTTGCGCGGAGATGTTCCTGCAGCATTGGTGTATATGAGCAATTGGTGGTTTATTTTCCATCAGGTTTCGTATTTTGAAAGTTTCGGCCCCCCTTCTCCGCTTGGGCATCTGTGGTCACTGGCGGTGGAGGAGCAGTTTTATATCCTGTGGCCTTTACTGCTGGCGCTCGGGCTAAAATTCATGCCCAAGCGTATTGTGCTCGCAGGCTGGGTGACTTGTCTGGCGTTAATATCTGCGCTCCTGATGGCCGTGATTTACGTACCGGGAAGCGACCCGAGCCGGGTGTATTACGGCACGGATACGCGTGGATTTGCTTTACTAATTGGTGCAGCGCTGGCCTTGGTGTGGCCAAGCGGCAAGCTGAAAGAGCAAGCTTCTGCTAAGGCGCGTATGCTTCTGGACAGCATCGGTGCAATAAGCTTGCTGCTGCTTTGTCACTGGGCGTGGGCCTCGAATGAATACGACCCATCTCTGTACCGGGGCGGCCTGCTGGGCATAGCCTTGGTCACTGCTATTGTGGTCGCAGCGTTGGCTCATCCGGTAAGCCACCTTGGTCGTCTCCTTGGAATCAAGCCGCTACGCTGGATTGGAGCCCGTTCCTACGGTCTGTATCTGTGGCATTTTCCGGTTATTACGCTAACGACGCCTCAAGTAGATACCGATGGCGTACATGTGACGCGTATCATTTTACAATTGCTAGCTACCGTATTGCTGGCGTCTCTCTCGTTTAAATATATCGAGGAGCCGATTCGCCATGGGGGATTCCGTCACTGGATTACAGAAATCCGTTCAGCGGTTCGAAGACAGGCGCGGTGGAGATGGATGCCTACAACTACAGCGGCTGTGCTTTTTGCGGGTATTCTCATGGGTACCGTCCACCTGTACGTGGCTTCTTCTGATGCAACGATTCAGGCGGCATCAAGTGATGAGAAGCCAGTCGCAAAGGCAAAGGCGATGCCGCCGCTTCACGGAACGGTATCCGTGGCTTCCAAGGAGACCCAAGCCACCAAGCTGCAAGGGTCCGGGGACAGCAAGGCGCAGACCCCAGCCCCGTCTCAAGCCCAGACGCCTAAAAACACGGCGGTCCAGGTGGGTACTACGGATGATGTTACGAAACCGTCGGAGCCTTCGGACAAACCCAAAGAAGATACGCCTATGACAGGTGATGGGTCGAGTGTGACCGCCATTGGAGACTCTGTCATGTTAGATGTACAGTCGTACCTTCAGGAATCCTTCCCGGGAGCTGTTGTAGATGGGCGGATCGGTCGTCAGATGGCCGAAGCGCCTGCCGTACTGGAGCAGCTAAGACAGAACGGACAGCTGGGTAAGACAGTTATCATTGAGCTGGGCACGAACGGCGCTTTCACCAAGGATCAGTTGGCGAATTTGCTCGCCAGTCTGAAGGATACGAAGCGTATTATACTCGTGAATACCCGTGTGCCTCGGCCATGGGAGAGTATTGTGAACAAGCATCTTGCCGAAGCTGCATCCCAAGACCCACGAATTACAATGATTGACTGGTATGCAGCAAGCTCTGGTAAAAATTCATATTTCGAGCATGACGGAGTACATTTAAAACCTAAAGGTGCTAAAGCTTATGCGTCCTTGTTAGCTCAGGTCCTAACGAAACAATCGTAATAAACTGCAATGATACTCGTAATTATGCAAATGCAAGACAAGAAAGCCACCGGGAGTAGGTTGTCCTCTGGTTGAAGTGCATCCCTAAATTTTCACCGGCTTAAACCTAAGGGTTTTTCCAATGTCCATTCTAAGGTGTGTACATCCACCCTGATCCGGTGGTTTTTCTTATTTTAGTGTGGAGGTACATAAGCTAATGGAAAAGGGCTATTCACATAGTAGAACAAGTGAGCACCGCTTGAAGAGGAACAGAAGAAGGCTGATACTGATTGCTATTATATTATTTGTGGCAGGCTGCATTACTTTCATTGCGATAAAGGTTTCGGATAGTAAGCCACACGCGCCGACCCAGGAGCTTGCTAAAAAAACGGATTCCGGATCATCAAACGTTAAATCCAGCGCAGGGGCAAAGGGTAAAGCGGCCTCTCCAAAAAACGATCCCGATGTAGAAGACGGTGCCTTTGTTGAAAAATATTTAAATCAGCAAATGCTAGGACAAATGCCCGATGGTGCTGATGGTAAAAAAGTGGCCTACTTATCCTTTGATGACGGACCATCCGTGACGGTCACACCTCAGATATTAGATATTCTGAAAAAGCAGAAGGTCAAGGCAACTTTTTTTATTGTAGGTAAAGAAGCCAATGAAAATGAGCATACCAGGAACCTTATCAAAAGAATTGTCAAAGAGGGTCACGCGATAGGAAACCATACGTACTCACATAATTATAAATATTTATATCCGAACAGACGAGTAAATACGGATCATGTTATGCAGGAGATCGAGAAGAACAATCAGGTTCTAAAAAGTATTCTGGGGCCAGAATTCTCCACCAGAATGATCCGCTTCCCTGGGGGGCACATGACATGGAACAGAAGAGATCCACAGGGAATGGCTGCTCTGGATAAGGTTTTAATTCAAAAGGATTACCATCAGGTGGACTGGAATGTATTAACGAAGGATGCAGAGGGAAGATCCAAGAAAGCACCGGCACTAATCAACCAGTTTATAAGGTCAGTCAAAGGTCGAGAAAAAGCAATTATACTCATGCATGACACCTATGGTAAAGAAGAAACAGCCAAAGCATTGCCGCAAATCATAGAATATCTGAAGAAACAGGGATATGAATTTAAAGTTATGAAGTAAGTAAGATAGGCATAAATGAGGAAAGGACGGGGCTGATGGCCACCGTCCTTTTTGCTATTAAGGTATATCGTTCGCGTATTTTAGATGCGTTCTGCTTCACCCATCGCCTGAATGAAAGCTCCGATACCTTTGGGGTCGTTGGTTATAATCGGCTCACTGATATAGTAAGCGAAGGTACCGTCCCGACGATCTTTACCACCCAAACCGCTTACTTGCACCGTTTTGTTCAGATTCACGAGTCCTTCTTCAGTGATCGTGATAAATTCATCGATAATACCCTTACGGATGATTTCTGCCTCTTGACGATATTGCTCTGGCAGATAGCCTTTGCGAACGCCCTTGGCAATAGCATAGAGAATCATGCAGGAAGCTGAAGCCTCCAGATAGTTGCCTTTCACATGGCCCAGGTTGAGCACTTGATAAAAGACTCCACTTTCTTTATCACGCACTTTCAGCAGGGCTTCCAGTGTTTCCGTCAGCATATCGATCAGGACAGGACGGTCTGCATGATCCTCTGGAATATAGTCCAGCACGTCAACGAGTGCCATAACGAACCAACCCATCGAGCGTCCCCAGAAATTTTTGGAACAGCCTGTTTCCGGGTTGCACCAATGCTGCTCACCCTTCTCATCCCAAGCATGGTAGAGCAGACCCGTTTCAGGATCACGCGTATGCTTGTAGCAAAGCTTGAATTGTAGGGTCACATCGTCAAACTCTGACGGATCTCCGAATTCGCGGATAAATTCAGCGTAGAACGGGGCACCCATGTACAAGCCGTCGAGCCAAATTTGATACGGATAAATTTGCTTATGCCAGAATGCGCCCTCGCTTGTGCGTGGGTGTTTTTCCAACTGACTGCGTAATTGGTAGGCTGCCTTTTTGTATCGTTCATCTCCTGTGGCACGATACAGCGAGAAGAGCAGCTTGCCGTTATTCACGTGGTCAATATTGTACTCATCTACTTTATAGCGCTGAATTACGCCATTATCGTCAACAAAATGATCCATATGTTTTTTTATAAATTCCATGTACTTGGGGTCGCCTGTCAGTTCGCCGACCCATTCCAGACCTCTGTAAATCACGCCATGGTCATATTCCCATTTTTCATAAAATTCCGGGCTCCGTTGTAGAACGGAATCGCTCATACGTACAGCCCAAGAATCTGTTTTTGTAGGGCTGGGGGTTGGTTGTGATGTTGGATTTGCCATGATACAGTCACCTCTTTAGTAAATGTTTAATCTGTAATTGTTATTGTTGTTACATAGATGGAGTGTGTGTCTTAGGGTCAACGGGTTTGTTCTTGAAGCCCACATTATTGTTACCCCAGCACCGATCGTAATGGAAACCTGTCAGTTCCTCGAATACCTTCCGGGCTTCCGGTTTAGCTGATTTCATGGAACCACCGTTTTTGAGGCGGTCAATTTCGGCGATTAGCTTCTTGTGGCTGTCAATATCCAGCTTCATCACGACAGAAGCAATCATACCGATGATCGCGAGAACGATGGTACCGACCACGAGTACATAAAAGATGGCGTGCTGAGCAGCGACGGGCTGACTATCAGCCCCGGATACAAAGCCAAAGTGCTGTAACACCCAGCCGAGAATGAAGACGACAACGGCCCGCACCATTTTTCCGGCAAAAGTCATCATACCTGCATAAATTCCTTCCCGTCGACGGCCAGTCAACGCTTCATCCACATCGGCAAGGAACGTATATTGATTCCAAGGGATATAGTAGACGCCCCCTGTACCAAGTCCCATGAACAGTGTGATGACATATAGCCATACCATCGTATTAGAGGCTCCCGTTATATAGAGCAGGCCATAGCCTGCTACGCTAAAGCAAACGACAACGAGTGCAGCGATGAATGGCATACGGAATCCTTTACGCACACAGAATTGGATGAAGAAATAGGTAGAAATCAATTGAATGACAGAGTTAAAGCTATTCAGATTGGACACCATCTCCGAGCTTTGAAACAAGGAGAAGACAATAAAGTACGTAAAAGCAGAAGTAAACAGCCACTCAGCTGAAAAGCCGCCCAGGTACATCCCGAGATGATGACGGAACGTCTTGACCCGGAAGGTAGAGGAAATGTCGATAAACAACTTTTTCATCGAATCTATAAAGGAAAGCGGAGCTTCACCTTCCAGTTCCTTTTGCAGTTCCTCACTTGGACGTTCCCAGGAGTTTTTGTACAAGAATGCCATCGCAATCAGCAAAATAGCTGCAAAAACGAGACCGGTATAAAAGAAAGGCAATGGAGAGTCTTTGCCATACTCAGCAATAAAGCGACCAGGGATAAAGGCAGCGGCGAAATTGGCAATTTTGCCAAACATGGCCTTCCATCCAGTTAATCTGGAGCGTGCGCCGAAGTCTCGTGTCATCTCTGACGCTAGTGCTTCATACGGCACCATGACAGAGGTATACACCAGTTCAAACAGCACATAAGTACTCAGGTAATACCAGAAGCCCAACCCATCTACCCAAAGCATCGGATACACGAGCATCAGCGGGATACCCATCATGATGAAAAAGCGTCGTCTGCCGAATTTACGTCCCAAGCGGGTCCGGTGAAAGTTATCGCTGATAAAGCCCATGATCGGATTGCTGACTGCATCTATGATGCTGGCAACAGAGAAAATGGCCGCGGCCTGAACGGGAGACAGTCCGCAAAAGGTTGTATAAAAGTACATTAACCATGCACCGCTAATCGCAAGTGCGCCACTTCCCAGCATGTTACCGCTTCCATAGGCGAGTGTATGTTTCAGTGTGATTCTTCGTTCCATGATCTGTTCACCTCATATTTTGTCTGGTTATGAGGACAATCACCGGTCGCTATATTATGCAGAATTGTCTAAGTTGGTAGATGGGCCAGGGCGTCCTGATTAAGCGGGGCTTTTAACGTGCCCCTATATTTTTTCCGCTCGGAGTACCCGAGCCGATCAGATCGCTCCCTTTGGCCAGCTTAAGGAAATCACCTAGCTGGATGGAACCGTCTGTACCTCGAGTGATAGAAGGCGTGAGACTAACAAAGTCGTCTGCACTGACTACCAGACCTTTGGCATTCGTCGATTTTTTGTTTTTCCACCAAACGCTAGAGTTGTCTTGATCTGTACCGCTTGTTTTGTCACTGGCGCTTCCCTCAAAGGAAAGATTGTTAATGAACACGTGATCACCTTTGTCAAAAGCAAAATTACTTTGTCCATTGTCCCACGAGGTATTATTGGTCAACGTAATGCTGCCGGGGTTGCTATTGTAGGTGAAGCCGTGTTTTTTGTTCTGGAAAGCAATACTGTTTTTCACAATATGGTTGACTTTGATTTTGTCTCCACCCAGCTTAAAGCCATTGCCGTCGCTGTTCGCGGTAGACGTTCCATCTGCGGTCTGCCCGTTGTGGTGGGCCACACTGTTCAAGATGGTTACCTCACCGATAGGGCCTGTTTCTGTTTTGCTATACAAATCCCAACCATCGTCTACGTTGTACGCAGCCAAGCAGTTATCAAACACATTGCCTGATCCTACAGTCAATTTGGCCGCGAAGCCATCGGCATCCTCACCATTATCGGGATCAGCGTTATCATGAGAGTAAGAATTCAAAATCAAATTATTCGAAGGCCACTCACTAGTGGAAGCGTTAGGAGAGTAACGCCCAAGCTGAAGTCCAGTATCCCGGTTGTGGTGGGTTTCCACGTTTTCGATTCGGTTATTGCTACCGCCGATATAGATACCATTATCTCCGGCACCCTTTACTTCAAGGCCCTTTACCAGCCAAAAGTCTCCGTTAAGCTGAAGTCCACGATTGGCTGAACCAAAGGCTTGAGCAGAGAAATCAAGTACCGGCTTTTCACTACCGTAAGCGACCAACCCTTTGAGTGAGCCGTTATTGCCGCTATTTTCACGCTGAATTGTAATCGTTGAGGAGTAGGTGTAGTTGCCACCGCGCAGGTAAATGGTTTTACCAGGAGCAATTTGTGTAAGAGCTGCTTCGAGTGTGGTAGGACTAGATATGGTGCCCGGATTGGACACGTTACCATTTGGCGCCACATACAAATCTCCTGCCGCTAACGTTGTGGAGACGGTGGTTGAGTCAGTTGTACTAACTGCCTCTTCTGTGAGTGCGGAAGAAGGGGTGTCGTTGGGTAACGTATCTGCGTAAGCGGTTCCAATAATACAAGAAGAGGCGAAAACAAAAGAAACACTGAGTCTTAGAGCGTTAAATCCGTTTTTTGGACGATCATTCCGTTTAAACATGTAAATTCCTCCTCATTTGAGTTCTTATTTTAAAAGAAGATAGCATATATAAAAGTGGCTCATGCTGTCTTACCAGTAAAAACAGGACACCTCCTGGGGTGACAGATTGATCTAACCTATGTCTAATACGCTCTATGAAGTATATGCACAGTGTAATATATGTTAACGTTTGCATCAACAGTTTTTTACTGTTTTTTTAATGTTGTGAAAAAAAGTTCACACTTTTGTTTCAACTAAAAATGCACTTTTGTCAGACTGGGAAAATTTGATTATACTTAAACATTATACATATAATAGGAATGAAGACTGTGGGAAAGGGTGGTTTTAGCGCATGGAGAGTGGAAATCATTTGACAGATTCAACTGTCGAACAATTGCAGGAAAAGCAGCCAAGAGTGAAAAAGGAGATGATCGATTGGCTTAAGGCCATTATTGTAGCCATTGTGCTCGTGTTCATTATACGTTGGCTATTATTTGCGCCATTTATTGTTGAGGGAGCGTCCATGGAACCGAATTTCAAGACAGATGAACGAGTAGTCGTGAACAAGGTGATTTACGATTTTCGTGATCCCAAGCCGAGTGAGGTTGTTGTATTCCATGTGAGAAAGGAACAAAGAGACTTTATTAAGCGTGTTATTGGGGTGGCTGGCGATACGATTCGGTATCAAGGCGACAATCTTTATGTGAACGGTAAGAAAGTAGAGGAGTCATACATTCAGGGAGCTATTCAGGATGCGCACGCCAAGGGAGAACTATATAACAATGTGGACTTTCCAAATGGAACCATAACCGATTCCAAGGTACCTGAGGGGTATATTTTTGTGATGGGCGACCACCGCAATAATAGTAGGGATAGTCGTGCTATTGGCTTTGTTTCTATTAAAGATATTGTTGGCCGTGCGGATGTGATTTTTTGGCCGGTGGATAGCGCGCAATGGGTTAAGCATAAATAAGGCCAGAGTACAGGCATGGACATCACGAAGACAAGAGGACTTGCGTAAAGTTTACGCAAGTCCTCTTTGGGTCATCTGTAAGGGTGTAGTTGAATCAGCCTTTGACGGCTCCGGCAACAACGCCTTTGACAATGTATTTTTGCAGAAAAATAAATACGATAATCGAAGGCAGCACAGCCATTACCATCGCGGTCATGGCGTATTGCCAGTCGGATGTGTACTGTCCGACGAAGGTATAGGCGGCCAGCGTCAGTGTCTTAGTGCTGGGCGAGCCGTTAACCATGAGTAACGGAAGCAGAAAATCGTTCCAAATCCACATCACGTCGATAATGACAATGGTGGCGGTGACTGATTTCAGCAAGGGGAAAATTACGGAAAAGAAAAGCCGGAAGCCCGAGGCCCCATCGATTTTGGCGCTTTCGTCAATCTCGACCGGAATGCCCTTCACAAAGCCGTGATAGATAAACACGGCCAGCGGAGCGCCGAAGCCCCAATACAGCAAGCCAAGTCCCCAAGTGCTGTCTGCCAGATTTAAGTCTTTCGCTAGTCGCAAGACAGTGAGCATGATGGACTGAAACGGGATCAGCATCGGCATAATGCACAGCATGTAAATCACGGAGCTCCATTTGCTCTTGGTTCTTGCCAGCTTGTAGGCCGCGATGGAAGATATCAGTACGATACCTGCCAGTCCGACGACGGTAATAATGGTGTTATTCAGAAATAGGCGTGGATAGTCAATGAATTTCCATACATATACGTAATTATCCAGCGAAAGCTGCTTAGGCAGGGCAATGACGTCGGTCATGACCTCAGCGAAGCTTTTGAACGAATTGTTAATGGCGAGAAACAGCGGGTACAAAAATAACAGTGATAATACAATCATGCCCGCTTCTAGCAAAATACGTCCTGTACGGCTGCGTTGCATCAGGCTTCAACCTCCCTGCGTTTGAAAATAGACAATTGAATAATCGTAATGATCAGGACTGCAACGAATAAAATCAATGCTTTGGCTGTTCCGTAGCCATACAGATTGTTCTGGAACGTGTCCCGGTAAATATCATACGCAATGCTGTATGTCGTACCTCCCGGCCCACCGCCGGTCAGAGATAAAATGACGTCAAACACTTTGATTGAGTTGGTCAGTGCCATGAAGACTGAGATCGTAATGGAAGGTGCAAGCATCGGTAGAATAATACTGAAAAATCTCCGAATCGGCCCCGCGCCATCGACAATGGCAGCTTCTTTTAGATCCTCTGGCACAGATTGCAAGCCTGCAATATAAATGACCATGTAAAAGCCAATGGATTGCCAGATCGATACCGCCAAAATGGAAACAAACGCGAGCCCTTCCTCACCCAGCCAACTGAGCTGGAAGATGCCCCAGCCTGTACTGTGACCCAATGACTCAAAGCCTTGCATGAAGATAAATTTCCATATGAATCCAACAATTACAAGACTGAGGATATAAGGGATAAAGAAGGCCGCTCGCAACCAAGCCGAGCTTTTCAGCTTCATATCGAGAACGAGCGCCAGCAAAATGGCCAGCACATTCACCAATACAATGTACAAAATGGCATACTTGACGGTAAACCAGGCTGCATGTGCAAAATTGGCGTCTCCAAGCAAGATTTGCTTGAAGTTATCCAGACCTACAAATTTCGGATGTTTGGATATGCCGTTCCACTTGGTCAGGGAATAGCGTATCGTCATCAAAAACGGAATATAAAATGCAATCGTAATGCACAAGATTACGGGCAGTGTGAATAAACCGAATTCCAGTTTACTGCCCTTGTCGCCCCGGGTTCCCCTTTTTTTCAGCATAACGCACCTCTTTTTCTCAACATTTTCCGTTCTTACGTTCCAAGCTGTTTAAGATATAATGAAAGTATAGGATAGCTCTAGGGCCGGACCAATGGATTTAAGAAAACAGTTGAGGGTAAAAATGTGTACGCTTTCAAAAGGGGCGATTATCATGATGTCAGAGCGTGTAAGAACGTTTCTTCGCTCTATGTGGAGGAGAATCACGCAAAAATTAGTGAACAAGCTCATTCTACTTTTTACCTCGGTGATTATTCTGGTGGTGGGCTCACTCACAATTATTTCCTATCAGATGATTGAAAAGGAGTCGGTTAACCATAGCATCGCCAGCACGACCAATAATCTGCTGCTGGTCAATCAGAATTTGGAGGATTACTTGGAGGGAATGCAGCAGTTGGCTCTTCCGCAGCTACGTTACAACGATATTATGAACGCGATTGCCAATGAGAACTGGGACTATGCTTCGAGAATGGTCATTGAGAATTACTTGCGCAGCATGTTTTATTCGCGTACCGATCTGGAAGCGATCTATCTGTACGTGGCGGACCGACATCAATACTATGTGGTGACCAGGGAGACGTATAACATTACGGTGCGCAAAGGAGTAAATACAGATATTCCCAAGCTTCCTTGGTATAAAGAGGCGATGGCCAGTACCACGAACGAATCATTTCAATCCTTTGTGGGGTCCCGCTCTGATATGGGCTATGTAGCGCCACAAGCCAGCTTTATGGCATACCATCGAGTGCTGAGGTCGATTGCATCCCGTCACCCGCAGGCGGTGCTGTCCTTTTATTACAATACGAGCACCGTGGATGAAATCATGCAGAACATTCCACTGGGCAAAGGGGACCAATTGATGCTAATGAGCCCTAAAGGGGTTCCCTTTTATGTGAACAGCTTTCCGCTATATGAGCGGATGCGTGATTCCGGAGTGTTGGCACAGATCGGCAAGGGAGGAAGCGGGCGAGTAACGTGGTCTGATCGCAGTGGCAATCAGGAGTATTTGGTCGTCTATGATGCTGGCGAAAAGGATGGGTGGCAGCTCATTAAGCCCATCCCATACCGCCAGATTTATGAAGCAGCTACGACAACACGAAACTGGAGCTATGCCATTGGGGCTTTATTTTTAGGTGTGTCTATTATATTAGTGACACTGACCTCGAACGCCATTACCCGACCTTTACATAAGCTGTCCACCCAGATGAAGCGGTTTAGCACCGGAGATTTTGGAGCAACAGCTCCTGTGAAGGGACATGACGAGATTGCATATTTGTCGCTGCATTTTAACGAAATGGTCCAAAGAACCGAAGAACTTATTAATGAGCGCTATCGCATGAAGCTGGTCGAAAAGAACGCCATACTCAAGGCGTTGGAGGCTGAAATTAATCCTCATTTTCTGTACAATGCCCTGCAAGCCATATCCACACAGGCATTAAAGCGGGAGATGTTCGATATGGCGGATATGGTGGATGCGTTGGCCCAAACGTTACGGTATTCCATCAACGGCAAGGATATCGTAGCTGCCCGCGAGGAGCTCAAGCATATTGAACGATATATAGGTCTGCAAAAAGCAAGATTCGGGGCGAGACTGCGGGTCGAAGTGGTATGGGAGGAAATGCTGATGGAGCTGCCGATTCCAAGGTTATCTGTGCAGACGTTGGTGGAAAACGCTATCAAGCATGCGTTGGAAAAAGTATCAAGCGATATTCTGATCGTCATTTCAGCCGATTCGAGTTCTACAGATGCAAATGCCACAATTGCAGTCAGGGACAACGGGCCTGGATTTTCAGAGGACAAGCTGAGACTGGTGCTGGATTCATTCCATGAAAAATGGGAAGAACGGGAGAGTGAGCATATTGGTTTGAAAAATCTGAACACACGGTTGAAGCTTTTGTATGGAGATCAGGCAGGATTATTCATCCTTACGGATGAAACGGGAACGGAAATGAGAATGCAAATTCCCCGGGGAGGAAGTAGTCATGTATAACGTATTGATTATTGACGATGAAGAGCCGTTGCGCGAAGCCATTCGTATTATCGGGGACTGGGACCGTCTGGGGATCGAACATATTTATGAAGCGACGAATGGAAGATTGGGACTGGAGCTGCTGGGTCAGCACCCTATAGATGTGGTGATGGTCGATATGAAAATGCCTGAGCTGAACGGTATCGAATTTCTCCGTGCCATCGAGAAGGCATATCCCCATCTGTTGACGATTGTCATTAGCGGCTACAACGACTTTGAATTTACACGGCAGGCGATTCAATCCCGGGTGGTGGATTATCTGCTCAAGCCTATCAATCGTCAGGATCTGAACCAGGCACTGCGCAAAGCAGTGGACATTCTGGAAAGCCGAGAGCAAAGCAAAAACAAGTCCATTAGCCAGAACATTACGCTGAATATGTCACTGCCGAAGCTGAAAGAGAAGCTATATTTGTCCATTTTGGACGGTAGCTTTAAAAGGCAGGCCAATACGGCGTTGCTCCCATTGATCGGAGCGGATCAGCCGGGGAATCGCTTTGGGGTGATCGTGCTGCGGCTGCTGAACAGGGATGAGATTCGCAGGACACGTTTTCATGGCGATGTCGATCTGATGGATTTTGCTGTAACGAATGTATTAGCGCAGACATCAGATGAACGGTTGAGTTGTTTTAGCTTCCCCCATCCGCGACGGGAGCGCGAGGTCATTTCGATCTGTACCCTGGCCCCAGGGCATGAAGAACATATGTCCCTCCTACTGGCACAAGTGGCACAGAAGGCGGTTGTGAACCTGCATGGGCTGTTCTGTATGGTAGTAGCGGCCGGAGTGGGCAAGCTCTGTACAGACGTAGTGGAGCTGGCTTCTGCCTATAGGGATGCCAAAACGCTTATTCACAGCACGGATGTATTGAAGCTGGAAGGGGAATCTATTCTCCATACGGTGCCCCGGCAAATGGCTACGTCAGAGGAAATGTCATGGACGGAGCAACTGTTGGCGATCCAAAAGGATGCTCAGACAGGTCAGGCAAACCGGGCAAAGGTGCTGCTGGGTGATCTGCTGAAACAATTGGCAACAGGTCCTGTTTTCCGTTTACAGGATGCAGATCGATTGATGCGGGAGTTCCATTTTCTACTGAAAGAGGCAGCGATTGAGTTGGGTGCGTCTACGTCAGCGTTGAATCAAGATGGAGCTTTGGAAGAACCGGAGCACGTGGGGGAAAGCGATTTGTCTGCTGATTTTACGAGCTTTGTTCACTACGGTCAGAGATTGAATCGGATGCTGGAGCTTTACATTGCTGGGGTCCAACATGCTCAAGCGGGGAACCAGCCCTTTGACATAACAGACATCAAAAGGCACATCGACCGTTATTATTTTGAGGATATTAAAATTTCGTTCTTTGCTGAAACCTTTTTTTTGAGTCGGGAATACTTGATGAAGCTGTTTAAGCAGCAGTTTGGTTACGGTATTCACGAATATGTACAGAAGGTTAGGATGGACAAGGCGAAGGAGCTGCTGGGCGATTCCAGCCTGAAAATACAGGAAATTTCGGATATGCTCGGCTACAAGGATAAAAATTATTTCAGTAAGGCTTTTCGTAATTATTATCAGGTGTCACCGTCTGAGTATCGTGTGAGCTTGCAATAAACCACTTTTTTACCCTTAATGCTTCACTAATCTGCCTTTTTAAATTGGAGTATATTTTTTAGAATGATCGCATGGACGTTGATCACAAACAAATGGGGGAGTATCCATGTTAAAGAAGATGATGGCGTTATCCGGCAGTTTGCTTTTGACGGTCGGTTTGTTGAGCGGATGTGGAAGCAGCGGCGGCACGGATGCGTCGAAAGAAAGTGCTGGCGGCAAAAAAGATTTGAAAACGGTTACAATAAATATGTTCACAGCCTCACCGGAGTATACCGATGCCTTTAACGCGTATATCGAGGAGTATAAGAAGGTCAAACCTAACGTGAAGATCAATTTGGAGATCATGCAGGCAGACTACAACACGATTCTGAAGTCGAAAATAGCTTCAGGTAGTACACCGGATGTATTCCAAACGACGGCAGGAGGCGACATCGACACGTATGCGGATTATAGCGCCGATCTGACCAATGAGCCGCTAGCAGCAGCCATGACGGATGCTGTTCGAGCGAATATGAGTTCCAGTGACGGCAAAGTGCTCGGACTCCCGGTGAAGGGGAACCTGTTTTCGTTGATTTACAACAAAGATTTGCTTACCAAAGCTGGGATAACCTCCCCGCCAAAGACGATTGCAGAAATGCAGGACGCGGTCACCAAGCTGGAGGCGAAGGGCATTACTCCATTTGCCAACGCATATAAAGAGTGGTGGGTATGGAAGCACATCTTCATGCACTATGTAGATGCTGCTGCACAGGATGCAGGCGTGGAGTCGAAGCAGCTCGTTAGTGATTTTATCGCAGGTAAAGCAAAAATCAAGGACTACCCAGTGCTGTACAACAACTTCTTTAGCTTCATTGATTTGACGGTGAAACATGGCACAGATAAGCCGCTGGAACGGGACAGCAATGCGGGAGTAAGTGATTTTGCATCTGGAAAAGCTGCATTTATGACGGGTAAAGGTGCGTGGGATGAGGAAGCGATCAAGAAAATTAACCCTGATCTCAAGATTGGCATCATGGGATATCCGGTGAGTGACAAAGCGGATCAATCGGTCATCATTACCGGTGCAGATCAGGCGCTGCGTATCAATAAGGATTCCGAAGTATCGAAGGAAACAATTGAATTCTTCAACTGGCTGTACACTTCGGAATACGGTAAGAACTGGTTCTCCCAGGTAGCGAAGGTGATTCCTCCAATTAAGGATGCACCGCTTCCTGATCTGGAAATGCCTAAGGAAATGGAAAGCATTTTGAAAACGTCGAAGTCCGGTGATCTGTCTGTTAACTACTCCTTGGATACATTCCATCAAAAATTTGGCGAGCTGATGCAGGCTTATATCAGCGGCAACATGAACAAGGATCAGGCAGTTGCAGAGATTGAAAAGGCATGGGTCCAATTAGGCTCAGCGCAATAAACCTGGTTTCGCAGAGGCGTCCGTAAGGGCGTCTTTTTGTGTTAGAGTTAGGAGGTCGAGAGAGTGTGAACAAAAAAATATTTAATAATATTTAAATATTTACTTGCAAAAAGTTATTAGGTTGTGGATAATAGATTGTGTGCAATACATCTACAACCTTACGATATACATAATGACTGCACGGTGCAAATACGAGGGAGACCCCGGTTGGGGAATCTCTTTATTTCGTTTGGACTGTGCCGATTGTGCTTATAATAGACCGTGTAATTTGGAACGCATTTTTAGTTATGTGGTAGAGATGAAAAAGGAGATGAGCGTTTTGAAGACTTCGTTGTTTACACCGTATACAATCAAAAATTTGGAGTTAAAGAATCGTGTGGTCATGGCACCGATGTGCCAATACTCGGTCACAGCCAAGGATGGGATTCCGAATGATTGGCATCATGTTCACTACCTAAGCCGAGCAATTGGAGGCACGGGGCTGATTATTATAGAAATGACGGACGTGGAACCGGATGGACGAATTACCGATTATGATCTGGGCCTTTGGTCAGATGAACATATTCCGGCTTATAAGAAGCTGGTTGACGGTATTCATGCGCACGGGTCCAAGGTAGGCATTCAGATTGCTCACGCGGGCCGTAAAGCTGAGGATGCAGCAGAGCCGGTCGCTCCCTCGGCCATCGCATACCCGGATGCGAGTTATAAGCAGCCGCGCGCACTGACCACAGAGGAAGTCCGTGGCATGGTACAAAAATTCGCAGACGCCGCCCGGCGTGCGGTTCAAGCGGGCGTGGATACGATTGAGCTTCACGGTGCACATGGTTACTTGATTCACCAATTCCATTCGCCGGTTACAAACAAGCGTGATGACGTGTATGGTCAGGAGCTATCCCTTTTCGGCGTTGAAGTCATTCAGGCTGTGCGCAAGGAAATGCCTGCGGGTATGCCGTTAATCTTCCGCATCAGCGCGGTGGAATATGTAGATGGTGGATACGATGTGGATCATGCTATTGAGCTGAGCCGAGCATATCAGGCTGCAGGCGTAGACGTGATCCATGTCAGCTCGGGCGGAGAAGGACCGGCAGGCGCCAGAAAGCCAGGCAACTATCCGGGCTATCAAGTGCCGTTTGCTCGCCAAATCCGCGAGGCGCTGAACATCCCAGTCATCGCCGTTGGCGCACTGGATGAACCGGCCTTGGCGCAGTCTGTTATCGGCAATGAGGATGCCGATCTGGTCGCTGTGGGACGCGGATTGCTGCGTGATCCATATTGGGCTACTCATGCAGCGGTGGCACTGCGCGGCGAGAAGCCTTCCATACCTGAACAATATCAACGTGGCTACTGAGGCCTAAGTAATCCCACGTTGTTTATATATAAACAAGGCACCTGCAACGAAGTGTACGCTTCGTCAGGTGCCTGTTTTGTTTTTATCGGGATAATGATTGGCAAATGAATAAATGTGATGGTTTTTACATTTTGTGGATGATTCAATCTGTATAATAATTATATTTGGTGTGTATAGGAGGATGAAAGAAATGCAGTATGTTATTGAAACGAAGGGCCTCCGCAAACAGTTCGGGATGTCGGTAGCTGTAGACGATATTTCCTTACACGTGGAGCGTGGCAGTATCTACGGTTTCCTCGGTGAGAATGGGGCTGGCAAAACAACGACCATCCGCATGCTGATGAGGCTGATTGAGCCTACAAGTGGGGAGGTTTTTTTATTTGGCGAGCGGTTGGAGACGAATTATCCATCTATCTTTTCCAAAATTGGAACGATTATTGAAACACCAGGTTTATACGAAAACCTGAGTGCGCGTGATAATCTGAGAATATGCTGTAAGTACATGGGAATGAAGGATGATGGAAGAATAGAACGTACCTTAACCACGGTAGGTTTAGAGCATACCGGTAAAAAGAAGTTCAAAGATTATTCCCTAGGGATGAAGCAAAGATTGGGGATTGCGAGGGCGCTTGTTCATGACCCTGAGTTGCTCATATTGGATGAGCCGACCAACGGACTGGACCCATCTGGAATTAAGGAAATTCGTCAGCTGTTGAAGCGGTTGTGTGAGGAGAATGGGAAAACCATTCTTATTTCCAGCCACATCTTGAGTGAAATTCAGCAGTTAGCTACACACATCGGGATTATACATAATGGAAAGCTGTTAGCGGAAGATCGTTTGAGTCGGTTGGAGGAAGGTTTTGAGCAATACACAGATGTAAAGGTAGACGATGCAGAAGCAGTACAAACATTTCTGCAAGAGCACATAAAGCAGCTTCAATATGATGTGATATCCCCACAACAACTAAGAATTCATAGTCCGATTGAAAATACAGCCACCTTAAATAGACAGTTAATAGATCATCAGTTTTCGGTCTATGAGATACACACCTCAAAACAGACGCTAGAGGAGTACTTTTTGTCTCTCATTTCAGGAGAGGGTGGGCGACATGATTAGAGCAGAGCTCATTAAGCTTAAAGGTTCTAAAGCCTTCTTGTTGAGCTATATTATATTGCTGGCTGTTGTGCTGTTGGAATTCGCGACGAGCGCTATTTTTTACAGATATTCAATTGATAAACGGGGTTGGACCTACTATTTCGAGGGCATAGTTCTCTTCGTCAATGTTGCAGCCGGATTTATCAGTTACTACATATTAACCGGTCATATTTTTGCAAGAGAGTATCAGGAAAACACGCATCTGTTTATGTTTACCACGCCTGTCAACAGGATTAAATTTTATTTTAGTAAATTGATCATTATTTATGGATTTATTATTGTGTCCTTATTTCTCGTTCTGTTTTTGTCTGCATTATTAGGCATGTCCATTACAGATCGACCTTTAACGATGGCTATCTGGGTATACCAAATCCAAGTGTTTGCTAAAATGTGTGTGATGCATGCGATGTTAATCCCAATCGCCTCTTTTTTTGCTATACACTGGAAAAGTCTTATGGTGGTTGTACTCGTAGTTTGTACTGCTATATTTTTAAATTTTATATACAAAAGTGAATGGTACCCTTGGATTGTGCCCTATCTCTTATCTCCTAATGAAAGAAATGCGACTATACCTACCAATGTTTCAATAGCATGGCTCAGCTTATCCGTGATCTTTCTTCTTGGATTGTTTTTATCCATATGGACATATCAAAGAAGAGCCTAAATGAAGATTTTTTGAAAGGAGGGCTACTATGTTTGACCTGTTTAGAGCAGAGTGCTTGAAGCTGAAAGGAACTAAAATTCTTTTTCTAAGTGTGTTTATTTTAATAGCAACCGTATTTTTGACTTTTAGTACTTACGCCATAAATCCTAAACTTTCCTTGGATCGTGATGGATGGAATGAATACTTTATGGATTTGGTATCCTCCATTAATTTAATAACTGGATATATGAGCTATTACATTTTGACCTGCTATATCTATGCGAGAGAATACCAGGAGAACACTCATATTGCACTGTTTACAAACCCAGTTCGCCGAACTCGGATTTACTTCAGCAAGCTGCTCGTTATCTATATGTACATCGCTGTTAGCCTGCTGTTAGCATTTGTGCTATCTGCGATATTGGGTATGTTTATTACGGCCAGACCGCTAACCTTTGAAATCGTTATGTATCAGCTTGGGGTATTTGCTAAAATGATTCTTATGCACGCTATGCTCATCCCGATCATCACGTTCTTCGCTATTCGTTGGAAAAAATTTGTGCCTGCTATTATGGGAATGTGTACGGTCATGTGTTTAAATTTTGTTTTAATTAATATACCGGGGAATACCTTTTATCCATGGACAGTGCCGTTATTGTTTTCTCCCCATGGCGACATGGGCAGAACATTTACGTATGTTCCTGGTGGGGTCATCAGTATATGCTTCATTTTTGCGCTTGGGCTTTTTTTAGCGTTGAGAAGCTATACCCATATAGAGACACAGTAGAATGTGTAAGCAGCAAAGGACGATGAGTGTCCATATAAGATTGGCTGGATGAATCTGTAAAATGTTGTCGCTTAAGGACGGATTTACGTGCTATAATTCCAGTAACAACAGAATGGCTTAGGTGGGCGGTCGGCTAATCTCCCGGAAGGGAGGTGATGCCTGTGGAGGTTAAGGATGCTCTGACATTAATGATGATGTTCGGCACGCTATTAATAGCGTTGATCGGATTAATCGTTACGATTGTTATTGCGTTGAACCAAAACAAAAAGAAATAGACCGCCCTGCTCAAGGGGAAAACGGTCTATTTCTGTAGATCGCCTTTTTCAGCCGACCGCTCTTCAAAGCGGCTGTTGCCAAGAGTAGGGATGTTACCAGCATCCTTGCTCTTTTTTAGTATATCCTTCTATCATTTATTTTAGCACATCTGAATAACCAGTGTAACTGAATAACGCTGTTTACTTGGTGAAAATTTTAACTTCCTTTGGAGCGAGAGTCACGGTGATTGAGCCATTGTTAATCTGAACGGAGTCGTTGCTTAGCTGGTTGGTCAGGCGGGTTCCGTTGGACAGATTATCGAAGTTGCCAATCGTGCGGGTTTGACTATTCCAGGAGTTGTTGATAAATACGATGGCCTCGTCACCGTTTTTAGAGCGCTGAAAACTGTAAAAGGAGTCGTCCACCCATTTTTCCTTTTGGCTGCCGTTTTGCAGAGCAGGGTGGTTGTTGCGCACATTGTTCAGCTTAGCGATGTACTGATACAGGTCATGGTTGGAGTTGAAAGCCATATTCTCCCGATTGCCGGGATCATCTCCGCCATTAAAGCCTTGCTCAGTACCTTGGTAGATGATTGGAATTCCGCGTGATGTCAGAGTAAAGCCCAAAGCAGTTTTGAGCTGTGGCCATTTGTCATAGTTAGCACCCGGCTTGCCGGAGGCGTCATTCAGGAAACGTTTTACATCATGATTGTCAATAAATACACCGTTGGTCTGGGCATCGCGATAGTAACGATCATCGGAGTAGCGTTCCTTGATTTTTCTCATGGATTGATCGTGTCCGAAGACATCCTTGATTGTATAATACATCGGAAAATCCAATGCGGCATCGAGATACCGGGTGTAATCCCCCACATAAGCAGGGTCGCCATGGAAAATTTCACCCATGGTGAAGGTATTGGCGGCTTGGTCAAAATCCTTTAGAAAACCCTTCGGTACATGCTTGGCGGTATCCAACCGCAGTCCGTCGATGCCTGTCTCATTCAGCAGCCATTTGATCCAGTTTTTAAGCTCGTTTGCGGTAGCGGGATTTTCATGATTTAGGTCATCCAGTCCTGCCACATCACCATTTTCAATTTTCCATTGGTTGTTGGAGTTGTAGTCCCCCCCTGTAATTTCACCATTGTGATGATACCAGTCTGCTTTGTCAAAAGGAGCTTTGGCGATGCCGTTCCCCGGTTGGAAATCACCTGTGTGATTCACGACGACGTCCAGCATCACAGCGATATTTTTGTCATGTGCCTTACCAACCAGCTCTTTGAACTTGTCCATTGTACCGAGATGCCCGTCTACCGCATAAAAATCATACGTATGATAGCCGTGGTAAGCGTATTCACTCTTTTGCATCGTTACCGGAGTAATCCAGATCGCGGTAAACCCCATATTTTTAATGTAGTCGAGTTTGTTAATAATACCTTGAAAATCGCCACCATGCCACTTGCGTTGATCGCTGTTGTTGGAATTGAAGCCACCGTAGTTATCGTTGGACGGATCTCCGTTGCTAAATCGGTCTGTCATGATAAAATAAATGCTTTGTTCGCTCCAGTCTACGTTGAGGGGAGTTGGCTTGGAAAGGGTACCCGGATCTATAGGAGTGAAGGCGCCTAAAGGCGCCTCCGTTTGAGCAGTTACTTCAACTCCGTTAACATTGGGTGTGTAGGTAGAAGTGCTTACGTTTAAGGTTACACCCGAAAGTTTTTCTGTTGGGATAGGTCCTGCCACTTCGTTGAGGTCGGTTGCGTAGGTAGAAGCCCCTACGCTGAGGACGCCCCCCGAAGGTGCCCCCGTTCGGATAGATCCTGCAGCCCCGTTCAAGCCGGGTGTGTAGGTAGAAGTTCCAGTGCTGAAAAGGTAGTTCTTCGAGTTATTGCTGTCCCAACTGTTATTGCCGTCATTAAAAGCAGCTTCCAATTGGGAGGCAGAACCGATATCAACGGTAATTTTGGCATAGCCGCTAATCTCGGCATCCTGCATTTTCACACCGGGTACGGCAGTCCAGTTTCCGTTAGCTGGGCGGTAGTGAATATAAGGCGAGTTAAAGCCTTTTTTGTAGTATACCGTTACCTTGTTAGTTGTACCGCCGCCATCCCCGGGAATCGTACCCGCTGGAGCGCCAGATGTGATCGTTCCCGCATTGCCGCTGTTACCGGGCGTGTACGTAGAAGTGCCCGTGCTGAAGGAGTAGTTTTTGGTGTTGTTGCTGTCCCAGTTGTTATTGCCGTCATTAAAAGCGGCTTCCAATTGGGAGGCAGAACCGATATCGACGGTAATTTTAGCATAGCCGCTAATTTCGGCATCCTGCATTTTCACACCTGGCGCTGCAGTCCAGCTTCCGCCAGCCGGACGGTAGTGAATGTAAGGTGAGTTAAAGCCTTTTTTGTAGTATATCGTTACTTTGTTGCCTGTACCGCCATTATTGTCAGGCTTGGCTTTGCTGATGATATATTGTTTGAATCCACTCAACTCACCGGTTGGTGAGCCATCATTGTTGACGAGATTGTTGATGCGCAATAACGTAAACCCGTGATAACCGAACTTCGTGATTTTCTCCTCGATTTTTTGGAAGCCGCTGCCGCCTGTCGGGAGTGCATTTTCACCATTCAGGCGAACACCCTTGGCATTCGCGATGGAGGAGACGGTATCAACCAGGGTGGACGGCAAGGAATAATTCGGTGCTGTGCCACTGTCACTCATCTCCAGGCAAGTAAATGTCAAGTCTAGATCGGCATCCTTGAATTTCTGAATGAGACGGTTGTAATCATAATATCCACCTGCTTGTTCTGTGCTGTGCGGCATAGCAGGATTGTTCATTTGCCAGTGCAGACCGGAAACTTTGGCCCCGATCCGGACACCAAACACAGAATCGAAGTTTTTGTGGGCCGCTGCTCCGATGACGCCCAGATGCTTCTCAAGTACACTTTGGTACCACGACAGAAAATCCTTTCCATATGTGGAATTATATCCGCCGTTCGTGTAAAATCCGTCCCCATCGGTCGGTGGATTGATTTGGCTAAGACTGCTCAGCTTGGTGCCCCAAGCAGCATTAATCTTGTCCAATGATCCGTACTTGTCATTCATAGCTGTGCGGAATGCATTTTTGGCTGTTTCAGTATAAGCTTGGAACTTGCCTCGTCCCGGGTAGCTCCACCCTGCTGCTGGATAGTAGGACGGATAGCGCAATTCCCCAGAAGGACCGCCGCTCAAATAAATTTTGGGAATGATACTTTTATATCCGGCAAAGTTTTCAGCGAATGAGGCATACAGCTCGTCATATTGTTTACCGGTTCCGCTCCACAATGGGGAGAGGGCTTCACTATTGGCATAGCCGCTTTCGTCCTTGAATTGCATTTCATCTGCACTGCCCTTGCTCGGCAGCCAGCTTGGCAGTGGGATGTTACAGTCATCTCCCACATTTCCTCCACACTTATGCGTAGAGATAATAGGAACCCACTTCAGTCCCGCTTCTTTCACGGCATTTGCATAGGTCTTGTAGTAGCTCCAATCGAACTGGTTATCTCCTGCGCTCTCCACATAGCCCCACCAGACGTCGGTAGTGATGGCATACACGCCATTGTTTTTCAACGTTTGTAGCTGCTTTTTAAAGGAACCCCAGTCATTGATTTTCGCCAGCGGTCCCATGACGGAAGCTTGAAAATCATCTGCAACCGCTGCGCTCGCCGTATTAGAGGGTGAGCCAATGAAGGCGGTCAGAGACAGCACAAGGCTTAGTAGAAGCATACACCCTTTTTTCCATAGACTTCGATACAAGGTCAAACCGATCATCCTCCCCAAAGCATAGTCTAATTCGACAACATTTTGTAAACGTCTACAAAAATAGTATAAAGCAAGCGGTTGCATAAAAAGAAGAATTTATTGCGCACTCAAGGTGGACAAATATGACATTTTACGTAAGCAACCGTGTGCCTAAAAGTCTACAGGCAAAAAAATAAGGCATAGGTCTGAGGAGACGCATGCCCTTTAGTGATGTGCGGATAGCCAAGCCAGTATAGGAGAAAATGAACCTAAGCGTATAAAAGTCTTGTTCCAGTCTGTATGGAAAGTATTGCCGAGACAGCCTGCTTAATAAATAGAGCGATCCTTCTGGTCGGCAATGCCGCTTTTACGGTAGAAATACGTATTGATCCGATCCCGCCATTCTTTGGCATGCTCTGCCTGATGCTCCAGCCGCTCCAGCACCTGCTCATACATGGTATCATTCAGTTGCTCATACAAACTGATCTAGATGTCTTTGAGACGAGTGAAGTTTCCACGTTTTACACAAACCTATCCGAAGGAGTGTGTTCACTAACGAGTAATATATATTATGTGAAATTGAATATAATTGACAGACATTTCTCTCAGAAATAGCTTACTTGGAAGGTGTCTGCATGATTTTCCATTAGGATGCTGATATCACATAAGTGAATTTTTTTTTGAATCAAATTCATTTTTAGAGTTTCTTAACAGGCTAATCTTTTTAATCGTAGTATTAAGCTGATTCATTGAGTTGTCTAACTTATCTAATTTTTCTCCTAGAGTCTTCAAAATGTACCAAAGAAGAATAAAACATAGCGAAACGGGAAATCCAACATTTGTAATTAATGAAATCATTGCCTCTACACTCATAGATATCTTCCCTTCAGAAGAGATTTTGAAATTATAGAAGCGTCTCCCTAAGCTTGTTTGGATTGAATCCGCAGATAACTGTTTCTTTGCCAGATCTCTTTATGATTGTGTAGGGTACGCCTTTAATTTCGCGAAGTAACTTGAGATCATTTATATTGGTAATATCAATGTCAGTGAAATTGATCTTGTTGTCCCCCATCCACTCCTTAATTTTTTGGCAAAATTTACAATTTGACTTTGTGTAGATAAGTACCTCATTTAACATTACCTTTCTCTCCCATCGAATTAAATTAGCAAGGGGGTACCCGGATTTGAACCGGGGATGAAGGTTTTGCAGACCTTTGCCTTAGCCTCTTGGCTATACCCCCAAACTTAATTGGTGTTTGAGAAGTAAAGTGATAGTAGTTTTAAAAAGTACAACCCAAAAATAGTTTCTATTTTTTAGGTTGTTCTATCAGTCCGCTGCCCCACTTTATTAAACATAAAATATTTTGGAGGCGATCCTGTTGGAAGAATTGCACGCTTGGAGATCAAGACATCATAATTTTAAAATTGAACTATTAAAGCTAAGTAAAAAAATAGAGGAAACTGAAAATCCTAGTGATATTTTGTTTTACCAGGAGATATGTGAGAAATATGCTTATCATCTTAAAAAAATTGAATCCGCGTGCTACGATAAAGTAGGTGTCACAATTTGTGGTTGTAACTTTAATCCTGAACATTGTACGGATTAGTGCTCCTTTCCTTTGATAAACCGTGAATTACAATTATATGAGTTGAACTCTTAAAATTTAGATTAAACGGATGGGGCATAATAGTGTTATGGAAGCGAGACGGCTGCTTTTAAAAATATTACCACCGAGCCTCCTGCCCTAATTATAGGGTTTAATTAAGCGGTATTAGGAAGGAGGAAAAGGGGCATGATCTAACTGAGTAGTAGTACTTGTAAGTTCAACTTAAATCATATAGCGAAAAGCCGCTTCCTCTTAGGAAGCGGCTTTTTTCATTTCTCAAAGAGCTAACGCTCATAAACATTTTATTCAAAACCTGAACCAAATGTTTTGTTTTTTAGTTAAGTGATAAATATTCAAAGCTTTTAAATTTCTATTTTTCTGTGTTCTTATCATGAATTTTTATATATACCCATTCAATCCTAAATTGCGATATTACCAGTTATGTAGAGAAAACTAAACTTTTTACGTCGTTTTATTAATTGGGGGTGTGCGAAAAAGGTTTTTTTCAGAACCATTTCCAGTCTGTCTTCTTCACCATAACATTAATTTCGAAAATCAGTCGTTGGTGTTTTGTAACGATTTTTTTGTTTTATTAAGGCGTATTTTCAACTCAAGTCAATCAAGTCATGTTTAGAGACATGGTCGATCCTCAAAATCGGTTGTTTCGGTCTGAGATACACTGCCCACTCTATACTGGCTCATGCTGATAAATATAAACAATCATCGTAACAATAGGCATCACAACAAAGTATACGAAAAAATTCTCCTACTTTCCATTGAGCTTCCCCATAGTGAAATAGTTTATACAGAGCCGTAATACTCCGGTAATCACTTCGCGATGTAAATGTTTTGTTTTCGTAGCAATAACTCTTTAATTCAGGCAAGATTATTTTTTAGTGATTAGTTATAAGAGGTTTTAAATAAGAAAATCCAATATTATACAATGTCCAAGTTAATTAATATAGCACGATTAGAATTCAAATTCTCACAAATAATCTCGATACTAAAGCCTTTCACAAGGTTTTTTAACAATTTTTTTAAAAAAATATCTTTTTAGACATTTATGGTTGTGGTTTCGCCAAGTTGTATCACTTTGATTAAACATACTGTTTATTTAGGAGGGAAATTATGAACTCTTACATACTAAATTTTACTGAAATTGTTAGCATTCTTTCAAGAAAAAAAATTATAAATGAGTTTTTGAATGACCCAGAGCACTATGCTTTATTCAAAGAAAGTATTATGTTTCCATCTGATGCTAATAATAAGGAACTAGATGAAAAATTCAAACAATTCTTTTTAGAACTTCGTTTTACAACCTATATATCATCTTTGATACATTATGCTTCGATAGATTTTGACAAGAAGCAAAGAAGAATCCGAAAAAGAAACGTGTTAATACCGGAAGAGGATTCACACAATCTTTTTAAGGATGTATGTACACAATATGAATTCTTGAAGGATAAGCGAACAGTTAAAATAGAAGACGTGGTAACGAGTTCAAAGCTACATAAAGCGATAAGTTTATTAACGGAAAAAGAAAAGAGTATTTTGAGTGCTTCATATGTCATGAATTGTTCGGATACTGAAATTGCTAAAAATAATAACGTATCACAGCAGGCCGTTTCAAAAACAAGAACTAGGGCATTAAAAAAACTTAGAGATTTTTTGGCGTAAAGTGGATTAATTATAGTACTGGATTATATAAAAGAACAGTACAGTCCAATCTGTTATGATCAATGGCATCAATCCTCAATACTCTCGGGAAAATAGAGCAAGTAATTCGTTATGTGAAGGGGAGAGAAGCAGTGAACTCTTTTATGAATCTAATTAAGAAAGCACAACAAAGAGACGCACGAGCAATAGCAACTATTATTGAAAAATTCAATCCCAAAATTCAAAAATCTCTTACACAGACAAAACCTCAAGATCGTAATGACTTAAGACAAGAAGTAAGCTTAAAATTAATTGAGGCAATCTATAGATATGACTTGAAATCAGTGCCTGGTTTTTGGGAATTTGTAAATAAAAAAAATGAAGAGACAGATAATTAAGTCTGGTGCTGTAAGCCGGGAATGTCTTGAGTGGGATATCAAAACATATTGCAATTTAAGCGACCAGTCGCCTGGAATCTATCGGCGACTGGTTATTTGGTTTTGTTTGAATGCGAATTAAGTTAGTAAATAGTGCGATGTATATATCAAATCTTTCGTATTATGGCTTAGGATTAATTGACCAAGAGAGTATTAATATCACGAAAGAGAAGAGGAGTACAAAAATATTCAGTCCAATCCCCCACCATGCATACATTTTAGATCGCCTTGTAAATAGTGCTACCATTCCCAAAAAAATTCCTAGTACTGGTATGCTATATAGTGCTTGAGGAAGAAAAAAAGAAGAGAGAAATAAATAGTTAATATTCAATTCAACTAATGAAAAAATACCGCACAAGAAAGATATCATTCCTATTATGGGGTGTAAAAGGGTTCTCTTTTTATTTTTTAAGAATGCCAATTCCATAACTCTACCTCCTCAACTTTTATTGTGCGCACCATTTTATTACTTTTAAGTTTTTTTAGTTCTTCAGATGGCCCAGTAACGACGACTCCATAGGTGAGGATTCCATTTTTCTTTATATAATCCAAACGTTTAGAGAAAGATGTATTCTGGTAGTATGGAAAAGTAGATATTAGCTTTTGTCGCTGAGCCAACTGTTCAACAATTTTAAGAAATATAGGTTCAATTCCTTGTTTAGCAACCTCAGCCTCGAAAAACGGAGAAAATAAATTGGCATCAGAATGCGTAGGGTACCCCAAAGGAATTATTTGTTCACTATTTTGTGAGTTCTCCACTCCTGAGTTTACTGCAAGCCACAGAGTATCAATACTTTTGGGGAGCTTATGTTCCACTTCTTGGGGAGAATACAAATCATCGAAAGAAATGTACAATTCGGCGACAGACCCAGAAGGCAAACCGTTTAAAACCTCCCACTCCTTATTTTTATCAAGATTCAGGTTGTTACTTGGGAAAATGAAATGATTCTTATTTGACTCAGATACAGGTATACTTGTGTTAGATTGCCGTTCCACGGCAGAAAATTGTTTCATTGTGTAATGCACTTTGATTGCCTCAGAATTAAGACTTTGCTTCCCAACACGTTTTAAAGTGTTAAAATTCGCGTCCATAGAAAAAAAACCGATTCTAGCATCAAACCCTTCTTCTAACATTGTATTAGGTTCAGTTACGTAGATTAAATTCCTAGTGGTGTCTAACAAGTCGTTAGCTCGGTTCTCTGTTCCGTAATATAAATAGGAACAAAGTGTTAGAACAGGTACAATTAAAAGTAAAATGGTTAGAACAATGAGGATTGTACTTATCTTTGCTTGGTATTTTGCTAATTTAATAATTCCTTTTGAAGCTTTTTCTTCAAAGTGTAAAGTGGTCCCGAAATCTAAATTAGCTTTTTTAAACAACTCATTGTATTCATTATTAGTCGCCTCTTGATCTTCTTTAGATGTTAAATTACTATTATTACTTTTTTTATCGAGAAATTGTTCGTTATCGTTATCCTTCTTCATGTAGTATGCCCCTCTTTTCAAGAATCGTTTTTAACTTTTTCCTCCCACGATAAATATGACTTTTTAAAGTGTTAAGATTTAACCCCAGCACTTCAGCTGCTTCGTGCATTTTGAATTGATGTAAATCACATAAAAGGATGGCTTGGGATTCTTTTTCGGGTAGAGTATGAATTGATTGTATTAACTGGCTTAATTGATCACGCTCTATGAACTGATTTTCCGGAGTATTGTTATCCAGTAATTCTAGTCCCTTAATTTCTTCAATAAGTGCATTTTTTTTGTTTTTTCGTCGTGTGAAATCAATAAATGCATGGTATCCAACTTTAAACAACCAAGCCTTAATATTTTCAATTTCATTATCCTCAAGATGTAAAAAGGCTCTAAAGAAAGTTTCTTGGACTAGTTCCTCTGCAACGAAATGATTACAGGAGAGGGAAAGCAGGTATCTATACAAGTCGTTAAAGTAGCTGGAGTAAAGAGTTTCTAGGTTCATTCTTTCCTCCTTTCACTACAACCACGAATGAAGACAGGAAAAAGTTGCAATAAATAATAATTTACTGATGAATTTTAAATTTATTTACATGCCGATTATTGTGGCGGTCCCAAAGAAGTAAATATTCAGCTTATGGTCTGATCATGTGAAATATAGTTACCAAAATACATTCGTGCAGATGAATCTCAATTTATTAACTCCTTCATCATAGCACAACCGAAATAGCTCAATTTGAATTCCTTAAACGGTAAGAGTGAAGAAAGATAACAATGATTAAATGACGGATTGTAGAGCCAGTGCAACAGCTCCTCTGTAAATCGTTCGTGAGTGATTTTCCAGTCCAGACATTTTCGGGGAGGTGGTTGATGAGGAAGAACATGCTCCAGCACTTTTATCGCGGTTTACAGACGCATCTTCAGTTTGATGAAGGTAGCTAAACAGTTTTTGCTTTCCCCACGACTGGGTTTACCGAATCCAGTTCCAGAACGAAAGGCTCCCAAGAGGATACTTCTTTGACGCGCTCTTGAATTGACTTCCTACCGCAAACTTCCCACGTTTCTCTGCCGGTGGTTTCCGTTTAGACACGGGGAATGGAGAACACAATCAAACTTAGTTGAGGTGTGTCCAATGAGTAAAAAAGTTAGTTTTTAAGTCCTCCGACTGATAATTGTTCAAGGTAAAGAAAAACGGATTGTTCAAGTAGCGAGAGAACAGGGAGTCTCGCGACAAGCTGTAAGGAAATCTTTTTAAAAAATTGCAAAGATCAGCTGAGGCTCAAAATAAATAGTAAGGAAAGGTACCTGCTCTTATTCTGCTTAAGGCTACATGTTCCTAATCAGTACAAACATATTTATCATAAGGCGTCTTAATATTATCGTTTTCAAATAGTAGAGGCCTATAGAACAGTTTCTTGTTCTGCTTCTTCTGAAAAAGAAATTACCCTTTCTATATGGAAATATCCCCTTCAAGTTTACTCTTTCCTCATGTGACATAAGGTTTTTTTGAGTGTCTACTTGAAAGGGATAGTACTATATTAAGAAGTGGAGATATTTATACATTTTAAGTATTATCTATTAGCATCCTTCGAAATAAATGATAATGGCATTAGCTATAATATAATATTGAGTTCTATATCTGCGAGCGCAGTTCTCGAGAATCCCATCGCACTCGCAGTTACCTTCGCCGAAATTTGCCCAGCAACGATCGTGTGCTACGCAACATTCATCTAATTCGTTAATGGGGGCGCCCCCACCTCTAGCCATATTGTATCCACAGTTTTTACCACAATGCTGATAACCACCAGGAGCACAAAACTCCGTAGGATCCCAAGCAGTAGTAATTTTATTGTTAGTTTCTCCGGGGGTGTATGTCTCGTCATGAAAAGGTGGAGTTTCCACCTCTACGTCTAGATCAACTCCATCATAAGGTGAATTAGTGACGTGAGTTCTTCCTTTTTTCACATCTAATTGTTTCAATTCGTTCCCCTCTAAAATATCTACACCAAGGGAGTAAGTAACTTCTGTACTGTCAATTTCATTATAACCAAAGGCATGAAATACAAGTTTCTTATCTTCACTAATGAAATAAATCATTTTTCCTACATTTAATTTTTTGTTTGTTGTATATAAGTCACTCACAAAAGTAGCTTTGATTTTTAGGTTTTCAAGAGAAAATTTCGAATACTCTGTATCAATTAATTTTGAAATTTTCTTATAATCAGGGCTATTTGTAAGCTCAGTTAAAAAATCGGTTGTTTCGATTATTGTCATAGGTCGACCATTAATTATATTCATCATAACTATATACACTCCTCTAAAATTGAAATATAAAGGCGGATAACGCACAAATCTTATCAAAAGCTAATCATTAAGGTGAACAGCCACATGAATAAAAGACCGGATTGTTCTTAAATACACCGCGATATGTTGCTGGGCAGTCAGGTCCGAAGCCACAGCATTTAGGCAGTTGGTAACAGCCAATTTCCGCTTGAATCTGCACTTGCTCTTGCTGGGAAGCATTTGTCTGAGTAGTTTTCTTCTCATTCATAATTTAATTTCTCCTTTCGATTTAATTTGTTACAACTATAAAAGTGAGTTATGTACTAGATATAACAACCCAATATTTATAAGTTTATCGTTTTCCTCCCCCTTTTATTAAAGCTGCATACATGAAATGCCCATATTGATGTTAGACTAAAAAGTGGACACCGAGAGACGAGAAGCGAGAATAAAACCAAATTCATTCGAGGTGCCAAAAGAGCAGTGAGCGAAAGAAGCGAAGAAGTCAGGTCGAGCAGAAAATTAGGCAGCTGTTCCTTCAATCTAGGATCGTGAAGAATACCAAGCGACAACGAATTCCAAATATCAGATACCCGTCCATGAAAAACACCTGAACCAGCAGTTTTCTGCTCAAACGCCAAGGGAAGTATGGATGAAGAATGGTTTTACCTGCCCAGCGTCATGGATCCTGTATACCCGACAGGTTGTGGGCTTCCAAATGGGATCTTGATGACAAAGGAACCGGTCCTTTCAGCATTGGAGCGTGCTTACCAGGCTCACCGTCCTGCCAGTGAAGTTCTGCACCATTCGGATCGGACAGTCAGTATGCGGCTCAGGAACACCAGAAAAAGCTTGTGGATTACGGCATGAAAGGCAGCATGAGCCGAAAAAGGAATTGTTATGACAATGTCTGCGTTGAATCGTTTCACAGCATTTTGAAAGAGGAACTCGTGTATTTGGAGCATTTCAAAACTAGAGAGGAATATATAAGTTTTACTTGGAGTTCTACTGCTTGAGGGAGGGAGTTCCTAATAAGTAATGACGCTTTTTCTTGGAAGCCACTAGTGTTCTAACGTCTTACGTCCGGAGTGTATAACTTGAACTTAAAACATGCCTAGAGGCTTTTGAAAATCGAGTAATTACAGACTTAGAGTAGTTGTGAGAAACATACTTTCATAAGACCATTTTACAGAAATTTTGCGGTGATGAGAGCAACTCATGAACTGATTCTTTTGTATGATTGTAATTATAGCTATATTTCGTACTATCAGGTCATGAGTCGTTTTTTTTTAGCAAGGCGATAAGTTTTTAATTTTAGATCAACTTATCCAAAGCTCTTTAACAAATTCAGCATTCCGTTTCCTTCTATAGCTGGATTTCCAAAGAGCAGCGAACTGCTTTTAATTAATTGAGCATAAATTTCTGGTTCAGTAAGATCCCTTTTGAATAGGATTCTGCCTTCTTCGATGATCAATGCTAATGCACCAGCAACGAAAGGGACTGCCATAGATGTACCACTAAAAGAGGCATATTTATTATTAAGGAATGTGGAATATATGTCTTCACCCGGAGCGACAATGTCAAGTTGCTCGTTTTTGTTAGAAAATTTTGAAATTAATTTTGTTGCTCCGATAGACCCAACTTCTATCACTTCATTGTAAGCACCGGGATATCTATATTCCCGATCACTCTCCCCGTTTCCATCATTTCCGGAAGCAGCGACTATAGACAAGCCGTGTTCCACTGCATAGCGGATAGCATCATGCAGAAGAGGATTGTCCTTTATGGTACCCAAAGACATTGCCATAATGTTAACTCTTTCTCCGTTGGGCCCTCTCCATAATATTGCGTAGTAAATAGCCTCAATTAAATTATTAATATCTCCATCTCCGTCATTGGTTAACGTTTTTAAAATGAGAATGCTGGCTCGTGGGGCAACTCCGATGTTAACTTTTTTATTGTTAGCTGCAATAATTCCTGCAACATGAGTCCCATGTCCATTGCCATCCTGATAGTTATGCGGATCATTGTCATAGTTTGAAGTGAAATTTCTCCCACCAATGATGTTGTTTTGTAGATCTTCGTGCTTCATATCTATTCCGGTATCCAACACAGCAATGACAACATTAGATCCAAAAATATTCCGCTTCCAAAACTGTTCAGCATGAATTATTTCTAAACCCTTGTTTTCTTTGTTTGTAGCAGTTTTAATATTATAGTTTGGTAATCCTATCGATTGTATTTTCACTCTATCTCACATCCATTCTCTTTTGTTAATTAAGAAAGTGTCAGTGATATTAAAAAATACAACTAAAGTTTTAAAATTAAAAGTCGGTCATTCAAGGAACGTGTAACAGAAGCTCTGACATTGAGGCATGCATTACATTCACCCCCAGAACACATGTGCTCATTGATAAAACTCAAAGTCAAATAGTCGATGTCCCGTAAGGGTAACTGCTATGATAATGCTCAATGGATACAAAAAAAGATGACTCCTGATGAAAGCCATCTTTTTGAAATCTGAAGAGTCTTGGTAAAAAACCAGTCGCCCATATATGAGATTCAGTTCAGGTAAAACACGGCCTATTTCCAACAGCTAATCACTTTTTATCTGATACTTCTAAATCGGATGCTGCCAAGGAGTGGGGATGTTATCAGTATCTTTAAGTTATCATTGTTCTATAAAATTTTAATTTCCATGGAAGCCGAGACAGCCTGCTTAATAAATAGGGCGATCCTTCTGGTCGGCAATGCCGCTTTTACGGTAGAAATACGTATTGATCCGATCCCGCCATTCTTTGGCATGCTCAGCCTGATGCTCCAGCCGCTCCAGCACCTGCTCATACATGGTATCATTCAGCTGCCCTCGTAGACTAACCCATGTGTCTCGGAGATGGGCCGCACGTTCTGCACCTTCAAAATGGGTATCATAAATGTGCTGTATGACAGTTTGGCCGGAGTGGAGCAAGTGTGTATAAGGGACATGGTGAAAGAATAAGAGCAGCTCATCCGGACAGGTGTCCGTAGATTCGTAGATATCGGCATGGGGAGCAAAATATTGTCCTGCATAGCCGGTCCCGGTTGTGGTCGTGCGATCTACTCCAATCCCTCGGCAATCAGCAAAATGGTAGGTTCCCCACTTGGAATATTCGTACCCGTCTACATCCGGCCCATAGTGGTGATCGGGACTGACCATCCAGCCGACCCCCAGAGGGGCGGTGTAGGATTCGTAGATATTCCATGAATTGAGCAGCATCTGCTTAATGGTAGAAATTAAATCTGTGTCGCCTTCGCTATTCCCTTGTCTGCCAAACGTCAGCCGAACCCACTCATCAGCGATTTCCTCCGCAGACAGCTCCGGGTCCCATGCCAGTCGACCATAGCCATAAAGATTGGACTGGGCGAGCAAATGTCCGGTCCAATTGGTGTCTGCACCAATATTGGATACAGCGGCTATTCCATAGTTGGTAGGTTTGGGAGAATGCAGGGCGCCACTCACAATACGCTTGATGGTGGAGCCTTTTCCTTTGGCGTAGGTATCAAAATCCAATACTTCCTTCCATTGCGGAACAAGGTAACATAGATGCTTCTGTTGGCCGGTGTACTCTTGCGCAATCTGAAATTCCAGTAGCACCTGAGTGGCTTCCAGCCCACCGAACAGGGGGGAGACAGGCTCCCGCACCTGAAAATCCATGGGACCATTTTTGATCTGTAAAATGACATTTTCCCGAAACAGCCCATCCAGTGGTTTAAAATGGTCAAAGGCTGCGCGAGCTCGATCCGTCTTGCGATCGCGCCAGTCCTGCTTGCAGTTGTAGACAAAGCAGCGCCAAATCACACGTCCGCCATAGGGCTGCAACGCATCTGCCAGCATATTGGCTCCATCGGCGTGATGGCGCCCGTAGCTGAACGGTCCGGGCCGATTTTCGGAATCGGCTTTGACCACAAAACCACCCAGATCAGGAACGGCGGCGTAAACTTCCTGGGCTTTGGTCTGCCACCATTCAGCTACAGCTGGTTCCAAGGGATCGGCTGTGGTTAACCCGCCGAGCTGAATAGGACTGGCATAGTTAATGCTCAAGTAGATCTGTATGCCATAGGCGCGGAATACCGCAGCTACTTTGGCCACATCCGGTAGGAATTTATCTGTAATCAGCTCGGTTTCTACCTGATGGACATTCACATTGTTAATGGATAGCGCTTGAATGCCTACAGAAGCGAGTAGACGGGCATAGTCTCGCAGGCGCTCCATATTTGCAGTAAAGGCATTATTGTCGTAGAAAATGGACCCACCCGCATACCCGCGTTCAATACTACCATCCATGTTATCCCAGTGGTTGATCATACGGATGGGATTAGCTGGATTAGACAATAGGTCTAGAAGGGGAGCGTGCAATGATTCCTCGGCGGCGGGTTTCAGTTTGCCGTCTAATCCTCCTTGAAGGTAGCGCAGCAGATGAAAGACTCCATACAATACGCCTTTGGAGGTCTGCCCCGCGACTATAACGTACGGTCCTTTGAACTCATCGTTACTGTGCAAAGCTGAATATGCCGGATCTGGCATCTCTAGCCCGCGAATTCGGTAGCCTTCCGCGCCCACTTCTGCCTGTTCCGTCGCACTGAATCGTTCTGCGACCAAAGGATGCGTTGGGAACGTACCCAGCGCAATGAATGGCGCATTTACAGGAACGGTGCTGATTTTCGGCTGCTGTCCAAACATGGAGGTCAATCCGTGCTGAAGCTCACTCGCAGCCGATTGAAGCACTTCATCTGTCTCATGGACCACGATGACCCTGCACCAAGCGGGCAGCTTTTGTACCTTACTATTGCGGCTGTAATGCAGCCAAGCCGCATAGCCGCTTTCTTTTGGCATATCCATAAGCTTGCTCATATTGGAGCCTCCTTTTGGGCAGGTGAAGATGATCCTCAGACATGCTGTTTCTGATCCTGACTCATATGCTCTGGGAGAGTCAGACGGTTGCCGTTGCCTTCATACAGCCACAAAATAGCGGTAACTCCGCGCGGATAATATTTACTGCCATGGGCAATGCCCGAGAGTATCTGATCGCTCCAGCACCAATAGGATTCTTCAGGGTGAAGAAGCCATGAGACGTGGGCAGCGTCTGCGGCCTGCCCAGCTTCTTCCCAAGGCAGTTCCAGCAGCTCGCGGGCAATAAACTGTGACAGATAGATTTTGCTCAGCCAGGAGTTGTTACTGGTCGAGGACAGCTTCCAGCCTCCGTCTTCAAACAGACAAACTCCCGGTACCAGTACAGTTTCCAAATGGCGCCGCAGTGCTTGGATATATCCACCGAACCGTCCATCAGGCTTAAGCGCAGCCTCACATCCTGTAAAGTAAGGGAAGATCAGTCCCTCAATGGCAGGAATAATCTGCGAGTCATTACCTTCCTGAATAACTGCTGGAATATAGCCCTTGTCTGTCATATGTGCTGTGATCGCTGCTGCGCATTTGTCTGCCTGTAAGCCAGCCTCCTGTGAAAGGGAGTTAAGCCCTTTTGAGGCAAATATCTTTTCCAGAGCAACATATACCGCCCAGCATTTGCTGCCCAGATAGATGTTGTTGCGGGACTGACCCAGAGATACGTCCAGACTGTCGTAGGTCGTAATTTCCGCGCCTCCCCGGGTTCTAGAGCTGTCCAAGCCCATCAAGCCGTTTCGTTGTGCCGGGTCGGGGTGATCCCGTCGTAGCATGCTTTCGAAGCAGTCACACAAAACAGGTAGCATACGTGTCGTAAATGACTGATCCTGTGTCTGCTCGATATATACCGTGGCGCAGCAAAGCCAGTTCACCAGTTCCTCGTGGCTCATGTAAGAGAAGCAGTCGTCAATCCCTGCCAGCTCATAACAGGAGTATCCCTGCCGGGAGAACACGTTGGCTACGCCCATATCATGGGTAAACGTGATACCACCGGGATAGGTCTGTTCCTCTCCCGGAAAGCGTACCTCATCCCGATAGCTGTACCTTTGGACAAACCACTCCAGCTCGTTGCGTACCGTCCATGGATTCAAAATCAATTCATAATAAAGCTGATCCGCCGTCAGATCGAGGGTATTCATCATCCGATACTCGCCTTCGTTCACAATCCAGATCGGTTCTCCGTCCGCTTGGTGACTCAGCAGTTGAGTACTGCCGTAGTAGCTGTGGATCGCCTGAGCGAGCATAAATTTCTGGTCCGGGCTCAGGTCTGCCGACTCCATCCAGCGATTAGCCTGAACACAGGCTGCAGTCAGGTCTGTAAAATGCTTCAACGCATAGTTTCCCACGTCCTCAATATCCTTGAACAGCTGGGTATAGTAATACGACGCTTCGATGCCTGTTGTCACAATGCCGCCGCGATAGAAGCATATGGCGAAGGCATATGTGCGCTTCTCACCTGCGGGAACGTCCATCAGGAGCGCACCCGTCGTGCCCAGGCCAAAGGATAAATTCTCGGCCATGGTCTCCCCAAGCAGCTTCTCCATTGCAAATCCGCTGGCAGGTACTGCTTCGCTGCTGTTGGTCACAATGGCTGTACTGCGCCCTTGGCCGATGCCTGTGAGTCTTTCCTCCAATGGGGTAGAATCCGTAGTGTCCCTGCGCGGATCTTCTCCTATAATGCGTATGCCGCTATACGGATCACTGCCCTGATAGCCGAAAAAAGCTCTTCGCGCTGCAGTCCCCTGCGTGTTATCGACGGTTAGCTCGGCGAATACCGCCGGAACCAACGCTGCTCGCAGCTCATCCATACCTGCGGTTCCCGGCTCGGGTACCGGGCGAACAGGAGAGTACAGCCGGAACGTCAAATCGCCGGCCTGCCATGTATCCGTTCCTACTTTTAGCTCACGGGTAATGTCGGAATCAGCAAAGGCCATAAGCTGCGGTTCCGTTCGTTTACCCTTTTTCTCCACGTCGTAGCGGGCACTTTCATCCTGTGTGGATGCAAAGAAGGGAAGCGCCTCGTATGATTCGCCATCTCTGGATTGCAGCCCGATATATACATTTTCGTCGGCAGGCTTGCCCAGCTCCAAACCAAGTCCGCCGCGATTACCCTTAAACCCAAGTGTAAAGCTGGAAAAAGAACCGATAGGTGCATGCTGTGTGTTATAAAATATATTTTTCGACATATAATGAAACCCCTTTCATGATAAAGTTCAACTTTGATTAACTTCACTTAGAGCCTAGCATGTCATGTGGTGGGGAACCATTGTCAAATCGCTCAACTATTTATCCAAATCGCGCTGAAGGCGATATACTGGGGTATATCCATGTAAGTAAGCCAGGAGGGAAAACATGTCGTCACCACGTTTACCGAAGCGTCCCCATCATCCGGACCTTACAGCTGCCGGAGAGGAATTCTTTTTTCCCGATGTGCGGACCACAGTCAATCTGTTTGCCATTCATACACGAAGTGTGGGAAGAGACTGGAGCTATCCGCCACACGAGCATCCTCAATATGAAATTAACATCGTGCTTGCGGGAGAACAGATCATGGTTGTGGATGGTCGTAGCTATACCCAGCGACAGGGTGATCTGGTGCTGCTGCGTCCGGGGATTGTTCACTCCAGTCATAGTAACGGAGAGGGATTTACGTATTTTTGTATGCATTTCGACATTGATGATAAGCTGTTTCTCTCGCTGCTGAGTCGTCTGGAGCAGGTGCTGTTTCCAGCTGAAGGCACAGTGGCAGGGCAGATGGGACCAGCGCTGGGCAAGTTGCTCGATCTTTCAACGCCGGAAGACATAGGAATTGGTAGTGATTCGGTGGCAAAGCGAATGCGGATTCAATCTGCTGTGTTTGAACTGTTCGCAACGTTGTGGGAGGCTGTATCCAGCGAAGCCGCTCATCTGCCAGGGCGTGGATATGTGCAGGCAGAGCTTGCCCATCAGATTGCCAGTCGTCTTCAGGGCAGAGTAAATCAGCCCTATGGGCAGGCTGGCTCGGTGGAAAAACAGGATGGGATCGAGGGGATTTCATCCGAGCTAGGTATTAGCGTATCCCATTGTAATCGTGTATTCCGTAGTGTTTTCGGCGTTTCTCCCCGTGTATATCTATCCGGGCTTGTGCTGCATGAGGCCAAGTTGCTGTTGGCTGATCCGCAATGGTCGGTGCAACAAATTGCCGATATGCTCGGCTATGGGGATATTGCGCATTTTAGCAGACAGTTCAAGCGCTGGTCGGGCCAGTCGCCGACATCCTATCGCAAAAGCTCAGTGCAGGGAAGCCCATCTGAATAAAAATAAGTATTCCTTTAAAATAGTTATGATATAATCCCTATAGGGTAGCTGAGAATAATACGAATTTACATAATCAACGTGCTTAATAATCAAATAGAGGAAGAGGTTTAGGCGTTTTTTGAAAAAGTCGGAGCATTCGGCCATCTGTTTACACCGGGGTGGGGTATAATGAGGAAATTGCACATACTGTGTTGTATCTGATGGCGAACAAGCTTACCACCGGAAGCGTGCTGTTCCCGGATGGTGGTTATACGTTGATTTAATTCGCAACGAAGTGCATGTTTCATTCTAATCCAATCCGACAGGCAGGAATAAATCATTAAACAAAAACCGGTTCAACACCATACAAAGTGTTGACCGGTTTTTTTTATGATAACAGGCTTGGCCCTCTTGCAACTCTTTAGTTTTGCACATCTAACCTTTTATATTTTCGAAAAATACGTGGATAAATTACTTTAGTCCCGATACATACCATCGCCAGCATGGCGAACAGCAAACCGCTCCACAGCGTCCCCTGGATACCGGCTCTGGCAATAAACCATCCCCCTGCCAGCGAGCCCAGCGAAACCCCTAGGTTAATAAACGAGATGTAAAGACTGTTGGCAAACGCGGGAGCTTCTTTGGCCTCATCAATCACCCAAATCTGGGCGACAATCAGTCCGCTGGTATGAACGGCCCCCCACACAATAATGATGAAGAGGGTAGGGATAAATGAAGAACTGATCCCGTACAGCAGCAAATAGGTGCCCCCCAAGACTACTGGATGAAAAAGAGCGGTGCGTACCTTATGCAAGCCCATGAGCTTGCCAGCCAATAGATTGCCGAGCATTCCGCCGATGCCGAAAATAATAAGCAGAAAACTGATAACATTGCTGCTCATCCCTGTGTTTTGTCCCAAATATTCGGCAGAATAGCTATACACCGAGAACATGGCTGCAAAAATAAAAGTAGCTGCCCCGATATTGAGCCACAGCGGTATTTTACGCAAAATGCCAAGCTGCTTCCGATAGGAGAACATTTCGGCTTGTGGTGTATCCGGCAGCATGAATAAAATACCAATCCCTGCAATCCCATTCGCTACCGCAGTAAACCAGAAGGAGGCCTCGTATGAAATTTGATTGGCGATATAGGCCGTAATTGGAATACCGAGTACCATTCCCATGCTCGTGCCGAGAAAGGCTTTGGCGGAAGCTTGCGTTGCCTTTTCCGGGGGATATAACGCAGTAGCGGCGACAAAGGCAAGCGAGAAGTACACCGGGTGAAACAGAGCCGGAATGATACGTAAAATCACTAGTAGATAAAAGTTGGATGTATAGGCTGACAGCAAGCTTGTTATGGCAAAAACAAACAACGATATTGTCATGATTCGCTTGCGGTTAAACCTGGACATCAATAGCACCATGAAGGGACCGAACAGCGCGATGATCAATGCAAATGAACTGACAAGAAACCCGGCCTGAGCTGCCGTAATATGAAAACGTTCAATGATGACCGGCAAAATGCCAACCACACCGAACTCAATCGTGTATACACCAAATAGGCCAAGTGCGATGAAAAGCAGAGGCTTACTATATTTCATTAGTTTCATTCCCTCTCCATGTCCTCCTACTTTACGTCCTTGATTTTGCATGCTAATATTTCATTAAATCATAAAATAATAAGTCAATACTCGAAATAACACACAATAATAATTGTATTTTTACAATATTGCCTTGAACTTAAGGAGATGGATTTGATGGACCAAGTGGATCATAAAATTTTGTTGTGTCTACAAAACCAGGCGCGTATCTCCATGACCGAGCTGGGTAAGGAGGTTGGACTTTCCCAGCCTGCCGTAACGGAAAGAGTACGGCGCATGGAGGATAAAGGTATTATCACCGGATATCGTGCCACAGTTTCACATGAGAAAGTTGGAAAACCGATCATGGCTCACGTGCTCGTGCACACGAATCAATGCAATTCATTTGTTGAGTTTTGCCAATCTGCACCTGAAGTCATTGAGTGCCATAGAATCAGCGGCGAGCAAAATTACTTACTGAAAGTCATGGTTGAGTCTATGCTCAAGCTGGAGCAGTTCGGGGATGAGTGTGGAAAGCATGGGCACTCTACCACGTTAATTGTCCTGTCCTCGCCTGTAGACCATAAACATGTAACCCCCACTTTATTAGACCCTATTTGAGCTACCGTAAATGGCTTGGCAAAGCTCAGTTGTAAACGGACCTGACATCCCTTCAAACGCTGTATTGGTAAAGGCGACCACACTGAGTCTTAGTGCGGGATCAACGAACCACGAATGACCATAAGCTCCTCCGAGACGCCACGTTCCGGGTGATTCTGCTGTTCCGCTTTCATCGGGATTTTGGAGTACGGTGAATCCTAATCCAAAACCCCGCCCCGGCCAGCCTGCCAAGGGAAGGTTCCCGGTCTGGATGGTGCCCATTTCGCGGACCCATTCCTCTGAAAGTAACGGATTGCCGCCGTTTCGCAGTGTTTCCAACAGTCGCATGAAATCTTTTGCGCTGCCAATCATACCAGAGCCACCAGAGTGGAAAGCCGTGGGATCAAAGGCTCGCGCGGGCTGAAAACGAAGTCCTGCCGTGCCCTCAAAAACCTGTGCAACCTCAAGCTCACGCATTCGCCGAGGTTCTGATATATCGTTGACATAAGGAGCCGCAAGCCGTCCGGCATCCGCGACCGCGAAACTGGTGTCGTGCATACCGAGAGGTTCGGTAACGAGCTTTTTAACAGCTGCATCAAGGGTTGTGCCACATACACGGCTAATGATAGCGCCGAGCACATCAGTAGCAATCGAATATCCCCATGCTTTACCCGGTGTATATAACAGAGGCACAGAAGCCAAACGTTGCAAGTTCTCCTCCAGCGTAAGATTTGAAAAATCCATGCCATCTGATACGCCTGCACGATGATAGGGACCCCCGCCTTCTTCCTCTAAAAAGCCATAGGTCAACCCGGCAGTATGTGTCAGCAATTGGCGTACTGTAATGGAGGGCTGCTCACCACTGATTAATCGGGGGCGAAAATCGGGCAACCAGCGTTCAATAGATTCATCGAGCTTAATCAATCCTTGGGCTGCCAAAACCAAAGCCGCAGTAGATACAATCGGTTTGGATACAGAAGAAAGCCGAAATAAAGCATCCTCATGCATAGGACGTTGTTCTTCTCGATCAGCCAGCCCCGCCGCTCGGACATACACGGGTGAACCATCCATAAATATCATGACGACTGTGCCGATCAGACGCTTTTCGGCAAGGGTTTGATCTATAACTGCATTTACACGTCCGTCCAGACCAGCTTGTATCGCAAAAACTCTATTTTCCAAACTCATAAATATCTCATCCTCTCTATGATCCAGCGGTTACCGCTTGATGGAACTTAGTTTACAGGATGGGAAGACGACATTACATAAGGTAACAAAGGTATTCAGTGAGAATTTACGTTAAAATAAAATTATATTGAAGAGATGGCCTTAGATTTAAATGAATGGGGTTTTACAAGAAGTTATGCTGCGTTTTATAGCATCTTTTTAAGTTGAGATACGTTGAAAATAGGTGGTAAAATTTACAACAAAGAGGGTTTTGTTTATTGAGGCTTGTATCGCGTAATAAGTTGGCTTGCTTGGTTGCCCTAGGAGGGGGTTTGACCGTAATTGTTACGGCTTTTGGAGGGGATAAGGAACCTTATAAACTTCCCGATAAGCCCAAAGAGACTGCTGTATCGACATTTTCAGAATATATGAACGCTTCAATGAGTCGCGATTACGATAAGATGCTTTCTCTGTCTGATTATTATCGCTTTAAAACAGAACGGTCGAGTTTGAGCCTGACAAAGTAGACGATAATTTAGAAGATAATTTCAAGTGATTTTAATTTTTTGATTTTCTAATCAAACGGTCCAAAGCGTATCCAATGAGATACCAGAAAACTAGTGTAGTGAAGTAAACAATGGTTATGGGGATGTCTGCTTCTCGCACAAATCGAAATGATTCATACATCCAAACCAACGGGCTAACGATAGCCAATAGCATATTATAGTCGTCGTTCCCCGTAATATTTACAGTAATAACTAGACACGAGATTAGGACTAGCCAAAAACGAAAAGATTTCATTGCCTATACCTCCAAACCAATATTGTATCAATTTATTACCACGTACCAGCTTAGATTCTGGTCTTTATTAATGTAAGAGGAAAAGAACGCATGCAAAGTCAATTCGATCATTTTTGTTCATCAGGGATATCAAAAAAGAAATTTGTTGGTTCAACTGTTTTTTGCCCTGGGTTTATCTCTTTCCCAGTATTGTCAATGAGATTGTAACTGATTTCTCCAACAGCGGCCATGAAATTAAAATGGGTTATTCGCCCTTGAATTGTAGGTTTCTGGCCGTCTTGTTCCACTAATTTATAAGGCAAAAAGGATAGACCACTGCTCTCCCTTTTGGTTGAGTCAAAACGTGCTGTCCATATTAATACACTACAATCGTTGCTGATTTTATAGTATGAAATAACATCCATCTCCTGAATAAAAAACGAATTTGATTTGCCTTCAGGAAAATAATAGTCTGTGTTCAGATTTTCATACCCTTTGGGTGTATATTCTTTTAAATTGCTAACTTTGGGAAGTTTGATTGCTGCTCCTCTGGATACATTAAGCTTATCCGAAGTATATTTGTTTTTTATTTCATTGTTTGCTTTCGCTACATAGGCCGTCTGAGATTTTGGATTCCAGGAGACATACGCATTGGATGAATCAGCAATGAATCGGAGAGGGACCATAATCCGTCCGTTTTTCAATGTAGTGACAACAGGCAAGGTTATATTTTTTGAACCAAGCGTTGCACTTTTCTGCCCAACTTTTAATAGTGTTTTTTCACCGTTACGATCTATTGTGACTGTCTTGGTGCTATTATTCCATGTGATGGATACACCAGGTAAACTTTGAACAGCATTTAATGGGACCATGGTAATCCCATGAGATTGGTAAGTTTCATCAGAGGATACAATTGAATTATTAACGATAATATGTGTCGAAGAAGCTTGTGCTGCTCCCGCACCTAAAGTAAGACCTAAAATAGATATGCAAGCTACTTTTGAGACAGAGCTCATATTCTATACCTCCACAATTTGAGTGACGCTGGATTCTTTCAGACTTTTCGATTTACGATATACTCCCGATATATGATTTGGATGGGATGTTGATGGTTGGATGAATCGTACCCGCAACCTAGGCAAGTTAATTAAAGAGTAGAGTAATGATCAAGTCGAACGAATTAAAGAACAGGATATTTTATCATGAGTGAGCCGTTTGCTACTATGTTTGTATTCGCAGGAAACAACGGAAGTGGTAAGGGAACAATGGGTTAACGTCGTTGATAGTTACTTGCAAAATAAAAATGCTGATCAAGAATAAACCGACAACTGTATGATTCAGTGAATCGGTTTATTCTGTATTTACATCGGATTGTGTCCACAATGTCAATTCGATGTGTATTGCACCTCAAAACGGAACCCGTCAGTAATAAACTGTTATTATTTTTCAACAGACTTTAGCAAGACGATGAACAGCATCCTGATCGTAGCGGCTTCTTCGGATTCTTTTTCTCTACACTTTTTTTACTGGACGTAACACTGCGTATCCGTATCCTTCTGGGAAATGCCGCTGATAATCTTGCTTTGTTTCCTCATCCCATTCATACCCCAGGCTGCTAGGGTCAAAGTTCCAAGCTTTCTCCTCCACCATTCTCATAACGTCTCCATTGTTTTTTAAATAATTGAAGGGTGGGTGGAAAAACACCAGGTAATCTGATTCGGGGATGTCCCGGCACCTCATTCCTGCGGGAATCTCTCCGGCGTAGTCAGCGGCAACCGGTATTCCATAGAGATATCCCTTCTGACCATCCTGATAGAACCAGCCCGCAGTTTGGCCCAATTGTTCGGGAAGCTTGAGATGAGACATGCTTTCCAATGTTCCGCAAATTTCATCACAATTGTGACCGTTTCTCCAGAAATCACCGTAGTTTCGAGAAGAGGTATCCCAGATTCCAATAAATTTGTGTGCTGGTATATGCTCGATTTTGACTTCAGCTTCTTGCAAATGATCCTTAACCATCTTATCCCGCTCCTTCAAATGGTAATGATAAGGAGAGAACACCTCAACGCGAATGGCTAACGGAATAGGTCGGGGCTCCTTCTGGTATACAGCCGGAGTTACCTCGAATGCTTTTACAAATGCCCGTGTAAAAGCCTCCTGTGAAGAAAACCCATACTTTATTGCAACATCGAGGATGCGGACATTGCCATCTCGGAGTTCTAGCGCGGCACGGCTAATCCGGCGCATCCACACATAATCCCTTAACGTTATTCCTGTAAGGGAATGAAACTGTTTTGTACAGTAGTAAGGGGAGTAGCCTAACTGATTGGACATTCTCAACAACGAAGGTGCTGAAGTAAGATTATTATCAATCCAATCGATCATAAGCTGAACCATTTCGTTCCATTCATACACGAGCGTTCCCTCCTTTCGACTCCATCTTAACAGCCGGAATGCAGGAATATTTGACTTGAGTTGCATGTGTTTTTTTCTCTTGTTCTGCTTTACTCCTCTACATAGCGGATATATGGGTGTTGAAAGTACCTTTGATCAGACACGAAATAATATTGTTTGCCTATAACCAGAGGAGGGATCGCGGACTTTGAGGAAATATATAATTCTTTATATCCACCTCCGTTAAAAGTATCTCTCTGTATGACCAAGTAATCATCTGTAGTTTTAACTAGCTTAGCGATTTCTGTCGAGTGATGACCTGAATAATAATAAATCCAGCTGAAAATTAGTGAAAAAAATATAATTTTTAAAATAGTTGCAGCCGTTTTATTTTTTGTAATCAACATTCGCACCAACCTCCCATAATCCATTCTTTCATTTGTAATAAAATATGTATGATTGGTTATTTATCCTGTTTATGTATATTGTAAGGTGTATGATCCGATGTTGAAAGTAACTTTTACACAAAAAGCCTATCTGCCATTCTTCCGGCAGATAGGCTTTTATAACATAAACGTCAACTTACTTTGTGTTTATACGCAGTCTGTGCCTCTTCATAGGATTGCACCGACGGCATAGCTTTATTGTCAATTATTTTTACGTTGGCGTGCGCGAGCCTCGCCGCCTTTGCGGCCTGCTTCTTCCCTACTCATTTTCCCGTCGCTATCACTTTGGTCTGAATTGCCACGGGCTTCGCCGCCCTTGCGTCCGATTTCCTGATAGAATTCCTTGTCATGGTTTTTGGAAGTGGCTTCGCCGCCTTTTTCACCAATTTCCTGGTAGAAGTCCTTGCCATGATTTTTGGAAGTGGCCTCGCCACCTTTTTCGCCAATCTCTTGGTAAAATTCTTTGTCGTGATTTTTAGCAGTAGCTTCTCCACCTAGACGTCCTGCTTCTTCGCGACTCATTTTGCCATTTTGGTTGTTGTTAGCCATGTTCAATCACTCCTCATCGAATTTTAGTAAAGCGGGTACGTGTATCTATTAACCTTTGTGTCAGGAATTAAACATGTCCTTTTATTTTGCGAAATAGTAGATAACCGGGGATATTCACCTGATTAGCGTTCCCATGCTTCGGTATGCAGTTGTTGCTGGCGGTTAAATAATGCCGGATAAATGAACAGGCTGAGCAGCACGCTGGTCAAAATAGCAGAGGTCATGGTGGTAAATACGATGAGCAATTGCAAACGCACGGCGGCAATCGGATTGGCACCTGCGATGATTTGTCCGGTCATCATGCCGGGAAGCTGGACAAGCCCCAGCGTTTTCTGCCCCTCAATGGTTGGAATCATACTGGAACGTATGCAATCCTTGAGTATAGGGAAGATGGCTTGTCTAGGCGTGCCGCCTAACGCCAGAATGAGCATGATTTCAGGCTTGCGCAGCAGGACTTCCGACTTGAGCCGGGATACCAGCAGACTGGACAAAATCATGGAGCTGCCAATGATCATACCGCTAATCGGAATCATATATCGGGCTGTCGCCGGAATAATATGCAGGCCAATGAGGAATGTCTGTGTAACGATTTCCACACACAGCAAAGTCAGGAATGACTTCCACATGAGACCGGGGATAAATCGTCCTTTGCGCGCAACATTTTGTGAGGCTACGGTAATCATGAGCAGAATGAATAATACGATAAACCCGTAGCTTTGCATCCCAAAAATCAAATGCAATACATATCCAATCGCCAGCAGTTGAACCGACGCTCTGATCGTGGCGATGATCATGTCTCGGTCCAGACCGAGTTTGAAGGATTTGGACATGACGATGGCGATAAATACAAAACCGAGAGAGAGAATCAAGGCAACAATCGTCATACCCATTCTCCTGCTACAAACTTTCGGGTCTCACTATGCTGCGGAGCATTAAAAAACGTCTCCGTATCCGCTTGTTCTATCAGTCTTCCGTCGATCATTAGCCATGTTTCGTGGCCTACTCTGCGGGCTTGTTCCATATGATGCGTAATCCAGATCATCGTTGTTCCCTCTTCTTTGTTCATTTGCAGCAGCAGTTCCTCAACCTCTTTGACCGAGGCAGGGTCCAGTGCAGAAGTAATCTCATCCAGCAGTAAAATATCCGGGCGGTTCGCAAGCGTCCGCGCCAAGGCCAAGCGTTGTCTTTGTCCGCCAGACAGTTCCTGCGCCTTCTGTTCCAACAGATCGCGGGTGAGCCCTACGCGTTCCAACAGGCTGGCAGGGTCATCCAGAACTGTACCGTGCAGCCGTTCTACGGTTTGGAGATTGTACAGGACAGTTCCCTGAAGCATGGGGGCATCCTGAAAAACCAATGCGACTTTCCGTCTCAGTTCAGGGATCTCCCACTCCGATATAGGTTTGTCGAGGACACGGATTTCCCCTTCATCCGGTGTCATTAGGAGGTTACACAGTGAAAGCAACGTGCTTTTACCAGACCCCGATGGACCGACCAACGTGGTGATTTTGCCGGGGGAAACTTTTGCCGTAATCCCGTTCAGAACAGCACGTTGCCGTCCGGACCCGGTGAAATATTTGATGATGTGGTTGAATTCAATAGCTGGAAGTGGCTTGGGTTCCATAGTTATAGCTAGCTCCTTTGTAGGGGATCGAGGAAGGGATCAGATCCGTTCTATGATCTTATTTTTTTATTATATCAGTAATGACTGCTATGCTCTTCTGTAAAGATTCGATGCAGGTTGGCTGCGGTAAACGGCATTTTCTTTGTATAAACTAACAGGATTAGTTAAAATAGAATCTGGGTCGATTCTGTACATGTATAAGGAACTGAATTACATAGAAATTCGATGAAAGGAGACAGGATGATGTCGCCTAGAAACGGAGTAAAACTGCAAGATATCCTGCGGGCTGCCGAGGACATTGCCAATGAACAAGGGATGGGGGATGTCACGCTTACCACGCTGGCGCAAAAGCTGCACATTCGCCCTCCGTCCTTGTATAACCACGTGGACGGATTGAACGGACTGCGCCAAGTACTGGCATTGCACAGTCTCGAACAGTTGGAGGAAGCTTTGATGAGCGCAGCAGTTGGTAGAGCGGGCGCAGATGCGCTAACCGCTATGGGGAAGGCGTATATGCGGTATGCTCGCGAGCGACCCGGTTTGTATGAAGCGATGCTGTATGCAACTGATCGAAATGATACCGAAATGAGGCAGGCTGCGGATCGCGTGGCCGAGCTGGTCATTACCGTCCTGTCCAGTGGTTACGGCTTCAAGGAAGAAGATTGCATTCATGCAGCGAGGGGATTCCGTAGCCTGCTTCATGGATTTGCCTCGCTTGAACAAAAGGGCGGGTTTGGTTTGCCTGTGGAGGTGGACCGGAGCATAGAGGTGATGATGGCTACCTTTTTGGCAGGTCTGCGTGTGCAGCAAGAACGAGATGGTGAGCTGACCAAAGAAGTCTGATTTCAACCTGATGCAGCTAACATGATTGCGTCGCAGACCCGAAGGGTAAAATACATCTGTATAATGTAGATGAGAGACTCTGAATACAGGGGGGATATGAGTGAACGTACTGGTGATTGGCGCAAATGGAAAAGTAGGCAGACATCTTGTTCGTCTACTGGGGCAAAATAAATCGCATCGTGTAAAGGCGTTGATCCGCCATTCGGATCAGGCTGAAGCGCTTGAACGTTTGGGAGCAGAAACGGTGGTAGCTGACCTCGAAGGGACGGTTGGTGAAATTGCCGAAGCTATAAAAGGTAGCGATGCTATCGTATTCACGGCAGGCTCCGGTGGAAAAACAGGAGCGGATAAAACGCTGCTCATCGACCTGGATGGAGCAGTCAAGGTGATGGAAGCCGCCGAACAAGCAGGTATCCAACGCTTCGTTATGGTCAGCGCCCTACATGCGGAGAAACGGGAGCAGTGGCCCGAATCCATTAAACCGTATTATGTGGCGAAGCATTACGCTGACCGCCTGTTAGAAGCGAGCAACCTGGACTACACTATTCTTCGTCCGGGTGGCCTGACGGATGATGTGGGCACCGGCAAAGTTGCTACCGGTGAGGATTTCACCAGCCACACCATTTCCCGTGAAGATGTGGCGGCAGTGGTCATAGCAGTGCTGGAGGAACAGCAGACGTATCATCGTTCAATTAATCTGGTGTCTGGCAGTACGCCTATTGCTGAGGCAATCCGGCTGTAATTACGGATGAAGTTGTTGGATCCATTTCTTTTGGGAATGTTTCTTCAAAGCTGTCTTTTTTCTCGTATAAGTTGTACCAAGTTTCTGCAATGATATCTGGATCTCCTGACATCTCGATATCACCATTCCCAAGACTGGGCAAAGGGAGCGTGCAGGAAGATTCGTATCTAAGACTAATTTTTGCTTTGAGAGGCATCCACGGAGGCAGAGTTCCGGGGATGCTTTTTTGCTGTTTTTCTCAGTGTGATCGTCCCCGTAGTAGTCCCAAGCTCCAACTCCGGCTGAATAGCAGCAAAAACAGTTGCTTAAAACTAATTATATTATATTAATTATAATACTAATATAATTAGTTTGTGATGAAGACAAGGAGATGAGCTGAAATGCGTATTGTTCAGGTACAGCATCTGTATCAATTGACGTTTATGCCCCGGCTGTTCCCGGTGAACTGTTATTTGGTGGAGGAGAAAGAGGGGCTCACCTTAGTAGATGCCGGATTGCCATACAGTACCCGTGGTATAGAGCAGGCTGCGGCGCGGATCGGGCAGCCGATTATTCGAATTATACTTACCCATGCTCATGGGGATCATGTGGGTGCGTTGGATAAGCTGAAGGCAAGGTATCCTGACGCGCAAGTATTCATTTCAAGGCGGGACGCACCGCTGCTACAGGGCGATGTATCGTTGGAATCAGGGGAACCGGATACTCCTATTCGAGGCGATGTACCGAAGCATATCCTTACCCAGCCTGACGTTTTACTGGAGGATGGGGATCATGTAGGTTCGCTGTTGGCGATCAGCGCACCAGGACATACGCCGGGTTCGATGGCATTTTTGGATACTCGTACCCGAGCGTTAATTGCAGGCGACGCCATTCAGACCCGAGGAGGTATAGCGGTATCGGGAAGGCTTAAACCGCTGTTTCCTTTTCCGGCACTGGCTACCTGGAACAAGGAAATTTCGCTGAAAAGCGCCAAAAAGCTGGCGAGTTTCGATCCATCGTTATTAGCTGTCGGTCACGGCAACATGCTGAAGCATCCACAATCTCAGCTGGAAAGGGCGATTATGGAGATGGAACGACAATCTTCAGTGTGATGATTCCGTATTCAGCCAACATTCAGCCAGAACTCACAAAGTCCTAAGCTAAGGCAGATACAATATGGGAAAATAGAAACAGAGAGAGGTGCATCGGATTTGAACGTTTGGAAAGCGAACGGTCTGAAATATATACTTCTATTTAGTCTCATATTGTGTGCTGTCGTTAGTGTCGTTTCGTTATGGAGTTATTCAGGTAGCTCCGCGTCCCAGTCTGCGGCTGTTAGACAGGGCCCATCCGGCGGGTTTGGGGGAGGAGGCGGACCTGGCGGAGGTATGAGGGGGCTGGATTCGGTGAATAGCGCTGACAGCAAGGATCAGGGGACGACAGGCCAAACTACCGACTCCTCCACTGAGGGGACATCAACATCGGGTGACCAAGGTACAATGGCTGGAACGGATACGTCTGCATCGGACAGCAGTGGTGCCGCCAGAGACGGTCAGCACAGAGGCCCCGGAGGCATGTCTGGTAACGGATCTGGAATGGGCATGGGCGGTCCTGGCGGTGGTATGGGTGGTGGTGGAAGAAGTGGGAACTCCTCATCTGCTTATGCGACTCCACTGGCGATTTTCGCCGCTTTGTTCTTCGGTGCGTTCGTGTTTATCGCGTACCGGTTTCGGGCTCGTGTATGGAAGCTCGGGGAACGTAATCGAGGACTGATGCTGTGGACTGTGCTGGGTGTGGGTTTCTTTTTAAGAATGGCGATCGCCCCATGGATTTCGGGTCACATGGATTTAATGCTATTCCGGAACTGGGCTACGACAGCAGCGGATAGCTTATCGGGCTTTTACACGAACGGATCAAGTGATTATCCGCCGTTCTATATTTATATTTTATATGTGATCGGTCAAATCGGCTCTACGGATACTTTCAGTCCCTATATGTCTGTGCTGCTGCGACTTCCGAATATATTAGCCGATATTGTGACAGCGTGCATGCTGTACCGGTTGGCGAGCAAACGGGTCGGCTATGGAATAAGCCTTGGATTGGCTATATTCTACGTGTTTAACCCAGCTGTATTTATCAATTCGACCTTCTGGGGGCAAGTGGATTCTTTCTTTACTCTGCTGATTGTGGGCATGATTGTGCTGCTTGTGGAAAACCGGGTGGGCTGGTCGACCGTATTGTTTACGGTAGCGGTATTGATGAAGCCACAGGGAATTATTTATGGGCCAGTTTTGTTTTTCGAGCTGCTGAGACAACGCAGAATACAACCTTGGCTGTTGTCCATTGGCGGTGTCGTTGTGACGACCATTCTGGTTATATTGCCATTTTCGTGGGGGCAGGAACCGTTATGGCTACTTGACCTATACAAGGGAACGGTCGGCGAGTATCCGTATGCTTCGGTGAACGCGTATAACTTTTTTGCACTGATCGGAGGCAATTATACGCAGGACACTACAACGCTGTTCCTGTTTAGTTACCATACATGGGGTATGATCTGCATTGTGCTGGTGACTCTGTTCACGTGGTGGATGTATATCCGTAGTCGCAAACCACAATTTGCAGCGGCAGCTGCACTGGTACTCATTGCAGGTGTATTTACCTTCGCTTCCAGCATGCATGAAAGGTATTTGTTCCCTGCGGCGGCGTTAGCTGTACTGGCGTATCTGTATTTGCGAGACCGCAGATTTTTATGGCTTGCAGGTGGATTCAGTCTTACGATTTTCCTGAATACCTTTGATATCTTCTATAGCTCCAATTCTCGGGATCAATACGGTATTATTTTGTGCGTGACGTCATTGTTGAATGTGTTATTGTTTGGGTATTTGGTCAAAGTAGTGTGGGATTGCTCCCAATCGACCACGATTGAGACTGCTCCTTCCACAGACGGAGTTTCGCCAGAACTTCCTTCAGCGCGGCCTGCATGGGGAGCGTCTTCCCAAGGCGTGAACACGACAATTGATCGTTAGTGGAGTATAAAATATGGTAAAAACCGCCTTTTAACGAAATGGAAGTTGGTTGATAGATCAACTGCAATCCATAAGTTAAAGAAGCGGTTTTTTGTTGTTCTCATGCCAGAGTAACCTGGTATATATATGTCTCAATCCATATATTCGTTCAGTTTTTGTACATCGCAGATGGTAATCTCTCGTGTACCCTTGCTATGAATAATCCCCAGCTGTTCAAATTTTCCAAATTTACGGCTGATGGTTTCGCGGGTGACACCCACATAATTAGCCATTTCTTCGCGTGAAAGGGGGAGATTTATTTTAATATTGGAGCCATCCGGCTTGCCGTATTTATGTCCAAGCTCAAGAATCATATAGGCGATACGGATTTCCGGGTCTTTGGTAGCTAGGCTTTGAGCCAGATTTTCGGTATGTGCCAAGCGTTTAGTAATGGTTTTGAGCAGCTTCAAAGAGATATCGGGATTGTTGCGGATCAACTGCTCCATATCATCCTTGGTGAGCATACAAATATCAGTATCTTTTAAGGCATACGCACTAAAGTTACTCAGCTCATCGCTGTTAAATATGTTCAACTCGCCAAAAAAATCGCCAGTTGTTAGAATGTGCAGGATTTGCTCCTTACCCTGAGGCGTCATCTTCAGCAGCTTGACATGCCCGCTTTTAATAATGTACAGCGTATCGGATGCTTGTTCCTCGATAATTAGGGCCTCACCCTTCTGATATTTTCGGTGTCGGATCATGGAGCTGACCTTACACAAATCTTCGCAGGACAAAGAGGAAAAGATAGGTACTTTGCGGGCACAGGGCTCCTTTTCGCACTGGCAGGGGCAGGACATCTCATTCACATTCATTCACTCCATTCATAAACCGGAAACTACAGGTTATAGTGCATGGTTGTTATTCTGTATCATCTATTGGGGCAAAATGACTTTGATCCTCACCGCAGACTGGACAAACCCAGTCTTCTGGAAGATCCTCAAACGCTGTACCGGGCATAACGTCTTCATCGGGGTCGCCGATAGCAGGATCATAAATGTATCCACAGGGCTGACATACATATTTTTTCATCTCTAGTTCTCCTTGTCATTTAAAATTTTTGTGAGCTCTGGTGCATCCGGTTTGAGTCCCTGCATGATGGCTGTTTTGTATGGTAGTGAAGCAAGGGCATCCCCAAAGCCAATCACGCCGCAGATAGAGCCGTCTTGTATGAACATACGTGTATAAGAAGCTTGACTTTTAGTAATCAGGCTGGTGTCGCAGACTTGTTCATCTACTAGACCGATGGAAAAGAGAGGGGATTCGTAGCAGTTCGACAGGGTTACAGGGAGGGGACGCTGATAGCTGACGGATGCGCCCGCCATATTGGCGCCTGCTATTTTTCCTTGCTCCATTGCGCTTTCCCATAACCCATCTACTCTACCCTGAAATTCGGCTGCATCACCTGCTGCATAGATATTGGTGGCGCTGGTCTCCATCTGCGCATTCACCAGAATGCCTTGTCCAATACCAAGGTCGATTTGGCGAGCAAGCTCCGTATTAGGTACAATTCCGATAGAGTACACGACATGCTCGCAGGGGATAACAGAGCCGTCCTGTAGTTCCACACCTTCTACGTGATCTGTGCCTTTAATACGTTGTACGCCTTGCCCAAGGTGTACCTGAGTACCCCGTTCGGTTATACGATCGGTCAAAATAGTGGAGGCTTTTTCATCTAGCTGGCGGGGCATAAGCCGATGCGAAGCTTCCAGTATGATTACAGAATACCCTGCTTGCTGGAAGGACCAGGCGGTTTCCACGCCTTGAATACCGCCGCCGATGATGCATATCCGGTCTCCCTGTCGCAATTCCGCTTTAAGGCTATCTGCATCTTGTCGAAAACGGATATTGTGAACGTTCCTTAGAGAAGCCCCCTCTAGCACAAGCTTACGGTTGTGAGCTCCTGTACACAGTAGCAGCTTGTCATAAGCAACGGTTTGTCCATTTATGGTTTGGATAGTACGATCCTCAGGCTGTATCTCGGTTATCTTGATGCCGGAATACACATGAATTCGTTGATTGGCAAACCATTTTTCCTTTTTGATCAGGATTTTGTCGCTGTGCAAATCAGTGAACAGTCCCTTGGAAAGTTTGACTCTGTTGTACGGAAAGGATGCTTCCTCTCCATAAATAGATATTTCAGCCAGCTCATCATGATCTCTAATCGCCTTTGCTGCGTTGACGGCGGCGACACTGCCTCCGATAATAACGTAATGTGGGTTACCCATTCAGTATCTCTCCTATTCGCTATATGCTACTGTGTTTTAAATAACACTAAGCAGTAGATCTGAGACAAATTCAGCGGCATTTTTAATTTTTTTCACTTTTTCAACATCTGTAGGAGAGAAACGAATACGTACCGGGAATTCCACATGGGTCATACCTGTTGATTTGATTACATCTGAAGTGCTTTGGACCTTCATATTGGTACCGTTCAAGTAATCTTGTACGACTTCAATGGCTTCCCCGCTCCAGCCGTAGGAACCAAACGCAGCAGCCAGCTTGCCTTCCAGATTCATCTTTTGCATTTGTTGCAATAGGTCTTCCAATTTGCCTGTCATATCAGCATATTTGGTAGAGCTACCGACAAAAACAGCATCCGCTGAGGCAATACTATTCAATATCTCCGTTTCATCGGCTTTATCCACGTCCCATAGCTCCACCTTGATTTGGTTCTCCAAAAAGCAGTCTTTCAAGATGTTTGCCATTTTTTTGGTATTATTTTTCAGAGTGGCATAGACTATCGCTACTTTTTTATCCTCCTTGGTTTCGGTACTCATAGAGGCGTACACATCAATAAACTTGGCAATATCATGCCGGATGGCGAAGCCGTGGGAAGGTGCAATCATCTCAATATCCAGATCGGCAACAGCTTCAATTAATGTGCGCACATATCTGCGATGTGGATGAATAATAGCCTGATAGTATCCGACAAAGTCCTCGGTGATATCAAAACCAGCCTCGTCGGCAAATAGATGCTCTACAGCCACGTGTGTACTGAAAATATCGCAAGGGAACAAGATTTTATCTTCTATGCAGTACGTAATCATGGTTTCTTCCGTATGCAGGTAAGGTGTTTCCTTGAACAGCAGCGTTTTGCCTCCAATGTCCAGTTGATCTCCATCCTTGATGACGAGGAAGTTGCGATGCTGAAGCTTGTACATTTGTTGAATTTCCGGAACGGCAATCTCAGTGCAGACGATCGTAGCGTTTGTTGCCTTGGAGGCGAGTGCCGCCAATCCGCCCGAGTGATCTGGTTCCGTGTGATTGACGATAATATATTGAATATCCAATGGATCGATTAATTCGGCTACAGCCTCTGCAAATTCTCTACCGAACGCCATATCTACGGTATCTACAATGGTTGGTTTTCCGGTTTTCAATAGATATGCATTATAGGTTGTGCCCTTAGATAGTAGAAGACGATGAAAGGGAACCTCACGATTATCAATTTTTCCTACCCAATAAATATCCTTTGCCAGTTGGAATCCTGGTTTCATAGGAACAACCTCCTGCTTGTTTTTGTTTGTCTAACACAATTCGATTCTAGTTGGATGTGTCGATGAAAAAGATGATTGAAATCAAATTTTTAAATATTTCAAAAGTATTTTTGACTTTAGGATTTTGCAAAATTCGATTCCAGTCGCCCCAAAGTACAATATATAGACGAACTAGACCATTTCGATCTATATATTTTGTTCATTGAAAGTCGCTTATTGGATTTTTGCAAAATCCTCCTTAAATTTAGTTTTGTGATTGCAATCACAAGGCGAGCGAAATAATCCAATACAATAAAGGTATAAATCCATCTTAAGCAATTTAATTCCAAACAGGAGCGTGAACCAATATGAAAAAATCAAACCTCATTCAATTTCAGGAATATAAGGAAGCAGCCTTTACAAAACGAATTGTGCATAAGGAAGCCGACAATGTAATTTTTATTCTCAACTTTACTCCTAATGCCGAGCTGCCAACACATAATCACCCGGGAGCGAATGTATATTTGCTTGTTCTTGAAGGCAGCGGTACTGTAACTGTGAACGGCGAAGCAACGGAAGTTGTCCAAGGGGATATCATTCATGTTACGGGCGATGAGCACTTTTCCTATCGTGGCGGTGCAGAGACGAATTCCAGTCTGCATGTAGTGTTGACCCAAACGCCAAGTGAAAGCTATGCGCAGAACATATAAAAGAAGACATAGCAGCAACATGCTCATATAAAAAAAAGAAAATGGTTATTTTTTTTACACTCGTATTGATAATGAATATCATTATCGTATTTTAAAAAGAGGTGTTAATGGCCAATGCAGACAGTAGATTACAATCAGGTGCCAGGGCACTGGGTATTAGCAAGTCTCGGTAAGCGCGTGCTTAGGCCCGGAGGGTTAAAAACGACACGTTGGATGATAGAGGGACTTGACGTAACCGGGCAGGATGAGGTCATTGAGTTTGCCCCCGGATTGGGTATAACTGCCCAAATCACACTACAGCTTAATCCCCGCCGTTATATTGCGATTGAACAGAATGAGAAGGCGGCCTCTATCGTAAAAACGTATGCAAGCGGAGCAAACCGGGAAGTCATTATTGCCGATGCTGAACAAGTTCCGTTGCCGGATGCCTCTGCGACGGTGGTATATGGGGAAGCCATGCTGACGATGCACACAAGGGCCAAGAAAGCGCAGATTATTTCGGAAGCCAGGCGGCTTTTGAAAGTAGGCGGGAAGTTTGCTATCCATGAGATGTGCCTTGCTCCTAGCCATATTGAGCCTGCGCTCAGAAAGCAAATTTACAAGGACTTGGCTGTAGCCATGCGAGTTAACGCGACACCGTTGACGGTGTCAGAGTGGGAACAGTTGCTGAAAGAGGAAGGCTTTAAGGTCGTTAAAATCTATACGGTTCCCATGCACTTATTGCATCTGCCACGTATCATTCAGGACGAGGGCTGGTTGAGACTTGGAAAAATCACCTTTAACCTTATGCGTAACCATGCTGCCCGGACAAGGGTTATGGGTATGCGCAAGCAGTTTGTAAAGTACGCCGACCATCTGCAAGCGGTCAGTATCATCGCTGAGCGATAGCCTGAATTCACGAATAAGAGAATAATAAAGCTTTTTACGCAATAGCAAAAAAAGGAGACGACCCCCCATTCAGGGATTCGTCTCCTTTTTGTATATTTGCTGCTTGGCTTGGCTGCTGGTGTGCGCATGCTTTGCACCCCTCTATTTGTCATATCATAGGTGTGGTGAAAATTTCCAATCCCTGATGTTTTTACATTATCATAGTGACTAAGATCGTTGGAATAGTTAACTAGTATAATAAAATAGGCGTACATCAAAAGGAGGAAGCGTGTTATGAAGCTGCATCGAGCCATTGTGGTAGATGATGAAACCTTTACTCGTAAAGGGCTGCTTCAACTCATGGATTGGCAAGCCTGTGGTTTTGAAATCGTAGGAGAAGCTGATAACGGTGAGGATGCGCTGGAGCTAATCAGCCGTATTCACCCGGACCTGGTCATTACCGATATTCGTATGCCTGTGCTCGACGGATTAGAGCTGATTCGATCTGTGCTCGAACAGAGTACAGAACATCCCGCGTTTATTATCTTAAGCGGCTATAGTGATTTCGCTTATGCGCAGCAGGCAATCCGCTATGGGGTTCATGATTTTATGCTTAAGCCGATTGATGAGGGTGACTTTTCGGCTACATTGCGCAAGCTGAGTGAGAGACTGCATCGTGAACAACAGAATGCGCAACGATATCAGAATCACCATGCAGGTGGGTTGTTAGAGACTGTGATGATGAACCCAGTGGATGATGTAGTGGTGACACAGTGGGAGCAGCAACTACGGCTTGAGGAGGCCACTTCTATGTACTATGTACTCGTCGAGCTGAATGACCAACATCCCTGGCGCTCTGGTGACAATAATATTATGCTATCGCTTTTCCAATTCAGGGAGCTTATAGAGCAAGCACTTCATCGTTTAATGGATGGCAAGTACCCTCTCTATGTCCATGAGCATCGCAACCGAATTGGTCTTATCGTACCGGACTTCTTTTTGAACTATTTTCAAGGCAAGGTCGAAGTCTTTATGAAAGCGCTACAACAGGAGATAGAGGGGATGAAGTCACTAAAAGACCAGCTGGGAAGTCGGGTTTTCATTTATGCAGGAAAGCCTGTGAATCGGTTGCAGGATATCCAGCAGTCCTATGCCTGTGCGAAGGAAGCAGTGCTCCATAAATACATTTATGACCATAGCGGTATTGTTGTATATCTACAGGAGGGAATGCCACCACTCCACTATAAGACCATACATCAGGACGTACTGGATCGCATGACGGAACAAGTCGAGGAACTGCGGTTGGAGGAGCTGCGTGTGGCCGTGGATAATTTATTTAGCAGCTTTCGGGAGGAGTGTTATGCACCTGAGGCTGTGAAAATGAGTTTGCATCAATGCGTACTTAGTATCGTTCGGGTCATTCAAAACATGCAGGGAGATGAGCGCTCACTTCGGTCACTAGAACCGATGATGAACTGGCAGGACATGAACCTGTCCCTGGGTGAACTACAGCGATTGTTTACAGCTTTTGCAGAGGAAAGTGGAAGGTATATTGGGGTTCTGCGCAAGGATTGTCAGCAGGGAGGCATCCAGCACATCCGTGCTTACATTGAGCAGCATGCCGCCGAGAATATAAGCCTGAAAAGTATTGCGGCTCGCTTTTACATGAACCCGGTGTACCTCGGTCAATTGTTCAGAAAAACGTATGGTGTGTACTTTAACGAATTCTTGCTGAAATTGCGCGTTCAGGAGGCAAAACGTTTGTTGCGGCAGACGGATCTGCGGATTTATGAAATTGCGGAGCGCGTGGGCTTTGGCAGTTCAGACTATTTTGTTACCCAGTTTGAAAAGACGGCGCACGCCACGCCTAGTGAATACCGCAACAGCCTGAGTATTGGCGACGAGCCAGAGAGGGCCGGCGAATGAAGATGCTGAGGACGACTCTTGATCATGTGCGATTGCGGGATAAAATGCTGCTGCTTTATTTTCTGTGTGTTTTCGCGCCTGTAGTGTTGACCAATCTGGTTTTTTACCATGTTACCTCACAAAATGTGAAAGAACAGCGTATTCAGGATATTTCGCGTGCACTGGAACAGATTAAAATTGAATTTTACCGTGAATTTGAAGATGCGATGGAAATCTCGTCTATCTTTTATACCGATCATCAGCTCAATGAGGTGTTGGAACAAACATATCCCCACCCTGCTGATTATATTGCTGCCTATGACTCTTATTTACGTCGTATCTTGAACAATAATTACAGTCCTGTATACCATTCCGTAGGTGGAATTACGATCTACACCGATAATTCAACGCTGCTGGATTCCGGGGGAGTCAGTTTTATAGATGAGAGGGTCAGAAGCTTGCCCTGGTATACCAAAATCCCGCCTGGACGCCAGTCCAAGCCTATATTTGTACGTACCGATGACAGTACAGGCGAACAGCTGCACCCTTTCAGCCTGATTCGGCGGATGAACTACTTTTATTCCCAAAATGGTCGTGAAAAAATACTGAAAATAGAACTGCGAATGTCGTCCATTCGTGAGATTTTCAACAACCTGAATTTGCAGGGAAGTCTCTTTCTGCTGAACGAACGAGGGGAAATCGAATATACAACGGATCCCAAAGTTGCTATAAACCACAAAAGTGTGGCCTATAGCACCCTCAAGCTGCCCGAGGACACGATGGAGTTCAAGACGAATTATGTGCTTACGAGCAATCTGAACGGCTGGAGCATTGTGGCAGCGGTATCCAGAGATGAAATGCTGTATGAAATGCAGGAATCCCGCAACTTTGTGCTCTTGTTAACCTGTGTAAATATGCTGTTACCTACATTAATTATTATCTGGATTACACGTTCGCTGAACGTGAGGATTCATCGTATTTTAAAGCACATGAAAAAGGTGAAAAACCAGCATTTTGAGCTGATTCCCGGTACAGAGTCGCGAGATGAAATCGGGCAATTAACAGGTGAGTTTAACCGGATGACGCTGAAAATAAAGCGACTGATTAACGATGTGTATATGGCTGATATTCAACGAAAAAATCTGGAAATTCAGCGCAGACATGCCCAGTTGAATGCACTTCACAGCCAGATCAACCCCCATTTCCTGTTCAATGCGCTGGAGACGATTCGCATGAGGAGCTTGATGAAGCATGAGGATGAGACAGCGCACATTATTCATAACATGGCACGGATATTCCGCAATTCGCTGGTGTGGAACAAGGATCGGGTTACTTTGCGGGAGGAGCTGGAGCTGATCCGTTGTTTTCTGGAAATCCAGCAATATCGCTTTGGTGAGCGAATACAGTACGAAGTGCAGGCGCGCTCTGAAGACTTGGACAATCTGCTTCCCAAAATGGTCGCGCTGACACTGGTTGAAAATGCAAGTATCCACGGCATTGAGCCGCTAAAGCATGGGGGACGCATTGAGATTCATTTTGAGCATGAGGAAGGACAACTGATTCTAACGGTTCGAGATGATGGGGTGGGCATGTCTGAGGAACAGGTACAACGTTTATATGGTTACATGCAAAGGCAGGAAGAAATGGGTGAGCGTATAGGTCTGCAAAATGTCATCTATCGTCTTAAACTTTACTACGGGAGCCGCTTTGAGCTTGCCATACGCAGTGCCCCCGGCGTGGGTACGGAGATACGAATTAGGATTCCTGCGGATCGGGAGTGAGGTGGAGAGCGGTACCTATTTTGCTTTGAAGGACCTTTACCTATAGTTTCCTAAGTAACACCTTTAGATTGGCAGGTGAACGAAATGGACGGCATTTTATAAAATGAAAGTGCTTACAATTTAGGGTGTGCGGGATTCCCAGTGCTTGCGGTACGTCCGCACGATATTCACACACAATCGACAAAAGAGGGCGAAAGGGGAAGGTCTGGCATGACAAGCAAAAGGTTCGGAATCATCGGTCTGGTAATGGTTATGATGGCATCTATGATCACTGCTTGCTCAGGGAGCTCGGGCAAGGAGCCAGCGTCAGGAGATAGCAAGGAGAAAGTCACATTCACGTATTTTAATGCCACTGCGGGCAGGGACATTAATACCAATGAAACGCGGATCGGCAAGATCCTGGAGGATCAGACGGGGGTAAACTGGAAGCTGGAGCATTTGGTGGGTGATTCCAATACGAAGATCGGTACATTTATTGCCAGTAACGATTTCCCGGATGTGATAGTACCGGATGGCACGATCGATAAGCTGCTGGATGCCGGGGCTTTTATTCCCCTGAATGATTTGATCGACAAATACGGACCGAATATTAAGCGTGTATATGGACCGTACTACAACTTGATGAAGGCGGAGGATGGGAACATTTATTTTCTTCCGCTCAGTGCGGTGGTAGGCGATTATTTACCTGCGCCTAACTTGGAGCAAGGAGCCTTTTGGGTGCAACGCAGGGTATTAAAAGAAGCGGGATTTCCAAAAATCAAAACACTTGACGAGTATTTAGCCCTGATTCGTAACTATGCGAAAAAACATGCAGATGAGGGCTTGACTGGGTACCTGGCGTTAACCACGCAGGATAGGTTTTATGCTCTTACGAACGCGCCGATGCATCTGGCAGGCTATCCGAATGATGGCGGCACGATTATTGATATGAAGACACACCGGGCCACGGATTATGGAGATATGGAAATCACAAAGCGGTATCTGAAAGAGCTAAATCAGCTCAATGTAGAGGGCCTATTTGATAAATCGTCCTTTGTGGACAATTACGATCAATATTTGGCGAAGCTGACTTCGGGTAAGGTGCTGGGCTTTTTTGACTACCGCTGGCAGGCGGGGCAGGCCCTGAATAATCTGCAAGAGGCTGCCAAGCAATCGGGCAATGATGATATGGAGTATATAGGGCTGCCTATTGTATACGACCAGAATATAAAGGATCAGTACATTGATCCGTCGTCATTCGTTAATAACCGAGGCATAGGAATTACGGTCAGTGCCAAGGACCCGGTACGTATCATCAAATTTTTTGACAACCTGCTGACGGACGAAAACCAGATATTATCCAACTGGGGAATCAAGGGGGAAACCTATGATGTAGATAAAAAAGGACGCTTTTACCGGACTGAGGAGCAAATTAAGCAGACTGGTCAGGACGCGTTCCGCGAATCATTCGGGTTCAAATATTTTGAATATAGTTGGCCGCGATACGGTAGCGGTTCTACCCTGCCTGACGGTAACTCGGTTGGCCCCGGACGGCAGCCTGAGGTTGCGCGTATGTCCTACACCGAGGGAGATAAAAAGCTACTAAAAGTCTATGGTGTAGAGTCCTTCTCGCAAATGTTTTCCGCACCTGACGAGCGCCCATGGTATCCGGCCTGGAGTATTCCGATTGCTCAAGGCTCAACTGCGCAGCTCTTCCAGCAAAAGAAGGGGGACCTACAGCGCAAATATTTCCCGCGTTTGGTGCTGTCTGCACCGGAACAGTTTGATGCGATTTGGAATGAATACACTACTGAATTCAACAAGCTGGATGTAAAGGCGTATGAGGAGTTGATCACGAAGGAGGTTGCCAAAAAAATCGAAAATCCCGGTAAAAAATAAAGGAGGAAGCAGCTATGGGCCACTCGTCACCACCACCTGTCACGATCTCCCCGGATCATTTTCCGCCCTCGCGGCGAACCGGCTTTAGGGGATTTATGCACAAGCTGAATCAGCAACGGGCACTAGTATGGATGTCCGTCCCTTTTTTAATCTGGCTGTTCATCTTCAAGTATTTGCCCATCTGGGGCTGGACGATTGCCTTTCAGGATTTTAAGCCTGCCCGCAAGTTGCTCGATCAGCAATGGGTTGGATTAAAGCATTTCCATTTTCTGTTTCAGGATGAACACTTTCTGCGGGTCATGCGCAATACGCTGGCGATGAGCTTTATTAATTTGGTGTTGGGCTTTGTCACCGCTATAACACTAGCAATTTTGCTGAATGAGCTTCGTCAGCTCGTATTTAAGCGGGTGGTACAGACGATCAGCTATCTACCGCATTTTATTTCGTGGGTGGTCGCGGCCAGCATCATTAGTACGGCGCTATCTGCGGATGGCGGCATCATCAATGAGGTGCTGATGTGGCTGGGATTGATTAAGGAGCCTATTCTGTGGCTGGGCGAAGGAAGCTATTTCTGGGGCATTCTCGGTGCATCGGAGGTATGGAAAAATGTCGGCTGGAATACCATCATTTATTTGGCCGCGATGACGATGATTGATCCCTCGCAGTATGAAGCGGCTGAGATGGATGGAGCAGGGCGTTTTCAGCGGATTTGGCATGTGACATTACCCGGATTGAAGCCTGTATTTATCATCCTGCTCATTATGAACATCGGCAATCTGCTGGAATCCGGCTTTGAGCCGCAATACTTACTGGGCAACGGTATGAACGTGGATTACTCGGAGAATCTGGATATTTTTGTGCTGAAATATGGTATCCAGATGGGTAATTTCTCGCTTTCCATTGCTGCCGGGATGTTCAAAACGGTGGTCAGCTTCATCTTACTGTTTAGCGCCAATCATATTGCGAAGCGGTTAGGGGAGGAGAGATTGTTCTAAAAAAAGAGTGAGTTTCTGGGGAGGGCTCGTTGTCGCTTCGCGTGCGGATTGTTCTTCCGATCGCTGTTATCCCCGTATTTTCTTATTGGAATAAAGATCATAGGTTAAAATCCGGGGATAAAGGCGAACGCTCCGCTTCTTCAGAACAATTCCGCCCGCTCCGCTGCTACCCGCCGTAAAGTCACTTTTTTTGAGAACTGAGGGTAGTGGCAAGGGGGGAGCTTAGGGAAGGCGCGTGACTCGCGCTTCCATGGGTAAATGCGCCATGATGGTTGGCTCAGCTTCGCTTTCGCTTGTTTTTAGGACTGCTAGTGGTGGTGATAACAGAAGGTGCGAGCTCATCCATACTACGGGTGCAGGTCAGTGGATTTTTAACAGGCCGCTTCGCTGACCTCATTAACTGCTTGAAAAATAACTTTTCTAATAACAACTGACATTAACAAAATAATTGACACAAACTACAACTCATATCACAGCACCAACAACGGCTCCAATATCAATGATCCTACCCATCGTATGGATTACATGCCTGGGTGCTTAAGCTATTTTTTAGAAAGGAGCGGAAGTCATGGGTAAAGGGAAGGCTGTACACGGGCGATTTCGGGCCCCCTCGGATCGGATTTTTGATGCGTGCAATATTCTGTTTATGCTCTGCCTGATGGTGTTCACGCTGTATCCGTTCTTGAATACACTGGCGGTTTCGTTGAATGAAGCGAATGATTCGATACGGGGCGGGATTTATTTGTGGCCACGTGAATTCACGTGGAGTAATTATGAATTTGTGTTCAAGGAAGCGACGATTTTTCATGCTACGCTGATTTCTGTATTACGTACGGTTGCGGGCACGGTGACTTCGGTGTTTTGCTGCGCGATGGTGGCGTACACGATCAGCCGGCCGGAATATGTGCTGCGTAAATTTGTTTCGATTGCTTTTATTTTAACGATGTATTTTAGCGGTGGACTGATTCCGAACTTTCTCCTGATTCGTGAGCTTGGGATGCTGGGGACTTTCTGGGTGTATGTTGTGCCGGGATTGATTGGGGTGTTTAATGTGATTGTTATTCGCTCCTTTATTGAGGGATTGCCGGAAGGGATTTTGGAGTCGGCGCGTATTGACGGGGCTGGGGAGTTTTCCACTTTTATGCGCATCGTTTTACCGCTGTGTGTTCCCGTGCTAGCGACGGTGTCGCTGTTTACAGCAGTCGCGCAATGGAATTCCTGGTTCGATGTGTTTTTGTACAATTCGTCATATGAACAATGGAGCACTCTTCAATATGAGTTGATGAAAATACTGCAAAATTCCAACACGTCTGTTAACACTCAGGACTATGCGAGCCAATTCGCTGGTTCGGAAAATCTAGCGAAGTCGGTCACGCCTACCTCAATTCGGGCCACGATGACGATTGTCGCTTCAGTGCCTATTATTTTAGTTTATCCCTTTTTGCAAAAATACTTTGTGAAGGGTATGACCTTGGGCGGTGTCAAAGGATAGTAAATGAAAACCAATGGTGCCAAATACCAATTCCAAAAAATCGGAGTACGGGAGGGATTGCTTTGCGGTCATGTTGGGTTAAGCCTTTTTGTCTGGTACTGGCTGGAGCGCTGTTGTTATCGCCTGTCGGTTGGTGGGGGGCGTCTGTACTAAAGGCAGCTCCGTCTATAGAACATTCCCCGCCCGTTTCGGATACGGTGCTGTCAGCGGGTAATATCCATAAGACCATTGGAACGTATGGATTTGAGCAAGGAAACAGCGACGGCTGGAAACCCCGGGGAACTTATACCCAAATTGCATCCGTCACGGAAGCAGCATATGGCGGCACGCACAGTCTGAAGGCAACCGCCCGCACAGCGGCTTGGAACGGGGCGGAGCTGGATGTGAAGTCGCTATTGCAGCCGGATGTAGAGTATGAAATTAGTGGCTATGTGAAGCTAGATGGTCATTCTGCGGTTCCGAGCATGGTTAAACTTACAGTGGAGCAGCAGCCGACAGACGGGACTACGACATGGAAGACGGTAGCGCAGACGGAGACGGCGGATACATCGTGGATTAAACTTCAGGGGAAATATACTTTTACCGGGGGGATGGATGCATTGAAGCTGTATGTGGAAAGCTCGAATCCCGCGCAGGCCTACTATGTGGATGAGGTAGAAATAACACAGGTATCGAAGACGCCAACGGAGCCGGCCCATGGTATCGTATCCGGGTTTGAAGAGGGTACGGCTCAAGGATGGGTGTCCCGTATGGGAGCCGAGACCGTGCAGGTTTCGGATGCCGATGCACGAAGCGGCTCATACAGTCTGCTGACAACAGGCAGACAAAAGACATATGCCGGACCGAAGCTGGATGTGACTGCTACGATGCAAAAGGGCAGCCGATATACGGTCAGTGCCTGGGTGAAGCTGGCGCCGGGTGAGCAGCCTGCCAAGGTGAGGCTCAGCGTGCAGCGTGATCACCAAGGGAATAGTTCGTATGAAACTGTTGTAGGCGACACGGCTACTACGACAGGGGGATGGATGCATTTATCTGGTACGTATACGCTCGCGCATGATGCAGACACTGTTTCTATGTATTTGGAAACGGCAGAAGGAACGTCTTCCTTTTATATGGATGATTTCGAACTGTCACTTGTACCACCACTGGCTATTGAAAAGGACATTCCTTCTTTGCATGGATTATATGGGGGACAGTTCAGCATCGGCACGGCGATTGAAGCTTTTCAGACCGAAGGGGCTTACGGAGAGTTGGTACAGAAGCATTTTAACAGCGTCGTTGCAGGGAATGCGATGAAGCCAATCTCCTTACAACCGTCCGAGGGACAGTTCCATTGGGAGGAAGCAGACCAAATTGTGCAGTTTGCTAGACAGCACGGACTAGAGATTCGCTTCCATACCTTGGTGTGGCATAACCAAACTGGGGATTGGATGTTCAAGGATAAGAATGGACAGCCGATGACACCGACTGCTGAAAATAAAAAGCTTTTGCTGGATCGGCTGGAGACGCATATTCGCGCTGTTGCAGCGCGGTATAAAAATGTCATCACCGATTGGGATGTGGTGAATGAGGTCATTGATCCTGATCAGCCGGATGGCATGCGCCGCAGCAAGTGGTATCAGATTACCGGTACGGATTATATTGAAAAAGCATTCCGTGTCACGAGGGAAGCGGCGGGCCCGAACGCACGACTATTCATTAACGATTACAACACGCATGAGCCGAAGAAACGGGATTTTCTGTACAATTTGGTACGTGATCTGCTCGCTAAAGGTGTACCGATTGACGGGGTAGGCCACCAATCGCATATCCGCCTAGAGTTTCCCGCTATTAGCGAGATTGAGCAGTCCATCGAAAAGTTTGCTTCGCTTGGTCTGGATAATCAGATTACCGAGCTGGATATGGGTCTTTATTCCAATGACACAGATCGCTATGAAACGATTCCAGAATCTATGCTGATCCGGCAGGCTCACCGCTATCGGGCGCTGTTCGATATGTTTTCAAGGCAGCAGGATCATATCAGCAATGTGACGATTTGGGGTACGGATGATGGAAATACGTGGCTCAGCACGTTTCCAATAGCCCGGCTGGATAAGCCGCTATTATTCGACGAACAGTTAAAGGCCAAATATGCCTATTGGGCACTTGCTGATTCGTCCAAAGTCCCGCCGTTGCCAGCAGGGAATAACGAATAAATGGTTTGAATACATGCCGGCCTTTGTTATCTCACCTGAACGCAATGGCGGTTTTACGGAAGTATGGATTGGCATGTATGCTGTATCGAACGTCCGCTTATACAAGCATAAAAGCAGGCTGTCCTTTACATTTCACATGTGAAGGACAGCCTGCTTTGTTATCGTAAAGGAATCGCGGTTTATTCCAAGTTAGCGTGTTGGCCAAACATAGATTCGGAGGTCAGCTTGCGCAGCTCCATCGTTCTGAGTACCAGTGCATCACCGTACAACAGCAGGGTTTGCTCAAACAATGAGCCCATAGGCTGAATCGTCTGGTAATCCTTGTTGGAAGGATCCTTGGGTGCACCGGGCAGCTTGACGATGATATTGGCCAGTTTGCCGATGGTAGACTCGGGGGACGTGGTTAGAAGCGCCAGAGAGGCCCCGAGTTTCTTTGCTTTTTCTGCCATGGAGATCAGGCTTTTGGTTTCGCCAGAGCCTGAACCAATAATGAGCAGGTCGCCCTCGCCCAAGCCGGGAGTTACGGTTTCACCCACCACGTAAGCTTGAATTTCCATGTGCATCAGTCGCATCGCCAGCGAGCGAATCATGAACCCTGAGCGGCCCGCACCTGCCACGAATACCTTATTCGCAGCGTCGATGGAGTGGATCAGCTGTTCCGATTCCGCATTGCTGATCAACTGTGGAACCCATTGTAGCTCGTTGAGTACCTCAGATAAATATTGAGAGGTTTCCATTGGGGTTAACCTTGTTTGATGAGCTGTTGCATTTGGGAAGCTACAGCCTTTTTGTCGTCCTCGCCAGTGATACCACCGCCGACGATAACCAGATCCGGTTGAGCCTTCACGACTTCAGCCAATGTGCTCAGCTTAATACCGCCAGCCACGGCAGTTTTTGAGTTTTTCACGACTTGTTTGACGGTTTGCAGTGCTTCGAATGGGCTCTGTCCTTCAGCTTGCAGATCGTAGCCTGTATGCACACAGATGTAGTCAACGCCAAGGGCGTCGATTTCTTTCGCACGTTGCTCAAGGTTTTTAACACCGATCATGTCCACCAGGATTTTTTTGCCGCCTTGTTTTTTGGCTTCTTCTACTGCACCTTTGATTGTTGCATCTTCAGCTACAGCCAAAATCGTAACGATATCTGCACCAGCCTCGGAAGCTTTTAGCACTTCATAGCCCCCTGCATCCATAACCTTCAGGTCAGCCAGCACTTTCAGATTCGGGAATGCTTCTTTCATTGCTTTTACTGCATGAAGTCCTTCATTGATGACAATCGGCGTACCGATTTCTACGATATCAATATACGACTCTACTTCTTTTACCAATGCAATCCCTTGTGGGATATCTACTAAGTCTAAAGCCAATTGAAGTTCCATGTTATTAACTTCACTCCTTAAGTGAATTTGTATTTGATGAACAGGTACATGCTCTGTTGAGTATCACTCTATACTTTGGTTTCATGCACAGGTTTGATTGTAAGGCCCCGGTATCCGGTTGAAAAGTACGCACTAATTCGTAACGTAGTTACCCCCACGATACTATAGCACCATAAAAACTATCCACTAGAGAGCCTATACTTTGTCTTTTTTAGTATTATTTCTATAAGGAGAGTCAACTATTCGTAACCGAGGATTTTCCAAAAATCCCATAAGCGACTGGAATCGAATTTTGCAAAATCCATAACCGTACACAGCAATGTAAGGTTGCAAAAAAAAGAAGATAGCGATGATTGAATTGACTTCAAGTTAGGTTTTGACTATATTTGCAATATACGGTATGCAAAAATGGAGGCTACCAGCATAACTGCCCTGAAAAATAGCCATTGGGCTAGGGGTAACCGCAATTTTCAGGCTAGGGAGGCGGGGTCTAATGGAAGAGGTCTTGAACCAAAGGGAAGCCATTTATTTGTTGTCAGACAGTCACGAACTCGATAAAGCTTGTGAGTTGTTTAGACTCAGCTACACACATAATGATTGGGATGAAGCGAACAAAGTAGCAGACTTTCTGCATACGTTGGCTGAAAACCTGTATCACACCCAACTGAGAAATGCTGCAGACGGCAAGTATGAGACATTGGACACCAAACACCCGCTAGTGTTTTATTATGCTTACAGTTATCTGGCGAAGTCTATTTACTATCAGAATATGGGCAAGTATGAGGAAGCTAGAAACTATATTATGAAGTATAGCGAAATGGGCTGGTTTATGGGGCTGGATCAGAGCGGTCACGAAGAAGTAGAGAGATTCCGTTTCCTCGCCAGGGCCAATTTATTTACGATTGAGTTACTTTCGGGGAGAAGGGAACTTTTGCCTGAGTACGTTCAATTTCTTCATGACAATGAAGAGGAGTTACTTCCAGGATTGGTTGGTATTGCGGAAGCGGCTAACTTGAATAATTGGAATATAGACGACCTGCTGAACGATTTTGCTGATGATATTAAGATATTTGAAGGTTATGAAGATAGAGCAAACCGCGTATATTATCTAAAACTGGTCAACCAATTGGCCATTTACCATTTCAAGAAGAAGCAGTACTCCGTTGCCTTAAATTATGTTCTTGATTCTCTGCAATTCTCTGCCAATGTAGAAGTGGATGCCAATTTCAGGACATTGGTTGCTCTGTTTGAGACTTATCGAGATTGGGCAACACCATCACAGCAAGAGCAATACCAAACCATTTTATTAAGGGGGCTTCATAATGAAAAAGGCATTAATCTCGGTAACTATGGCCTTGGCGTCTCTTAGTATTGCTCTTCCGGTGGGAAATATTTGGGGAGGGTTAGACCCCGTGATTCCTTCAAATCATGGTGTTTTTTCTTTTTCTTATCCTGCTTGAGTTTCAGATTTAGATCCTTAAGCCCGATAGGCCTTTTGTACATAAAGGGAGCACACTTTTACGCATTTTGCGATCCGTGTGCTCCCTTTTTTATGCCAAAATTTATTTTACGACATACGAAGTCAGGCTATTGGCCAGATGTTGCATCGTTTCACTCGCCTTTTGCATACGGTCCATCACTTCAGTGAAAGAGCCTACCAGAGTCGCCTGCTCTTGAGAAGAAGAAACAATTTGCTCAATTTCCTGCTCCATTTGATGAATGGAGTTCTGTACATCCTTAAGGGCCCCTTCAATATCGACCGTCGCCTTTTTGGATTCTACGGATAGCTTGCGCACCTCTTGAGCGACGACACCAAAGCCTGCTCCTGCTTCTCCGACACGCGCGGCCTCAATCGCTGCATTCAATCCAAGCAGGTTGGTTTGATCGGAAATTTCCTTGATGAACACAGCTACCTGATTGATTTTACCCGAGTTTTGCACAGCGATTTGGGTGTTTTTCAAAATTTGTTCACTGGTTGCCTGAAGTTCCTCGGAATGAGCTGCTACATGCTGTACCATATCAATGAGCTGCTCGGTGATGGAGCGGTTCTCGGATACGAATTGATCCAGTTGATTTTTGTTAGTCAAATTATAAGAGGCCGCAAATGCTGCAATGACTTCACCTTTCTCGTCCAATACAGGAATACTGATCATATCCAGAGGAAAACCTAGAATTTCAGCAGGAATGTGGGTCAGGCTGGTCTCACGTCCATTTTTAAGCATGGCAAAATTCTTATAGTCCTCGAGTAGCTCCGAGCCTGTTTCAAAGCCGAGGTCCATACCCTCCGATTGGGTATACATAAGGACATGAGTTCGGTTGAAGAGAGCAAGGGTCACTTTCTCACGCATGATCTGTTGTATGTAGGGAATGGCTGCAATTAATGCATCTATTGTATTCAAATAGATAACCTACCTTTCTTTACTAGGTATATTTTTTATAGTCTCGTATATAGTTGTCGGTCTAAAGATGGATAAAAGTTATAAAGATATTGAATCTTTAAGGAAGTGAAAGCATCAGAAAAAAAGGCATACCATTTCCATTACGAAACGATATGCCTTCTATTTAATCTGAACGTGTCAGTGCTGCGTATAGGTAGTTCACTTGCCGCGTTGCTCGAACAGTTGTGCGATTTCCACAATAACCTTGGTAGCGAGCACCATGTTGTCCACCGACACATATTCAAACTTACCGTGGTAGTTCTCCCCACCTGTAAAAATATTCGGTGTAGGCAGTCCCATGTAGGATAGCTGTGAACCGTCTGTACCGCCACGGATCGGCTTGATAATGGGTTCGATATTCAGCTTTGTCATTGCTTCATAAGCGACATCGACGATATGCTTGACTGGCTCTATTTTCTCTTTCATGTTGTAATATTGATCTCTCAGCTCCAGCGCAATACGGTTTTCTCCATATGCGGCCTGCAGCTCTTTGACTACATTTGTTAAATAAGCTTTCCGGTTTTCAAAGCTCTCGCGGTCAAAATCACGGATAATATAGTACAGTTTAGCTTGTTCTGCGGTGCCTGTAGAATCCAAGAGATGATAGAAGCCATCATATCCGTCTGTATATTCCGGGGCTTCGTTTGCAGGTAACCGACTGTGCAGCTCCATAGCGATTTTGGCAGCGTGAATCATTTTGTTTTTAGCCGTACCAGGATGCACATTCACACCGTGAATGGTAATATGGGCGGCTGCGGCGTTAAAGCTCTCATACTCCAGTTCTCCGAGCGGTCCGCCGTCTACCGTATAGGCATATTCAGCGCCAAAAGCGGCTACATCAAAGCGTTCCGGTCCTCTCCCAATCTCTTCGTCCGGTGTAAAAGCAACGCGAATTTTGCCATGTTGAATTTCTGGATGGTCAATCAGGTAGTGGATAGCTGTCATGATTTCTGCGATCCCGGCTTTGTTGTCTGCACCGAGCAGGGTGGTACCATCTGTTGTGATCAGGGTGTGGCCTTTATATTGAGTCAGTTCGGGAAACTCACGTGGAGAAAGAACCACACCAAGCGAAGCATTCAGCGTGATATCGCCCCCATCATAGTTTTCCGTCAATTGCGGCTTTACCCCTGCACCAGTCAGTTCGGTAGCCGTATCGAGGTGAGCGAGAAAACCGATGACGGGAACCACTTTATCCGTATTGGAAGGAAGGGTTGCCATCACATAACCATGATCATCAATGGTTACGTCTGTCATACCAATGGCTTTCAATTCGTCCACCAAAAGGTTGCCCAATGTAAGCTGTCCAGGTGTAGTGGGGCAAGTGTGGCTGCTTTCATCAGATTGGGTATCTACCTGAACATAGGTAGTCAGGCGGTCAATCAGTTCCTGTTTCATGTGGATATCCTCCTTGGTGTCATTTCTATTATGGTAGGTATTTTATCATGATTAGGCTTATAATATGAAAAAAATGGTTGAACCTTTTAGGGATAATAGTAAAATAAAAGTAAAAATAGAGTAAAATCTTAAAGGAGTCTGCAATGCCTACGTTAAAAGATATCGCCCAGGAGGCAGAGGTTTCGATATCCACGGTCTCCCGAGTGCTAAATTATGATGAGACACTGTCTGTATCAGAGGAAACGCGGCGCAAAATTTTTGAGGTTGCCGAGCGTATGAAATATACGACTGTTAAACGTAAAAATGGCGGTATTGGTCGTCAGCCCCGCAAGAAGGCGGAGGGACCCATCCGGTTGGGTATGGTGCACTGGTTTAGCGTGTACGAGGAACTGGAAGACCCTTATTATCTGTCTATCCGGTTTGGCGTGGAAAAAGAGTGCCGCCAAAGCGGGGCACAGCTGGAGCGTATTTTCAGAAGAGAGGACCTGACTGCGCTGAAGGCGTCATCCGAAGGGCTGCATGGGCTGATCGTGCTGGGGCATTTTAGCAGCGAAGAGGTAGAACGTATGCTGGAACTGCCCATTCCTTGCGTTTTTCTGGATCATTCGGTAGAGCGCACAGGGGCAGACTATGTGGTCATTGACCTTGCTCGCGCTACAGCTGATGCACTGGATTATTTGATGGGCGCAGGCCATCGTCACATCGGATATGTTGGCATGGGCAAGGATGAGCAGTCCCATGATTCCGAACGAGTCGAGCTAGATGCCCGCTATGAGACATTTTTGCGGTATCAGGAACAGCACAGGCTGTGCACGTCAAATGATATTCATGTGTGCGGCGGAACGGCGGCAGACGGCTTCCGTGCGATGGAAGCGGCTATTCTGGCAGGACCCGAAAATCTGCCTACAGCTTTCTTTGTTGCGAGCGATTCGGTGGCTATTGGGGTGTTAAAGGCACTGGAGCGGCATCACCTTGCGGTGCCGGAACGGATCTCCATTGTTGGCTTCAATGATATTCCGACAGCGGAATATTTGACCCCATCTCTGTCAACGGTCAAAACACATACCGAACTGATGGGAGAAACGGGTGTTCAGTTCTTGCTGCATACGGTACGCAACGGTCCCAACGAGGTAGGGCGCAAGGTCATCATTCCGACCGAGCTAATGATTCGCAACAGCAGTGCGCCGCTACATACCGATGCCCAATAAAATCAACGTTATGGATTTGGACAGCCCTGCCTTCCGGGGCTGTTTTTTTGATTGTAAAAAGATACAAAAATGGATTGACAATTGTCTTGTAAATGCTTACATTTAACATATATTTATTTTACTAAGTTTTACTCATTATTTTTACTCAAATATTTTACTATGGTATAAGAGTGAAAAATAAAAGGTTGAGGTGACTGCCCATGCGTACCATTTTGCCGTTGAATGACCAATGGTTTTACCTTCCTGAATATGTCGAGAGCGAAGTAAGCGCAGGCATTGATGCGAGTCGGTATGAGCCAGTTCAGCTGCCGCACACGAATGTAGAGCTGCCGTACAATTATTTTGACGACAAGGCATTTCAGTTTATTTCTACGTATAAAAGAGAGCTGGACATTCCGGCAGATGCCAAAGGTAAGCGAGTGTATGTTGATTTTGAAGGAGTCATGACCTATGCCCAGGTATATCTAAACGGGGTAAAAGCGGGGGAGCATAAAGGTGGATATACACCGTTCAGCGTTGAATTGACCGAACTTGCCGAGTATGGTGGCTCCAATGTGCTCACGGTCATTGTCGATTCCACGGAACGGGACGACATCCCTCCCTTTGGGGCAGTCATCGACTATCTGACCTACGGCGGTATTTACCGCGAAGTGCAGCTGCGAATAGTGGAGCCTGTACACCTCGGAACGGTATTCGTTCAGACACCGGAGCCGCTTGCGGCAAATAAGGCGGTGCGCTTAGTCGTGGAGCTGGAGGGCATCGGCGATCAGCAGGACGACTTGACGGTCGCGCTGCAACTGCTGGACGGAGCGAGCGTGAAGGCGGAGACCGAGCTGACAGCGGTGACGGCGGCAGAAGTAACGCTGGAGCTGAAAGAGCTGGGCGACCTGCAGCTTTGGGATATAGATAGTCCCAAGCTATATGAAGCGAAGCTGACGCTGCTACGAGGCGGAGAAGAGTTGGATCAGGTGACCGTGCGCTTTGGCTTCCGCGAGGCCGAATTTCAGCCGGACAGTTTTTACTTGAACGGGCGGAAGATCAAGCTGCTCGGCCTGAACCGTCACCAATCCTATCCGTACGTTGGCTATGCTATGCCCAAAAGAGCGCAGCGTCGTGATGCAGATGTGCTCAAGGAGGAGCTGGGGCTGAATATGGTACGGACATCCCACTACCCTCAGTCCCGTCATTTTCTAGACCGCTGTGATGAGATCGGATTGCTCGTTTTCGAAGAGATTCCGGGTTGGCAGCATATTGGCGGTGAAGCGTGGAAGGACCAGGCGGTGAGGGACGTCGAGGACATGATTATCCGTGATCGTAATCATCCCTCCATCGTCATCTGGGGCGTACGAATTAATGAGTCGCAGGATGATCATGATCTGTACACGCGTACCAATGAGCTGGCACGAAAGCTAGATCCGACCCGTGCTACGGGTGGTGTGCGTTATATTGTAGGCAGTGAGCTGCTGGAAGACGTATATACGATAAATGATTTTGTTCATGATGGTGGGCACAAAAAATATTTGGCGAAGGAAATCCGCAATTTTGATACGTATGACGATACAGAAGGCGTAGATGGCGAAACGACAGGCTTGCGCCAGCCTTCTCTCGTTACAAAGCTGGATCATCCGGTCCCTTATCTGGTAACGGAATATAACGGGCATATGTACCCGACCAAGCGTTTTGACCAGGAGGAACGGGTAATGGAGCATGCACTGCGCCATACGCGGGTCCAAAATGCTTCCTATGCCGATGAGGGCATTGCCGGAGCGATTGGCTGGTGTGCTTTTGACTATAACACGCATGCTGATTTTGGTTCCGGTGATAAAATCTGCTACCACGGTGTCATGGATATGTTCCGCCTGCCTAAATTTGCAGCGAGCGTGTACCGGAGCCAGAAGAACGTCGAACAGGAAGTCGTTATGGAGCCGGTCACTTACTGGTCGCGTGGCGAGCGGAATATCGGAGGCATCGTGCCGCTGGTCGTGTTCACCAATTGCGATGAGGTGGAGTTCATCTACGGTCATGAGCGCAAAGGTGTTTATCGTCCGAACCGAGAGAAGTACCCAGCGCTTCCTCACCCCCCTGTCGTGATCGACGAGTTGACAGGCCACTGGGGCATGAAGTGGGAAGACGCTGTATTCATTGGGTACGTAAATGGGCAAGAAGTAATACGTAGATACTATTCACGTAATCCGGTGCCGACAGAGCTGCGCGTAGCTGCAGACGATACAGTGCTGGAAGCCGGCGATTGGGATGTCACTCGAGTGGTAGTCGATGCTCTGGACGAATACGGCAATGTATTGCCGTTCTATGCAGATCCCGTTTCGGTGGAGGTCGAGGGAGTGGGTGAATTGATCGGTCCTTCGAGCTTATCTCTGATTGGAGGACGTATTGCATTCTGGATTCGGTCGAAGGGGGAGGCTGGACAAATTCGTGTGAAGGTCTCTGCGCCTTCCCGTTTCGGTCCGCAGGAATTGAGCCTTCACGTGCAATAATGAAGCAAAGGCAACATACAATCCTACTAGCCACTTTTTATAACGTTTGAGCCTTCCATTATTTAAAAAAGGAGTTGTCCGCAGATTCTGTAAAGGATCTGAGAGGGCAACTCCTTTTTACATATATAGGGTACGTTAATCTATGAGTCTTTTAAATTGTGTCTTATTACTGAGTCACTTAACGTTACGTTCATAGATTGGAAGCATAGAATACACTATCAAAAGCAAGGGAGGTGAAAACTATGGCGATTCTTTTACCTTCGCAATTCTACAATCTTGCTGCTGGTGTGGGTAAGTCCTTTTTTGAAAACCTGAGAGGCGGTAATAATGCTACAATTACCGTGAATAATACGGGTGCCAATCCGGTTGATCTTGTGGTTACCCGTGTCAATGCTCCTGTGATCACTTATGTTATCCCGGCGGGCAACAGTCTAACGTTAGAAGTTGCTTTGCTGCTGGTAGCTGCTCTTCAGGCGACTCCAGTTGGAGCAGTAACAGGTACAATCCAAATTGCTACATCTGATTTCTAACTTGTAACGACCTGACTCTCTAACTCTAGCTTTGCCGAAAGGCAAGGTTAGAGCTTTTTTTGTTTGAAATTTTCTGAAACTTTTTTCATATTGTGCCGATATATACATATAGCATAGCAAACAACAACATCGAAAAGGAGTACCCTGTATGAGCTTTAGCAATCCGGTTTTACGTGATGACATCTTTTTGCGCGAAGATGAAAGAGAAGCTAGTGAACAACGCATGACCATTGGAGGAACGGTGAACAAAACGTTGCTTCTGCTGGTTCTGCTCATCGTCTCTGGCAGTATTACCTGGTACATGACCTATGAAGGAACTGTAGAGGTGCTATCTTTGCTGACGGCAGGATTTATTGGTATGGCAGGCGTAGCACTTGCGATATCCTTTTTTCCAAAAACGGCGCCATTACTCTCTCCTGTATATGCGATTCTGAGTGGTTTTGCTTTGGGTGGCGTTTCAGCTTTTATGGAGTATGAGTACCCTGGGATTGTGGCCAATGCCATTTTGCTGACTGTGGGTATCTTGTTCTTGATGCTCTTTATGTACACACAGCGAATCATCAAGGTGACACGCGGCTTTATCTCATTCGTTGTCCTATGTACAATGGCAATTTTTCTGGTGACGCTGGTTGATTTTATGTTGAACTTTTTCGGTATGAATGTTCCGTATATCCATGAAACAGGTTGGCTGGGCATCGGCATCAGTTTATTTATCGTGATCATTGCGGCTTTAAATCTGCTGGTGGATTTTAATTTCATTGAAGAGCAAGCAGATCAAGGCGCACCCAAATACATGGAGTGGTATGGTGCTTTTGCATTGCTGGTGACTCTAGTATGGCTGTATGTACGGATTTTGGACCTGTTGGCCAAGTTCAGTAAGAGGGACTAAGTGCAGGGTGAGAAGAAAGGGATGGCTGAATGCCGTCCTTTTTTGTATTTTAAATAGACGGTTTAAAAATTGCATTTTACGTTAAATACATAGAAGTTGGGTAAAACATTAAGACAGACAGGAGAGGAGTGAGTACATGTATCAAGTAGTGCTGGTTAGGCATGGAGAAAGCGTGTATAACCGACAAAACCTGTTTACGGGCTGGACGGACGTGGACCTGACTGAACAAGGGACTCATGAGGCCATTGAGGCGGGACGTATTCTCAAGGAGGCTGGTTATACGTTTGATTTGGCATTTGCCTCTGTGCTAAAACGATCTATCCGCACGTTGTATCACATCTTGGATGAACTGGATCATCTGTGGATACCTGTGCAGAAGTCATGGAAGCTGAATGAACGCCATTACGGTGCTCTTCAGGGGCTTAGCAAGCTGGATTCTGCCGTTGAATACGGCGAGGAGCAGGTTCATATCTGGCGGCGTAGCCTGACAGTGCGGCCCCCCATGCTGGATGAGAAAGACGAGCGGAGTCCGCATCGGGAAGAGCGTTATCGCAATATTAAGCCAGAAGAGCTGCCGCTTGGGGAAAGTCTGGAGGACACAGTGCATCGGGTCGGCGAGTTTTGGAAGCAGCGGATTGTACCTTTGATTCTCAAAAAGGATCGAGTTATCATTTCTGCACATGGTAACACTTTGCGGGCTTTAATCAAGTATATGGAGAATCTGGACGAAACCGCATTGCTGGATTTGAATATTCCGACAGGTATTCCGCTGGTGTATGAGCTGGATGAGCATATAGATCCCATCCGGCGCTTTTATCTCGGTGATCCGAGTCATGTAGAGGCTAAGAAGCAGGCTGTGGCCAACCAAAGCAAGGTAACGGAGTGAGTTTTCATACACAAAGAGGACAGGGCGCTTCCTCGCATCCTGTCCTCTTTGTGTTGGGTATAGATTAAGCGTTCGCTTCTTCTTCTTCTGATTCCTGGCTGTCTTCCTCTGCGGGAAGTGCCCACACCGACACACTGCCGGCACGAACGGGAAATATGCCGTAGCCATCCTGCCCGATCTTTACGATATGATCGTGATGCCCGGTCAAATCTATCCATTCTTCCCCTGCACGTTGTTTACCTACGAACATGCGCTTTTCCCCGTCATTTGCGTTGGTGATCACCACAGCACATCCGGAGCCTTCCAACTCAGGCACGCCTTGACGAACCCATCCAATCGTATGAGGATCATCGAAATAATCTTTTTGCTCACCATAAGCTTTATGGTACCGGGCATATAGTAGCGGGTCTAGCTCAGCTTGCTTGCCTTTCACGGGCGTTTGCCCCTGAATACCGTAGTAATCGCCGTAGAACACGCAGGGATAACCGTCCTTGCGCAGCAAGATAAGTGCATAGGCGCTGGGCTTAAACCAGTCCTCCACCCAGGATTCGAGCGCTTCGTGCGGCTGGGAATCATGATTATCGACAAAAGTAACCGAGTTCAGGGGATGGGTATGAACCAGCGTATCCTCGAAAATGGTGCTTAGATCGAAATCCTTGCCACCCAAGGAAGCGCTATGTAGTTTGTAGTGGAGGGATACGTCAAACAGGTCGATTTTATAATCAATGGTATCCAGGAACTTTTGACATGATTCCAGATCCGGTTTCCAAAACTCGCCTACCATATAAAAATCCTGCCCGCGTTTTTTAATCATTTCTGTAGCAAACTCTCGTACAAATTCATGATTAATATGCTTGATTGCATCCAGACGGAATCCGTTGCATTGCAGAGTGTCCACCAGCCATTTGCCCCAGCGGATCATCTCTTTGCGCACATCCTGATGATTATAGTCAATATTGGCGAACATTAAATAATCATAATTGCCGAATTCATCATCTACATTTTCGCTCCAGCTTTTATTTTTACCTAAAATACGATAGATTCCTGTCCGGTCCTGGCTCGCATCGTAATCGGTTCCGTTAAAATGTTCAAAGTTCCATTGAAATGTGGAATACTTCCCTTGTCGGCCGGGGAATGTAAATTTAGTCCAGCCTTCGATATCAAAGGGCTCGGAAATGACCTCATTGCGGTTATCCGGGTTGACCTCGACGACCTTGAATACTTCGGTTTCATCCGCACCAGCTTTATGGTTCATGACCAGATCGACATAGACGGCCACACCGTGACGAACGCAGGCAGCAACAGCTTCCAGCAGGTCTTCCCTGGTTCCGTATTTGGTGCGCACCGCGCCTTTTTGGTCAAACTCGCCCAGATCGTAAAGGTCATAGACGCCGTATCCCGTATCCTCGGGCGACTGGCCTTTGGTGACAGGTGGAATCCATATCGCGTCAATTCCTTTGGCCTTCAGTTCCGGTGCCAGGCGGGCAAGCTTCTTCCAGTGAGAACCGTCAGCTTCGACATTCCACTCGAAAAATTGCATCATCGTATGGTTCCTTTTCATGTGCGTCCCTCCTTTATATATAACAAGTTACCCACCAAGTGAGGGGGGCTAAACGTCAGACGGTCAATATGATGCTGAATGAAGAACAAGGATCGCTGTATAACGTATGCTAAATCATTAAAATTTGTTATACCTGAGTGTTCATAATGTCTCAATAGCTAGAAAAGGGAACGTGAAAACGGTAAAATGAATCTAACTTAACAATAGTTCGGGTTTTGGGCAAACCGTGGAGCGCGAGCAATAGAAGAAAGGAGGGGTGGACGTGACAGAACCGCAGCAGAATAAGGATGAAACGAGCAAAGCGCTGATAAAAAAATGTACGTATTGTCAGGAGATGAAACCTTTAACGGACTTTCAGCGCAGAACGGGTCGCCGGGCGGGTCCTTATTCCCGGCGTGGTCCTTGCCGTTCCTGCCGGGGGTTGGCCCCGCAAGAACGTGCGGCTACGTCCGCTCCTTCCGGCGAGGAAGCGAACCTCTCGGCTGCTCCCGTGACGCAACATAGCCTTGAAGCAAATACGGCTGTGCACAGCCTGGAGGCGTCACTACCTATGGAGGCACAGCGCCCCCGCAGGAAGCCGGTCACGGATAAAGCACGCGAGCGCCATCGGCAACGGGTTCGGCATCTGCTTAGCAGGCTGAAGCCTGCGGATACTCGGGCGTTGCGGCTCAATCGTAATGGCATGATTCGGCTAAGAGGTAAAACCGATCAGGGGAGACGCTGGCATCAAGAGATTGAGCTTGATCTGGCCATGACCCTGGTCAGAGAGCGTATGGCGGTGATTGTTAATCCTTACACCGTGCGCAGACTGTATAGCAACAAGGAATTTCGCCAATATGTGCTTAAGCGTGACCGCTATACTTGTTTCTTTTGCGGGGGCTACGGTGACACGATTGATCATTTACTGCCTCGGGCAAAAGGGGGCCACACGACGCCAGTCAATTGTGTATGTGCTTGCAATGAATGCAATCAAGTTAAGGCTGCCCGCGATGTAGATGAGTTCATTGAGTCTGGTGTGCCACAGCCGTCTCCTGATGATTTCGAACCACCTGATATTCCTGATGCTTCTGAAGACACCCTACGTAGGTAGGGCGATTCTGCCAATGCAGCTTGTTCGCCCGACCCACAAGTGGCGATGATCGGGCCTCTGTATGAATATATTTTGGGTTATTTTCATATAATCGAACTGAAACGTACGCTCTCTATTACCCTCCTCTAGTCTAAAATGACCCTTTTTCAAGGGAAACTTGGACAAAAATCGAGCTTATTCTAATTTTTATCTAAAATAACAATAAAAAATTTGCAGAAATTTGTGCAAATTTAAAATTTCTTCGACGATTGTGTTGTGAAAGGTGTAATATAGAGGTATAGGGTTCCGTTTCGGCCTGTTGTAGTCACGAAGGAACGCTTCGTGAGATATTCCGCAGCAGTAACAACAGAATAACGTCTGAGCAATATACAATTGGCATCTGCGATAAATCAGTCTTGCCCTTTAGGGTATAGGCCGGTTTAAGCTGTGCTTCTTGTATGTTTAAGGGCGTGAATTCAATGAACGTTTTATTGCTAGAGTTTATGGATACAGGTTACGAGAGAGGATGGACTTCTATTTTCACAGTAAAGGAGGACGTTCACGCATGTCTGAAAACCAACAAGAGGTGGCAGTAACACAAGAAGCTACCAAAGAGTCTCGGGATGTACTGGACCAATTGATGAAACCGGAGGTTCAGCAATCGCTGACCGTACTGGTAGAGAATCTGCCAAAGTTGACTGAGATGGTTACTTTGATGACCGACGCTTATGATGTAGCTCGCAGTCTGGCAACTGACCCTGTCTTTATCGGAGATATGAAAAACTCCATGGGAGAGTTTGTGAAGCCTGTAACAGAATCGGCTAAAGGATTGGCTTCTGCTGCGATTGAAGCAAATGACCGTGTACAAACTACGGATGGCAGTGTAGGTCTGTTCGGCCTGCTCAAAATGCTTAAAGATCCGAATGTACAAAAAACGCTGCGTTTCAGCCAGGCTTTCCTGGATATTCTGAATGAGCGCCAACGCGAAAGCAAATAATTACCTGATCGAGAACGGAGGATGGACATGTCGAAGCAAATTTTGATCTTGGGCGGCGGATACGGCGGATTGCTGGCCGCTCTTACAGCACGCCAGCATATGGACGCTAGTCAAGCAACCATTACAGTGGTTAACCGCTTTGCGTCGCACCAAATTATTACGGAACTGCACCGTTTAGCGGCAGGTACAATTGCCGAAAAAGCTGTGGCGCTTCCTTTGGAAAAACTGCTGCGTAACAAAGAAATTATCCTGAAAGTGGATACGGTTTCTGAAATTAAGCCTGACGATAAAAAAGTAACCCTGGCCAGTGGTGCTACATTGAGCTATGACGCTCTCGTTATTTCCCTCGGCAGTGAAACGGCTTACTTCGGTATTCCAGGACTGCAAGAGCATAGCTTCACGCTGAAATCCGTGGCAGAAGCCAATCGCATTCGCGCACATGTGGAAGCTCGTCTGGATGCTTACAAGCAATCCGGTAACCAAGCGGACGCTACAATTGTTATCGGTGGTGGCGGTCTGACTGGCGTTGAGCTGGTGGGCGAATATGCTGACAAATTGCCTGCAATTTGTCGCGAAAAAGGTATCAACTACGAAGATATCAACTTGTATTGCGTAGAAGCTGGACCATCTATTTTGGCAGGCTTCCCTCAACCACTGGTTGATCGTGCCGTAACAAGCCTTGAAAAACGTGGCGTTCAAATCGTAGCGGGTGTTCCGATTACAGAAATGAAAGCTGACGAAGTTCTCCTGAAAGACGGACGTTCGATCAAAACGAACACACTGATCTGGACAGGCGGCGTACAAGGTAATGCACTGGTTGGCGCATCTGGTATCGAAGTAAACCGTGGTCGTGCAACTGTGAATAGTGCACTGCAATCGACTTCTCACGAAGACATCTTCCTCGCTGGCGACAGCGCAGTGGTGTTCCCGGCTGAAGGCGAGCGTCCATACCCTCCAACGGCACAGTTGGCTTGGCAAATGGGCGAATTAGTTGGTTACAACATCTTCGCTTATTTCAACGGGGCGAAAATGGAAAGCTTTACACCAGTATTCTCCGGTACACTGGGCAGCTTGGGCAGAACAGACGCGATCGGCACTGTAGGCGCGAATGGCACCCAACTGAAAGGCGCTGTAGCCACTTTGATGAAGGAAGGCAGTAACATCCGTTACTTGTCCCACATCAAAGGACTTTTTGCATTGGCCTATTAATATTTCCTACTTTTATATGCTTTATCCAAAGAGAGTGCAATTCTGTGCTCTCTTTTTGTTTTGCAGTTTAATCCATTATAAACCAGTATATGTAAAATGTCATGTGTATTTTTGGATATATGTTGAAAATTATGGTTGATCTGATATTTCTGTGGCAGTACACTAGTAACGAACAATACGAGGAGGGCATTATGAAAATCAGGTTATTAATCAGCCTTATGATTGTATTAAGTTTTGGTGCTACAAACATGAATTTGGTATCTGCTCAAGCTCAAGGACAAACGCCCATACACCTGAAGGTCAATGATCATTACGTTTTATACACCTACCCTGCATCACCTTTTGTGGATAAGAAGGGGAGACTGCTTATACCGCTCCAAGCGGCTGAGGATATACTGGACGGCAAAATAACTTATAATGCAGCGAACAAAACCGCTTCGGTTGATCTGTTGGGCCGTAATGTAACAGCTATGATCGGATCAACCGAAATATCGGTTAATGGTGAGCCGGTGAAAATGGACACAGTCCCTATCATGCTAAGTAACACAATGTTTTTACCGGTATCCATTTTGTTGAAAGATACAGATGCGAAGATGGAGTGGGATTCCAAACGAGGCTTATTGAAACTAAGACATGATAGCTTTACGGAAAGTCCAGTTCTTATGAGGTTTAAGGGACAAGACTTGGCCCAAGTCATTGACGCGAACGCGTTTGATCTTACTTCTTTTGACTGGGATAAAAAGAAGGATGTATTGAATATTCATGCTACTTATAAGAGCGACTTATCGCCCGCCTTCAAGCAAATTGACTTTAATCCTATGATTGTTTATAGCAAAGGGACCTATAGTGTAAATCCTTATTCTAGACCCAGTATGTTTTACAAAGTGAAAACCACCACTCCTGGTAATTTGGTTTATACGAGAAATATCGATACAACCGATGCGGATAAAGACTATATAAAATATATTACTTCTGTAGGCAGATTGATTGAGTAGTGGAATATATGTTGCTTGTACATCACAAAAAAGCGACAAAGGCTTAAGGGCCTTTGTCGCTTTTTTTGAGAGATTAATCTTAGAAGGTAATGATTTGACTATTGTTTCCTTTATTACGTACATATCCAACGACTTTGGATACAGACTGTTTATCTTTAAGATAATCAGTAACGCCATCTGTCAGGTTGTTTTTTTGATTGTTCGAAAGTTTATTCCAGTCATCCGAATTTACATAAACCTCGACGATAGCTTCATTGCTGTCGCCTCTTACGGTGAAATCAAAGCCGACTCCATTATAGGTGCCATATCTATCGGACAAGTTACGTTGGATCGTACTTGCATCCAGAGAAGAAGCTACATCCCTCAAAGAAACCTTACCTCTGCTGTTGATTGTAAAGGTTGCCATTTTATCCCTGTTACTGGAGTTTTTAACCGTACCCTCTATATCGGCATCTTTATACTCTTTCAAAATATCTTCACCGATGTCTTCGAGGAAGGTTTCCTTTCTGCTGCTGGTTAGGTCAGTCCATCTAGATTTCGTCATTTCGATGGTCACCGTAATATCGCTTTTGTTACCATCCAACGTGATATCCGAGTTGGTGCTGTAGTCATCGCTGTGATCATCGTTCAGCTTCTTTTGAAGATCCTTCAAGGAGCTAGAGCTATTTTTGCTTGCTTCATCTTTTAGCGTCTGGTTGTCTTTTTGCAATTGAGCAATGGTAGCGTCTTTCGTCGTGTTTGCTGCTTTCGCTGTGTTGAGCTCTTGAGTCAGCGTCGTAATCTGGTTGTTCAGCGCCGTAACTGTAGATTGATCAATAGGAACGCCGTTGTCAGCAATGACTACGCGTTTGTTTGTTCCATCCCATGTTACTTTTTTATCCAAAGCTGTACCTGCCAGCTTCAGTGGGATATACGTTACGCCATCCAGCAGGAACGGTTCTGTTTTGGCATCAGTAGGAACCTCGGTTCCGTTGTAGATAATTTTGATATTGTTATATACTGCTTGGATCGGCTTAGTCACTTGTGCGGCATATGTGGATTGGCTGAAAAGAGCCCCGGATATGGCCAAGGCGGATACGGCAGTGATGATGACAGGTTTTTTGATAGATTTCAGTGATTTCATTCGTTGGTCTACCCCTTTATTTAAGAATTATAGCCTGGTTCATAGACTAGAGTAACATTAATGCCTACAAAATCCAACAGCTTGGAGAGTCATTATAGGTTGTGCTTATATTGGTTAGACGCAACAGCAACCATAAAAGTTGCCCTGTTTGCGCAAAAGTTTTTCCAAAAGTATCCGAACAACACAAAACAAGCCCGCTGCACAAGACAGCGAGACTTGTAGGTAAAACAGTGCGCCGAAGTTATCCATTCAGGATTATTTGCCGTCCTTCAGTTTGCCTGCTGTTTCCTGAAGATGGCCTTTGGCCTTATCCAGTTTACCTTCGGCTTGAAGGGATTTATTATCGGTAGCGTTTCCGATTTGGTCCTTGATTTCACCTTTGGCTTTGTTCACATTACCTTTGATTTTATCGCTAATTCCGTTATCCTTCATGTTGAAGCCCTCCTTATGTGATCGAACTTTCATTCAGCATGCTGTAGTTAGTCATTACCCGAGCAAGGGTAATACGAAACCAGAGGCTGTATATCACAGACGGGGGTATAATGTTGGATACGGGTTAAATCAGAACGTGAAGTGGGGAGTGAGCGCATGCTCAAAATTTTATTATTTATTCTCGTTATTCAAATTATTTACGTATCGGCGTATACACTGCGCATGATTCTGACGCTGAAAGGACAGAAGTACATTGCTGCGCTCATTAGCACCGTAGAAGTTACGGTCTATGTATTGGGCTTGAATGTTGTGCTTAAGTATCTGGATCAAGTGGCAAGTCTTGCGGTATACGCCATTGGCTATGCATTGGGTATTCTGATTGGAGCATGGATTGAGGAAAAAATAGCGCTTGGTTATGTCACTGTTAAGGTGATCAGCAATGAGATTAATGGAGGAATTGCCAATGCGCTGCGGGACAAAGGATACGGCGTTACAGCCTGGCTGGGCAGTGGGCGTGATGGAGAGCGCCTGGTGATGGAAATTTTGGCTAAACGGAAAAACCAGAATAGGCTGTATCAGTCCATTCTGGAGCTGGACCCTAAGGCTTTTGTCATTACGGTAGAGCCGAAGCAATTTCATGGCGGCTTCTGGACCAAGGCTATCCGTAAATAAACATTTTGGTAAATTGCGCATATTTTTTGGAGCTTGGAGCATATTAATACCCGCACAGGTTGGAATTAACAGTAAGCCGACAGGGGATATTACCCTATAAAAAACCGAGGGGGGATATAGATGTACAGACGCCAGGCCCCGGAAATCATTCCAGAGGAAAATACGGCTATTTGGTCGTGTACAAATGAGGGTTGCAATGGCTGGATGCGAACGGATTTCACCTTTTTGAACGAGCCAGCTTGTCCATTTTGCCAAGCCTCGATGGGGCAGGAAATGCGGATGTTGCCGATTCTCAATCGGGCGGGCAATTCCTTTGTCGCCCAGCGCTCCTAATCCAGGATTCTGCAAGATCCACAATGGAAAGTGAGTACGATGATCACACTGCAATACTTATGAACGTCAAAAGCCGCTCCAGCGACATGCTGAGCGGCTTTTGGTTGTGGAATATTTGATGATCATGGCCTCTCGATGGGCTGCACGGAGTCACGATATACAATATGACCCTGCACCAGGACCCGACCAAAGCGACTGCCGGGATGGCTTATTTTTTTCATCATCGAATCAATTGCGGTACGTGCCATCTGCTCGATGTCTACTCCGACTGTGGTCAGTTGCGGAACAATAAGAGTGGCGTATACATCATTGTCAAAGCCGACCACAGAGCAGTCTTCAGGTACGCGGTATCCCAGAGCAATGAGCTTGTGCACCAGATTGTGAGCGACCTGATCGCAATTACATACAAAAGCAGTCGGCAGCGGCTGAGGAAGCTCCATTTCAACATAAGAGCCTTCGTCGTCCCGGTCACTGAGCACCCACTCGTTACGGAGAGGCAACCTGTGCTCCAGCAAGGATTTATAGTAGCCGAGGAAACGATCCTGAATACTACTGGTGGAATAGAGGTTGCCCACATATGCAATATCCCGGTGTCCCTGGGCGATCAAATAGTTGGTCAGCTCGTAGGCCCCGTAAAAATTATCCGTCACCACGGAGTCGATATCGGCATGCTCATCATAAAAATCGAGAAACATTTTGGGCAGTTCCATGGTTTGTACAAGCTCAATATATGGCTTGCTCACTTGGCCCAGGAGAATGAAGCCGTCCACCTTACGGTCGTAATAGATACGTGGCAGATTAAGCTGTTCCTCGTCTTCGCGATGGAGGATGTGAAGGATGCCGTAGTAGCCGTATGGCTCCAGTGCCCGTGAAATTTGCTGGTAGATGTGCAGATAAAACGATTGGCCAGGGCCGGTAAAACGTTCGGGAATGACAACACCAATGTTATAGGTGAGGCCCTCCTTCATGGACTTGGCAACGGTATTGAAACGATAACCCATTTCGCCCGCGAGCGTCTTAATACGCTCTTTTAGCTCCTCGCTAACCCCATCCTTGTCATTGAGCGCCTTCGACACGGTCACGCTGCTTACTCCCAGCTTATCTGCAATATCCCGCATCGTTACGTTGCTCTTCATTCCTGTTCCGCCTTCCAATTTTAAAAAGATAAGCATCTTGCCTAAATCCAAAGAATGGATGCAAAATGCTGGGGGAATATATTAGTAGCTTAGCTGCCTGTAAAGATACAAAGACTGGCAGCGTAGCTGCCCATAGAACAACAATTAGCCTGCGGGTAACAGTTGTTCTATGGATAGTATACATGGTTCCGCAAGCAGGATAAAGCCTGCGGCTTATGTCTGCTGAGAAGGACGGGAGTGCGCTTTCAATAGCGCTTCATTGTGATGAATCAGATCACGGCGAACAGCGGCGCTGCTGAGAGAGCGCAGCGGGTCGGATGGTGTATTGAAGGTGTAGTCCTCCAGTCGAGCGATGGTGGTTGTCGCTACGTGGATACGGGTGTCACTGGAAGCGTAGTAGATAAAAACTTCATCTTGTTCATTAACGACTGCACCGTTGCAAAAAATAACATTCGAAACGTCGCCCACGCGTTCCTCATCATAAGGAGCTAGAAAGTGCCCGCCGGGCTTAGCAATGACGCGCGTAGGGTCTTCCAGACTGGTGGCAAAGGTATACAGCACATACCGCAGCCCGGCGGCCGTATTGCGTACCCCGTGAGCGATATGAATCCAGCCGCGGCTGGTCTTAATCGGGGCGGGACCCTGCCCGTTCTTGGCTTCGTACACCGTATGATAGCAGCGCTCATCAATGACGTTTTCGTGTTCAATTACGGGCTGTGTAATATCTTTGCACAGGCCGAAGGCGATGCCACCGCCCGAGCCGGTGGAAATAAACCCGTCCTGAGGACGAGTATAGAAGGCGTATTGACCGTCCACAAATTCAGGGTGCAGAACAACGTTGCGCTGCTGTGGGGACTGGGTAGTAATGTTGGGAAGCCGGGTCCATGTACGAAGATCACGAGTACGGACCAGTCCGGCCTGAGCGACAGCACTGGAGGTATCGTGAGGTGGCACGTCAGGATCCTTTTTTTCAGAGCAATAAATACCGTAAATCCAGCCGTCCTCATGCTTCACCAGCCGCATATCGTACATATTTGTCTCTTCTGGGTCGATATCCTCCCATACTAGGGGGGCGTCAATGAATCGAAATTGATCAATGCCGTTATCGCTTTCTGCCAAAGCGAAAAATGATTTTCGATCCAGTCCTTCGGTACGCGAAACAAGAATGTATTTTCCTTCATGATAGATCGCCCCTGGATTCAATGCCGCATTTACACCCAGCCGCTCCATGAAAAAGGGATTAGTTTGCGCATCCAGATCGAACCGCCAGTGAAGTGGAACATGATGGCGTGTGAGCACTGGATAGAGGTAGCGCTCGTAGATACCATTGTAAAAGGTAGTTTTAACCTCATTAGGGCGTGTAATCAGTTCCTCTTGCTGCAATAGCAGCTCATCGTATTTGCTATGAATCATTGGTTTTCCATCCTTTCTAGCATTTCTATGCAAAATCGGCTGTTGTGATAAGGGCACTTCCAAGGGCCTGCAATCTCTCTCGCATCAGGCTTACCATCCGCTTGAACTGACCAGAACCATTCGCCTCCGGGGCGCGGATCTATGATATATTGCCGAGTATAGGCCCACAGATTACGCACAATTTGCAGAAATCGTTCGTCATTTGTACGTTGAAACGCATTGTAAAAACCAACCATCCCCTCGGCCTGTACCCACCAAATACGTGAGGTGTCTACCCGCTCTCCTTCCCGCTCGTTGATGAGCGATCCGTCTGGCTGAACAGCGCGCTCTGCTACCGCATTGGCAATATCCATCACCATATCCACGTATTCTGACGGGTAATAACCCAGCACATTCATAGCGTCCTCAATCAACCAGCTGGCTTCGATGTCGTGACCATATGAGGTCAGGTCAAGCAGAGAGCGCCATTCACGATCGAAGAATACCCCCAATCGTCGGGCAGAAGCATCGTAAACACGACGATATAAAATATCCAGTACGTTCGTCAGTGCATCTCGAACCTCTTCATTTGGCCAGACGCGCAGCAATTGGGTATACGCTTCCAAAACATGAATATGCGTATTCATGGTGATATGCGCGGTAACTCCATTTTCGCTGAGCAGCTCATTAGGCTGCGTGTTCCACAAGCGGTCATACTGTTCGCCGTATGCCTGCCGGGCGGGATCATATCCTTTTTGCTCCAGCAGGTGGAACAGCTCCATAGCTAGTGGCAATGCATTCGGGTCGTCTGTAGCACGTGCATACTCTGCTAGCGCATAGATCGCGAATGCCTGCGCGTATACATGCTTGCACGTGTCCACGGGTTGCCCGGTGTAGTCCACCATCCAATACATTCCTCCATGTAATGGATCAAGCAGGTGATCTCGCAGGAATGTGAATGCATCTCGTGCGGCTTCTGCATAGGTATCTTCCCCTGTTACACGAGCAGCCGCCGAGAAGGACCAGAGTAACCGTGCAGTGGCAATCCCGCCTTTGTCGGCTTGGTTATGAGTGTGCAGATCCACATCCACCTCGCCGTAAAACCCACCGTGTGTCTCATCCTTCAGTCCAAGCCAGAATGGGAGTATGTGTTCCTTCCATTCCTGTCTAATTTCGTCCAGTAGTGTTGCCAAGAGACAAAGCCTCCTTCGGGAAAAATATTAGGTTATCGTTAACTTTACAGAATTATCATATCTAGCTGTTTGTAAACTGTCAACCATGCTAAATTGGTGTTTTTTCATAAGGTGTGACCGATTCCACTTCACAAAAAAAGAATATTGCAATTGACATAGTAAGCGCTAACATAATAAAATGATTTTGTTACTTTAACGATAACCTTATTAAAAAACAACAGGAGGAGTCGTCTCATGAAGTTGTCCAAGGTTTTGATGTCATTACTATCTGTGGTTTTGTTAGCTGGGCTGTTTACTGGCTGTACCTCAAAGAAGGATGAGCCAGCTGCCAGCTCTGATCCAAAGGCCGTGGAAGGTGAAATTACGGTTATCACACAGCGGACAGATATTGTGGATACGGTATTTCAGGACTACGCTAAGGAATTTAACAAGCTTTATCCGAACGTGAAGGTCAATTTCCAGGCATTGGCCGATTATGATGGTCAAATTAAAATTCGGATGGGGACCAGGGATTACGGGGATGTTTTGCTGATCCCTGGCAGTATTCCAGTTGAAGAGCTGCCCAATTTTTTCGAACCACTGGGTACTTATGAGGAGATGAAAAACAAGTATACCGGCATTGAAGAACGTACGGTGGATCATAACAGCTACGGTATTCCGATTGCGATGGTTTACTCTGGTGTGATTTATAACAAAAAGGTGTTCAAGGACGCAGGAATCACGCAGCTTCCCAAAACACCGGACCAATTCCTGACAGCGTTACAGCAGATTAAGGACAAAACCAAGGCAGTGCCGCTGTTTACGAACTATGCCTCTGGTTGGGCACTGACCCAGTGGGAGTCTAGTCTGGCAACATTGGCGGGTACAAAGGAATACGTGAATGTCACACAACCGAATACAGATGACAATTTCACAAAGGGCCAGCCTCACTATGAACTGTATAAGGTCCTATACGATGCAGCTAAAAAAGGCCTGATTGAAAAAGATCCAACGACTACGGATTGGGAGACCTCCAAGGCAGATCTTGCTCAAGGCAAAATCGGTACGATGGTGCTTGGCTCTTGGGCAATTGACCAGATCAAAAGCACAGCTCCTAACAAGGATGATATCGGTTTTATGCCTTTCCCGACGAATGCCTCCAAGGTACTTGTGCCGCTGGCTGGTGACTTTAACCTCGGTATTAACGTAAACAGTGAAAATAAACCAGCGGCCCGTGCCTGGGTGGATTGGTTTACCGAAAAGTCCAACTATGCTGTAGAGCAGGCAGGCAGTATTAGTCCGCTGAAGGGTGCTCCAATGCCTAGCATTTTGAAGCAATACGAAGATCAGGGGGTCGTTTTTGAAACACTTACTCCATCTCCAAAAGGACAGGAAGGAATTGTTGATAAAATCGACAAAATGGGCGAAATTGGTTTGTGGCAGCCTGATTTCAAGAAACGCATTATTGAGGCAGCGGTGGGTAACCGCCCGGAATCGTATGACGCCATTATGAAAGATCTGAACGATGCATGGGTGAAGGCGCGTGCTGAAGTGGCTGCTAAGGAAGCAAAATAGCCATCTGAACTGACGAAAAGAAAGGATCGACGTAGCAGTCGATGGACGGATAGCCAGGAGGTGCAGCATGTTAAAATTTTCGAATCTCAGCTACTCCAAACAAAGATTGGCGATTATTGTTGCCTTTTCATTTATTCCGCTAGCGCTGCTGATCACTTTTGCGTACTTGCCAGTGATCAATATGTTTAAGTACAGCTTTTCGGACTGGAACGGCTATAGTAAGCGTCTGGAATATGTGGGTTTTGAAAACTATATCAAAATCTTTACCGATCCCGAGTATTTCTCGGTGTTTAAGGTCAGTCTGTATTACTTTGTAGCCACGTTTGTACAGATGGGTCTGGCCCTTTATTTTGCAAGCATTCTCAGCTTTCAGACCTGGTTTAAAAATTTCTTTAAAGGCGTTTTGTTTTTTCCTTCCCTGATGAACGGGGTGGCCATTGGTTTTATTTTTCTATTCTTTTTTAAGCCAGACGGCACGCTCGATACACTGCTTCAGGCAGTGGGGCTGGGTTCGTATGTCAAGCTGTGGCTGGGCAACCCGGAGATTATCAATATTTCACTGGCGGGCACGTCGATCTGGAGATACATGGGCTTTAACTTTATTGTATTTCTAGGTGCGATTTCTTCCATATCCAGTGATCTGTATGAAGCAGCCGATATCGATGGGGCCAACCGCTGGCATCAGTTCCGCTCAATTATTTTGCCGAGCATCAAGCGGATTTTGCAGTTGAACCTCATCTTGGCCATTAGCGGTGCGGTCAGTGCATTCGATATTCCGTATATTATGACCGGTGGCTCCAATGGTAGCGAAACATTCGTCATTCAAACGCTTGATGTGGCATTCAAATACAGCAAGGTCGGTTTGGCCTCGGCGATGGCGGTTATTCTGCTGCTGATCGTAATCGCTGTTACGCTGCTTCAACGGTTGCTAATTCGGGGAGAGGAGGACTAATCATGTATAAGCTGAAAAGAATACTGGCTAGCAGCATCAAGTATGCGGCGCTACTACTAGGTGCGTTCATTGCACTGCTACCGATTGTCGTAATTTTGTTTGCATCTTTGAAGACGAAGACTGAATATGCGGCAACCAGTCCTCTGACTCCCCCCGTGAACTGGCTGAATTGGGCTAACTATACCAAAGCCTTTATTAACGGAAATATGCTGACCGGATTTGTGAACACAGCTTTTATCCTGTTGATTTCGATCATCGGAGCCACGTTGACCGGTTCCATGATTGCGTACATTTTGAACCGTTTTAAATTTAAGGGCAAAAGTCTTATGCTAGGTGCGTTCCTGCTCGCGACCCTCATTCCGGGGGTAACGACACAGGTATCGACATTTCAAATTATCAACAAGCTGGAGCTGTTTAACACGCCTTGGGCGGCGATCTTGCTGTATTTGGGAACGGATATTATTGCGGTGTATATTTTTCTGCAATTTCTGGATTCCATTGCGGTGGCGCTGGATGAATCGGCCATGCTGGATGGGGCCTCCTATCTGACGATCTACTGGCGGATTATCTTGCCCCTGCTGAAGCCTGCCATTGTGACGGTGATCATTATCAAGGGCGTTAATATTTACAACGACTTTTACACCCCGTTCCTGTATATGCCCAAAACAAGCCTTCAGGTCATATCGACGGCGCTGTTCAAGTTTAAAGGACCCTATGGATCACAATGGGAAGTCATTAGCGCGGGCATTATCATTGCCATTATTCCGACGTTGATTGCCTTTTTATCCTTACAAAAATATATCTATAACGGATTCGCTCAGGGTTCGGTGAAATAGAATAACGACGAAATAAAAAAAGATGAGATCAAATATCTCGGTGAGAGGAGAATATACGTATGAATAAATTGAATGTGGATTTGGGAGTAAATAGCATGCGAATTTTGGGAGAGAGTCTGCCGAAAATGCCGTGGCAGGATAAGCCTGAGGGCAGTGAGGCTCCGGTATGGAGACATACTGAGAATCCGGTCATTGGGCGGAATCCGGTGCCGGGCATTGCCCGTATTTTCAACAGTGCAGTAGCTCCGTATGAGGGACGGTTTGTAGGGGTATTCCGGGCTGAAACAATTAACGGACGTCCGCATTTGCATCTAGGCTGGAGTGACGACGGGTTGGCTTGGGACATTGAGACAGAACGGTTGCATTTGGTTGATGAGGAAGGGAACGATTACCAACCTAATTATGCTTACGATCCGCGTCTGGTCCGCGTGGAGGATACGTATTATATCATCTGGTGTACAGATTTTTACGGTGCAGCGTTGGGGATAGCCCAAACAAAGGATTTTAAAAGTTTTGTACGATTGGAAAATCCATTCTTGCCGTTTAATCGTAATGGTGTGCTGTTGCCCCGCAAGCTAAACGGAAACTTTATGTTGCTATCCCGTCCGAGTGACAGTGGACATACACCGTTTGGCGACATTTTTCTGAGTGAAAGTCCTGACTTGGTCTATTGGGGCAAGCACCGTCATGTCATGAGTAAGGGCGGACAGGGCTGGTGGCAATCGGTAAAAATTGGCGGCGGACCGGCACCGATTGAGACGACCGAGGGCTGGCTGATGTTTTACCACGGGGTGACAGGCACGTGCAATGGGCTAGTATACAGCATGGGGGTTGCCGTTCTTGATCTGGATGATCCATCTAAGGTTAAATATCGTTCCTCCAACTTCGTGCTGACCCCGGAGGAATGGTACGAGGAGCGGGGCTTTGTGCCGAATGTGGTGTTCCCGTGTGCTACGCTGCATGATGCGGACACTGGAAGAATCGCAATTTATTATGGAGCCGCTGATACGTATGTAGGTATCGCATACACGACAGTGTCCGACATTATGAAGTATGTCATCGCAACGGATGAAGTGGTCGGAGACGACCGTGAGTCTGGCCGGATGTAGCATGTAGGAGGGAACGTGAATGCCGGAGGATATGTCTTTACAGCAATTGCAGTCGTACATGGGGAGCAGCCCAAAGCCTCCTGATTTTGATGCATACTGGGAACGGGCGCTACTGGAGCTGGAGCAGCAGCCACTGAAATATACACTGGAGCCTGCTGATTTTGTCTCTCCGCTGGTGGAGTGTTACCATCTATATTTTACCGGAGTGGGCGGAGCAAAGATTCATGGGAAGCTGGCTCGTCCCAAGCATCTTACGGAACAAGGTCCAGCTTTGGCCATGTTTCATGGATATTCCTGCGACAGTGGTGATTGGTTCGACAAGGTAAGCTACGCGGCACACGGATTCACCGTGCTGGCTATGGATTGCCGGGGGCAAGGAGGGCTGTCCGAGGACAATTTGCAGGTTCAAGGAACGACGGTGCGCGGCCATATCATTCGAGGGATTGACGACCCGGACCCGGATCGGTTGTATTACCGCAATGTATTTTTGGATACGGTACAGGCGGTGCGCATTCTAATGTCTATGGAGCAGGTCGACCCTGAACGGATCGGTGCATTTGGCTGCTCCCAAGGCGGGGCACTAACGGTTGCCTGCGCTGCATTGGAGCCGCGTGTCCGTGTGGCGGTCCCGGTATATCCGTTCCTGTCGGACTATAAAAGAGCCTGGGCGCTGGATGCTACTACATCCGCATATGAAGAACTGGTTTATTATTTTCGTTGGTTTGATCCGAACCATGTGCACGAGGAGGAGCTGTTTTACCGATTAGGCTACATCGACATTCAACATTTGGCAGATCGTATTCGTGGTCGTGTGTTGTTTGTGACAGGGCTGTCGGATATCATTTGTCCACCCTCCACGCAGTTTGCGGTGTACAATAAAATCGTATCAGACAAGGAAATACTCCTGTATCACGAATACGGTCATGAGTATCTACCTTATCTGTCGGATCGTGCCATGAGTGAATTTTTGCGGCTGTAGGGGGTTGAACTTAGCCACAGGCTCCTTTATAGTAATAGCTATAACCTTCGTGAATGCGTAATAAATGAATGCCCCATTTGTATAACCTCAATAATATGGTTTGAGGGTCTCTACCAGGAACCGATAAATCCTGATTACAAAAAGTGTACGTCTTGTACATTTCTTGTGGTCAGGATTTTTTTGCGTAATACGAGGGAATTTACATGACAGCAAAGGAGCTAATGTAATGAACTTCAAAGTAGTTATTTTAACGATTGCGACCTTTACGGTGGGGTTGGTGGAGCTGATTATCGGTGGCGTGCTGCCCCAAATTGCACAGGATTTGAATGTCTCCGTAAGCACGGCAGGACAGCTTATCATGATCTATGCGCTCGTGTACGCTATTGCTGGGCCAACTTTGTTGGCGTTGACCGCCAAAATCGAACGAAAACGACTGTACCTGTGGTCGATGTTTATCTTTATTCTGGGAAGTCTGCTGGCCTTCTGGAGTCCGAATTATGCAGTCTTGTTTGTATCCCGTATCATTACCGCTGCAAGCGGGTCGCTGATCGTGACATTGTCACTGACCATTGCAGTCAAAGTGGTGTCCAAGGCTTATCAGGCCCGTGTCCTCGGTGTCATCTCCATGGGGGTTAGCTCCTCCATCGTGCTTGGTATTCCAGCCGGGGTGCTGATTGGAAATGCGTTTGGCTGGCGGGTGCTTTTCCTGATTATTGCCTTGTTGACGGTCGTTGCTATGATCGTTATCAACTTGTTTATGGAACGGATTCCGACGGAACATGTTGTGCCTATGCGTGATCAATTGAAATCCTTAAAAAATGTTAAAGTCATCAGTGCTCATCTGGTGACCACGCTGACACTGGCGGGCCACTACACGCTATATGCGTATTTCACTCCGTTTTTAGAAAATATGATGGGTTTAAATGCTTCGTGGGTTAGTGTGGCCTATTTTGTCTTTGGGCTGGCGGCAGTGAGCGGTGGTTTTATTGGCGGTTCTTTGGCAGATCGGTTCGGCACAGCGAAAAGTATTCTAGTCGTCGTAGGCGTGTTTATCGCCGTGATGTTCCTGCTGCCACTCTCAATCCACTCGGTTTATGTATTTGCGCCACTATTGATCATCTGGGGCATACTGAGTTGGGCCTTGTCGCCCCCGATGCAAAGCTATCTTATTGAAAATGCGCCCGAATCGGGTAGTATTCAGCAAAGCTTTAATTTCTCCGCACTCCAGGTCGGGATCGCTCTGGGTTCTGCCTTGGGAGGCGTAGTAATTGAGAATAGTGAATCTGTTGCCACGAACGCTTGGGTGGGTGGGGCATTTGTGATTGTTGCTTTTGTCTGCGGCGTATTTTCCATTACCAGAGCCGGGACATCGCAGGCTGTCAGAGGGCACCACTCTGTTTCATAGTTCGCTGAACCATCGCCCTCTTTTATAATACGAGCAAACATGTTATACTACACACAATTATGAAGAAGGAGGTGAGGTAGGTGAATCACGAGATGCTGAACAACCGTATTAGCCAGCTGCCGATTGCTATGGCTGGCATTGTTCATGCTTTTCCATACAACGGGAGAAGTCTGTCCAATTTTAATCATATGGTTGTAAACATCGCGAGAAGACGCCTACCTTAACTCGAACGGATTGCTGTATCTTCCGAAGAGTCGCGGGGTTGCTCCTGCGGCTCTTTTTGTGTTACCCGGGTAAGGGTCTTCCTAAATAAAGGAGAGCCTGAACATGTATATAGTTAACGGTCAACAATTGAAAAAATACCACGCTGCCAATCTGATTTTGGATGGTGCATCGTTTGATATCCATATGGGAGAAAAGGTGGGACTCATCGGCCGCAACGGAAGCGGTAAAACCACCCTATTACGCCTGATCGCACGTTTGTCCCGCCCGGATGAAGGGCAGCTCGTCATCGCCAAGGATGCGAAAATCGGCTATTTACCGCAAATTCCGGCGGAGTTTGAGAGCTTCACCGTGTACGAAACGCTGGCTTACGCCTATCGTGAGCTGAAGGATTGCCGCAATCAGATGAGCACACTGGAACGGGAAATGTCAGATCCGATTGTGGTAGCGGATACGGGTCTTCTGGAGAAGCTGCTGCAATCGTATGCTTCCCTACAGGAACGGTTTGAGCGCAACGGCGGCTATGAAATGGATGCAAATATTGATCAGGTAGCGGATGGTCTGCGTATTCCCAAAGGAATGTATACGCGCAGCTTCGGCTCGCTGTCTGGTGGAGAGAAAACAAAAATAGCGCTGGCATCACAGCTCATCGGACGACCGGATTTGCTGCTGCTGGATGAGCCGACCAACCATCTGGATTTGAAAGGGCTGGAATGGCTGGAACATTTTTTGCAGGGCTACACAGGCGCGTGTGTGGTTGTGTCCCATGATCGTTATTTTCTGGATCGGGTCGCCGTTAAAATGATTGAGCTTGAGGATGGCGAGGCGTTTACGTATTATACGAACTACAGCGGCTACGTTAAGGAAAAGGAAGAACGATTGCTACTGCAATTTGAAGATTATAAGGAACAGCAAAAGCGAATCAAAAAGATGAAAGAGGCCATTCGGCGTTTTGAAGAGTGGGGTCGCAACGGCGATAACGAAAAGTTTTTCAAAAAAGCAGCCTCCATTCGTAAAGCACTGGAGCGTATGGAGCTGGTGAAACGACCTGTACTGGACCCACAGGGGGCAGAATTTCACTTAAAGCTGGAGGATCGTTCCGGTCGCCGAGTGCTACAGTTTGAAGATATTGTTAAAGCTTATGGAGAGCGTCAGATATTAAGCGGGGCAACGGGCAGCCTGGAATTCGGTGAAAAGGTAGCCTTGTTGGGCGATAACGGCGCAGGTAAAACGACGCTGCTCAAGCTGTTGCTTGGTCAGGAAAGCGTAGATGCAGGCACGGTCCAATGGGGCACGCGCGTAGAGTACGGATATTTGGCGCAGCAAGAGAGAGAACGGAATAGCCGGGCGACTGTGCTTGCTTACTTCAAGGAAGAAGCAGGGGTGGAAGAAGGCGAGGCACGCGGATTGCTAGCGAAGTATTTATTTTACGGTGCCGATGTGTTTAAACCCGTGAGCATGCTGTCCGGTGGCGAATGGTCCCGCTTGCGGCTGGCGTTGCTTGTCATGAAAAAGCCAAATTTGTTGGTGCTGGATGAGCCGACGAACCACCTGGACATTGACTCACGCGAGGCGCTGGAGGAAGCGCTGGACACCTACACGGGAACGGTGCTGGCGATTTCACATGACCGCTACTTTGTGAACAAGCTGGTAGGGCGCGTGTGGGAGCTGGAGGCTGGAAAGCTGACCTTTTATCTAGGTAGCTTTGATGAGTACCGAGCGAAGAAGCGTGAGCTGGAGAACGCTTGTTTACAGAGCGACGGGGATACCGGGACACGCCCGACATCTGCAAGCAGAGCCGCATCGGGTGGCAGCTCAGGCTCGGGCACAGCTGTACATTCTAGCGCAGCGAGCAATGGCGCGGGGACGGCTGCGCGGGCAGGAGCGACCAGCGGAGCCGATGCGAGCCGTGCTCGCTCCGGGTCGGCAGGTCGCTTGGGGGCACCCGGAGCGAAGGCCGCGAAGCTAACCCGCTCGCCCGCTGTGTCCAGCGAGCGCTTGGAGCGAGCGATTGCCGCCAAAGAAGCAGAATTGGCGGCGACAGATGCCGAGCTGGAGCTGCTCGGCACAAGCAGCGACACGATGCACATGGCGGAGCTGTGGGACGCGCGTGAGCGACTGCAAGCTGAGCTGGACACGTTGCTCGGCGAGTGGGTTGAACTGGAGTAAGTGATAGGCTGGTTGCTGAAGATAGGCAACGTATATTTTATAAAGGGATAGCCCTGAGGTAGCGCGTCTGCTGAGGGGCTATTTTTATATGGTAAAGACTAATGAGAGCGTGGGAACGGAATAACCATATATTAAAATAAATTGGTGTTAATTATTTTTTTATTATGTATGTTTACATATAAAGTAATAGATTTACATTTTGAAGCATGTGATATTGTTTTATTTGTAAGAAGGAAATAATCACTGTTAGATAAATTTTTATAATGTCAACTAAGATCATACATAAGATTTTCCGCATTGTCATATATGGATATTCCTTGAGTAACGATCTGGTCAGGGTGTGGTTCTAAAACTTATTTGATCTGGATATTCAAGTGAATGAAATTTAAGGCTCATTTGAGCTTCAAGACCGCGACCGAGCGAGTACTCGGTATGAAATGATTTCGTCCATCAAGAAAGGATCCATCTACAATAGGTATTTATAATCCCTTACTAAACTTGCTTGTTGCCAGGTTGTAAAGCGGACTTCGCTATATCTTACTCCCAAAGTCGTTTTCGTGTACTTTTAGGACACGCATCAAAGTTGGATCAAGGCCTTTTATGCATCTTGAATATTGAAGTATATCTTCCAATCTTGAATTCATAAAAAATCAGTTACTAAATATGTTTTAAATAATACATAATTTAACTATACATATAATTATGTATTAGTATATATATTTCTTTTTACTCGATACAAGGAGTTTTGATTAGTCATTTGCAGGATTTTTTTCGGCATAATGCCTGAATAAAGTGTCTAACCATATAAAGAAGATGTCATATGAGGATGTTTCAATAGGTGACGATCTGTTGAGATATCTTTCATATAAATTAGCTTCCTAGATTACACAAAATTATTGTATTTATTATTAAAGATGAATATCGAGAGGAGTTTGGAAAAAATGGAAAATAATATTTTTGATTTGGATGTACAAATTAACAAGTCTAAAGGTTCAGTAGAACCTCAAGTAACAAGTTTGGCGTGGCAATGCACCGGAATGTGCGGCGGAACAGCCAACACTTGTGCTGAAACAGCAGGTGTAAAATGTTTTTCTAATATTGGAGCATTGTGTTGAACAGTGTAACCATGGAATTTGAACTCGAATCCTAATCGAATTAGGGTGAAAAATGGAAGGAAGGGGTCTTTTTAGTCCCATCCTTCCCCTCAATTATGATAGATTTGGAAGGAGAGAAAGAATGTCTAATGTTGTTATGGAGGTTCAGCAAATCACTAAAGTGATTGGGAAGCGTCAAGTAATTCACGATTCTTCCTTTCAGCTTGACAAAGGAAAGATATATGGTTTTATTGGTCCGAATGGAGTAGGGAAAACGACGTTGATGCGCATGATGACAGGGTTGATGCATCCTACAAGCGGGCATGAATGCTAGAGAAGTACAACATCTTTCCGCCAAACGGTAAATAGGTGATGTCCGTAACGAGCTTTTGCAGGGGCGCCTCTGCAAGGAATTGCCGCTTCAGCAGATTTTCTGCTGGATAAGCAGCCTGCAGGCTGCCCAGTGACCTTTCGTTTCTTCATTCTCACGCGGCACTGTAGCCCCTCACGCTGCATCATCCGCTGAACTCGTTTGTGATTCATTCTTTGCTCTGCCCGAAGGAGTGCGGTGATTTTCTGGTAACCATACCGAAACTTATGATGGATGCAAAGCTCTCGGATTTTCTCCACCGTAGCATCTGTGCGCTTTGTCTCCATAGTTGCTTTCCAGCGGTAGTAGGTCGCTCTTGCGATCCCGAGCCATGTACAAGCCTCAGACACCGTCACTTCGTCTCGAATGGATTCGATCCAGGCCACGGCGACTTCTGGTTCCACCTCTTTTCCAGTTCCTTGTACTTTTTTAGCAGGTCCAATTGCTGCTTCAGGAATCGATTCTCCGCTTTTACTTTTTCAAGCTCCGAAGAGTGTTCCGGACCTTTTCTGTAGCTGTATTGTTTACCTACAGGCTGCTCCAGACGATGCACTTCGCCTTTTCGATACCACCTCATCCATGTTTCTAGCTGTGTCTTATTCCGTATTCCCAGTTGCTCCATAACCTCTCTTACCGGAACTCTTGCCAATCTCATTTCAATCGCTTTCATCTTTATTTCTAAGGGATAACTCACTCTCGTTGCCAACGTAAAAACACCTCCAAGGTTATCTCCATATCTTACGACATGGCTTGATTCTCTTGAAGGTATTTTGATGTGTCTCACGTTATGGGGTCAGTCCCCTTTTTTGTATGGTAAAGAGAATGAGAGAGTGGAAATAGAATAACCATATATTAAAATAAATTGGTATTAATGATTTTTTATTATGTATGTTTACATATAAAGTAATAGATTTACATTTTGCAACATATGATATTCTTTTATTTGTAAGGAAGATATAAATTATTATTAGATGAAGTGTTTGTTATCAACAAAGATCATACATACGGTTGTCTACGTGATATATGGCAATATTTCGAGTAGGTGACGATCTGGTCGGGGTGTTGTTCATATAAAATCCTTCTCTTCTATTGCGAGAAGGAAGGCTTTGGCGGGGTAAACATGAACCTCGCTGAAGGCTGATGGTATATCTAAATGAAAGGGGGGGAATGCAATGGCTGAAAACTTATTTGATCTGGACGTTCAAGTAAACAAATCTCAAGGTTCTGTAGAGCCTAAAATTAGAAGTATTTGGAATTGCTCTAGCGGCTGTGGTGGCGGTAATACATCCCAAACTTGTGTTGAGACATGTTCACCTTGCTTCAGTAATTTAGGAACACTTTGTTAATAAATTTTAGTTGTTTTGCAACTTGCAAAACCTTTATATTGGATAACTATTTAATTTAGCAAAGGAGGAGGGACCTTGAAGTCCCTTCTTCTTCTTTGAGAAAACCTTTGGTTTCCTGGTTGTGAATATCAGAGGCATCCTTATATTTGGATTTAGTAATGGAGGGAAAGTGTAATGTCGGATGTCTTATTGAAAGTTGAAAAAGTATCCAAAAAAATGGGGAAACGGGCTTTATTAAGTGACATTTCCTTCGAGCTTGAAAAGGGGAAAATATATGGTTTCATTGGACCGAATGGAGCCGGGAAAACAACAATGATGCGGATCATGACGGGGTTAATGCATTCAACCAGTGGCTCTGTAAGGATAGCTTCATATGACGTACAGGCGGATCGGGAAAAGGCGCTCTCCAAAGTAGGCGCTATCATTGAGTCCCCGGTCTTTTTTGATTATATGACGGGTAAACAGGTGCTGCGTAATTTGTCTCGGTTGCATCCGAATATTAAATCTTCCGATCGGGAAAAGCATATAGAGGAATTGTTAGAAAGAGTAGGCCTGGATTTGCGTGGAGACGACAGGGTGAAAACTTATTCTTTGGGCATGAAGCAACGCTTGGGCATTGCCCAATCTATGCTGGGTAACCCGGAGCTACTGCTGCTCGATGAGCCTTCCAATGGTCTCGATCCTATGGGAATGAGGGAGTTGAGAGATATTATCCTTCGTTTGCGAAATTCAGAAAATTATGCATTTTTTATCTCCAGCCATCTGCTGGATGAGTTGCAGCAAATGTGTGACGAATTAATTGTGATTAAAGAAGGAACGCTAGTTTGGAAGGGACCCGCAGATCAATTGGTTGAGGAAGGTCAACGGCTAGAGGATGCTTTTATGGAGCTAATGGGATTATGAAGACACTCATTTACAGTGAGTTCGAGAGATTGTATAGCAGAAAATGGTTCTGGCTTCTGATTTTATGTACCCCTGTACTCGCTTATTCCACAGCCAGCTATTTTTTGTATCTCAAGACTTCGGTAGAAGTGTTGTCCAAAGTCTTTGTCATTATAGGCCTGCAAGAAAATTTGTTTTTAATATGCAATATTGCTGTAGCTGCATTAGTAGCGACTCTATATACGGAGCAATTCCGGGGTGGACAGTTGCGTCTAATCTTCATGCGGCGTTTTACTCGGGGACAGATTTTCTGGAGCAAGCTATTGGTTTTACAGGTCTCTGTTCTATTACTCTTACTTATATTGGGTCTGTCTCTTTGGGGTGTCGGAGTATGGCGATTTCCCTATTCTGAAGGCGAAACAAGGCAATATGGAGAGCTTATAATGTATGTATTTCAATATTATGCAAAGGCTTTTGTCTCACTTATGGCTATTGGCTGTCTGTATTCCTACATTGCCATGTGTAGCAAGAGTGTAACCCATGCAATTGGTATTTGTACGACCTATAATCTGTTCTCCTTGCTGTTCGATGGCTTATACCTTAAATTAGCATCTCTATTTTCTCATATTCCCTACATACATGATCTTATAGTCTTTTTATTTATTCCTTATATGCAGTATAGAGGATTGAAGACATCCTTATCCGGAAACCTGTCTGCAAATGGGGCGATTGCCACCGTTGTTATTTTATATCTAATCCTTTTTACATGGGGAGCATATCGTCGTTTTACCAAGGATGATTATTTGTATTAGGAGGATTTTTCTTATGCTAGGAATTTGGCGAAGTGAAATGGAACGAATATGGAATCGAAGATCTACTCTTTTATTATATACAATTTTTCTATTGATGGTTATTGCGAATATTGTCAGTCTTAAAATTAATGGAACAATGAAATTCCGCTTTGGCGAAGGGATTGCCACTGTTAATAATCTGAACTTGCCGTGGCTTATGATGAGTGAAATTTCCCTATTTCTGATCCTGGCATTGTTGCCTATTTTGTATGTGGATCAGTTAAGCGGGGATATTCACTCCGGGGCGTATCGTTTATATGTACTGCGTCCATACCGTCGCTTTCAATTTTGGCTTGGAAAACTGTTCGCATTATCGGTCACGACGATCGTTTTTACGGGTACAGCCTTGCTCATAGGCATACTGGCTGGTTGGACTATTTTTCCCCGTAGCTTAACCTTTTTTAAATACGGCTCAGCAGAGGCTTCCACCTCATTAGATGCTATGTCATATACACTTGTGTTTTATTTGGTATTAACGTTGGTTTGCCTGGCAAAGCTCATGCTAAGTAGTGCAGTGTGTTTGTTCATATCCAGACCTTTATTCTCGTTTATTTCTATTTTATTTATATCTATGTTTATCTACCCATTTTACAAGCCACTTGTGATGTTAATAGATCCTTTCCAGCAAATTATGCTTGCTTTAAGAGTGGATGGTTCCACCAGATTCTGGATGTGTCTAATCGTGATTATATTGATTTGTTCGACTATTAGCTTTGTTCGTTGGCAAAAGAAAACAATTTAAACGTTTGGCTTAGAACGGAGGTTTAATGGGAATGGAAGAGCATCTTTATAAAACCCTGGATTTTTTTATGCTTCGTACTCCTGTGCTACCTATGGAAGAGTTCGGAAAATGCTTTCTAACCAATGTCGGAGAGACTGAAGGAATCAGACGAGTTGCAATAAATCGTCTTACGGAATTATCTCGTAATCCATTTATTCGTGAAGCGTTAGCTGCCTCCAGCCCTACTCTGCTTGAATCTTTAGTACATATCAGCGATCAGGACAATCCGCGCAAACAGGAACAAGTTATCAAATCCTTTATGCGTTATATCACTAGAATGGCTACACGACCTACGCCGTTCGGATTGTTATCTGGAGTCACTTACGGGAAATTCGGAGAGCAGTCTCAGCTCATTTTACAAGAGCCAGATATGTATCGAAAGCGTGCAAGACCGGACATGGAATGGCTAATGAAAGCCGTTGAAATGGTCACAAGCAGTAAGGAGGTTGTCCGCCAGCTGCGGGTTCAGCGTAATACATTAATTTATCGTCAGGGTAACCGGGCTAAAATCCCCTACACGACAAGATGCGGCAGTATAGTCGGTGGAGAAGATCAGAGTGTGTCCGTTCGTGCGACTCAGGTATTTGATTGTGTGATGGAAGCAAGTTCGACCCTCATACCTTATCAGGAACTGGTCAACCATCTACATAAGACATTTGAAAGAGCTGATATAGAGACAATTGACCGTTATGTATGGCAGCTATTTGAGCAAGAGTTTTTGATATCTGAGCTTATTCCTCCTACCACTACTACCGAACCGCTGGACCATATACGATCCGTCTTGAAATTAGTAACGGGTATTGATGAGTTAAAAGAGAATTTTAATAACATCGCGGATACTATTAATAAATATAATCGTCTCCCTATAGGCCAAGGGGAAGATTCGTTGGAGCATTTAAGACGAAAGATGGGCAAAATGTTCAGTGCAAAATCAAGCTTGCAAATCGACCTTTCCCTGGAGGATCGAGGAGTTGTTCTTCCCCAATGTATCCGTAAGGATGTTGAATGTGTTGCCGAATTACTAACTAAGCTTTCGTCGCGAGAGAATAGACCTTTGGATGAATTTTGTGTGGAATTTTTGGAGAAGTATGGTCCATATCGGGAGGTCCCTTTGCTGGAGCTTCTTGATGAGGATACAGGGATGGGTGCTCCGGCAGGCTACAAACATCCATTGAGTAACCGAACACGGCTTCAAAACATGTCACCGTCCCAGTCGAGATCACATCAGGAGAAGCTTTTATTTCAATGGTTCGTATCTTGCATCCATGAAGGAAAACATGAAGTGGTACTTACAGATGCCATGATAGACGCAATGTTAAAAGGGCAGAAATCAGGCAAATGGTTGGCAGCACCTTCTATGGAATTGTTTTTTCAGTTGGTCGCCCCTGATCAGCAGGCTGTAGATCGCGGTGAGTATATTTTACTTCTGGCACCTAATCAGGGGTCAGACGGGGCGGGAAAGACGTTCGGGAGATTTCTGGATTTGTTTGACGAGCCTTTTACTGATATGTTCTCCAGCATTCAATCGGAAGAGCAACGGTTACAGCCTGAAAAGCTGTTAGCCGGAATATCGTATTTACCCAGTTCGGGAAGATCGGCAAATGTAGTATTAACGAAGCATACTCGCCCCTATGAAATCGCAATAGGAACCAATCATACCCTGCCAAAGGAACAGCAGATACATGTTTCGGACCTTGCTGTTGGGGTACGTAATGATCATTTTTATTTGAAGTCGATAAGTCGCAATCGTGAGGTCATTGCTAGGGCTGGACATATGCTCAATGCTGAATTGACTCCTAACATACATCGTTTTCTTTTGGAGGTCAGTGAGGATGGTTATCGCCATTGGTCATCTATGGAGTGGGGATTCGCCACCCATGCCCCTTTTACCCCACGTCTAAGATATAAGCATGTCATTCTCAATCCGGCTACATGGAGAATGACATGGGATGCGGCAACTAGCCTATCCAAGGATATGATTGATTTGGAGAATTTAGTGTGTCAGTTCCAAAAAGAATGGAATCTACCACGTTATGTATATATGATTGAATTAGATAATCGAATTCTGTTGGATATGAATCATCCCTTGCATGTTGAACAGGTTTGTAGAGATCTTCAATCCAAAGGAAAAGTTACTTTAATCGAACACATAGGTGAAGTCGGAGAAACGCCAGTCTCTCGTCACAGTGGACGCTTGGCGGCTGAATTTGTATTTCCATGTATACGTAAACAGGCTGTAGCAACGAACCATTTTGAGGAGGAAGTTGCTGCGACACTAGATAGAAGGCATGAGGATACAAGTTGTCTTTCCTCAGAGGCAACCTGTACCTATCTTCCTGGTGGTCCTTGGTTCTATGCCAAATTATATGGTATGAACAGTCGCCAAGATGAGTTTATTGGTGGTTATTGGGATGAATTTGTGCGGAAGCATCAAGAGGACGGTAACATCCTTCAGGGGTACTTTATCCGATACGCTGATCCAGATAAACATATTCGTGTCCGGTTTAAGCTACCGGAGTTTCTGGAGGGAAACTTGTTTCTTCCCGTGTTTCATCAATGGACAGAGATGCTTTTAAATGAAGGCATGATATCCAGAGTTGTGATCGATACCTATGAGCCAGAAGTAGAGCGTTACGGTGGAAAGAAGCTCATGATGTGGGCAGAACGAATGTTTTCTTGTGACAGTGAAGTGACAGCCAAATTGGTACGTCTCATTAGATTCAACCAGACTTCTTTACAGAAGGACGTTATAGCTATTTTAAGCGTGATCAATCTTCTCTACCAGTTTGGTTACTATAAGGAAGATGCGTTTCAATTCTTAAATCGTCAATTTGATCTCAAAGACTATTTGAAAGACTTTCGCAAGGAACGGAAGTTCTTTTTACAATGGATGGCATCAGATCAGGAAATGACAGCTTCGACTGCATCCAGTCGCGAATCCATAGAAAATATTTTTTATGCAAGAAAAGAAGCAGTAGAGCAATATAATTATATACTCCATGAGCAGGAACGGGAGGGGGGAGCTACCAATACAAGAGAGGATATTATATACAGTGTGATCCATATGCATTTGAACCGATTAATTGGAATTGACAGGGATCGGGAGCGCAAAATAATGATCATGGCCAGACATGCTATGAACAGCCTGGTTCAATATCGGGGGAATCGCTAATGAGTAGCGTACAAAAAAGTACAGATCGGAGGACTTCTTCCATATGGAAGTCTGTACGTCAAGGGCTTAAGCTTTTTGCCTTAGTATTTAACATGAATAAGGTCTATATGCTTTCTAGCATTTTTTTGCATATCATTCAAGGTGTGATGCCCGTACTTACTTTGGTTATCATGCAAAATTTACTTAATAGTATTGTTTCTTCTAGTCCTCATGATATCTCTATAATTATGCTACAATTTGGTCTCTTTATATTTATTCACGTTTTAAAAAGTCTAGTTACGATGAGTCAGAGTTATGTAGAGGGCGTCCTTGAATCTGTGCTGTCCAAGTCATTAAATATCATGATTGGAGAAAAATCAGGCTACTTGGGACTGGCGGATTATGAAAATTCTCAAATCAACGACCAGCTAAAGCGGGCTTCCCAAGAAGCTTCCTATCGACCTTACCAATTATATACACAAATGGCTGGTATTTTATCTAGTCTAGTTACCATGCTGTCTTCGGCAGTTTTACTTTTCTTATGGAAATGGTGGGTTGTGGTTATTCTATTTGTGATTTCACTGGTGTCGGTTTACTCGATTTTTAAGTTAAACAAAGAACAGTTTGAAATCTATATGAATCGTACCCCGTTATATCGACAGTCATGGTATATGACCTATTTGCTTACAAATGATCGTGCGGTCAAAGAAGTGAAGATTTTTAATTTGGGTCCTTATTTACTAAAAAGATATGAGAATTTACTGCAAAGATTTTTTGTAGAAGACAGGCGTATATTGGGCAAAAGAGTTAGAATTACTTTCCTGTACAGTTTGCTTGAACTTTCTGTTCTGTTATGGATAGTGTGGATGGCAATCCAGGAAACCTTTGTGAAAAAAATATTAATAGGGAACTTATATGGCTATATTCAAGCGATTATGCTAACCCAAAGTCAAATGCAGGCACTAATCCAAGGTATTGTTCAATTTTCACAAAATAATTTGTATATGGAGCAGTTATTTGTATTTCTACAGTTGCCTACATCGGACCCCATTCGGCGTCAAAAGGAACAGGCACTTCTGGATCACCCAAAGAGCAGCACCGGATTTTGTATTGAACAAATTTCAATTGAAGGGGTTTCCTTTACGTACCCGGGTCAATCGAAGGCTTCTATTCAGGACATGCATTTAACAATGACTAAAGGACAAACGATAGCCATTGTAGGGAAAAATGGATCAGGAAAATCGACGCTTATGAAAATCCTGATGCAGCTTTATTCTGATTATAGTGGCGTCATTAAAATTAACGACCGTCCCGTTCAGGATTATGATCTGCAGCAGGTTCAAGACAAAATTGGAGCCGTGTTTCAAGATTTCATGCATTATGAAATGTCAGCACGTCATAACATTGGGTTTGGATCATTAGGGCGTATGGAGCAGGATGAGGAGCTCATCCATGCAGCCCAGTGCGCAGCTATAGACCATATTATAGCCAAACTTCCACAAGGTTTGGACACACAGCTTGGTAAATGGTTTGAGGATGGCTACCAACTCTCAGGAGGCCAATGGCAGCGAATAGCAATCGCACGGGCTTTCCTGCGTAAAGCAGATGTGTATATTTTGGATGAGCCAAGTTCCTTCTTAGATCCTGTGGCAGAACAGGATTTGTTGGTATTATTTTTGGAGTTGATGAAGGATAGCATTGGTATTTTTATTACTCATCGGATTTCATCAGCACGTCTGGCACATAAAATTGTGGTAATGGACAATGGTTTAATTGTGGAGCAGGGAACACATAAGGAGCTGATGTTACTCAATGGGCTATACGCAGAGATGTACAACATTCAGGCCAGCTCATTCGATGAAGAAGCTTCCTTAATTGAAAGCGGAGGGAGGGTGCTAGGATGACGACGACTTCATATATTTGTGATAAATGGATACCCATTAATTTGGATATGAAGGATAAAGTAACTGTAATCTTACAAGAGATTTCCAATCGTTACAAAGACCCCGATCAAGTGCGTATGTATATGAAAAAAACGCCCCCGATAGAGGCTGATGGGATGAAGATGGACCGTTGGTCAGATGGAAGTTTGGGAAGTGGGTTCACGGGCATCTGTTTGTTAATGGGTCAGTTGGATCGACTATACCCTGAGGATGGTTGGGATATTGTAGGACACCAATATTTAGAGCGAATTCGTATGATCGTGGAGCAAAAGGGTGTCCATGACTTATCCCTGTATAGTGGATTATCAGGTATTTTGCTGGCTATTTACTCTTTATCCAGGAAGGGCACACGTTATCAAGGAATGCTTGATTCCCTTGCCTCCTGGTTCGAAGAGGCTGCTTTACATAGCTTGGCCCTATGTCGGGAGGAATGGGGAAGAGGACAATTACAAATGAGCCAGTATGACGCCATATCAGGCTTTACAGGGATCGGACGCATCGCCATGTTATTTTCTGACCGCCCGACTATGCATACCATATGGAACCAGACGATTGAATTGTTTCAGATAATGTGCAGCGACCGTACTTGGAATGGACATCCTGTACCTGGATGGTATATTACCACGGAGAATCAATTTCAAGAGAATGAAAAGAAACAATATCCGCAGGGAAATTTTAATTTAGGGCTTTCGCATGGTATCGCGGGTCCATTAGCTTTTCTGAGCCTGTCTGCTCTTAATGGAGCCGACTCCCTCCCTTTAGTGGGCGATATCAACAGACTGTCACCATTTATACATCATTGGCGTGTTCAGGATACTGAGGGCGTGATTTGGCCTGGGCGTGTTTCCCTTGAGGAATGGGTGGATAACCGTCTGCAGCCTGAAAGCACGCAGTATTATCGTGATTCCTGGTGTTATGGCGTACCAGGCATTGCACGTTCGATCTGGCTGGCGGGACAAGCTCTTCAAAATAAAGATTGGATCGAAACGGGACTACGTGCATACTTGGATATAGAAAAAAGGCTCTATCGTAAAGGAGGACTATCTTCTGCGACATTGTGTCATGGTATTGGGGGATTGTTGCATCTGATCCAGCGTATGTATTCAGATACGGGCCATGAGCAGTTAGGTATGATGCGAGACAGGCTACTAGAAGAAGTGCTGGATATGTTCGATACTAATTCGGCGTTTGGCTTTTATGATCATAGCCTATTGGATGGGAGACTAGCAGAAGTAGATGAGGCTGGCTTTCTGAATGGAAGTGCTGGAGTTGCCTTGGTGTTGGCTTCATTGATAGGAAATGAAAATCCGGATTGGGACGCTGCTCTTCTAATTCGCTAAGATATGTCATGTTATTCCCTAACCTGAACATAATAAAAGTAAGAAAAGATCCAATCGACCGTTTGAAGGCCGGTTGGATCTTTTTTAACATACTAATTCCTCCTGAGACTCAAGGTATTTTCATTAGCATCCTTCAAGCTGGTTCCGCTTACATGGAATCCCAAGGCAGTATATGTTGTACTCCCATTCAATAACCCAATACCTGAACAAAACAGAAAAACAAGAGCGAAGATGAGTACCCTTTTACTATATAACCGCCAAACACGGTGTATCGTTTCTTTTCCATAAGGGACGGGTATTAATTGTTTAGTCCTGCATAGATTGACATAGGGGAAAAGGAGGTATGAGCATGTGGAGTTGGGCCAAAAAGCTGTCTACACTGGCGGCGATCCTTTTGTTGGCTGTTTTTGTGAGCGCATGCAACAAGGGCGATGATTCAGGTAAGGTGAAAATTGAATTCTTTCAAAACAAGCCGGAGGCCAAGGGTTCATTCGATAAGCTAATCTCTCAATTCAATCAGGAACATCCCGGTATTGAAGTGACACAGGTCAACCCGCCAGAGGCAGAGACCGTGTTATTGACACGGGTTGTCAAAAACGATGTACCTGACATTGTGGGGCTTGGGGCCACCGATACCTACTCCATTTTGGCACAAAGCGGTATTTTTACGGATCTGGCGAATACAGAATTGCCACGTACGATTGATCCGATTTACCTCAAGATGCTTAAGGATGTGACCGGGGTCGATCCTGTGTATGGAATTCCTTATGCTGCGAATGCGAATGGTGTGATGTATAACAAAACGCTTTTTAAAGAAATGGGATTACAGGTGCCCAAAACGTGGGATGAGCTGATTGCAACAGCGCAAAAGATCAAGGCTGCTGGCAAAATTCCTTTCTATTTTACATATAAAGATGATTGGCAAACGAACCTCCCCTTTAATGCGCTGGGCCCGAATCTGGTGGGCATTGATTTTTTTCTGCAACGGCGTGAAAATCAGGTCACCTTTCAGGGCAAGTACCGCGAGATTGCGGAAAAGCAGCTGGAGCTACTGAAATACGGACATAGTGATAATTTTGGCAAAAACTATGCTGACGGTAATCGTGCTTTCGCTAACGGACAGGGACTGATGTACATTCAGGGCTCGTGGGCTATATCTGAAATTCGCAAAGCTAACCCGAAAGTGGAACTCGGATTTTTCCCGTTACCCACAGGGAATGACGCAAAGGCGGTCAAGCTGGTGTCTGGTATAGATACGCTATTGGCCGTTTCGGAAGGCACGCCGCATAAAAAGGAGGCGGAGGAGTTCCTTGCCTTCTTATTAAAACCGGAGAACAGCAAGCAATACATTACGGAACAAACGTTGTTTTCAGCGGTGAAGGGAGTCACGCAGGATGATCCGAGTGTGGCAGAGCTGCTGCCGTATTTTAAATCAGGCCGTGTCATTGATTTTGCCGATCATTATATTCCCAAAGCGGTCCAATTGAATTCTATTGTGCAGGCTTTCCTGCAAAACGGAGACATCGATGCCTATCTAGCCAAGCTCGACCGGGAGTGGAATAAGGTAGCTAACCGCCGATAAGAGAGGAGGAGGAGACATGAATAAGCGACTAACGACTTTTTACTGGATGACGGTGCCGGCGGTGCTATTGTTTTTTGTATTTTTGACCCTGCCTGCTTTGCAGGGATTTTATTATTCACTCACGAACTGGAACGGCTTTGGTCATCAGTACCACTTTGTCGGGTTTAAGAACTATATTAATTTGTTTCAAGACGACAATGTGGGCAATGCTTACTGGTTTACTTTCAAATTTGCGATTGTGGTTACCATTGCGATTAATATTCTCAGCTTGCTGATTGCCATGGGGCTGAACGCTAAAATACGTTTCCGTAATTTCTTTCGCGGGATTTATTTCTTACCTAATATTTTGAGCGTGTTGATCGTAGGTTACATATTCAATTACCTGTTCTCGAATGTATTTACGATCTGGGGACAGAACTTAGGCATCAGTTCATTATCGACAAACATCTTAGGCAGTGAGCAGTTGGCTTGGGTAGGAGTGGTCATCGTAGCCGTATGGCAGGGGATTGCCTTTAATACGATTCTCTATCTGGCTGGGCTGCAAACCATTCCGACAAGTCTGTATGAGGCGTCCAATTTGGACGGTGCGGGTAAATGGCGCGAATTCTGGAGCATTACCTTTCCATTAATTGCACCGTTTTTTACGATCAATATGGTATTGGCGATGAAAAATTCCCTGATGGTGTTCGATCAGATCGTGGCTTTGACGAATGGTGGGCCGGGACGGGCCACGCAGTCGATATCCCACCTGATATACACCGGGGGCTTTAGAGGTGGAGAATTCGCTTATCAGTCGGCTAACTCTGTTATTTACTTTATTGTGATTGCGATCATTTCCATCTTACAGCTTCGATTCCTCCAGAGAAGGGAGATGGATAACTGATGAAAACTAGTAGACGTACGAACTGGCCTGTGCTGCTTCTGGTAGCATTGGGGACAATATTCATTCTGTTTCCCCTCTATATGACGGTGACGATAGCCCTTAAAAATCCCGAGCAGATGGCACATTCTGCCTTTGCCTTTCCGACCGAACTGCATTGGGAAAATTTTAGTCGTGCAGTGGAAATGACCAATTTCTTCAGCGCTTTTCGGAACAGTGTGATGGTCACGACATCGACGGTTATACTCACTTTGCTAACCAATTCGATGGTTGCTTATGCCATTGCTCGTAATATGCAGCGGCGTTTCTTCAAGGGGTTATATTTTTATTTTGTGAGTGCCATGTTCATTCCGTTCCCCATCATCATGTTGCCGATTGTAAAACTGGCCTCGGGCCTTCATATGACTAATCTGTTGGGTCTCATTATGCTGCATACGGTGTATGGTTTGGCGTTTAATGTCTTCGTGTATGTCGGTTATATTCGCTCCATTCCGGTAGCGTTGGAAGAGGCAGCCACGGTAGATGGTGCGACGACATGGGGCACTTTTTGGCGCATTATATTCCCGCTGATGGCGCCGATTAGTGCTACGGTGGGGATTCTCACTTGTCTGTCCACATATAATGACTTTTTGCTGCCGCTCATTATTATCAGCGATGCGGAGCAATATACACTGCCGCTCGTACAGTATGTGTTCCAAGGACAGTTCAACACAGACTTCAATCTGGCTTTTGCCTCGTACCTGATGGCTTTGCTGCCGATGATTATCGTCTATCTGATTGCACAAAAATGGATTATCAATGGCGTTACGCAAGGTTCTGTGAAGTAGGGCAGGAGCCAATCGTTTTAGGCAGACCGTGCCTTACCAGGAAAATAAAGAGGGGTCCCTATACCACGGTTCACACAGGTATAGAGGGCCCTCTTTTTATAGCATTGCTATTTAGATGCTTCACTGTTGCTTGTCATGGGCTGCAAGGGTACGGTTGTCTCTGCTTCCGGGTCGTCCGTTGTATAGTAGAACATATAGATAGAAGCTTCCTTCCCTTTGAAATTCTTGTAGACATCCACTGCCTTGTTATTGCCGTCTCCGGCAAAATTGGCTGTGATCGGCTTGCCAATGATCCGTTCTTTACCCAGGCCAATATGCGTCTGGTTAATCCCTCCAAACCGAGCATCTTCGCTCTCTGTTTCCACAAACAAATCTGCCCCTTGTTTGTAGTAAGTCCACTTCACAGGATAGCCACCTATTTGCGTGGTTAGTGTCTGCTTCTGGTCAGATATATCAGTTAAAAGCTGTGGTGTTTTGTCATCCGAATGGATCGTGACTTTATATTTGCCTGTAAAAGTAATAGGAGTGTCCTTGGTAATCACAAGATGGGACGGTCGTTCAAAACGGATCGTATTCAGATCGTGCTCCTGATCAGGTGAAGACCAACGGCTACCCTCTAACGTTGTGCCGTTCACAGAAAGAAAGTACTTTTGATAAGGTAACATGGCGAATTTCTTTTCGCTTCTGATCGTGACACGGATTTGTGTAGGTGTGACAATCATTTGTTCTAATGTAAAATTCGGATTGCCGTTCTCCAACGGGGTATTCAGCACACTTTTAATCGTCCCGCTTTCCATTTTCTTCTTGCTTAGCTGTAGATCAAAGTTTATGGGTTCATGTGTACTTTTCTCAGTTTGCGCATATTGCAGTTTGAAAGCAGTCTGTCCTTCTGGTATATCTGCTTTAGAAAAATACTGCTGTGCTGTATACTCCCCGTTATCTCCGGGTTTGCCAAAAGTCCCCCCAGGCTGCGACATCACAGGCTTGTTGCCTTTGTAAGCAACGATTTGCGGATTATCCCATCTCTTGGGTATCGATGAATCGAAGGTGATTGCCGAGGACAGCATCAGCTTATCCTTCCCTTGTTGAAATACCTGTACCTTCATATCTTGTAAGCCGTTACGATCCAGCTTGAATGTCTGCATCTGAGGCGATGTGATATCGAGCGGCAATTCCAGTTCCTGAACGCTGGTGAGCTCCATATGATCTACGGTCAGCCGCACGTTCTCTGTTTCTTGCTGCGGTGTCCAGTCACTTTCAAAGTACCCGTTGTACCGTTGATTTTTCGGGTTCCATTGCTGAAAGTTATATTCCCCTGCACTGCTTTCCCCCGCAGCACCTTTTAGCGATACGCCTTTGACATTCCAAAACTCGTTCTCTGCCCGTTTTCCGACCTCCAAGCTGTACAGAATCACGGTCCGGTTCTCATCGACAATAGCGGTATGCAGCGTCAGCTTCACTCCGTCTCTGGTTACGGATTGCTCCAAGGGCTGTCCAAGGTCTTGATTTAGTGCCGTCTGAATGCCGCTTCTTCCGTGCAGCAGATTGCCCCAATTATAATGGATGGCGGCATAGACGGGAACGGCAACGAGAAGCGCACTCAGAGAGGCGGCGATAGCTATTTTGCGCCAATTTCTATGTCGGTGCGGAGTGAATGAATCGAAAGTGTCGGTTAGCGTAGGGGCAGTATGCCCTGTCTGTTCCATCCGGTTCCACATCTCATCGAAGTCAGGATAGGCCATTTCCGAATCATTATTTAACTTGCGCTTCAATGCCTTTTCTACGTTGTTCATAGTTCTCTCCTTCCATCTCGGGAATTTCTACACCTGCATCCCGCAGTATTTGCTCCAATAACTTTAGCCCTTTATGAGTCCTCGATTTGACGGTTCCCAGCGGAATTTCCAGCAGTTTTGATATTTCTGCCAGTGTGAAATCATGCATATAGCGGAGGGTCAGCACAGCGCGGATTTTGGCTGGAAGGCGATTCATATAAACGATCCATTCTTCTGTCGATTCGCGTTCTTCCACCAGCTTGTCTACAGGCTTACCTTCCGCCCCGCTAAATAAATAGGGATTAGCCGATACTTTCAAATGCAGGCTTTTCCGGCGTTTAAGGTAATTCAGACAATGATTGACCGTAATTTTCATAATCCAGGCTTTTAGTTGTTCGATCTGTTCACGATTGCTGCGAAACAGGGTGATAAACACTTCCTGCGTTAAATCCTCTGCATCCGATGCGTTATGTACCATGTAGTAGCAGGTTCGGTATACATCTCGTTGATACAAATCAAACAACTCTCGATTACTCTCCAATGATGTGCTCTCCTTTCTTGTGCAGTTTATCTATATAACAACTGAGGCCCTCATAAGGTTCATTTGGTTGCGAAAAGTAAACCGTCTGATTCGATATATTTTGTTTTTCTTCAAATGTATCACACGAAAAAAGAAGCCTGTAAATCTCAAAAGTTCAGATTTACAAGCTTCTTATGTTTTGCAAAGCTAGACCCTACGGAATGAATATTTCCTCACGCAAAACCAGGTTAACAGATAGATTGCCGATATCTTTCTGCTTAGTCAGCCAGTCGTACAAGCGTTCTTCCTTGCGAGCGGGCTGCAAGGATGTCTTCGAGCGCGCTGGGCAGGTCGGCCAATCCGACTTCGCGCTCAACGAGCTGCTCTAGCTGTTCCGGCTTCCATTCGCTGCCAAGTCGCTTCCAGATCGCTACACGGGTGTCGTATGGGCAGAAGACAGAGTCTATGCCCAGCAGACTTACGCCGCGCAAAATAAACGGCAGCACCGTCGTAGGCAGCTTGGTTCCTGCCGTCAGGCCGCTCACGGCAACGGAGCCGTTGTAGGCGATCTGGCTGAGCAGCGAAGCGAGCGGCTTTCCCCCTACAGGATCAACAGCCGCTTGCCAAAGCTGCTTGCTCAGCGGGCGGATGCTCTCCGCGCCGTCGTAGACCTCCTCGCGAGAAATAACCTCGGCTGCTCCGAGCGCCTTGAGGTAATCATGCGCATCGGCCTTGCCACTGCTGGCTACGACATGATAGCCTCTCTTGTTCAGCAAGGCAATAGCTGCCCCGCCTACGCCGCCCGTCGCTCCGGTGACAAGTACCTTCCCCTGCTCCGGAGTAACGCCGTTTTGCTCCAGCCGATATAACGACAGGGCCGCGGTGAATCCGGCTGTCCCGAAAATCATCGCCTCTCTCGGCGTGAGTCCGTCTGGAAGTGGAACCACCCAGTCCGCAGGCACGCGTGCATATTGGCTGAATCCTCCGAATTGAGACACACCCAGCCCGTATCCGGAAACGAGCACCGCTTGTCCTTCGCTAAAGCGGCTATCCTCCGAAGAGACGACGGTTCCCGAGCAATCTATGCCTGGTACGAACGGATAGGATTTGACGATATTGCCATCCTTGCGGGCAGCAAGCCCATCTTTATAGTTGATGCTGGAATAAGCGACACGAATCAATACTTCTCCAGCAGGTAAACTGCTAGCTTCCAGAGAACGCACCTCTGCTTGAACTTCACCGTCCTGCGTCTGATCGACGACAAGGGCTTGAAATGATTGAGTCATCTGTAAAAGCCTCCTTTATTACCTTTTAACCCTATGAATGTCCTATATATTCCCTCTTTAATTCGTGAATTATGCTTAGGAAGCGTACAACAATTTTCACAACCTGTCAGCGGCAATGCTCACAGGCTCGTATTCTATTATACTCTTTAGCTCATAATTGCGTCGATAAGCCCAGATTTGCCGGTATATTCTTGTAATATCCTGTTTCAATAAAGTTCGATAATCAATTATAAAGAGGGTGATAAATGAATTCTTACGCATTTTGCAAACCATTTTACGTAAACGGGATGTATTTTCAGAATGACTATGCTAACATACCTTTTGATCGTTAAATAAATCTATGAAGAAAGGTGAATGAATGACAACCAGAGCACTAAAAAATGGTTCGGTATTGTCCGAAGCCAAGGAACTGAATTTGTTCCGTTTGACATGGCCTATTTTCCTTGAATTATTCCTGTTTATGTTAATGGGAAGCGTCGATACATTCATGCTCAGCTCTGTATCTGATAATGCAGTGTCGGGTGTGGGTGCGTCCAACCAAATTATTTCAATCGCTATCCTTGTACTGGAGGTTATCGGCAACGGCGCTGCTATCGTCGTAGCTCAATATATCGGTTCTAAGAAACTAGTCGAAGCGGCCCAGGTTACAGGTACGGCCATTACGTTGAATTTGATGGTAGGTCTTTTGCTAAGCGTAATTTTTCTTGTGTTTGGTACGCATATGTTGCAATGGTTGAATGTCCAGGGGGACATTCTTACGTATGCGGAATCCTATATGAGCATCGTCGGGGGGGCTATTTTCCTTCAGGCATTGATTAACGCGCTGGCGGCGACCATTCGTACGCACGGTTTTACCAAAGAAACGATGTATGTATCGGTTTTTATGAACGTGATCCACGTGGTCGGCAACTATGTTTTGATTTTGGGGCATTGGGGAATGCCAGCACTCGGTGTAGAAGGTGCTGCTATTTCTACAGTAGGTAGCCGCTTTATTTGTCTCTTGATCTTCTTCTGGCTGATGTACCGGGTCACTGAGGTTCGTGTCGAGTGGAAATATTACGTTCACTTGTCCAAAAAGTTTATCTCTAAAATATTGCGTATTGGTGTACCATCCGCGCTGGAGTCTATCATGTATCAGTCGTGTCAGCTCATATTCACACTGTATGTGACCTATCTGGGCGCAGAAGCGATGGCGACACGTCAATATGCCAATAATATTTCGAGCTATATTTATTTGTTCAGTATGGCCGTTGGTATGGGAACGGCTATCGTAGTGGGAAGGCTCGTGGGAGCCAGAGAGAAGGATACGGCTTATAAACGTGTATTGAACAGTGTGAAATGGGCGCTACTCGTGACTGTGATTATTGATGCGGTGGTTATCTTTTTCCGTGTACCTTTGCTCGGTTTATTTACAGAGAACCCTGAAATCATTCGTTTGGGAGCGCAAGTCATTTTACTTAGCATTCTGCTAGAAACTGGCCGGACGACGAATATCGTCATTATTAACTCGTTGCGTGCTGCTGGAGATGCCAAGTTCCCGGTTTTTATGGGACTAATCTCTATGGTCTGTATGAGCTTGCCGCTGGGTTATCTGCTGGTGTTCAAGCTGGATATGGGGCTCGCCGGTGTGTGGCTGGCGATTGCTGCTGATGAATGGACTCGTGCTGTCATCATGTATGCCCGCTGGAAAAGCCGGTTATGGGAAAAGCATGCGCTGATCGAGCACGATACACCAGATCAGTCTGCAACGCCTGTTCCAGCACACTGATCCGAGTAGTATTTAGGGCCAACTGGAACCTAGCTTTTCGATAGAGTTGTATACGTGGAGGCAGTTCAAGAGAACATCTTGAACTGCCTCTTTTGCTGCCGGGAGAACCATCCTTTTATACAGTGGCACGATAGGCAATTTTGAAGTTCAACTTATATCATAATGGCTTTCATAAATAGAAGTCTGGTAAATTTACTAAAAAAAAGATATACTTTTGTTGCACTAACGCAGTACATGAAAGACAAGGAGTGTACCGATGAAGAAGCCGACGATTGAAGATGTTGCCCAGAAGGCAGGAGTGTCTAAAAGCACTGTCTCGCAATTTCTGAACAAACGATATAAATATATGAGCGACCAGACAAGGGACCGGATTGCCGAAGTTATTCAAGAGCTGAATTATCAGCCTAACGGGCTGGCCCGCAGCTTGAAGCAGAACCGGACATTTATGGTGGGAGTCATTGTAGCCAACATTGATTATACGCTGTCGATCCAGTCTATCCGTGCGATTGAGGAGGAATTGCAGCTTTTCGGCATTCAGGTGATCATTTGCAACGCCGATGAAAACCCCGACAAGGAAGGCCAGTATATTGAGATGCTCAAGGCCCGTCAAGTGGACGGCTTAATTATCTTCCCGACAGGCAAGCATGCAGACATTTACAACCAGCTCATTCGTGAAAAGTATCCATTGGTGTTTTTGGACCGCTTGGTGGACGGTGTCAATACACGTAGCCTGCTGTTGGATAACGAAATGGCGATTAAGCTGGCGATTCAGGAACTTGTGGCTCACAAGCATGAGCGAATTGCGCTGATTACCTTGCCCCTTGGCTTGAATCGGATTACTCCACGAGTGGAGCGGCTCAGCGGATACAAGAAGGCATTGGAAGAGCATGGCATGCCATTTCGAGAAGAATATATGCACAGCGTGCCGAGAGAAGAAATCCAGCAGACGCTGAAGGAGCTTTTCCAACTGCCTGAGCCGCCGACTGCGCTGTTGGCCGGGAATGATATCGTGTTGGCTGAGGTGTTGAAGTATGTGAATGCCCGCCGTATACGCATTCCGGCAGAGCTGTCCATTATCGGAATTGACGATGCGGAGTTTGCCCATATTTACAATCCGCCGATTACGACCATTACGCAACCGATTGCGGATATGGGGAAGCAGGCGGCAAAAACGCTGCTGTCCAGTATTGAGGAAGGCGGCGAATCGGTTCCGATTATTTACCGATTTGTGCCGGATATCAATCGGGGAGAATCCGTCAAAACGCTGTAGACGAGCATCATGTCTTATATTATAAAATAGCCCGTATTCCTTTGTACGACCTGAGTATGCGTATGCTGCTCAGGTCACACAAATGCGAATACGGGCTATTGGAAGTTAAGCCGACTTTGGATGCGGCCTTTGTTGAGCTTGCGCTCATAGCAGTGAAGGTTACGCGGGGGATGATCCCGGACTAATTTGTGCTGGCGCTGAGCAAAAAAGATTCCAGTTCGGCTCGCGTCGGATAGCCATCCATGTCTCCGGCTGACATGACAGCCAGCGCACCAAGTGCATTACCGCGTTTGACTGCCTCTGCCAGGGGCAAGCCTTCCAGTAGCGCGCTGATAACACCTGCGGCAAATCCGTCACCCGCACCGACGGTATCCACGACTTGATCTACGCGGAAGCGTTTGACATATCCCTCAGCATCTGCGGATTTGTAATATGCGCCTTCGGTTCCCAGCTTGATGATGACCAGTGAGGTACCACGGTCAAGGTAGAACGAAGCAATATCCTCGGGCGAAGTATAGCCCGTCAATATTTTACCTTCATGAATCCCCGGTAGAAGCCAGTCGCACCCCTCAGATGCTTCGTTAATCGCCTCCACCATCGTTTGTGTGTCAGGCCATAATTTGGGTCTGAGGTTAGGATCGAAGGATACGGTTTTGCCTGCCTTCTTCATGAATTGCCGCGCATGTCGTGCGAATTCGCGGCATTCAGCGGAGAGGGCAACGGAAATACCTGTGAAATGCAGATGGCGAGCCCCGGCAAAGTAAGCTTCGTTAAAATCAGCGATGCTCAGTGTGGAAGCGGCGGAATGCTTGCGGAAGTATTCCACCTCGGGGTCCCCACTTATAACTTTGGATTTAATCAGCATCCCGGTAGAGTGGTCTTTGGTAAACATGACATTCTGGGTGTCGATTCCTTCCTGACGTAGCGCATCGGCAATGAACTTGCCGAACGTATCCTCGCCGAGTTTGGTTACGAGTCCGGCTCGTAGCCCCAAACGCGACAAACCTGCCGAAACATTCGTCTCTGCCCCGGCCAACGCTTTGGTGAATGAACGCACCTCATCCAGAGAGCCTGCTTCATTGGCGTAAAACATGGCCATCGGTTCTCCGAAGGTAACAGCATCCAATGTTGCGGTCATTTGAATTCCTCCTTGTGTTTAGTAAACTTAATCTGTAAGCGCATGCACCAACTGAATAAATTGAAATTATCACATAAATCGGTTTTTCACAATGATGAAGTTGATATATTTGCTAAAAACTTTTTGGGTAATATAGATAAAAAAATGTGGTTTTGTTTATCAAAAGGTAAAAAACGTGTGAAACTTCGTGTGTATTAAGGGTTTTTCTAGGAAAATCGAAGTTTTAGGTTGACACCCCCTTAGATAATTATTACAATTCTAGCTAAGAAGTAGAGTTAGAAACCGCTTTTATAACAATTCCGTTGATAAAAAAGTTTATCTAAACAGGAGGAATGTTTTTATGGAAATGCGTTATTCAACTCATCCCGAACATGCCAAACATTTTACGACTGAAGAGTTGCGTCAGCACTATCTAATCCAGGAACTGTTTGTACCTGAGGAGGTAAAGCTGGTCTATACGCATGAAGATCGTGTCATTATCGGGGGCATTTATCCCGTGAATAAATCTGTTGCACTGGAAGGTAACGATCAAATCAAAGCGGAAACTTTCCTGGAGCGCCGCGAACTGGGCATTTTTAATGTTGGGGGTAGCGGTACGGTCAAGGTGGACGGTGAAACTTACGAGCTGGCCACAAAAGACTGTCTCTACGTAGGTAAAGGTGGCAAGGAGTTGATCTTTGAAAGCGATTCCAGTGGAAAGCCTGCGAAATTTTATATCGTTTCGGCCCTGGCTCATACCACGTATCCGACGACGAAACAGTCTTTTGCCGATGTACCGTCTGAAAGTCTGGGTTCGCAGGAAACAGCTAACAACCGTACGTTGCGTCGCTTTATCCATGATGAAGGCATTCAAAGTTGCCAATTGGTTATGGGGATGACGACGTTGGAAAACGGCAGTGTATGGAACTCTATGCCGACACATGTTCATGACCGTCGGATGGAAGTATATTTCTACTTTGAACTGGATGAGAACGCAAGAATGTTCCACCTGATGGGTGAACCGAACGAAACGCGTCATCTGGTAATGAAAAATGATGAAGCCGTTATTTCTCCACCTTGGTCTATCCACTGTGGTGCGGCTACGGGCAGCTATACCTTCATTTGGGGCATGGCCGGTGAAAATAAAACATACAAAGACATGGATCAGGTTGCCATGAGCGAGTTGCGTTAATCCGATTAGTGTATTGGAGCGTAAACCTGCAAGCGGCTGAGGTACATGGTCATCCCATTCGTGGAAAGGATCAGGAACATGACGAAAAAGAAAGTTTTGGAACATATCACTTCGGTAGGTGTCGTCGCAGTCATTCGGGGAAACACAGCGGAGGAAGCGTATCTCATGTCTAAAGCCTGCATTGAAGGCGGCTTGGATAATATTGAGCTTACATTTACGACGCCGGATGCGGATCAGGTCATTCGAAGATTGAAAGACGAATTTAAGGATCGGGCAGTGATTGGTGCAGGAACGGTACTGGAGTCACTGACGGCGAGAATTGCTATTCTGGCCGGAGCAGAGTTTGTCGTGAGTCCTTCTTTTGAAGAAGAAACAGCGAAGCTATGCAATTTGTACGCGATTCCTTATATGCCTGGCTGTATGACGCTGAATGAGATCAAGGAAGCCATGAAATTGGGTAGCGATGTCGTGAAGTTGTTCCCAGGCAGTGCAATGGGGGCGGACTTTGTGAAGGCCGTCAGAGGTCCAATGCCTCATGTGCAGATTATGCCAACGGGTGGCGTTGATCTGGATAATATGGAAACCTGGCTGCGTAACGGATGTGTAGCTGTGGGAATTGGGGGTAATTTGACGGCTCCAGCCAAGGAAGGTCGCTACGACTTGATCACAGAAAATGCAGCACGTTATGTAGCTAAATATAAAGAAGTACGCGCAGCGCTGTAGGCTTCAGGAAATATAGGTTTTTATACTAATTTGTGATGGAGGCGTAGACATGGGTCTGGACCATTTTTCATTGGATTTTTTCAGTCTAAAAGGTAAAACGGCGATTGTAACAGGAGGCAACACTGGTTTGGGTCAAGGGTATTCCGTAGCTTTGGCCAAAGCGGGTGCAGACCTGTTCATTGTAGCTAACAATGATGAGTATGAAGAAACAAGACGTTTGCTGGAGCCAACGGGTGTGAAGGTTGCCTTTTATCAGGCAGATCTGACAGAGAAAGAATCCATTAAAAAAATTGTAGAAGAATGCGTCAATGAATTCGGTAAAATTGATATCCTTGTAAACAATGCAGGTACGATTCGTCGCGCCCCTCTGCTGGAGTATAAAGATGAGGATTGGGACGCTGTCATGGAGATTAACCTGAATGCCGTATATCATCTGAGCCAGGAAGTGGCAAAGGTGATGGTAGAGCAAAAAAGCGGGAAGATTATCAATGTCGCTTCTATGCTTGCTTTTCAGGGCGGCAAATTCGTTCCGCCGTATACAGCGAGCAAGCATGCGGTAGCTGGTTTGACCAAGGCATTTGCGAACGAGCTGGCAGTTCATAACGTTCAGATTAATGCGATTGCGCCGGGTTATATTGCTACGGCAAATACAGCTCCAATCCGTGCGGATGAAAGTCGCAATCAAGAAATCCTGTCGCGTATTCCTGCGGGTCGTTGGGGCGATCCGTCTGATTTGATGGGAGTTGTGGTTTTCCTCGCCAGTCAGGGTTCCGACTATATGAACGGTCATATCTTGGCGGTGGACGGCGGCTGGCTGGTACGTTAAGCAGCGCTGGTCGCATCGAAGTTTATGAACTGGAAGCTGCCTCAAAAGGAAACTATCCTTTCAGGCAGCTTTTATTTTTTCAATGAAGCTATATGCTGAACTTGAAGACTTGGGGCGCTGTGTCGATCCGTCCTATGCATATGGCACGAATGCCTTTATAATTTAATGAGATAAAAATTGCTAGGCTCCAGCCGTACACTTGGTTGGAGCCTTTGAGCATAACACAGATAGATTGGAGAATGGAGAGATGAGTTCACAGCAACACCAACGAGCTTTGGTATACAAATCTTTGTGGCATGCCGGTCCTTGGGTGCTTGCCGTAGGGATCATTCTGGTAGGTGCCAATCTGCGCGCCTCGATTACCTCGGTAGGACCTCTTATCGGTTTGATTAAGGATTCTTTGCATATTTCGAATACACTGAGTGGCCTATTAACGACATTGCCGTTGCTGGCTTTTGCCCTGTTGTCGCCTTTTGTAGCCAAACTGTCGCGCCGCTTCGGATCGCCTCTTATTATTTTTGCAGCTTTGCTGCTGTTGACCGCAGGTATTGTAGTGCGCTCAACGTTAGGGGTTACTGCATTATTTGTCGGGACCGCCATGCTGGGACTGGCTATTGCCGTGTGTAATGTGTTGCTGCCCAGCTTGATCAAAGAGGAGTTCCCTCGCAACAGCGGACTGATGACCGGCGTATATTCCGTATCCATGAATGTGGTCGCTGCAACCGCATCCGGTCTGAGTATACCGCTGGCTATAAATGGAGGTATGGGATGGCGAGGTGCCTTGGGAATATGGGCGATTGTGGGTGTCGTAGGTATTTTACTCTGGGTGCCCCAGCTCCTTAAGGCTCGCAAAACAGCCAATAACGCAGCAGTATCTGTCCAAACCGTGAATGTGTATAAATCGTCTTTGGCCTGGAAGGTGACGCTGTTTATGGGGCTGCAATCTGCCTTGTTCTATGTTCCTGCCGCCTGGTTTCCTGAAATGATGAGCGGACAGGGAATGGATTCAGAAACTGCGGGCTGGATGCTGTCTGTGATGCAGTTTGCGCAAATGCCATTTACTTTTATTGTGCCTATTTGGGCGGCGCGAGTGAAGGATCAGCGGGTATTGGTTCTGATTATGGCTGCGCTGTATTTTATCGGTCTGGGTGGATTTCTGCTTGGGGCTACACAGTGGAGCGTGATTTGGGTCATATGTATCGGTATAGCGGGTGGTTTTGCTTTCCCGTTAGTGATGATGTTCTTCAATTTGCGGACGCGGACACCGCAGCAGGCAGCAGAGCTGTCGGGTATGGCTCAATCCTTTGGGTATTTGTTGGCCGCGACAGGACCGACGCTGTTCGGTTATTTGCATGATGCGACACAAGGCTGGACAATTCCGCTGCTACTGCTCTTATGCCTGAGTGTTCTGCTTATGTTTATAGGGCTGGGTGCAGCCAAGAAACGATATGTCGGAGGCGAGGTGGATGATCAGACTGCAATTTGATGCAGACGGTTACAGTGTGATTTGTAGTGCAGGTCGTGTTATGTTGTTGGCTAAAGAGTTTGCGCTGTTGCGCTTTCTGTACGATAACCGGAACCAGGTGTTCACCCGTGAACAACTGCTGGATCGGGTGTGGCCGCTGGAGTATCCGGTGGAGCGTACGGTAGATGATCATATCTACAGATTGCGCAAAAAACTTAAGTCATGGGATGGTCTCCGTATTCATACGGTCAGAGGGTATGGCTACAGCTTGACCTTGACTGACGTGCAGCCACAGAATCATCCGTCCTTGCACGATCAGGAGGTGCAAGACGCCGTACATGGACTATTCCGCAAATACCAGCTGTTGGGGCAGGGAAATTCCATCGTAGCGCTGGCTGCCCAGCAGGAGCAGATGGGTTTTGAATTGTCTGTCTTTTATCAAATGTATACCCGTTTTGTACAGGCGGATGTGCCTTGGTTCTTGGAACGGGAGGACTTTGCTCCCGCAGATCGATTGTATTGGATGCTACTGCTATATATGTGCACAGCAGGGGTGACGGATGAGGGGCTTGTCCTATGTGAGCGTGCGCTTTCCAGTGGATTGCTATCTGAAGCGCAGGAGCGGGAATTGCGTATTCTCAACATTCTGGAGGCTTATGTAGAGAACGGACAACCTGAACACGCCCAGGAAGGTCTGCCACTGACCATGATGGTCATGGAACGGGATAATCTCGATAATTTTGTGATGCCTGTTGCGCTGATGGAGATGTATATGCATCTGGTTGCCAATCATATGGAAAAGGCTGCCGAACTGTCTGATCGTCTGGAAGGCATGCTGTCGGAGGCCCCGTTTTTGCGCGAGCTGGGCCGTTATCGGATGATGCGCGGGCTTATGCTGTTGCGTACTGGAGATGTGGATAACGCCGAGCGGCTCATGGATGAGGGATTGGATACCCTTGATATGGCTAAACAGGAATTGCTACAAATCAAAGCGGTATGTCAAATTCGCTCGTTCCTGAAGCTTTGCGGTTCCTATCCAGCGCTGGAAGAGAAGTATGCCGCTCAATATGACCAGCTTGACCGGGATAACAGTTTAATACTGCATCGTCCAGCGCTAAGGCGCTGGCTGGAGCAGACAATCTCAATGGCCTGATTTTTTAGCTGTCTGACTTTTCTCTGATATAGACCCGCTAGAATGTTCTTATTGCTAAAAAAGCTGAAAATGAGAGCAGGGTGAGTAGATAATGAAGGAAAAGAAGGAATTCCAATCCGCGCCTAGCATTTGGCGCAATGGCCGTTTTCGGCGGATGTTTGCGGCGCACACGGCTGCTTCCTTTGGCGATTGGTTTGATGCTATCGCCATTCAGGTGCTTGTTGCTTATCGCTGGGAAGCTGACCCTATGCTGATTGCGCTGATTCCGGTAGTGATGGCGCTACCGGGTCTGCTGCTCGGTTCCATCGCGGGCACGTTAGCTGACCGGGTACACAAGGCCCGGCTGATGATCGTCTGCGATGCAGCTATTGCCTTATTGACGCTGGCCATTCTCGCCGTCCCGGGTCCGGTGTGGCTACTGCCTTTGCTCGGTCTGCGCGCGGCGGCTGGCGTATTTCAAATGCCTTCACAGCAAGGCTTGACCCGCACGGTAGTCGCCAGCGACGACCTGTTTCGGGCGACCTCGCTGAATGGGTTGGTCAATCAGGCCTCCAAAGTGGCAGGGCCGCTACTGGGCGCTATGACCTTGACTGTGTTGTCTCCCCAGGCATGCATTATTCTCAATGCATTGCTGCGCCTCTGTTCCGGCCTGCTGCTGTGGCCGCTTCGCGGAATCGGTCCGGCGCTGGTCAGCCCAGACCAACAAGCTGTTGCAGCCGAGCAGCATGGAAAGTCTGCTACGCATACAGCGCCTGAGGCTGATGAAGTCAAAATGCGGGAGGAGCATGTCCGCGCATCTCGCTTTTTCAACCAATGGCGTGAGGGCTGGGCGTTCTTATGGCGCAGTCGAATGCTTTTGCATACGCTCATATTCGGACTTTTCGGCTTAATCGCCATTCTCATGATCGACTACCAGTTCCCTACGCTGCTGCGAGTGCTCGCTCCGGGTAATGAGTCACTGCTTGGCTGGCTGGTTTCAGCCATTGGTGCTGGCGCCGTCGGCTGCATGCTTGTGCTTAATCGCTTGAATCGCATAAGTGCAGGCTGGGGGCTTGGTGGTGGGTATGTACTGGTTGGCGGAGCTATTGCTGCTTTAGGCTGGGCGCAACCCGGAACAGGATGGCCCGTACTGCTTATGATCGGGGCTGTGCTGGGCGTGGGCAACGGCCTGTACATTATCACCCAGAACTATATATTACAAGCCAAAACCCCTGCTGATATGGTAGGACGCGTCTTCGGTATCCAAAGTACCGTGATTGGAGCAATCATGGTCGTTTCGCCGCTTGCCGGGGGAGTATTGATCCGAATAGCAGGGGCGGGAACGGCTTTTGTCTGGATCGGAATGACTGTTGGAATTCTGGGTTTGGCAGGACTACTGCTTCAATCCGTAATTTGGCGCGAGTCCCTCGCTGATTCTAGCCTGACTACGGAGCAAAATGCAGACCTTGCGTAGTCAAACTTGCGCAATAATTTACTTCGATTTTCGTCATTTATATTTTTAGCATGGGAGAGATCATGATGACTCAACAAACTTCAGCCTCAGAGCCTGTGGCACGGTTACTTGAAGGATCTCGGGTGTACTTGCGTCCCGTTAACGTGGAGGACACCGAGCTATACTATAATACATTGTTCCATCAGGATGTGCGGAGGCTGACAGGCACACAACGCAGCTTTACCAAGGATCAAATTGCCCGTTATATTGAAGCTAAAGGACAGGATTCCTCAAGCCTGCTGCTCTTGATTGCGCTTCGCGAAGATGATCGTGTCATCGGAGATATAGCTCTGCAGGATATGGACAGCCTGAATCGCAGTGCCAACATCCGTATTGCGATCAATGAGCAGGGAAATCAGGGGAAGGGCTACGGCACCGGAGCGCTTGTGCTCATGCTGGGTTACGGATTCGGTATCTGTAACCTGCATCGGATTGAGCTGAATGTATTTGATTTTAATGAACGTGCCATTCGTTGCTATGAAAAAGTAGGCTTTCAGCGCGAAGGTGTACAACGGGATGCTTTATTCTACAATTATGAATACCATGATTCGATTCTGATGAGTATGCTGGACCACGAATACCGCGACCGCTACGTGAAAAAAGTAGAAAATTGATTCAGCACGTTTACACGGGTTAACAGAAGAGATATAATTAAAAGATAAAGTTGCTTGTTTGCGCAAGTATGACCGACAACATCAAATGAAGATATGAATTACCGGAGGAGCCTGTCACCAAGGCTCCTTTATGTCTTTTTAGGGGAACCTGTGCTGTATTTCGGGTTCCCCTTTTTATTTTGCGAGCTGTCCGTTAAGGTCAGACACATATTTTGCACGTTTGTTTTACATTTTATGATTAGGATTTGCAAAATTCGATTCCAGTCGCTCCGATCTATATCTTGTTCATTGGAAGTCGCTTATGGGATTTTTGCAAATAAGTTCAAGGATTAAACAAAAGGAGGTTATCAGCCTATGCAATTTATATTGTATCTTCTGCTGATTCTGTTGTTCACAAAAGTCGCGGGTCATGTGTCTGTCAGGCTCGGTCAACCAGCAGTGCTAGGAAAGCTGATCGCAGGAATTGTGCTGGGCCCAGCGGTATTAGGATGGGTTGAGAATGATTCGCTGATTCATGATATGTCTGAAATCGGCGTGCTGTTGCTGATGTTCATTGCTGGACTGGAGACGGATCTGGATCAACTTCGACGTAATTGGAAGCCTGCGGTAGCTGTGGCGGTTGGAGGTATTATTTTACCGCTAATTTGTGGTTTTGGTGTAGGGGAAGCCTTTGGATTCTCGGTGCATGAAGGCTGGTTTCTAGGGATCATTCTGAGTGCTACCTCGGTAAGTATTACCGTACAGGTGCTCAAGGATATGAACAAGCTGAATACCCGAGAGGGCTCGACCATTTTGGGTGCGGCGGTGCTGGACGATGTGCTTGTTGTGGTACTGCTAGCGGTAGTAATGAGTATATTCGGTATGGGTGGAGAGACTTCGCTGGGACTTCTTGTTGGCAAAAAGCTAGTTTTCTTCGTCGTAGCTATTCTGGGGGGCTGGTTCGTTGTTCCGTGGATTATGAAAATACTCGCTCCACTCAAGGTGACTGAAGCAGTCATCACGACTGCGTTGATTATTTGCTTTGGGTTTGCGTATTTTGCAGATATGTTGGGGATGGCGGGCATTATCGGGGCTTTTGCTGCCGGGATTGCCATTGCACAAACAAGCTTTAAGCACGTCGTAGAAGAAAAGGTGGAACCCATCGCTTATTCCATCTTTGTTCCTGTTTTTTTTGTCAGCATTGGATTAAATGTTTCCTTTGAGGGAGTAGGGCAGCAGCTCGGATTTGTTGTTGTTTTGACACTGATTGCGCTGGTGACGAAGTTAGTGGGAGGAGGCCTCGGCGCGCGGCTGACGGGCTTCAATAACCGTTCTTCTCTTGCGATTGGCTCCGGTATGATATCACGTGGCGAGGTCGCACTTATTATTGCAGCTACCGGTCTACAGTCGGGTCTGTTGGCACAGCAATATTTTACATCCGTGATCATTGCCGTCATTTTGACAACGTTGGCTGCACCTCCAATTCTCAAGCTGTGTTTTAGCGATAAGAGGGAGACTTCCGCTCACGATACAGAAAAGAAGGCCAGCATTGATAAGTTGTAATGAGAGTATCAACAGGTCATAACAAAAAGACCCTTCGGGTTCAGTTTCTCATAGTGTGCATGGAAAGTCCGATTTTAGAGTAGAGCGGACTTTCCATGCAGCATGAGAACATGGGCGAAGGGTCTTTTTTATGCTAAATGTGCTGCAAGAATAGAGAAATTAGGACTCGGACACCACTGTGAAGCGTTGGTTCAGATGTTGTGGTTTTTCGATTTCGTCCACTACGGCAACTGCATAATCTTCGTAACTGACATAGCTTGCACCTTTGGAATTAACCAACAGTGTGTCTTTTCCTACTTGGTAAGAGCCTGTACGTTTACCCAGTGCAAATTCCGCAGAAGGGCTAATAAAGGTCCAGTTCAGGTCGCTGGTACCACGCAAAATTTCCAGGTTTTTTCCTTGGTTGTTGGCTGTTGGATATACGAAATCAGGGAAGCCAGGAGCGTCTTTTACCAAAAGTGTTTGGGATTCATCAGTGAACAAGCTGCCTGCACCACCTACGACAATCAGGCGAGTACCGGATACATTACGCAGGGCTTCGATCAGTACGTTACCTGCATCGACATGCAGATGCTCTTGTCCGAGTGGAGCGGCAAATGCATTAACAACTACGTCAAAACCTTTCAGATCATCTGTTTTCAGATCAAAAACGTCTTTTTGTACCACAGTAGCACGACTTTCTGTTACTTTGGACGAGTCACGGACGATGGCGGTTACTTCATGCCCTCTGTCTAATGCTTCTTTTACGATATTATTTCCTGCTTTACCGGTTGCACCAATAACTGCAATTTTCATAATAGATAGCCTCCTATAAATATGATGTGGATGATTCATTCGTTTGATCGTAAGTGTACTCAGTGCATTTACGAACTTTAATATGTAACTATTATAGTTACAATATAAAATAAAAGTCAAGCTCTTCTGTTGGGCAAACTAAAGTCCTCCGATTGGAAAGAGAGGAACTCGTTTAAATATATAAGGTAAAACTGAATGAGCAAACTTAAGCCAAAATGGATATATGTAGACCACAGAAAAGAAAGGAAGAGTGAATCGATATGAGTAAAAAAGTACAGCTTGAACCCGCAGCACAGAAATTTGCAGACGATAATGCCAAGCCTCCGTTTCTATATGATTTGGGTCCTGAAAAAGGACGTGAAACGGTCAATGAGGTTCAATCCGGCCCAGCAGACAAACCTGCCGCAGATGTAGAAGATCTAACTATTCCAGGCGGGCCTGGCGGTGAGGTGAAGGTCAGAATTGTTCGCCCACAACAGGTGACAAGCGATCTCCCGGTCATTGTATATATTCACGGAGCAGGCTGGGTATTCGGTAATGCTCATACGCATGATCGCCTGATTCGTGAATTGGCAGTCGGCTCACAGGCAGCAGTTGTATTTCCAGAATACAGCTTGTCCCCTGAAGCTAAATATCCGACGGCGATTGAGGAAATTTACGCGGTCGTTCAATGGGTGGCACAGCACGGACGCGAGCATGGGCTGAAGCCCGATACGCTGACGGTAGCCGGAGACAGTGTGGGCGGTAATATGACGGCGGCCGTAACGCTGCTGGCCAAAGAACGTAGCGGCCCTACCATTCGCCAGCAGTTGCTGTTCTATCCAGTGACGGATGCTTCCTTTGACACAGAATCATATCATGAGTTCGCCACAGGATATTTCCTGAGCCGCGAAGGGATGCAATGGTTTTGGGATCAATATACGACGGATCCCAACGAACGAGCGCAGATCACGGCGTCCCCATTACGTGCCACCACAGAACAGCTCGAAGGGCTACCACGTGCGCTGGTCATTACAGGTGAGGCCGATGTGCTGCGCGATGAAGGCGAGGCCTATGCGGACAAGCTACGTGAAGCGGGGGTGGATGTGACCGCTGCACGCTTTCAGGGCATCATCCACGACTTTGTGATGCTGAACCCATTGTCTGAAACCGCGGCCAAGCGCGGTGCGATCATGCTCGCTACCTCATGGCTGCGCCAAGGGTTTGAGGGCTAGTACACTATAGAGCATTTTAAGGGTGTCGTCGTGTGATTTGATCCAGTTCTTTGAATGATTAGGCTGTCTTCTTCCTGCTGACATCTATTGCAGGGAAGGCAGCCTTTATACATATCTGCAATGAAACCGCTTCACGTTCGTCGAACAGAGTGATAATATAAAATTTGAACGAGTTTGACCGACATTCAGCCTAAGGGGGATATCCATGCCATTTCAGGGACAACGCATTTTACCTGCAGCTAAGCATATGAAGCAGCTGGAGGGTATTTTGGACAGTTCTTATGAGTATGCGGTTTTTCTGGATACGCATGTAGCGCAGCTGCGTAGCCTGTACCAGATGGCTAGAAGTCGCAGCAAGCAAATGCTCCTGCATGCCGATCTGGTGCAAGGCTTGAAGAATGACGAGTATGCGGCTGAATATTTGTGTCAGGAAATTAAGCCATTTGGGATTATTTCGACCCGGTCCGGGGTGATCGCAACTGCTAAAAAGAAAGGAATTCTTGCTGTACAGCGGGTGTTCCTGCTCGATACGATTGCACTGGAAAAAAGCTACGCGCTGGTAGAAAAAACGCGTCCGGATTATATTGAGGTGCTGCCCGGTGTTGTTCCACCGATGATTAAGGAGGTCAGCGAACGCACTGGCATTCCTATTTTGGCAGGCGGACTTATTCGCACCCCTGAGGATGTGGAAGCAGCGTTGGCCGCGGGAGCTACAGCAGTTACGACCTCCAATAAACAGCTGTTCGAACACTATAAGCAATAGCTTTTATTTGTATCAAGTGGGTAACCATACATAATAAGCAAGGAGGCTGGGAAACGATGGAGCAATACATTCTTGCCTTAGATCAGGGCACAACCAGTTCGCGGGCCATCTTGTTTGATCGGCAGGGAAAAGTGGTATACAAGGCACAACGGGAGTTCCCACAGTATTTTCCCCAGCCCGGGTGGGTAGAGCAAAACGCCAATGAAATATGGAGCTCTATTTTGGCCGTCATCGCCTCCTGCTTGTCAGAATCAGGTGTGAAAGCCAGCCAAATTGCCGGGATTGGTATTACGAATCAACGGGAAACCGTAGTAGTGTGGGATAAACATACGGGTCTGCCTGTATATCATGCACTGGTATGGCAGTCACGGCAAACAGCCGGGATCTGCGAGGAATTGAAAAGCCGTGGATTTGATCATATTTTTCATAGCAAAACGGGACTACTCATTGATCCCTACTTTTCTGGCACCAAGGTCAAATGGATACTCGACAACGTCGAAGGGGCACGAGCTCAAGCGGAGCGTGGGGATTTGCTGTTTGGTACGATTGATACCTGGCTAATCTGGAGATTGTCTGGTGGTAAAGCACATGTAACAGACTACTCCAATGCGGCCCGCACACTCATGTACAACATTTATGAGCTAAAATGGGATGAGGAGCTGCTGGATATTCTCGGCGTTCCTGCGTCTATGCTACCAGAGGTGAAATCATCTTCTGAGATATATGCGCATACGGTGGATTATCACTTTTTCGGACAGGAAATCCCTATTGCCGGAGCGGCAGGCGATCAACAAGCAGCTCTGTTCGGTCAGGGATGCTTTGACAAAGGTATGATTAAAAATACATACGGTACGGGATGCTTTATGCTGATGAATACCGGAGATGAACCCTGTGACTCGGAACATGGACTGATTACGACCATTGCATGGGGGCTGAATGGTCAGGTGAAGTATGCGCTGGAGGGCAGCATTTTTGTAGCCGGATCTGCTATTCAGTGGCTGCGTGATGGGTTGCGTATGTTCCGCGAAGCCAAAGATAGTGAAGCGTATGCGGCGCGTGTGACCTCCACAGAAGGGGTATATTTTGTCCCGGCCTTTGTGGGTCTGGGCAGCCCGTATTGGGATAGTGACGTGCGCGGTGCGACATTTGGTTTGACGCGGGGAACGACCAAGGAGCACTTTATACGAGCGGTACTGGAATCGCTGGCCTACCAGACTAAAGATGTCCTAACTGCCATGGCGAGCGATTCGGGTGTACCTGTGCGTTCATTGCGTGTAGATGGAGGTGCAGTGATGAACGAGTTCCTGATGCAGTTCCAGAGCGATATTCTCGATCTGCCAGTAGAACGACCTGCTGTGAACGAGACAACTGCACTCGGTGCGGCGTATTTAGCAGGACTGGCAGTTGGGTTCTGGAGCAGTTTGGATGAGGTCCGGGGGTATGCGCAAAGTGATCATACCTTTACTCCGTCCATGAGTGAAGACGTGCGGGCTGATCTTTATGGTGGCTGGAAAAAGGCAGTTCATGCCGCAATGGCGTTCAAGTAGCAGGCAGATTTCCCTTTTCATAGCGTATCGTGTGTGCTACGATATAGATAAGTTAATACTCGTCAGGAGACTTGGAGAGACCATGAACCGCTCGGCATCCGCCGCAGCGATGTTCGTGGTCTTTTTTTGTACCTTATGATGATTCGGTTGGCAGATTGCATCGTGAATATATACAAAGCTGGAGGGATACATGATGGGAGAACAGGGATTTGCTGCGCAGGAGAGAACCGCTGTCTTGGAACGTATGGGACATGAGCATTTTGATATATTAATCATTGGCGGCGGCATTACAGGGGCGGGTATTGCGCTGGATGCGGCGGATCGTGGTTTGAAGACAGCACTGGTGGAGATGCAGGATTTCGCAGCAGGTACGTCCAGCCGCTCGACCAAGCTAGTGCATGGGGGTCTTCGCTATTTGAAGCAGTTGGAAGTTAAGATGGTAGCCGAGGTCGGAAAGGAGCGGGCAATCGTATTCGAAAATGGCCCACATGTGACCATACCGGAGCGTATGCTGCTTCCTTTTCACAAGGGCGGCACGTTTAACGCATTTACCACCTCTGTCGGGCTGCTGGTATATGATTTCCTTGCTGGTGTTAAGCGTAGTGAGCGCCGTCGTATGCTGGACATCCAGGCTACACTAGAGCGCGAGCCTTTGCTGAAGCGTGATGGACTGAAGGGAAGCGGCAGCTATGTGGAGTATCGTACAGATGACGCTCGCCTGACGATTGAGGTCATGAAGGAAGCTGTTACACGAGGGGCGCTGGCGGTGAACTATGCCAAGGCTGACAAGCTGCTGTATGACAAAGGACGAATAAGCGGTGCAAGCGTAACGGACCGGGTAACGGGAAAACCATACGAAATTCGAGCTTCGCTGGTTATTAATGCAGCTGGACCATGGGTAGACACGCTGCGGGAAATGGATCGCTCCAAGGAGGGTAAGGTGCTACGCCTGACGAAAGGTATTCACCTAGTGTTCGATGCTGAGCGCTTTCCGCTCAAACAGGCAGTGTACTTCGATACACCGGATGGACGCATGGTATTTGCCATCCCGCGTGATGGAAAAACTTATGCAGGTACGACTGACACGGTGTATGAGGGGGATACGGCGCATCCCCGGATGACCGTCGAAGATCGGGCGTATGTGCTTCAAGCGATCAACGGAATGTTCCCGGATGTGAAGCTGACTGTTACGGATGTAGAATCCAGTTGGGCAGGGGTACGGCCGCTCATTTATGAAGACGATAAAAGCCCTTCAGAAATTTCACGTAAGGACGAAATTTGGGAATCCCGTTCAGGTCTGATCACGATTGCAGGCGGCAAGCTGACGGGCTACCGGAAAATGTCCGAACTCGTCGTGGATCGTGCGGTACGGGAGCTGGGGCGCTTGCATGGGCAGAGCTTCCGGGCATGCCGCACCAGACACATCCCGATTTCGGGTGGCAGCGTAGGCGGCTCGGCGGGCTGGGACGCGTACGTAGGTAAGCAAACCGCAGCAGGTGTTGCACTCGGCCTGTCGCCTGAAACGGCTAGAGCATGGGCAATCCGCTATGGCTCCAACACAGAGCGGCTGTTTGCGATAGCGGCACGCAGCATGAAGGAGACTACCGAGAAGGAAGCGGCACTGCCTGTGGAAGTGCGTGTCCCGCTCCTGTATGCGATGGAACAGGAAATGACGGTGACACCGTCTGATTTTTTCATACGGCGAACGGGAGCACTTTTCTTCCAGATTGACGAGGTGAAGCGCTGGAAACAGCCCGCCATCGCATGGATGTCCGAACATGCAGGCTGGAGCGCCGCGCAAGAACGACAATATACGGCTGAGCTGGATGCTTACCTGTATGAAGCTGTAACGCCTTTAGAGGTAGAGGTGAAACAAGGTGACGTTAAAGCCATCTAATAGGAACGAGGATGCGTATCCTTTACCGCTCCGCTTCTCTACCATCGTTTCGTTCTCACCACTGCTTTATGTGGAAAAGGGGCCTACAAAACAAAAACAGCGATTCTCTTGTTATTGGAGAATCGCTGCTTTTTTTGTATGCAGATTGTTTACAGCATCAAGTGGAACAGGAACGGGGCGGCTGCCAAGGTAAAGAGAGCGGCGAGCACCATCGAGATGCTGGATATCGTCCCCGTCAGCAAACTGAACTCGAATGCTTTGGAAGTGCCCGTACCATGAGCACCGGTACCGAGCAGTACCCCACGTGAGACTTCATTTTCGATACGGAACAGTTTTACAATCACTGGACCGATAATAAGACCGCTCAATCCGGTCAGAATAACGAATACAGCTGTAACCGTCGGATTGCCGCCAATCGTTTGCGATACATTCATCGCAATGGGTGTCGTAATGGAGCGAGGAATCAGGCTGCTCAGCAGCGAAGAATTCAGGTGCATCCACTTGGCAAGTGCCATGGAGGACAACACGGCTACAACAGATCCAGACAGCACGCTAAGCACGATTTGGGTTGCGTGTTTTTTTAACACTGGGAAATATCGGTATAAAGGGACAGCAAATGCAATCGTAGCTGGTTGTAGCAGCATGGACAGCAAGTGAGCGCCCGAATTATAAGAACGGTAATTCACACCCGTCAGCGTCAAAATCAAAATGATAACAACAGGTGTAATGAGCAATGGAGACAAATACACCTTGGGCAGTGTGCGGTACATGCGTTTGGCCATCCAGTAAATAGCGAGTGTCAATACAATACATAGAAGACCGATCATGATGATTTATGCTCCTTTCGTTTACCAAGCAGACTGGCGACCATACCTGTGCAGGCCATCACCAGAAAGGTGCCGAGCAACACGACCAGCATAATGCTCATACCATCGTGTTCCAGCATCGGCCAATAATTCATGACGCCGACAGCGGAGGGAATAAAGAATAATAGCAGCTCGGCCAGCAACCAGTTTGCGCCAACTTCAATCCAGCTTAGCCGGACCAAGCCGGTTTGCAGCAGAATAAAAAGGATTAGCATACCAATGATACTACCGGGTATAGGCAGGTGGAGCCAGGAGACTACCGCGTTCAGGATGAGCGAAAAGGCCATCAGGACGGCGATCTGGAGGACACCGCGTATGAAGCTTTTCATATATAATGACTCCTATCTTTGTGATCGGTTATTTTCAAACTGTAATGAAATTTTACATCACAAGCTTTCATGAGTAAAATGCATATAAAGAATATAATCTATTCCGTTTATCTATGGGAGAAGGTGTAGCTTTGGATATCCGACATTTACAATATTTTTTGGAAGTCGCGCGGTTGCGTAGCTTTACAAAGGCAGCCCAGAGCATGTTTATTACCCAGCCGACGATCAGTAAGACGATTAAAAGTCTAGAAGATGAACTGGGGGTCGCTTTGTTCGACCGAATTGGCAAAAGAATCGAACTGACAGACGCGGGCAAGGTCATTGAGCTCCAAGCACAAGCGATTGTAAAGTCCTTTCAGAGTCTGTCCTCGGAGCTGAGTGATTTGATGAACCTGAAAAAGGGACATATCCGTATTGGCCTGCCCCCTATGGTCGGATCGAGCTTTTTTCCGCGTGTCATTGGAGAATTCCATAAGGCATATCCTGATGTGACCATTCAATTATTTGAGGACGGGGCGAAGAAAGTGGAACGGGACGTAGAAGCCGGGGCATTGGATATCGGGGTGATCGTGCTGCCCGCAGTTGGAGATATGTTTGAGACATTTCTGTTTGTGGAGGAAAAGCTGAATTTGCTCGTTCATCCTACGCATGCATTGGCAGAGTGCAAGGAGGTACCGTTATCTGCGTTGGCGGAGGAGGCGTTTGTACTGTTCCGTGAGGATTTTACGCTGCATGACCGTATCATTGCGGAATGTGTTCGTGCCGGCTTTCAGCCGCGTGTAGTGTACGAAAGCTCACAATGGGATCTGATTAGCGAAATGGTTGCTGCAAACCTGGGAGTAGCTCTGTTGCCGGAGGCCATTTGCCGAGATCTGGATTCTGAGCGCTTGCGTGTTCTTCCATTGGTAGACCCCGTCATTCCTTGGCATTTGGGGATGATTTGGCGGAACGATCGCTACCTGTCCTTTGCCGCCAGAGAATGGATATCGTTCACACAGCAATTGTTGCGGACGGAATAGGGCGGGAAGTAGTCAGTCCGCGAGAAGGTGAGTACGATGCAGAATAAAAAAGCTGCCCTGAGGGGCAGCGATGTAGCTTGCTTCTATGAGTGTGTTTGGTTTATTGCACGCTTGGTGTGAAGGTACTTGTCCATAATACGGTCAAGTCTGGAGGATTTGTCCAATACACGTTCATCTTTTAATCCGTGTAAGTCAGCCATGCGATTCAGTTCACGGCGTTCTTTTTCCATGAGTTTTTCCAATTGTTCGAGGTTCACAAAGCCCACCCCCCATGTCGATTGTAAGGCATGTCTCCACTAGCGGCAGAAGTTTTTTTGATAACGATGTTATTTCCATTTTACCACTTTTTATTAACAATAATCCAGCTTTCCTGACATTTAGCGACTAATATCTATGGTTTTGCCAGTTCTACCCGATTGCGTCCTGATCGTTTAGCTTCATACAATGCCTCGTCTGCTTTTTCCAATAAACGCCTCGATGCAATAACAGGAGAGCTGCCTGCCCCGATGGATACGGTTAAGGAGAGTATGGTTCCGTCATTCAAGAGAAAACATTCATTTTCCACAGCTTTTCGAATCTTCTCGGCAAAGTTTGCCGCCTTTTCGGTATCACAGTCTCCGAGTAGAATTGCGAATTCCTCTCCGCCCTTACGGGAGGGATATGCTCTTGTTGTAGATTCCCGATTTAACAAAATTCCCAGTTGGCTTAAGACTGCGTCTCCGTTCAAATGGCCGTACGTATCATTGATTTTTTTAAAGTGGTCAATATCTAGCATCACAAGTCCAAAGGGTTTTTTTGTAGTCTTGGAAGCATGAAGTACCTCTTCGAACAGCGCATCAAAAGCACGCGGACTGTATAGCCCGGTTAAATGATCGCGGTTCGCAGCCTCTTCCAGCAGGTGAATAGCCCGTTCTGTTTTTTTGATATGGGACATCATAAAATAAGTGAACAAGCCGCCAAGAATCTTCACGGTTGTGATCATTATTATAGATTCTAAGTTGGGTGGATCATCCACAAAAAAAGCAGATAACAGCGACACAACAACAGCCCCAAGCACGGCTGACATCCATTTGCCGAGGGCTAGCTTTTTTTCTCGAATAAAGATAAGTGAAAGGACTAGTGTCATGAAGCAATTAACCGTAACAGTCAGAGTAATATCCGTCCATCCCCCTGTGATGTAAATACGATACAGGATGACGATCAGGGTGGTCAGCAGACCGGATACCGATCCTCCTATATAAACAGATATGATAATCGCCAATTGGCGGAGATCAACCACAAAGTGCCCACGGATCCATAAACCGGTCATCATTAACAGAATGCTAAACACGCCCAGCATTAAACCGTTTAATATCTGATGAATGAGTGCATGATTTGTCAGGTAACGTTCATATTTCCGGGAAAATAAATTTCCGAAGAATAAGAAGCTCGTTAATAACGCAAAATTGTTAATTAATTCTTTTAACATATCCCTATCCTTTATGCTGTAATGAGAGTTGTAGTATCGTGGGGAATAAAGCAAAAGGCCTCGTTTCTATATTTCGGTAAAAAGTAGGCGTGAGTGAATACCAATCGACCATTAAACGATTCTTCTGTCCCTTACGTTTCGTTTATCTACGTGGTACAGTGAAAGGACTATGACCGGAACGGGTGATCGTATGAAGGAACCAATTCACATATCGGTGCGTCCACTTGTGGAATATGTGCATCGGAGCGGCAGCATTCATAGCGGCTTTCGATCGAATAGCAGTATGCTCGAAGGAACTCGCGTGCATCAGGTTATCCAGAAAGGTTACAAGGAGCATGACCGCAAAGAGGTACATTTACGTACAGAAATTCAGTATAAGGACGAATTGTTTATCATTGAAGGCCGCTGTGACGGACTGATTGAGCTGGATGGCGTATGGACGGTCGATGAAATTAAATCGATCTCTTTGCCTCTCGAAGATATTCAGGGTGACGGTCAACCCGTACACTGGGCGCAAGCATTTCTGTATGCCTATATGATTGCTCGTGAGGAACAACATCATTCCATGCAGGTCCAGCTTACTTATGTGCAGGCACACAGTGAAGACATTCGCCGATTTAGGCGCGAGCTATCCTTTACTGAGATGGAAGCTTTCGCGCAGGAGATGATTGCTGGTTATGCACCGTATGCATTCCTGCTGAGAGCACATGCGGAAAAGCGGGATGCCAGCATTGCTATGTTGAATTTTCCCTTTGACACGTATCGTTCGGGTCAGCGAACGCTCGCGGGTTCGGTGTACAAGACGATTGCCGAAGGGGTTAACCTGTTTGCCAAAGCGCCTACGGGTATCGGTAAAACGGTATCCACTTTGTTTCCCGCGATCAAGGCGATCGGTGAGGGGCAGGTTAGGCGAGTATATTATGTAACGGCTCGTACCACCACTCGGGCAGCAGCCGAAGAAGCTTATGCCAGAATGCAGGCCCAAGGGCTGCACATGCATGTGGTGACTTTGACTGCGAAGGATAAAATTTGCTTTAAGGATGAAAATGATTGTGACGCTGGATCATGCAGCATGTGCGAGGGCTATTACGACCGGATCAACGGTGCGGTATCCGATATTTTGGCGAATGAGACGTTAATGACTCGATCGGTGATTGAGCATTATGCGCGCAAGCATAAGGTATGTCCCTTTGAATTTTCGCTGGATGTGGCGTATGCCTCGGATGGTATAATCAGTGATTATAATTATGTTTTTGATCCACGGATTTCTTTGAAAAGATTACTGGAGGAGCACAAGCGAAAAGGTGTTGTACTGGTGGATGAGGCGCATAATCTGGTAGAACGCGGCCGGGACATGTTTTCGGCGGAAATTTTGAAATCTTCTTTTTTGGAACTGAAACGAGAATTTAAGTTGCTAAGCTCGGAGATTGCTGCGGCTGCGAGTGCAGTGAACGCACATATGATTACGCTGCGCAAGCAATATGCAGACACAGGAAAAGCAGTGGAGACAGTAGCGCCGCAAGAGGTGCTGGAGCTGCTGGTGCCCTTTGTGGAAGCTGCTGAACGTGAACTGGTAACGGGGAGTAGTACAAGTCGCGCAAGCAGTGAAAGTACGGCCTACGCATTGCTTCTGGATACGTATTTTACCGCTCAGAATATGCTGCGAATTGCTGCTTTATATGATGAACGGTACGTTACTTATGTGGAAGCGGGACGCAGTGAAGTGAGGGTCAAGCTGTTCTGCCTCGATCCTTCTCACTTGTTGGGACAAGCTATTAAGGGCTACCGCTCGGCCATTTATTTTTCCGCAACGTTGACACCGCTTGCTTATTACCGGGACATGCTCGGAGCAAACGAGGAAGATTATACGTTACAGGTTCCTTCGCCTTTCCATCAGGAGCAATGGGATGTACGTCTGTTGCCGCTCTCCATCCGTTATCGGGATCGTGAGCGCTCCAAAGGGGCGATTGCGGATATGCTGGCTGCATTGGTTGTAGAACGGAAGGGGAATATCCTTGTATTTTTCCCGTCCTATCCATACCTGCGTGAGGTATATGAGGAGTTCATGCTTCGGGACGTGTCCGCAAATACATTGGTACAAAGTCCAGGGATGACCGAGCCAGAGCGGGATCGATTCCTAGAGGCCTTCCAGCCTGGGCAAGAGCGCACCCTGCTTGGCTTTGCCGTACTAGGTGGTGTGTTTGCTGAAGGTGTTGATTTACCTGGGGATCGCTTAAATGGGGTAGTAGTCGTCGGTGTCGGCTTGCCGCAAATTGGAGCAGAGCGGGATGTGCTGCGGGATTACTTTTCGGAACAGGGACGGAATGGTTTCAACTATGCGTATGTATATCCAGGGATGAACAAGGTTCTTCAGGCAGGTGGCAGGCTTATCCGCACAGAGCACGACGAAGGATTGTTGGTCCTGGTAGATGATCGTTTTGCCAAGGAACCGTATGCTTCTTTGCTGCCAGATGAATGGAAAAGCTACCGTCTGACGGAACAAGCGGGATTAAGGAAGGAATGGATAGACTATGAACTTTAATTTTCATAATGACTCCATACGCGGGGTGCTGCGTAGCTTTGGACATGAGGATGCCGAAGTAGATAATATAGAGACTTTTGTGACATTTGCGCGCTTGGCTAACGGTATTTTCAGAGAAATGGATACAGATTTGACCAAGTTGGGGGCTTCTCAGGGTCGGATTATCGTGCTTAGCCTGTTGCATTGCCACTCGCCGCATCGCATGACACCGTCAGAGTTAGCGGAAAAAGCGGATGTCACGCGTGGAACCATGACGGGGTTGATCGACGGATTAGAGCGAGATGGAATGATAGAACGCGTGGCCCACGAGAGTGACGGACGGATGGTGACTGTCGGATTAAAAGAGGCAGGAAGAGAACTGTTAAGCAAGATAGTGCCTTATTATACGAAGTTGATCCGGTCGTGTATGTCTGAGTTTACGCCACAGGATCACCAGATGATGAAGGGTTTGCTGGGGAAAATGAAAGGCGGTTTTGAGCGGTCCTTGCCGAAATGCTGAATTCCTGATATAGGAATAAGGAATAGGAGAGAGAACATGTTCTTTTATACAGATGAGGTCTATGAAGACCGTGATTTTGGATCAATGGATGCCAGAGAAGGCGAGTGGAAAAATTGCGAGTTTACCCGATGTCGTTTTCGGGGTGTGGAGATGAATGAATCCCTCGTGGAAGGCTGTACTTTTGTGGACTGTGATTTTACCGGAGCCATTCTGAATGCATCTCACTACAAGGAGTCGGCTTTTACCAATTGTTTGTTCACCAGCGCCAATCTGTTTGTAGTCCGGTTTGATAACTGCAAGCTGGTAGGTTCAGATTTTGCGGGGGCGAATATGGATGGTATCACAATTACGGGCGGAGATTGGTCTTATACGAATTTGCGTCATGCAGATTTAAGAAAACAAGATTTGCGAAAAATACGATTCAAGGAAGCCGACTTATCCGAATGCAATTTGGAAAAAGCAGATTTACGAGAGGCGGATCTTAGCCGGGTAAGACTGCACAAAGCCCATCTTCAAGGAACAGACCTGCGCGGTGCGAAGATGGATGGTGTGAATTTTAAAGATCTGGACATCACCGGAGCCAAGTTGGATATCGAGCAGGCAGTAGCGGTGGCCCGCTCCTATGGAGCCAAGGTAGAAGGCTAAAAAGCACGGGATACCGAAGCTGGTTTTGATCTGGAGTACCCCGTACGGATGAAATGGATGGCTGACTCGAATGTGAAGGACTTAATCTTTAGGGGATGCCGGCAGTAGTGGAATTGCTGCTTCCGGGTTCTGGTTTGGCAAATGATCAATTCCCACAGGCTCTAGAGGCTGCTGTGGAACCGTCCAGTTGCGCGCGATATCTGCGGCAGTTCGCTGTTCCAGCAAGCGTTTGGCTACTTCATAACATTGATCGACATGCCGATTGCCAATGGTTCGCATAGCAGTAAAGCCAATTGCCGCGGCTAGCCCTTGCCCCAGAAGGGGAACAAACTTGCTAACCTGCTTGGTAGCGATCCGAATGCCCATCTTTTGCAAAATCTGCACGATGGCTTCACGGGTAATGAGTCGCCCAATCAGCTTGCTGCCAATCGAAGTGATAAAACCATACACCATGGATTTGGTTTCTGCGTCCAGACCTTCCAGCTGCTTCTCAGATAATCCGAATTTTCCATTAATGGCTGGAAGTAGCTGCATCAAAATGCCAACATCAGCAAGAACGTCAGCCCCTGGAACTGGAACTAATACCGCTCCACCAGAAGCCGCAGCCCTTTTTGTCACCATGGACTTACACTCTCTACGGATCTGCTCCAACTCTTCTATTGTTCGGGCTGTCATATGCATCTCTCCTTCATACGTTTCCGATTAGGACCCATGATTCTACCCTGTTATTACACACATTTCTACCTTTCTTAAGCATGGCGCAAGCAAAAAATCCCTGATGCACGTACTATCGCACATTTACTCCTGTGAAGCGATCAGGCATAATGAAGGGTGGTTGCCGATAAGAACAAGCCTGTTTACGGGGATAAAGGAAGGAAGAGACAGATGAGTCAGACAAACGTTTATTTTAATCATGATGGTGGAGTGGATGATCTAGTATCCCTTTTTATGCTGCTTCAGATGGAGCAGGTTCATTTGACCGGAGTATCGGTGATTCCAGCAGATGGTTACCTGGAGCCTGCGACAGATGCCAGCCGTAAAATTATTGATCGTTTTGGACAAAATAAAGGGCCTGTGGAAGTCGCAAAGTCTAATTCACGCGGTAAAAATCCGTTTCCTGCCGCTTGGCGTTTACATTCCTTCTATGTGGATGCATTACCCGTACTGAATGAATCGGGGCGTATGGAAGCACCGCTTTCATCCCTGCCAGCTCATCAGCATCTGATCGAAAAGGTACGCGGAGCTGAAGGTAAGACGCTGTTGCTATTCACTGGACCGCTAACCGATCTGGCGCGAGCGCTGGATGAAGCACCGGATATTGAAGCAAAGATTGAAAAGCTGGTATGGATGGGCGGCACCTTTGAAAAAGGGAATGTGGAAGAGCCGGAGCATGACGGCACAGCAGAGTGGAATGTATTCTGGGACCCAGAAGCGGCATATCGGGTGTGGCAAAGCGGCATCACGATTGATCTGGTAGCGCTGGAGAGCACAAGCAAAGTACCATTAACTCCAGCAGTACGCAATCGTTGGGCTGCCGAGCGCCGATATGAGGGCGTGGATTTCCTAGGCAACTGCTACGCGGGATGTCCGCCGCTCGTCTATAGCGAAACGAACTCAACCTACTACTTGTGGGATGTACTGACCACTGCATCCGTAGGACGCCCGGACATTGTCAAGAAAAAGACGGTGCATTGCAGCGTGATCGCAGAAGGGCCAAGTCAGGGCAGAACGGTGGAACAGGCGGATGGACGTCCTGTGAATCTGGTGTATGATACAGACCCGGAAGCCTTCTTTACGTATATGGCGGATTTGGCCAAGCTGGCTGCTCCCAAACGTTACTAAGTCTGGCAATGTACAGACGTGCGGCATAGGGCGATAATACTGCCTAGTGAGACGTACCCATAACATAAAGCCCGTGAACGTTATGCGTCACGGGCTTCTATTACATGATATACCATATCATCACTAGCTAATTTCAGTTTTAGGCTGACTCCTGGTATGTTTTCAGGGTGAATTGGAGCGTTATCTCCGTCCCGCTACCAGGTTCACTCCTCCCTGTCATCTTACCCTTCATTCGTTTTAATAGATGTTTGGTAATCTGCCAACCCAAGCCTGGATTACCATATGAGGGGGAGTACCCACGGTCATGTTCAAGCCACAATTTCAATTTATTCGGAGATATACCGATTCCAGTATCCTTAACCTTTAATTCCAGTTCAACCTCAGGTGCATCGGTCACAGATCGGGTGTTTGCAGATAAAGTGACGGTTCCTGTGTTTGTAAACTTCACTGCATTATCTACCAAATTAATCAACATACGGCGAATTTTAGCCTCATCCCCGATAAAAATAGGCGAGCTGGTGAGATTCCAGTCAAGCTTCAACTCTAGATTCCGCTGTGCGGCTACCTCTGTATACAGACTCAATACATTTTCCATCATCGTTCTCAGATCAAACGGATCTTCAATATCATCGATCTGCCTGGACTCTATATTGCTGTAATCCAAAATATTACTCAACAACGTCATAAGCGAGCGACTGCTCGACTCCATGATGCTCATATATTGCTGTTGTTCCTCTGTTAACTCTGTCGTCAGCATGAGGTCGGTGGCTCCCCATATTTCGGTTAGCGAAAACCGAATTTTATTACTCAGGGAAGAGATCAAATCCAGCTTGCTCAGGGCAGAGATCTCAGCATCTATCTTTTCTTTCTCCAGTTCCACCACATAACCCAGAAATACAGCCATAGCCTGTAGGGCCTTCAGTTCGGATTCTGTCAAATGTACAGATGGTGCGTCCAAGATACAAATGGTTCCGTAAGCCTGACCATTTTTCATGCGAATAGGGATTCCTGTAAATGAGTGGTTTCCGATAGTTTTAGTCACATCTAAGTCGCATGTGTGCGGGTGAATAGTCGTTTCTGAAATCGTGAGGTGATCCGCAGGATGATCCAACACCAGACTGCAATAGCTAAGCTCAAAAGGGAGCACATCCCCTTTCTTAACGAGTATCTCTTCCCGGTTAAATGAATCAACGATTACATTCGTAATCCCATCATTAGCGGTAATAAAAATGGTGTTTACATGTAAAATATCACTCAACACATCAATGACGTGCGCGGTAGCCTCTTGAATACTATTATAAAAACCTGTAGGTGAAGTAGTCATGTATCTCCAATCCTGATGCAAAGTGGTGGTTATCCAAAAACTTTAGCAGTTTGTGTATCCCATTCTCGATCCTCTGAATGTGCTTTTGGAGCGTATTGTTAATTATACATGATTATTTCATTATAAACCGATCTTTCTACTTCCATTTACCTATTCGCTTGCGCAAACCTTCATTTTTTAGGTCTAATGCTAGCCTTTCTGGGAAGGTTTTTGTTTGTATTATTACACATTCACGAAAATATATGATTATTTTCATTCTATTTTCATAAATTCATATGTAATCTCATGATATGAAAATTGTGTAATAAAATAGGAGGATAGAACCAGTAATATCATGTAAATATTCTATATAATAGGTTCAGAGGTGGAATTATGAATAGACAAGAAGCCCTAGAACACTTCCTTAAGACCTATGCAGAAGATGTATTGAACCAGAAATTACATCAGGCAGCGTCTTTGTATGAACAAAGAAAAGATGAGCTCATCTCTTCTTTTATTCAATCCTTTCAATCGATCTGCCTGCAAGCCCATTCTTCAGAAGTGGCCAAGACAAGGATCGGATACATTACTTATTCTATGAGGCGCACGTATCTGGTGGATCGCAACTATAACTATGTCGTCGAAGCCTATGATAAAAATTGGTTCTTTGATCCTCAACCTTGTTATGGAATCTATGATGCAGGCTGGGCATTCAGCTTTTTAGCAGAATTGGAGGATGAATTGAATCAGCTTCGAAAACCTTATATGAACAAGATTTTTCAGCCTGATGTGGAGCGATTTGTACTCCAGGCTGCAGGGGAATTTCATCAATATATTCTGAAATTAGCGAAAGATGCTATTCAGCAGGTTGTACATTTACCTGAATTCAAGGCCTTGAAATGTGAGGACGATTTGGAAGTAAGAATAGGGGAGTATAAAGGAATCAGTGAGGTGGTGTATTCAAGAGCTTATGGAGTACTACATGATTCAACAGGATAATCGTATTACGGAGTATATGTATCCAGTAGGGACGAATCGCCGGCAGTTATTGGAATGGGCAGAAAGCTCATCATGTGCCGATGAAGAATCTATTTTACAATTTTATGTATCAGGTGATGCGGACTATATTGATTTTATAGAGCATCCGTTACCCATCGTTTCGGAACAACTAAAGGAAATCTTTGATATATATCAAGCCGGATTAAGCTGGAAGTTAGTTGTTTTTGCCCATATGCAGCGAATGCAGCAAACAAGGTATTGGCTGGCAAATCCGCCTAGCCTGATGTGTTTATCACCACGCAGTGAATATCATAGGGACGGTACACTGAAGAAAATCATTTTAGATGAATATGCAGTCGAGAATCATAAAATATTCAGGGTTCAGGGTGCCAATCATCATATCATTGTAGACCTCGATGTGGCTGAATGTATTTTGAAGTTCAATCAGGCAGGCTTGAAATTACAAAAGGTCGATACAGAGGGGCCATCTATACAAAGGAGAGTCTAAGAATGAGTGAGAGCTATGTAGTGGATGGGGCACAGATACATTGCAGCTATGGAAGTCATACAGGAAGATTTAGTGTTTCAGCTAACAGGGGAATTAGTATTGGTGACAAACTACAAGGGAATATTCAGGATTTTCATCCGCAGACGCATATCCCTTCTTTCGGAATGTGTCGTAGTATGCATAATCCTGCAGTCTCTTCTGCTAACAAAGGAAATTCCGGGAAAATCATTCCGCAGTCCTGCAAACCGAGCGTTTCTATGCCTTGGTTGAATGGAAAAAAGGATGTATACGTAGATCAATCTCCGGCTCTGATGAGCTGCTCCACGAACTTATGCATGTGGTGTGGAAAAATCTCGTTCACCACAGACGGGCAGGAATAGTTAACAGATTGTAGGATTTGCATCACATGAAAAGCAACCGGGGGGAGTAAGATGGGACTGGCAGGAACTGTGCTGACTTATGGAAATATTAAAGTAAATGCACCGTATGAGATTATCAGGCTGCTTGATTTTGAATTGACACAGAAGATAAATGAGCACGGCAAGGTGTACATTACTGCTCTCATACCGGATGAGGACCATGCGAAGTATGACGGTTTAGCACATGATGAGGATGTGCTAGAGGTATATGAGATGGATGAAGACCGAGGGACAGTTAGCATCTTTAAAGGAATCGTCACCAATATTAGAATTGCATTCAAAAATGGCGTATATCACATGTACATCGAGGCTGCCTCTTTTACATATCTGATGGATCAACAAAGGAAAAACCGTTCGTTTCAAAACGGCAAATTGACATATTATCAACTATTCCGCGAACTCATAGATGCCTATCCACATGGGGATTTTATTGACCTGACGGACAGCAATCAAAAGTTAGATGGCTTTACTATTCAGTATGGGGAGAGTGACTGGGAGTTTCTGAAAAGAATGGCTTCTCATCTACAAACTGGACTGATTGCCGAGATTACGTCCGTGTTCCCGAGACTATGGTTAGGTGCCTCAAAAGAACAGGTGAAAGGTGAACTGCGCAGCATTAACTTTTCCCTCCAAAAAACAAAGTCAGGCCCCCGGTATACATATGCTGAAGTGGAGGATACGAAGCGTTTTGAACTTGGAGATGTCGTCGTGTTTCGACGAAAGCATTGGGTTATTGATCAAATTCATGCAGAGATGAAGCAAGGTATTATGACATATGACTATGTTCTCGTTCCTGAAGAGGGTATTCCGAGGGGGGGTCATACATAATCAGTTTATTAAAGGTACCTCTATTGAAGGGAAAGTTATTGATTTAAATAGTGAAAACGAATCCGTTAAACTTCATCTGTCCGTGGATTCCATGCAGTCCAAAGTTGAAGGGTGCTGGTTTTCTTACCCCACTATGTATACCGGAGATGGGATCGGTTGGCATTGCATGCCTGAGCTGGGGGATCATGTCCATTTGTATTTTCCATCTAACAAAGAAAAGGAAGCTCGTGTAGTTCAATCCCTGCGTAAGAGAGACTACAAAGGAGATGAAATCAGTCAACCGTCAAGAAAGCTATTTCATACCAAAACACAAAAAGTGGCGAGATTCGATGATAAGGAATTAGCCCTCTCCACCCAGAAAGACAAGATACTGGTACGCTTAAATCCTGCATCCGGTATTCACGTGTACAGTCATCACGATCTTACCTTTCACGCCGATACAGACCTAGTGCTGCATGGCAAAAAGGTACAGATGACCGCTACTCGCGAAATATCTCTGACGTGCAAAACTAGCTATATCCGAACCGATGGAGCACTTCATATCAAGGCTAGTAAGTTCATGAAAAATCAGGTACCTGATGCCGAACTGAAAGCTTATAAATCCCTGATTCAAGAATTGAAGGGAAAAGGGTATCCGCAATGGGTGCAGAATTTGCTGCTTCAATTTAAAACGGACTACTACAAAGCCGTGGCAGCCGGGGACAAAAAGGGGGCCAAGGAAGCAGCGGCCAAGGCCAAGCAATTGCGTCAGCAGGTGGCAGAAATAGATCGTATGCCTGCCTGGGCCAGAGCGCAAATGCATGAATACACGTCCCAGTGGTGGGAAGCGCATGGAGCCAACGACAAAGCCAAGCAAAAGCAGATGCATCTTCTCGCGAACCAACTGCGTGACAACGTGCTAATCAACGAGCTGATTCGTGGTCATTCAGCCAAATCCTATCTGGATGCGAATCGGCTGGAGGAGCTGTCCGGACAATACGCAGATGCGGCCCATAAGCTGACCATCGCCGATCAAAGGGCTATTGCTAAGGAAGCGGCTGCCCTGCGTAGTAAGTATGGCGTGAACAGCCTGCTTGCCAGAGATAATTTGAACAAGCTTGCCAAGAAGTATCCAGACAGCTTCTCGTACAAGCTACCAACTACAGGCGATTGGGATAAGGAGCTCAACGCCGCTTTGCATGATTTTGCGAAAAAATACGGCCTGGAAAATAAGGGATATGGTCGTGATGTGCTCGCAGTGTACCTGCATCAAGTAGCCAATGGCATTCTTCCATGGCCTAAGGTTAATAAGGCTGCAACGCCAACAGTTCCAGCAACGACAACAACGAAAACGGAACCGGGCAAGAAGCCGCCGACTACTCCTGAAAAGCCAACGCAGGAGGAACCAAAGCCTACTCCATCCAACAGTTCTGCCGAGGAAAAAAGGAAAGCAATTGTAGAATTCGCTAAGAAGTTTTTAGGCAAGATTCCTTACTGTATGGATACTAAAATTACAACGATGAAGCTGGACCCCAACAATCCACCTATTTATATGGACTGTTCTGATTTTAGTTCCTCGGTGTACTTTACCATATTAAATGTGCGTATAGGCGGTACTACAAGCGATCAAATCCATCGGGGAACAGAGGTTGACTACAAAGCTTTACGATCCAGTGGGGATTATAAAAATTTGAAGTTAGGTGATTTAATCTTATTTGATTGGGGGAGTGGGGGGAAAACCAAATTCAAAGTAGATCATGTAGGAATATATGTGGGAGATGGAAAGTTCATTCACGAGCATGGTAATGCACAAACTCTTGCTGAAATGAAAAAGGACCTCAAGCCATCTCATAATGTAACAATAGATAAATTAAACACAAATTGGGGAAAAGGTTATGGTCTTATATATTCAAACGTTATCGCAATTAGACGTATTATACAAGATGATGGCTCAATAATTAACAAATAAGAAAATAAGAAAATAAGAAAATAAGAAAATAAGTAGTAGCTTAAAACATCATAATAATATTTGATTCCAAGGTATTCTCAGGAGAAAATAGTGCTGCCCCGTTTAGCTAGGTAGGCTTTATTGAGAACGGAAGAGGGAGTGGTAAGAAAGTGAATTTTATAAAAATCATATTGATTGTTACTTTTGTAGCCATTATATCGGCATGTAGTGGGTTTAAAGGAGAGGAAGCTTTCTCGTCTCCTCACCCCCAAGAAATATCATCACACAGGGTCACACAAGATAATAGAAATGTTACTGAAAAAGAAGCACGGTGGCTTTTAAATGGAGAAGAAGACCCATATCCGACTCAATTTTTGACCAATTTAGATGATCCTACAGGGAAGACCTATATACGAATCGATGACTTGGTAGATGCGATGCAAACTAAAGAAGAGCGAATAAAATATCGCGGCTCCCAAGTAACTGTCAGTAGAGTATCAAATGATGGAAGTCGAATGGCGATCGTAAGGACAATCTCTGATGTGGAAGAAGGGGGCGAAAAACACATTCTTGAGGTATATGATCTGAACTCAGGAAAAAAAGAGTCCGAGTTTGAACTGCCTTCAACGTCTTACCCTGTAGTCTCTCCTGATTTAAGTAAATATCTTTATGAGTTGAATGGGCAAGTGTATTTATATGATGCAGTAAAGAGGAAAATGACAAAAATAGACATTGGGAAACGTAAAATAGATTTAGGTATCATTAGTTCAGGATTATTTTCTCCAGATGGCACTAGATTCTGTTTTGAGGAAAATGACCAACCAGGCATCATTATGCTGAATCTGTCCGGTATTAGTGGAGTAAAACGTTTACTTACAGGGTCTATGGTTTCGCTTTTGCAATGGGATCAAGAAGATAAATTAATTTATACAATTTCTGAAGAGGACGACAATTACACAAAAGATGTCTATTCATTTGATATAGAGAGCGGAGAAAAAAGGTGGATAACTAAAAGTACGGCACCATTTATACTATCCCCTGATCAAAAATTGGCGCTGTCCGCAGAATACGAAGCATCAAAAATGTATCTGGTTCATCTGAGCGATGGAAGAAAGGAGGATATATCCTCTTTTACTAAAAACCAAGGAATACGCACGGCTCCAATACAGTGGATCGAAGCAAAAACCAATTATATGAAGTATAGCAACAAGGTTAAAGTGAAAAGAATTACTGCCTCTTCTACGCTACCTGATCAGGGTATTCGTTCTTTTAATGTGGACAATTTAACGGATGGAAATTATTCAACCTCTTGGTGTGAAGGAACCAAGGGGGGCGGAGTAGGGGAAACGGTAACTATAGATTTGGGTTCAACTCAAGAGGTGAGAGGTATAGATATAACCGATAACTTCATGTGGGTTAATAATAAGTATTTAGACGTAAGTAAAATCAAAAAAATGAAACTTGATTTTTCGAATGGGCAATCTGAAGTGTTTGAGGGCAGTGGGGCACGTTTCAAATTTGATGAACCTATACGGACTTCTTTCGTTAAGATTACCATCCTGGAAGTGAAAAAAGGCGCGGACTTCCCAAATACATGTATAGGTGAGCTGAAGTTATTGTGATGAACAGTAGAAAACGGAAAAAAACTGCAGTATGGATAAGTAAAATTACGTTATTGGTCATGATCTTTTCCATGCTATGCGGGTGTATACAATCGAATGAGGGGCAAAAAGTAGGACAGGAGCGGAATGAAACTTATGCTTCTGTCTCTCAGTCCAAGAAACCTCCTCCAACAAAAAGGGCTGTAAATTGGTTGCTCTTTGAAGCGGAAAATGAAAACATGCCTGTGGACTATCTCGTTGATATGGATGATCCTACAGGCAATACGTTTATTGATACAACTGATATTATTGATCGGTTGTACGCAAGTGAGAAAGAGGATTTCCCTAGAAGTGAGCTGGAAATAATGCGATTTTCTAGTGACGGCAAGACTATAGCACTGAGCAGATATACACATATGATAGATTACAGTGCCATTTTTATTTATGACTTATCCACATATAAAAAGTTGTATGAATTTAATATACCTGATAGGGAATACGTCGTAATATCACCGGATTTAAGTAAATGTGTGTACACCAATAATGGAGATTTTTTTCAATACAATATTCAGGGACGAGTCACTCAAAAACTATCTATTTCCAACTATACTGGTTCGGAAGAACCTATTGGATATAGTGTGTTTTCTCCTGATAGTTCAAAATTATGTATTGAAGATAATGGTACTCTATATATTTTTGATCTGATGGCGAATAAAGAGGTTCAAAGAATCACAGTGACCAAGGCAATGCAGGTTTATCAGTGGCTTTATAATAATAAGATAGTTTACCGTTCCTATGATGACGAAAAGTGGTACATGTTGAATTTAGATGACGGAAAGAAGAGGATGTTGGCAGAATTCTCTGAGAACCCTGTTTTAACTTTAGATAACCACAGGGTTGCTTATTTGAACTCGAAGGGTGAAATGCAACAACGAGACATCCCAACAGGTCTGCCTATAAAATACTCCAATGTATTCCATAGGATAGGCTATAACGTGTCCCCTACACAATGGATACAAACTACAACGGATTTGATGAAATATCGGAAAAGCATTCCGGCACAGAAAATTGTTGCTTCATCTACACTTCCAGATCAGGCAGGGAACTCCTATGCTGCCCGTAACATCATGGATGGAGATGCGAGCACAGCCTGGTGCGAAGGGGTTAAGGGAGACGGGATCGGGGAGTGGATCAAAATTGATTTCGGCTCTATGCAAGAACTTAAGGGGTTTGAGCTTATTAATGGTTTAGCTAAGTCATCCAAAGCTTTCCAAGCAAATAATAGAGTTAAACGAATGAAACTAGAGTTTTCAAACGGGCAGACCATGATGATAGATAATGATTTTATAAGCAACGAATTTCTTGATAACCCCATTCATACCTCTTTCGTGAAAATAATGATTGAGGCCGTAGAGCGAGGAAGCAAATATAACGATACCTGTATGTCAGAGATACGATTCTTTTAGTATTCGTTAAAAAGGAGAAGACATATGAAATGGAAAGAGCCAACGTTTGGTGCAACCCCTATGTTGAGGGCTTTAACAACTGCTAATGCACACAGGAAAGCACAGGCATTTGATCTTGCAGCAGAACAGAAAAAACAAAAACTAAATTACCCAGACTGGGCCCAGACCTGGATGCGTAAATACAAAGAAGATTGGTATATTGCTCAAGTCAATGGTGACGAGGTAGGTATGCGTAAAGCGCAAAAACTGGCAGAAGGACTTCGAAGCAAATTACGCGAAATGGCCACATTCCCCAAGTGGGCTCAAGAGCAAATGCAAAAAGAAACCGTTGGTTGGATGACTGCGGAGGCAAGTGGAGATATCAGGGAAAAGCTGGCTGCCGAGAAGGCGGGACGAGCTATACGCGAGAAGCTAGGTCTGATTGATACGAGTACTAAAGCACCACCAGAAGTACCCGTTACCACCGAATCGAAAGATGAACCTATAAAAACGAACGTAAAGACTCCGGCTGGAAAATGGATACCTGCTGAATTTCAATATAACGGTAGTTCTGAAGCTGAAAAAACATTCAAAAGACGCTCATTAAATTTCACCAAAATGAAATGGAATCAGGAAAAGTTGCATGGTTTATGGGAAGCTACAAAGAAGATACAAGAAACATATGATATTCAGATTGATCCCCGTTTTTTGTTAGCAATTATTGTTCAAGAAGGAACTGGAAGTTTTAACACTAGTAGTACAAATAGGGCGGCTGATGGTGAGCATGGTGCTGAAACTAATTATGCCAAAGATTTGATGAAAGCCAATAGCCTGATATTCGGGAAAATATTAGGATATATATATTATGGTCAGGAATTTAGGCAAGCAGTAGTAAAAAACAATAAATTGAGTGGTATTACAGGCAAAGGAGATGTTTTCCAATACTGTAATTGGTTCACGCCGATTCTTAGAATGAAATCTAAGCGAGTTGAATGTGGCATATACGCTAGCGATAACCGTTGGGGTGAGAGTGTGCGGAAAATATACAATACCTTTAGTGGGAATGAAGCTTCTAACTATGAACAATATTTGTTGAGTCTTGATAAAAGTGTAACTCAGAAAATTGCTGCATCCGAAGGTATTAAGCTTCCTAATTTTAAATTTAAACCTACCCAAAATGGTAACGATAGCAGAAAAAATGATACGAATGAGTGGAGTATCGTCGGTGAAAGATAAATCACAATTCGAAATGAGGAAAAGAAGTGTACAAACCAAGTTACGGTTATTGCATTATAATGCTTATAATGATTTTTGGAGTAACTGCGTGCGGTTCTACAAGTATCAATAATTATAAAAGTGAGAAAACAGTTAGCGTCAAAGACGAGAGCACATGGAACTATCGAAGTGAAAAAGTCGAAAAAGCCCAGAATATTGCTTCTGCCGATCCGGAGTCCCTTCAGGACGACGACTTTGAGGTCTCATATCGATCACATAAGATTGATAAGAATACGGATATTAAAGAACTTATCCATAAGTGGGGTTACAGTGAAGGATTTGAAGCTAACAATAGAGGATATAATAGTGGGAATGGAACATATAGAAGATGGAGTCTGTCCTATCCTAACTATGAGGAGCCAGAAATAAGATTTGTAGTTTTATCTAAGATTGAACTTGAAGGGGAGGAACTGGTGGATGGTGAAAGCTATTTAGTAGCCGTGAGTTTGGAGAATCCCAAGTTTAATACAAAAAGAGGCTTGAAGATCGGTGATACCCTTGGCAAAGTACTACAGCTCTATGGCAAACCGAGTATTGTAACAAATGGGAGTCTGCTTTATTCCAAGAATGGCTTACATTTGAGGATTCAGTGGGATACTGAAACGGAAAAAGTAAATAATATCTTCATAGAATATAATATGGAGAAATCCATAGAACAGCAACGTAGTGCTGATTATGTAGAAGAGGATGCTCAGCCCGACCCTGATCTAGAACCATATACTATTCAAAGGGAACAATCATTTACCACCACTCTTAATGGATGGGGAGAAGTAAAGTTTATATCCACTTTAAAAGATGAGGATACGAATGATCTGATTCAAGCAAAGTTTTTTTTGGAAGTTAACAGTGACAAAAATGTGGAAAACAAGATCCTGTACGAATTCCCCGAATTTTATGGTAACAAAGGTAGAATGATCGACAGGATCAAAGCAGTAAGTTTTAAGGACTTGAATCAGGATGGACGTACAGATATTGTTATTATTGCTGATTATATCACCGGAGTTAATGCACACGGAATAGAGACTCTACCTGTCGCGGGAATTTACTTTCAGAAAAAGGACAAAACGTACACTACCCTGCCTGAGTTGGATAAGAGTATCAATCAAACTGGACATAACCGAACACTTCAAAATGTCATTCAATACGTAAGCAAACAACGTATAAACGTTCAATGAACAATGTGAAAAGGGAGTTTTTTGAAATCAACTTTATAAAACAAAATAAAATACTATTTTTAATATTGTTATTTAGTCTGCTATTGAATGGATGTTCTGAACAACCTACGAATGAGAAGCAGCAAGCAGTTGAACCCATCAAACCTAGCACTCAAATGATAGAGAAAAAAGCTGTGACTGAACCAGAGTCTGCTGCTCAAAAACGAGATCGGAATAGCAATATTGTGAATCCGATTAATAAACGAAATGAAAATTACGCCATAGATTCTAACACATTAGATCAGTTTATAAAGAAAATCCAGCCCCCAAATGAGCAGCTTCAGAAGATATTAAAAGAAGATTTAGACCATGATGGAAAGCCGGAATATGTACTTGCTTTTGGATTAGAAAAAGAGGAGATTTACAACATATTTGTAGTCCGGGAGGATGATGGTTATCACATCATTGAAAAACTAGAGGACCCGGTTATAGTTGTGCATCTAAATACAGATGTGAAAATCATGAAGCTGGATCAAACAGACCAAAAATTTATCGTTGTATACTCTATAGGCGACGGAGGGGCTTATTCAGAGGGATTCTCCATATACACCTTGAAAAATAATCATATCAAGAGTATAAATTCTGATTTTCCTAATGCTACTGGACAAGGAATTCGAACGTTAAAAGATACCGACCATGATGGTGTATTTGAAAGTGTCGATTATTACGAGTTTAGTGACACTCAGGAGCATACCATCGTGGTCTATCAAAAATATGATGGAACAGGACCTGAAAAAAAGGAGGTTTTGTATAAAAATAAAAGTACACAGTTTGTATATCCAAGCGATCCTAAGGCTGTGATATTGAACTACTTGGAAGTTGATTATCTTATGAAGTGGTTTGATTTACCTTTTCCTGAAATGGACCAGCTCACCGATCCGGCAGCAAGGCAAACGTATGATTTTGAGGATGCCATCGATTTATCCGGTTTAGCATATTTATCTTACCCGGTGTTAGAACTGAGTATTAATGAGGTTAGTAGCGATGATAACCGAAAAATATTTTTGGTAAAAGATGATTCATTAGAAGAAAGAGCGAAAAAGGAAATTACGTTTACGTTAGAAAAACAGTCAGATAAATGGAAGATTATGGGTATAGAGATGAACGATAAATCGTAGAAAGCGTGATATCCAGCATGAATTACTTGAAGTACGGGCAAGCTTCTTGCGTCCTATTACTACTCATTTCCTGTGTAGCGCTGAATGGATGCATGAAGGAACAAAATTCTCCAGCAACTAAAACAAATCATGCGCTTTCTCTCCAAAATGAAGATAAAACGATTTCCTATTCGAAAAAGCTGGACACGTTAGTGAAAAAACTTCATATAGTCAACGATGAAAATAAGGATTCTGATACCAGACAAAACAAGCTTGAGGAGTTCACACAGGAACTTAATTCGTTGTTAAATGAGCCTGGAAGTGTAGAGATGAAGGATGAAGAATTAGTAGAAAAGTTCGATAATAATCTCACTATCTTAACAAAATCGTTTCCGTTAAAAAGCGGGCAGCTAAACGTTAGGGTTATGAATTATAGAGCACCTAAAACGGTGACAGGTACGATCGGAGATAAATACACATTTATTCAGTGGTGGAGTACTAAGCAACTTGTACACGCCCAGATGCTTGAGGATGGCGGGCCAGAATTGACTACAGACTTTGTGGTCCGAGATTCAGACAAGGGAATACAGCTGTTGTTAGGGGGATATGTTTCAATATATCATCCAGATCCCGTATTTGTTGCGTTGTGGGAATTCTCCGGGGAAAAATGGACACAGAAAGAAATAGTAACAGATAAGATAAAGCTTCCGGATGCGTGGGAATTGAACGAGGATATAGATGAGCTTATTTTAGAGAATCGACAACATGATAGCATGAGTATCGAGGTTTTAGACCACGGCGATGGTTTCTTCATAAACAGTGATGATTCTGAACAAAACCTTATCATTGAGTTCTCCAAAAGTGGAGAAGTCCGTATTGATTCCGAATATAGCACTGCCTTGAATACTCATAGTGAACGGCAAAGCTTTGAACTCATTCAAGAGGAATATTCAAAAAATGGGATCGTGATTAAATACCCTCAAATTATAAAACTCAAGGATATTGCAAAGCAGAAATCTTTAAACAAAATTCTTAAGGCCGATGCTTTAGAAGGATTACAAAACTATGCGGATTCCAATGCTGGAGTCCATGTCGAAATTGATTATGAGATCAAACGAGAAAATGAACGATTCTTGAGTGTTCAATATACGGGTATTCATTATGTGAAGGACGCAGCCTATCCTACTCATATGTTTTATACGACGAACCTGGATATGAAGCAGGCTTCAAGAATAAGGTTGAGGGATCTGGTAAAGGTCGAGAAACCTTTTATTGAGCTTATAAAAAGCGGGAAGATTACAGCTGTTCAGCCGGAGCAACAAGGATTAATTGGTGATTTCACAAAAGATGATTTGATTCAATTGTTAACAAATGCGGATGTAACCAAAGGTTCGCTTGCGGAAGTAGAAATGGAATCGTTTAGTTATTTCACAAATGATTCATTGGGGATGAGTGTACCTATGGCACATGTGGTAGGGGACCATGCGGAGTATGAAATTCGTTTTGCACAAATTCCAGAGAATATTAGGCAAAATGAGGAACTATGGAGTGAGTTAAGTTCCGTTGAGGATCAGTCTGTTTCCACAGTTGGCGGTGAAAAGTTGAATACCGACCAATATGAAATTGAAGAGTCGCAGTCTTTTCAAACTACTTTCGAAGGCTTTGGGAAAGTGCGGTTTGTATCCACATATGGGTATCCGGAAGGTTTTCGTAAATTCTTTTTCTTCCTATTGGATGACCAAGGACATATTCTGTATCCATTCCCCGATTTCTACGGGAACCGTGAGTGGGTTGCACGTTACGGAGGAGTAGAAGCAGTGGCCTTCAAGGATGTGAATAAGGATGGATTAAAGGATGTTATCATCATTGCCGATGTTGACAACGGGATTCATGGGCCTGGTAGAGTTGACCAATTCCCTATAGCGGACATTTATTTTCAGAAAAAAAATAAAACCTTTACCACGCTCCCTGCATTAGATCAGGCTCTCAACGATCAGGGGCATAATCAAACCATTAAAGGTGTCATTCAATACGTAAGCAAACAACGGATAAACGTAAACTAACCGACAAAAGGGAGCGGTAACATGGGATATCCAATCATCAAGTATAATGGAACGGTTTTATCTCTTAAAAATCCAAAAGTTAAAGTTGTACAGAAAATGAATGAGCATGTGAAAGTCTTTTTGACAGGTGTGTTAACGGGTGCCCAAATGGAAGAGTACACAGATCATATGGAAGCAGGGGCGAAGTTAGTCGTTTCTTATGTGAATGATGATCAAAAGCAGAGTGTATTATTTAGGGGATTAGTCACGCAGTTCAGAATCAAGTTGGTGTCCAATGTAGCCTATTTGGTCGTCGAGGCCCTCTCCTATACAAGCCAGCTGGATGAAGTGCTTCATAGACAATCCTTTCAAAATGTGAAGATGAAGGTGCAGGCATTACTTGAACATGTACTCAAATCCTATCCCAAAGCCAATTGTACGAGCCGCTTAAAAGATCAGCTTTTACAGGAATTTACGATGCAATACGACGAAACGGACTGGTCGTTTCTAAAACGTATAGCGTCTCGGCTTGGTTGGGGACTAATACCTGATCCGATTGGTGAAAAACCTCAGTTTTATTTTGGATTGCCGGATGGCGTCAATCAGCCTGAGCTCAGGCAGTATAACTACTCCATGACGAGAAAAACCAAACCAGGAGCCAGCAAGGATGACAATCTTTTATATTATAAAGTGCAAACGACAGGGGCTAGAGATGTCCTGCTGCAAATTGGGGCGGAGGTTAAATTTAAAGGGAAAGCATTATACGTCCTGCAATCGGTTGCGTTTATACGACATAGTGCTTTGTGGCATGAATATGTGCTGACTACAGCGGATGGAATGAAACAGGATTTGATTGTAAATGAGGACATTCGGGGCATGTCATTGAAATCCAAGGTCATTGGAATCGAGCAGGATCATGTGAAGGTTTTCTTTTATGAAATGGATAAGGTCAAGCCTAACGTCAAGGAAACCTTCGCTTTTCCAACGGCTACATTTTATACATCGGAAGGGAATACGGGATGGTACTGCATGCCGGAGCTGTTTGATTTTGTAGATATCTACTTTCCGACCTCTAAAGAAAAAGACGCTATTGTGACCCACTCGATCAGAAAGAGATCCAAAGGCGGTGACTTTATTAAGGACCCGTCGACGAAGATCTTTATGACCAATTACCGCAAAGCTATTATTTTTGAGAAAAATGAAATTTTAATCACGGGGAACAACGATGAAGTGGTGATTCGACTGCTGGATGACCATGGAATTGAACTACGAAGCAAAAAGGATATCCGTGTAAAAGCAGACGGGAACCTGGTGTTCAATGCGGGTAATACAATACAGGTCACCGCGAAGGATGCTATCGGTTTAAAATGTAAAACGAGTTTGGTAGAAATGGATGGTAACATCAAAATGACTGGAGAAAAGATAAAGACGCAATAACTAAAATCAACAAGAGAGGGTAAACCAATGGCTAAAGTAACTACAGGAGCAATCGTAAACGAGAAACCGCCAACCCAGGAAGATATGATTCAAGAATGGAAACGTAAAATAAGCAAAGGCGAATATCCTTTTATTCATGTAACTAAGCATAGCACCAAAGGTGAAGAGCGCTAAATATGACTAACGACGACTGGAAGAGGCCCCTAAGGGGCCTTTTCTGCAATCATGGTTCAATATTCTACTTCTTTTTAGGATTCCTACTGTCGATGAACCAAGCAGGTCCTAATACATCTAGGACTTCTTTTTTTTCAAAATCGTAAGCAATGGATATCGAGTGACCTTCATGTCCTTTTATATAGCCGATTAGATAAATCGTGTTATTAACATAGCTACCTATATAGTCATAACTCTTAAATATGAAATCTGCCCTATAGTATTCCTTAATGTACTCTTTTCCAATAGGTATGCCTGTCCGAACGATTTCTTCTTTTTGGCATTCGATGCGTACTGCATGTAAAAGAAAACTCCTACCAGAATGACAAGTGATATAAAGACAAAAAGCCATAGTTGTTTCTTTTTCAAGTTGAAGTATTCTCCTTAAAATTGAGCTAAATATGCTATAAGCTTTCTTAGGAATAAGGTGCATTCTTATCTATAACCTTACTATTAATAAACCAATCCGGTCCCGTAACATTGACGATTTCTTTTGAGTCCAAGTCATAGGATATCCTAATTAAGTCTGTATCGTTTCCTTTTATATAGCCGTAAAGATGTACTCTTGCAAAGACACTGTTTTCTTCAATATTGTAATTTTTTAATACGAAATCCGTATTATAGTGAGTTTTAATATATTTGATACTGACAGTAGTAGCAGACTCCACTACCTCTTCCTCTTGAGCGGTAGAAAAACCACAACCGCCCAGAATGGTTAATATTATGATGAGAACTGTGCAACATTTAAGGATTGTGTTCATTTACGCAACATTCCCCTAACATGCTATTTATAATTTAATGTGAACTACAACCAGAATGCAGTGAACAATGACGTGGTTCTTATTTTTGTTGCAAATATCTCTCAGTAACAGGAAGTATTTTAATGATATTACTTCTTCATATTTAGGAAAAAGTCATCTGTTAGAGGGCATTTGAATACAGACTTGATTTTAGAATGGCGGAACAATCTTATTAGGATTCCTACTGTCGATGAACCAATCCGGTCCAGTTACGTAGAGTACCTTTTTTTTTCTTATAGTCGTAATTTAGTGAGATTATCTGACCTTCATGTCCTTTTATATAGCCACGAAGATAAACGGTAGAGTTAACATAGCCGCCAATAAAGTCGTAATTTTTGTATATAAACTCGGCATTATAATGTTTTCTAATGTATTCTTTTCCAATAGGTATGCCAGATTGGACGTACTCTTCTTTTTGTACATCCTCCGTATATTGCATGTAACAAAAGATTCCAACGAGGATTGAAACTACTATAAAGATGCTTCCCCAATCCTTTTTCTTCTTCAAGTTGAATTCTTCTCCTTAGTATCTCCTGACTATAAACTCATAACATTACTGCTTTTTATAATAATAGTAGGATAGCTCATTTATTTAATAAAAGGATTAGCTCGGTACAACGTTTAAAAATTGTGTTCATATACGCAAATCTCTTCTAACATACAGTTACAAAGTCCTAATCGTTATTAGGTATGAACTGCGACCCAAAATGCAGTAACCAACGACTTTATACTTATTTTTACTTTCAACTATACCGCAAGTAAACAGGAAGTATTATAATGATTTCACTTCCTTAGATTGGAAAAATATATTCTTGAACTGGAATGAATCATATGTGTTTTTTTTTTTTTTTTGCATACAAATCTTGATATTTAAAATGGTGGAACATTCTTTTTAGGGTATCGACTGTCAATGAACCAATCCGGTCCGGTTACACTAAGCACTTCTTTTTTTTCAAAATCGTAAGCGATAGATATCGATTGATCTTCATGTCCTTTTATATAGCCGATTAGATGAACCGTATTATTAACATAGCTACCTACATAGTCATAACTCTTAAATATGAAATCAGCCCTATAGTATTTTTTGATGTACTCTTTTCCGATAGGTATACCTGTTCTAACGGCTTCTTCTTTTTTTATATTTGATGCGTAGTGCATGTAATAGAGAGCTCCTATTAGGATGAAGAATAAGATGAGAGCAGTAACCCAAATTTTTTTTCTTTTCAATTTTTAGATGCTCCTTTTTTGAAAGTATCAACTTTTTCTAACTTTATAATATATTAGGTGATTAGACAAGGTGGGGTAATAATTGCAGTATATTAGTGAAAAAACATACTGGAAGATAGCAGATGAGGCTTACCTATTGGATATTGATCCAAAGACTTATAAAAATGAAGATATTCCTGGTTGGAGGGTTGTTGATTTAGACGAAAAACTATTACATGACACGAACGGTTCTGGATTTGATGCGACCGTTTTTCACAATGAGAATAGCAATCAGGTGATTATAGGATATAGGGGAACTGAACCAGGGGGAAGACCAATATGGAGTAGAGCGATGGACATAGGAACGGACATTAGCGATGTTGTGGGCGGACGAGCGAAAAATTTAAATCAAGTTCACGATTATTATATAAATAATCAAGAAGAGATAAAAAAGCTCCCCCCACAGGTACAAAGTTCATTTCATCAGTATGAGTCACAGTATCAGGATAATCAATTTACAAAAGCCCAAACACTGTATGACGAAGTGAAGAAGAAGTACCCCGCTGCTGAAATTTCTACGACAGGCCATTCTTTAGGCGGTGCAGAAGCAGAATATATTGCAGTGAAAAATGGTTTATCATCCGTGAGTTTTGCTGCTCCGGGTATTGTACATTTATTGCCTGAAGATCTTCAAAAGAGGGTAAAAGCAGGAGAATTCAAGAAGACTAATGTGGCTTTTGCCCATCCCGGAGATAGTGTTGGTGGGGGAGCCACTAAGGCTAACCAACATGTGGGGGAAACGTATCATATTGGGAGTGATTATAAGACTGCCAATGTAGCCAAGTTTACTATTCCTGTTTCAATTCCCTTGGAAAGAAAAACCGAATTGGAAAGACTAATTCTTGGCCCAAAATGGACTCCTATTGTTTATGTTCCGATTACATTGCCTATGATACAGCAAGATGCATTCACCAAATTCTATAATTCTGTATTAGGTGGAGAGAACACTCATAGCATGGGAAACTTTACGTTTGATGAAAATGGCAATATCAGCAATCCACTGTACACGATGGACGGTCAATTGGTGGAAGGCAATCCACGGGTGCAGGCATACGAGCAAATGCTGGCCGCGCGAGCAGAGCTCAAGGAAGTCATGGGCGATCTGGTTGAACGCTATGGGGGACAAATGGGGGCCTTCGGGCAGTTTGCTGCTACTGCACTGGGTGTGAATTTGATGGGAGCAGGACAACAAGATGGTCGCACTAATGGTGGGGCATATTTTGTGGGCAACAGAAATGGAGGCACAATTCAATTAACACCTGAGGAGCTAAAGCATGCGGCTAATCAGATGCGTTCTAGCTTGCATGGATTTTCCAGTGATACCCGTGCGTCCATTCAGTTATTTCAGGCTCATATCGGGACAAGTGAAAGTCAGTCTTTGACCCCGCTTGCGCATAGTGCTACGGCGACACTGGATCGGATTAATCGCTGGTATCAGGAATCGATTACAGAGATAGCAGAATATATAGATCGTAAGGGCCAAGAATTTACGATGGTGGATCAATAAGAAAGAGCAGCTGGAAGAACACAACGGGAGGCGAAAGAGATGAGCAGAATATCTTTGAGCCTGGGGGATCTGCGTAGGGCTGTTCAGCAATGCGAGCAGCTAAAGCAAAGACTTCAGCATCAGGAGCAGCAGATGAGAAATATATATGGTAGGCTGCAAGACTGGCGGGGCGAATCGGCTGCTGAATTAACACGTAAAATGGAGACGTTTCTCCAAGGCACAACTGTACGAATACAGGAATTGGACGACCATAAAGAGCAGTTGAAACGTTATATTCGGAAAATGGAAGAAGCTGATCGGCGTGAGGAGAGACGCAAACGGGCTGCACAATGGTGATACAGACGGACTGCAATAGTTAGGAGAACATCATGAAAGATCAAAATGCATTTGTCATTTTACTTATATTGAATATCGTTTATGGCTTAACGTTATTTGCCTATCCGGCCATGCTGATGGTGGTCGCATTTTCTTTCGATGCACCAACAGCTGGAGATTATCTCAGCAATTATATTTTTGCCTATGTCATAATGAGCTACCCGATAGGAATATTCATATCTTGGATCTGTTGGTATTTTTATCATCGTTATGCTTTTAAGAAGGCATATATTATTGCTAACTTTATGCTGCTGTGGCCGGCTACTCTTGTAGTGTCCTCGTGGATTCAATCGGCTTTTTCTTGAAGGGGTTCCCATCTGGCCAGTCAGCTACATAACAAAAAAACCGTACAATCGCTAGGGGACTCCCGCGGGGTACGGTTAAATGCATTTAAGTAAAAACTACATATATAGTAGAAGGAAAAAAATTTCCTCTGGAATGACGACGATAAAACCCTTGGCCAGAGATTTACCGGAGTCTACTTTAAAATTACCCTGTGGGCGAATATAGCAGCGTTCGGAAGCTTGAGGATGAGTTAAAAAAGGTGTAAAAATGTTGAAAAGCTACAAAGTTCGACATATTGTTCGCTTTTTCGCATCATATGTGATTGGATTAGGGATTTTTGTTTGCTATTTATCGTATATTTATGTATAATCTATCGTGTTGAAAGATTGATTGTACGTAATATGCTGATGAGGGTGGGTTCATGACGCTGCTCGACAGTAACGAAAGCAAGAAGCGGATGTGCCAGATTTACAATGAAGTTTCAAAGGAACTGTTCGGCTTCGGGACCACGCTGCTGCGGGCCACCGTTGAGAACAACATTGTTACCTTTGTGGCGAAGCACCGGCGTTCTCCACGCTCGGCGGCATTGGAAGTGGAAGCCCCCGGCTTGAAGCTGGAAGTGGATTTCCGAATGTCCATGCTGTACAAGAAGAGACTTCGCGAGAAGCTGATTGAGGATATGGAGCTCGATATAGATGCTTTACTGCGTGATTATGATTCAGCAACGCAGTGGGCTATTACGAACATCATTCTGAAGGAATCCTAATAAAATTGGATATTCGGCTTTTCGCTTCGGATCTATCTGAGGGGAGAACCTGTTATAACGCGCAGCGGGATCAACTTATTCTTTGTTTACGAAGAAAAGTATTCTTGTTTTACAAGAGTACTTTTCTTTTTTGTGTCATAAGGTGTGCATAATAAAAAATAGGGGGAGTTTCATATGAAGAAATGGTTTAAAGGGTTTATGGCTGTGACCTTGGCATCCGTGGTACTGGCAGGTTGCGGCAGTAATGCTACTGGCGGTCAGACAGATGGAAAAGATGGTTCAGCTGATGGGAAAAAGAAACTAGTTATTTCCACATGGGGCTTTTCCGAGGACTTTTTTAACAAAGAAGTGTACGAGCCTTTTGAAAAAGAACATAACGTTGATATCGTGGTCGAAATTGGAAATAACGCGGAACGGTTGAACAAAATCAGTCAAGGCAGCACAGACGTCGATCTGATTTATCTGTCCGATTATTATGCTCAACAAGGAATCCAACAGGGATTGTTTGAGAAGCTGGATCGCAGCAAGGTGCCGAACCTGAACCAAATTTATGATATTGCCAAAGCACCGCTGGGTGAGGAGTATGGTCCTGCTTATACGGTCGGGCGTCTCGGTATTGCCTATAATCCGGAGCTGGTGAAAAAGAATGTGACCTCTTGGGCTGACCTGTGGGGAACTGAGTTCAAAGGAAACGTGACTTTGCCGAATATTACGGCGACTGCCGGACCGATGATGGTAGATGCAGCCTCCAAGGTAGCGGGTAGTAAGGAGTTTAATGAAGACCAAGCCTTCGGAAAACTGAAAGAGCTGAGTCCGAATATCGTTAAGTTTTATAGCAAAACATCTGAGTTTGTGAACATGTTTAGTCAACAAGAAATTGCCGGCGGTCCAATCATGGAAATGTACTTCAAAGATTTGCAGGCGGCTGTGCCAGGAGCGAAATTTGTAGCTCCTAGTGAAGGTGCTTACGCAGTAATGAACACGATTAATGTAGTGAAAGGCTCCGACCAGAAGGAGCTGGCTGAGGAATTTATCAACTGGCAGCTGAGTAAGGAAGTTCAAGAAAAATCCGCCAAGGCGAAGGTTGATTCCCCGGTGAATACGCAGGTGGTACTGTCCGGTGCGGATACAGAGGGAATTACGTACGGTACAGAGGTAGTGAACAAGCTGACCAAGCTGGATATGAAGTTCGTTAACGATCATATCAAGGCATGGACAGATCGCTGGAACCGGGAAGTTGCACAATAATGAAGAAGGTTATATTAGATGTAGATACGGGCATTGATGATGCGTTGGGTATTTTACTAGCCGCCAAAAGTGGTCAACTGGATATCCAAGCGATTACTACGGTATGCGGTAATGTTTCACTTAAACAAGCAACATTGAACACATGCAAAATCCTCGACCTTTTGGATAGACCGGATATTCCGGTTTATCGGGGGGCGGAGGCCCCCTTAATACGTAAAGGCCTGCACGAGCATCGTGTCCATGGAGAAGACGGCATTGGAGGCGCACTGAATGGAGTAGTCCCAGCCATGTCTGCGTCCGAAGGTTTTGCACCGGATATCATTATTGACACCGTGATGGCTCACCCGGGGGAAGTGACGCTCATTTGCACCGGGCCACTCACCAATCTGGCACTGGCGCTGCTGAAGTGTCCCGAACTGACGGATCACGTCGATGAAGTCATTTTTATGGGCGGTGTTATTCACGGGTGCGGCAATATTACACCTGTAGCGGAGTACAACATGTATGCTGACCCTGAAGCCGCACGAATCGTATTTCATGCAGGATTTGGTCGGTTGATACAGGTGGGACTGGATGTAACACGGAAGGCTCTGCTGACTGCGGATCATATTGCTCGTCTGACCCGCCCAGCAATTCGTAATTATGTAGCTGAAAGCACGGCCGTTTATACCAAGCGTTATGAAGAACGCAACGGGGTAAAAGCCTGTGCGCTTCATGACCCGCTTGCCGTGGGTGTCGCATTGAATTCGAGGTTAGTCGATACCTCGTCGTTGTATGTCGACGTGGAAACCTCCAGTCGTATATGTGACGGACAAACGGTGGGCGATGTGCAGAACCGCCTCAATCATAGCCCCAATATGAATGTATGCGAACAGGTGGACAGCGAAGCTTTTCTGGAGCTGTTTATCCAGGTGCTGAATAAGGAATAACATTTTGATAACCGCAAGGAGATACCCATGAAGAAAACATACTTGTATTGGCTGCTGCTGCCAGGTCTGCTCTTTCTGGCGGTGTTCATGGTCATTCCGATTGTGTTGACGATCGGTTCGACCTTCGTACAGAACAGCTCATTCACCCTAGAAGGCTATCTCCATTTCTTCAAGGACCCTTATTTTCTGAAAATATTGCTGACTACGCTGGAAGTCAGTGTCGTAACGACACTCGTGTGCGTATTACTTGGCTTCCCGACGGCTTATTATATTTCGCAAAAGGCCCCGCGTCGTAAAGGGATCCTGCTAGCGCTGGCTATCTTCCCATTATTGACGAGTCCGGTGGTGCGGTCATTCAGCTGGATGGTCATTCTGGGTCGCAAGGGACTGTTAAATAACGTGCTCATCGGTTTAGGACTTGTAGATGAGCCGCTGAATATTTTGTATACTCCGGCAGCGATGATTATTGGTCTGGTTCATTTGTTTTTACCGCTGATGATTATTTCACTGATTGGTGTACTCGAAAATATCGACGGTGATCTTGTTCATGCTGCTCAGAGCCTCGGGGCCTCCAGATTCAGCGCATTTCGTAAAATCGTATTTCCGCTGTCTGTGCCTGGCCTGATCATTGGAAGCATTCTCGTTTTCGTGGGCAGCCTGACTGCATATACGACACCAGCACTACTTGGAGGAAAACAGCGGGTTATCGCTACATTTTTGTATCAGAACGCGATGACGCTAAACGACTGGTTTTTAGCTTCTGTTATTGCAACAATTATGATTGGTATTACATTTATCGTGGTCGGTCTCTTAAATAAGGCGGCCCATAAACTCAATCCGAAGGGGTAGGTGGATATGCGGGAGAAACATTACGGACTAGGCTTCTTTAGCCTGCTGGTCTTCATCTTTCTGCTCGGTCCGCTGTTGATCATATCGGTCACTTCTTTCGAGCCGGGCACGGTATTAAAATTCCCTCCGCAGGGCTTTTCCTTGCGCTGGTATGAAAATATTTTTGAAGTGGATTTGTTTATGTCCACGTTCAAAACGTCCATTGTGGTCTCTCTGCTAGGCAACATCTTGGCACTGCTGATTGGTATGCCTGCCGCCTATGCGCTTAGTCGTTTTTCGTTTCGTGGGAAGGATGCGCTGAATGCTTTGTTCCTTTCTCCGTTGCTCATACCGGGTATTGTGCTTGGTTTTACACTGCTGCGCTATTTGATCATAGTTTACCATTTACCAGTATATGCCGGACTATTGATCGGACATACGGTGATTATGTTGCCGTTCATTATTAGAGTCATTGCATCCAGTTTGTCTAACTTTGATTTTGCGATTGAGGAAGCAGCGCTTAGTTTGGGGGCTGGACGGCTGGAAACCTTTTTCAAAGTGGTTCTGCCCAACATCCGCTCAGGCATTATTGCGGCTATCCTGATTGCCTTTCTGGAATCATTCAACAATGTCGACATTTCCGTCTTTATGACAGGACCGGGATTCAGCACCCTGCCCATTCAAATGCTGACTTACGTCGAAAATTATTTTGACCCGACGATTGCGGCGATTTCGGTTATGCTGATGATTTTAACCGGTATCCTGATGTTCTTGATTGAACGACTGATGGGATTGTCTTACTTCACTAAAAGGTAATGGAGGCTTCAACCTTATGGCACTGCTTACTCTGGATCGCGTATCGGTCGCTTATGACAACCAACTGATCTTGCAGGATTTCGATTTGCAGCTTGAACGGGGGCAATTGCTCTCGTTGCTCGGACCGAGCGGTTGTGGCAAAACGACCACACTTCGTCTCATTGCAGGATTTCTCGAAGCTAAACAAGGAACATTTTTGTTTGGCGATAAGGATTATACTCGGGTTCCGGTGAATAAACGGAACTTCGGCTTTGTATTTCAAAGTTATGCACTCTTTCCGCATTTGTCTGTTTTTGATAATGTTGCCTTTGGTTTGCGGTTACGCAAAGTAAAGGAAGATGATATAAAGCGCCGCGTTATGAAGATGCTGGGAACGGTTAGCCTGGGGGGATTTGAAAAACGTTTCCCCGGTGAATTATCAGGCGGACAGCGTCAACGTGTTGCGATTGCGCGAGCGCTTGTGATTGAACCCGATCTGCTGTTGTTTGATGAACCTCTGAGTAACTTGGATGCTAACCTGCGTGTAAATATGCGTGTGGAAATCCGCCGTATTCAACAGGAACTGGGCATCACTACCGTGTATGTATCGCATGATCAGGAGGAATGTTTTTCGATTTCTGACCAGGTTGCGATTATGAATAAGGGGAACATCGAACAATTAGGTGCTCCATCGACCATTTTTAAATATCCGACGACCGAATTTGTCGCCCGTTTTATTGGGTTTAATAATTTTCTAAGCTTTGACGAGCGTACTGAAGAAGGGGATCGTATTCGACTGAATACAGGTGATCTTTCATTCGGCGTAGCGCGTAATCAGGGTACGGCCCAGCCGGGTGCTCGTCAGGGCGCTATTCGCCCGGATGATTTGGTCATTCGAACAGAAGGCAACGAGACAGGAGAAAATGAGCTTCCCGGTATTATTAAGGTAAGTACTTACCTGGGGCGTAGCTATCAGTATGTGGTAGAAACGGCGAAAGGCAACTTTACGGCTAATCAGGAAATGGATACGCCTTACCTGAGTGGTCAGCGGGTTACCCTGCATTTTCCGGCAGATAAAATGGTGCTGGTCCAATAATCAGCGGGTTCGATGAAGGAGATACATCATGCGTGCAGACAAAATGATTTTACAAGTTAAGGTGTATAACAGTTACTACAAGACGTTCGAAGAAGGTAATGTAGCTATACTTGATGGCAAGTTTATGTATATCGGTCAGCGTGGTCTGGAGTCTTTCGAGGCTGCTGAAATTGTCGAAGGGCACGGGAAATATATGATTCCCGGCCTGATCGACATCCATTTGCATATCGAAAGCACAATGGTGACACCGGCAACCTTTTCCTATGGACTGATTCGCAATGGGATAACGACGATTGTACCAGAACCGCACGAAATGGCGAATGTTTTCGGATTGGAAGGCGTCCAGGAAATGATGGAAGCCAGCAAGGATTGCGTGGCTGATATGTTCTACGGCATCCCAAGCTCCGTCCCGGCAACACCGCTCGAAACCTCAGGAGGCGAGATCGGTATTCCCGAGATTGATGCGCTGCTGCAAACGGGTGAAATGATCTGCCTGGGTGAAATTATGAACTATGTGGATGTCATTCGTGATCCAGAGAGCAAGACGAATCGCATCTTACGCCATGTTCGTGAGCACTACCCGGAGCTGATCATTGAAGGTCATACGCCACAGTTGCTTGATCTGGACCTGCATCAGTTGATCTATGCGGGGATAGGCTCAGACCATACTCACCAAAGTATTGAAGGTATGAAGGCGCGGATGGCTGCGGGGATGTTTATTGAAATCCAGGAAAAATCCATGACCCCTGAAGTGATGGACTATCTTATTCAGGAAGATGTGGCACAACATTTTTGCTTTGTAACGGATGATGTGATGCCAGACTCTTTCGTAGAGCGAGGGCATCTAAACCATATTGTAAGTAAAGCAATCGGAATGGGCATGAAGCCTGAGGATGCCATTTATGCAGCTACGTTTACTCCTGCTGCACGGATGCGTATGCATGACCGCGGAACCATTGCACCGGGAAAAATAGCTGACTTTGTACTGCTGTCGGATCTTGGTCAATTTGATGTGGAGCAAGTCTATAAGGACGGACTCAAGGTATTCGATAAGTTCGAGGAATACCATCAAGCACCAATAAAATGCCGCTTCCCCGCCCACTTTTATCAAAGTGTGAAGCTCAATCCCCTCACGGAGCAGGATTTTACTGTAAAGATGGATGTAGCTGATGGCACACATCAATGCCGTGTTATGATGGTCAAAGATGGCTCTACTTTTACAAGTGAACGGATTGCACCTGCACAAGTAGAGCAGGGGGAACTGGTATGGGAACATGGTGAACATGGACTGATTGCTACGTTTGAGAGGTATGGAAAGAATGGCAACCGTGCTTACGGTTTGATCGGGGGAGATACGATTAAACGTGGGGCAGTGGCAACCACCTATTCGCACGATAACCATAACTTGCTGGTCGTAGGGCATAACAAGCAAGATATGATACTGGCTGCGAATACGGTTCTTGCCAGCCAAGGCGGTTTTTGCGTAGTTGAAAATGGCAAGGTGCTGTCCCATTTGCCTTTAACCGTAGGCGGGATCTTAACAGAAGGACCGCTGGAAATGGTTGCGGCGCATGTGAAGGAGCTGCGTTCAGCCTTGCTGTCGCTGGGCTACCGCCATTACAATCCAATCATGTCGCTGAGCACGCATTCTTTGCCGGTCAGCCCGGCCTTGAAAATTACCGATCACGGCCTGATTGATGTAAATGCTGGCAAGGTTGTACCTTTAATCGTGGAAACTTCAGAGATGCAAGAATAATAAAAGAGCCGACCCTCTTATGGGCCGGCTCTTTTTTGATGCTTTAGCAAACAAAGTTAACATCTTCTATCCTCCTATTGATGTAACCTATGTATAAAAGATAAACAAGTCTTGATTCTGGGTACCCGATTGCATGTAGAGTTTGCTTTACAATTAGTTCATGTAATCTTCATGATTAAAATCGAATAAGGACTTGAAAAACATCGTCACAGTGTTATAATTAAAACAGGATTTAGATTAAGTCTAAATTAATTGATTAAGATTTATTAGATTGACGCATGGAATTTTGAAGAAAATCAGACACTACTGCTAACGAGCATCCAAGCTTTACACCAACTATATTTGAACGAGAGGGGATTTTAAACATGAGTACATTAAATCATACGAACGCACCTACACAAGAGGCTATTCAAGAATTGCACAAGGCATTGAATCGTCAGGTAGCTACCTGGTCTGTATTGTACACGAAACTGCATTATTTCCACTGGTATGTGAAAGGACCTAAATTCTTCACATTGCATGCTAAATTTGAAGAACTTTACAATGAAGCAACAGCTAATCTAGATACGATTGCTGAACGATTGTTGGCTATTGGTGGCCGTCCGGCTGCGACCTTGAAGGAGCATTTGCAACTTTCAGCTATTCAGGAGTCCGCAGGTAAGCAGACAGCTGAGGATATGGTGAAGTCCGTTGTTGCTGATTTTAAAACCATCACTGTTGAGCTGGCTAATGGGATGGAAGCAGCGGAAGCGGCACAGGATAAAGCGACAGAGGATCTTCTTAACGGCTTAAGAGAAGCAATGGATAAACACATCTGGATGCTGAGTGCGTATTTGGGATAACCCATTGGTATAGACTTCCATGTATATGGAGATCAGGTGAACAAGACACACATCCCGTTGGTTCCACTCTGCCACTGGAGTATAATAACGAGAAGGCGTGGAAGACCACAGGCTCTAGAGTTATAGAGCTGCCGGGATGGGGTGTGTGTTATGGAAGTGAAACAACAGCTTTTGCATGAAGCGGAGCAGTTTATATATACATGTTATGAGGAGCTGGGCCGAAGCCGCGATGAAGCGGAGGCCCGGCTTCTTAATATTCATCACGACATAGAGACTACGGGAACGTATGATCATACGTACGAAGAGCTGGAGCACGGGGCACTTATGGCTTGGCGCAATAGCAATCGTTGCATCGGTCGCTTATTTTGGGACAAGCTTTTGGTCAGGGATGCGCGGGGCGCGTCAGATGCAACGGAAGTGGTTCGCGAGCTCTTGGAGCATATACGCATAGGAACGAATGGCGGTAAAATTAAGCCAACGCTTACTGTATTCCGCGCCTCCAAGCCAGGGCAGCCGAATATCCGCATCTGGAACCATCAACTCATTCGTTACGCTGGATATGAAACCGGTCAAGGGGTCATCGGGGACCCGATCTCGGTAGATTTTACCAATGCTTGTAAAGACATGGGCTGGCAAGGAGCGATGACTCCTTTTGATATATTGCCACTGGTTGTGGAAGCAGGCGGGCGGCCTCCCGAGCTATATGATATTCCTGAACATTTGGTAATGGAGGTGGCCATTGAGCATCCAGAAATCTCGGGTTTCGCTTCCTTGGGATTACGTTGGTATGCTGTGCCTATGATTTCGGACATGACGCTGGAGATTGGCGGTATCATCTATACAGCGGCTCCCTTTAACGGCTGGTATATGGGAACAGAAATCGGCGCCCGCAATTTTGCGGATACCTTCCGCTATAATATGTTGCCACAGGTGGCTAAGCTGATGGGGCTGGATACGACGAGTGAAACAACGCTTTGGCGTGATCGGGCGCTGGTGGAATTGAATATTGCTGTGCTGCATTCTTTCAAAAAGGCGGGAGTCAGCATTGTCGACCACCATACCGCAGCGGCACAATTCAAGCTGTTTGAGGAACGGGAAGCCAAGGCTGGGCGCGCACTGACAGGCAATTGGACATGGCTGATTCCCCCGCTATCCCCGGCGACAACGCATATTTTTCATAATTCCTACGATAATCGGCTTGTGAAGCCGAATTTCGGAGTTCAAGAGAAGTCGTATATGTCGAGACAGGCTAATACAGTATCAGATACAGTGCTTCAGCAGAAACGCCAAGGCTGTCCTTTTCATTCCGGATAACGATGGGAATGACCTGATTGCTGCATTAGGACTCGAGCTTATCCCATGCAACGATAAATAGGGTAGCCAGTGGTCCTATTAATAGGGAGAGAAAAAACCAATTTAGCCCGCTCCGATTTTTGGATTGTGCCAAGCCGGCATTAATCAAGGCAAGTGTTCCCCAGCCTGCATAATAATCTTCTGACATGGTATTCTCCTTTGTAAAAAGGTATAATATCGTACTGTGTATGGTATGAACACATCCATGATTTCATGAATTTAGAGTAAATATCACTTTATATATTCTGGTTTGAGGAGCGAAGCTAAGTTGGAAAGATATCAGGCAGAGCGCATTGTCGCTGAGCTTTTGGAACGGGCTGCTATAGGTGTGACAGTCAAGCTGGAAAAACGTTTTCCTGGTGGAAGGCTGATTGGGGGCAAATATGCTATGAATGCTCACGCCATTACCATGTATACGGACGTTATCGAAACACAGTGTTTACAGATGTTCGGCAGCATTGATCGAGTTGAGGAGTATTTTACAGTTGTGCTTGCACATGAGATTGGGCACGCCGCCGATACGGAATTAGTGGACCTCTCCGATGCGTTGGAGCAAGAGAGTGGGATAGGGACCCGGCAACGACTTGCGCTGCAAATTGAAGAAAACGCATGGAATTATGCGCTTGGGTTGGTGCCTGAAATAGATGCAACGTTTATTTCTGCCGTAATAGACGAGTCCTTGCTGGCCTATCGGGTCCCGATTATGGAGCAGTCTGACATTGCGTAACAAAGATGATCCGAGAGCCGTCAGGCTCTTTTTTTGTTGATTAAAACAGACGAGATTGGGTCGGTTGATCTAAAGGAGTAGCTTTTTAAGCTGCGACACGCGTCCCTGGGATAGTTCGAGCATTTCGGCTAATTCTTTTTGAGATACATTTGGGTGCTCCTGCATGAGCTGTTTTAGTTTATTCAGGAGATCATTCTGATTTCTGTAACTCCTTCTTTTCTTGGGCTGGACAGGACGTGCTTCACTCAAATGACTAGAAGGATTATCGCTCTTCAGATTTTCAATACAACTTTTACATATCAGATGATCCCTGAAATAGCTCAAATGATCTACGGCACCACAAAAATAGCAAGAAACCCCCGTATACTTGCGAATCATCAGTCCCTCTGGGGTAATAAAAAAATCGAGGGCATCTCCAATATTAATATTCATAGAATTGCGCAGCTCCTTAGGCAGCACAATGCGGCCTAAATGGTCTAATGGCCGTGTCATTCCTGTGTTCTTCATCATTTTTCCCCTTTCCTGAAATGCGCTTATAGTTGTAGGAATTGTATGTATATATGCTGGAAGTACAAAGCGCTTATATTACAGTTTGTTTTGGTATAGCTATGCTGAAAAAAAAAGCTCCGGCATGACGAACAATTACGTCTGCCGGAGCATTGTACAGCCAATGAATCTAAGATGTCATGTCGAACTACTGTGGGTTGGTTGTCCAAATACCGGCTACTTTTAATTGAACTCGTGGAGGCAGTTTCAATGTGGCTAATGTCAGATCGGCCAAATCCTGCGGTTGAAGCATGCGATCCTCATCACCAATAGGTAAGCCTGCGTTTGCCGCCAGTTCTGTATTGACAGTGCTTGGAGTCAGCGCGGTGACGCGAATGTTAGATTTGCGAACTTCCTGCATCAGTGCTTCCGTGAAGCCCATCAAAGCAAATTTGGATGCGCAATATGCTGAGCCTGTTGCAAAACCCCGTTCTCCTGCCGTCGAGGAAATATTAATAATGTTTCCGCTCTTTTGCGCCAGCATGCTTGGAAGCGCAGCATGTGTGACATAATAGGTTCCCATCAGGTTTACGCGAATAATACGTTCCCACTCTTCGGGGTCCATCTCCGCGACTGTGCCAAAGGTAGCAATGCCTGCATTGTTGATCAAAATGTCGACAGCGCCTAGCTCATGTTCCAGTGAAGCTACAGCGGCAGCGGCCTGTGAGCGATCCGATATATCTGCAACAGCACTCACCACTTTCACACCGTATGTACTCCCCAGTGAATCCTGCAGCTTTTGCAGGTCAGTCAATGTGCGTGAAATTAATCCCAGGTTAACGCCTTCCTTAGCTAAAGTTTCGGCAATTGCTTTACCGATTCCTTTACTGGCTCCTGTAATAATAGCTGTTTTATTCTTAAGTTCCATCCAGTCTCCTCCTTATTAATCTATAATGTGGTTGTGCATCTGGGCACATGGTTACATTATACAAGGTTAAACTCATTGAACCAAACTTCGCCTCTGATGAGGCATTCATTTAGAGGTCTCTATTTGGAAATATAAATATCCCCTGAAGTGGTTTCGACCTTAATCACGTTCACACTACCGGGAACAGATTCGGGAGTATTGATACTCCCAGAGTCAGAGCGGACATTATAAACACCTTTAAAATCGGGAGCTTGCTTAATCTTCACGTCACCAGAATCAGCATTCACTTCCAAGTTGGCTACGGCACGTTGCGTAATATTTGTCTCCCCTGAGGTTAGGGAAATAAGGCCATTACCGCTATAATCACGAATGGTAACATCACCTGAAGTAAGCTTTAACTCCATATCTGCTGCAAGCTGACTGGCTGTAAAATTGCCGGATGTTAAATTTGCGATCAGGTGGGTACTTTGGAGGTTTGTAATCTCGGCAGTGCCTGAAGTAGCGGTGATGGAAGTATTCTGCACGGAGGCATCCTGAAGTTTTACATTCCCTGAATGTGCATCTACCTGTAGGTCAGTTAGTGTTTCGCCAGAGGGCATCTCTACGGTAATCGTTTGATCCAAATCAGGAGTGATCGAAAAGAATGACAAGGAAGGAGCCGGCTCCGATTGAATCGTAAGCTTACCGTTCTCAATTTGGGCATTATGAATTTGGTCGGCTACCTTTGTCTGAACTTCTCCACTAATGCGTATCGTACCTTGGTCGCCAGAGCCAGGAGTAAACAAAATAGAGACATCATCAGAGCTGTCCACTTTCAGCTTCTGTAGCTGACCACGTGTAAACGTCCATTTTTTGTTAATCGCAGTTGTTTCCTTCATGACTTGTTGACTCCATGGGGCACCGTAGGCCACCATTCCGGCTACACCGATGACAATGCACAGACCTGCTGCAATAAACCACTTTTTATTCATGTTGTTAGTAAGCTCCCCTCAGGGTAGTCTGATTCCATTTCCAGTATCGTACTGTGCCTTTGACCATAAGGAGTAAGAGATAACGTACACCAGGCAGCAGCAATAGACCTATACCCGTCAACGTGATAGAGAAAAAGAATTTGGCCGGGTAAAAGGTGCTGTTTAGCGCATAATCAGTAACAGCGAGAAGGGGGGCTACAATGAAGCTGATCGATACCACAGCCAATGAAGCCCATACTACCCATAGGGTAGCCATAATCGGGATGGAGATCAGCAAGTTAAGAAACAACAGCCCTAGGAAAGTAAAAATATTGCGTGCAAAGCTTCCCTGGCGAAGCGGAGGAGAAGCGTTCCAGGCTGCATTGGGATCATCCAACGCTTCTCGGGCAATATCCTCTGGGTTACCCAGCTCATTGGCAATCTCACTTTCGCTTTTGCCATTAACCAACCCGTAGTCAAAATGCTGGCTCAAATCACTAAGCAGCTCATTGCGTACCTCTGCAGGGAGAGGAGAAAGACGCTGTTCCACCTCTGTAAGAAACTGTTTTCTATTCATCGGAATTTCCTTCCTCCAGTAGGCTTGCGACATTATGGACAAAATCATTCCATTCCCGCGTAAGTATTCTTGTATAATGACTGCCAGTATCGGTCAGCCGATAATATTTGCGAGGAGGCCCCTCGGTCGATTCCTGTAAATACGTTGTGCAGTATCCTTCTGATACCAGACGGCGAAGCAGTGGATATAGGGCTCCCTCGGCTACTTCAATATGACGGGAGACGGCTTGCGCCAACTCGTAGCCATAACGGTCTTTGCGTCCAATTAGAACGAGAACGCACAGTTCCAGTACCCCTTTTTTGAATTGGATGTTCACATTCACGAGCGGTGCTCCCTTCCTGGATGTTATCAATAATTCATAGGTGTCGTTCGGAATAAGGGAAAGAAACGTGTGTTTGTGCGTAATTTGTCACGGGTACTAATTATAGAACAGTAGTCAGGTATAATTTAACATCATGTACTGATTAATGCAAGGTACTAAATTTTTAATAATAAAATATTTGTGTCAAAATGGACAGATTTCCTTCCTTGGAGGCTTTATTGAGTAGCGAATGTTGTAGAAAAAAGTATTTTTATTTGGGAATTCATCGAAATATGGCTGGAAGCACAGATAGGATGCCGCTTTAATTTCATTCATTAAAATGATAGATTGTAAAGTATTCAATACGGTTAAAGATACTTTTTATGAAGAGGTGGGTAAAGGATGGATTGGAAACACTGGTATATGGAACTGGAACAGGATGATGAATCTTGGGATGTATCTGAGGAGATTGTTCTGCGTGGTGTAGTACAACTTAATTTTTGCGGGCAACCCTCGGAAGTAGAAGTCGAATTTATCGTGGGAGCCGACTCCGAAGAACAGGCACAGACGATAGAAGAACCTACACAGTTGCAAAAAAAGACATGGGAGCAGTATATGGAATATTCATCAGCTATTCATCCTCAAGTGTTGGAATCCATACACCATCATTATGCTGGCATCGTGGAAAAGTATCGGAATGCTTACAGTACATGGGGAGAGGACCCGGATGAATATGCGCCTTATGTGGAGCGGCCGGAACAATTGTTGAATCGAATACAGCTTATGTCTATACTGATTTCCGACTCATCGGCAAAGGATGAACTGTATTTGAATTTTAGTTGTTCCTGGGATCGAGAACATGGCTTAGGCGTACATATGAAGCAGATGAAAATGAAGCATATTCAAGGCGCTTATACATTATATGACCTAGAATAAATCCCCTTCCCGGGCTTTTAGCAGAAAGGACCGGAAAGGGGAACAGAATATGTTGAAAATGAAGGCGTGATTCGAAACGATAAAAAATTAGTTGGATACAGCCAATGCAGCCCGGGCTGCTTGAGCCGCTTGTACCATTTGTCGCAAGGCGGCGACAGATTCCTCTTTGGTGCGGGTTTTCAGACCACAATCCGGATTAACCCAGAACAAATCTGATGGCAGTACGCGCAGGGCACGCTGGATCATGCTTAGCATTTCAGATACATCGGGGATGCGCGGACTGTGGATATCGTACACGCCCAGACCGATGCCTTTGTCGTATACCTGATCTTCAAAGCTGACAATCAGTTCTCCGTGGCTTCGCGAAGTTTCAATAGATATAACGTCGGCATCCATGTCAGAGATGGACTGAATCATATGCTGAAATTCAGAATAGCACATATGCGTATGGATTTGGGTCGCAGGCTCAACGGTGGCCGTGGTCACAAGGAAGGCTTGAACCGCCCAATCCAGATAGGCTTGCTGTTGTTCTTTTTTCAGCGGAAGCCCTTCACGAATTGCGGGTTCATCGACCTGAATCATGCCGATGCCCGCTTGTTCCAGTGCCTCTACCTCTGCCCGTAATGCCAGAGCCAACTGTAAAGCGACTTGACTGCGCGGAATATCATTACGTTCAAAAGACCAGTTCAAAATGGTCACAGGGCCTGTAAGCATTCCCTTAACAGGCTTGGAGGTTAACGATTGGGCGAATGCCGTTTCTTCCACAGTCATGGGCTGATCGAAGGAAACGTCTCCGTATATAATCGGTGGTTTGACGCAGCGGGAGCCGTAGGACTGTACCCATCCGTTTTGCGTAAAAGCAAAGCCGTTCAGCTTTTCGCCAAAAAATTCAACCATATCGGTCCGCTCAAATTCCCCGTGTACAAGCACGTCAATGCCAATGTCCTCCTGAATATCAATCCATTCCTTGATTTGCTGTTGGATGAACGTCCGGTATTGCTCGGCAGACCATTCTCCTTTGCGATAGTGCAGGCGGGCCTTGCGGATCTCGGCAGTTTGCGGGAAGCTACCAATAGTCGTCGTAGGCAGCGGAGGCAACTTCAGCTTATTTTGCTGAATCTCACGACGCTCAGCGAAAGGAACGCTGCGTGACAGAGGCTCCTTGGCTAGTAAGTCAGCCAGATCGGCAGCTGTCTGTACGCGTGCCGCTGAGCTGTTGAAACGGGCTACCGCATCTGCACTTTGTCCAAGCTTGGTGAGTGCGGATGGATCGTGTTTGCCAAGTGCAGCCGTCAGGACGGCGATTTCCTCAAGCTTTTCATCGGCAAAGGCCAGCGCTTGGACCAGTTCTCGATCTAGCTTGTGCTCTGCCTCTAGACTAACTGGCACATGCAGGAGACTGCATGATGGCTGAACGATAAGCTGCTCGGCAGTGGTTTGTTCCGCTAACTGGCCCAGCAGGGTAGCCACAGCGTTCAGGTCGCTGCGCCATATATTGCGCCCATCAATGACCCCAGCGCCCAGCGTTTTTCCTTTAGGGAAACCATGCTGCAATATATGCTGAAGATTTTCGCCATCATCATACACAAAATCAAGACCCAGTCCCTGTACCGGAAGTGCGGACAGACGCTCATAATGGTCCAGGCTGCCAAAGTAGGTTTGCAGCATTATATTTAAAGAGGGCGCAGCTTGGGTCAAAGCTTCATAGACTTCCTGAATAATGTCCAGATCCTCTACTGGGAATGAGGTGGTCAGGACAGGTTCATCGATTTGGACCCATTGAACACCTTCTGCTGCTAGTTCAGACAGGACACGGGTGTATAAAGGCAGGAAGGTTCTTATAATAGAAGCAAGTTCCTTACGATCATAGCCTTTGGAAAGGGTAACGAATGAATAGGGGCCGATGAGGACCGGTTTCCCATCAATGCCTAGCTCCTGTTTTGCTTCAAGATAAGCCTGTAAAGGTTTATTTTCAGTGAACACCGGGACTGCGTTTGCCAATTCAGGAACGATGTAGTGATAATTGGTATTCATCCATTTGGTCATTTCACTGGCGGTTGCTCCCTTCTGTCCACGAGCGATCCCGAAATACACGGACAGAGGAACCGGACCTGCGGGACGATGGTTGAACCTTTCGGGTACCAGACCGAACATCACAGATGTATCCAGCATGTGATCATAATAGGAGAAGTCTCCGACAGGAATGCGATCAATCCCCTTGTCACGCTGCTTGCTCAGATGCTCCAACCGTAATCTTTTCATCTCCGTTTGCAGTTCGCTTTCGTTAATACTGCCGTTCCAGAAGCGTTCCAGTGCTTTCTTCCATTCCCGGTTTTCGCCGATACGCGGATATCCCAGATTACTGCTAATTAAGCCGGACAATTCAGGCCATTCAATGACGGACATGTACTTTTCCTCCTAGCGGGTGGCTGTTTTATTTTTACGTACCAAAAAAGGCATTCTTCCCCCCAGAGTTAAAAATAAGTAGGGGAAAGAATGCCTCCGTGATTAAAAAATCAAAAATACGGCGACTGCTCTTAACACCTCCCTATCTTCCGTAGGTACTTGCGATGTTGTTAAAATAGGCAGGTCTCCTGACTTACGGATCATGACTCTCAGCATCCCTTCCCGGTCTGTGGACCAGTGGTTGTATGAACAGCTGAAAGTTCCCCGTTTACAGTGGCGGGACCGTGCCGGATTTGCACCGGCTTCCCTTTTAAGCCTGATCTGAATAGAACAGACACCTATCTCCAAGCTATGCGGTTAAGGTATGACGAATAATTATGCACTCGTATACTTGTTCACCATCATAAGTGAAACTTGCAGGATGCGCAATAGAAACTGCAATGGAATCTGTTAGGGATATGCAAAAAAAGACAAGCCTCATCCATGATGGAGACTTGTCCTAGATTAGATATACCATATGCCGAGTTTAAGCCAATGAAACGGTATAGCCTGCCTGAATGCTAGCTTTTACATCTACTAGACGCTGGTTGCGACTGCCCCGGAAGGGAAGGGTCAGGTCCTTTTGCTGTTCTACAAAACGACCATCCACAATCACATCGCACAAAAGTGCTAGCTTTTGTCGCTCCTGATCTGTGAGTAGATCTTCATAGACAAAGCCAGTGTAAGCCCACACGGTTCGGTCGGGACAGGCCGCACGGAAGTCACGCACAAATTGCGAGCATTCTGCTGCTGAGAAAAACGGGTCTCCCCCGCAGAGAGTCAGTCCGTCCAACAACGGATTTTCCATGATGTCACGAATGACCTCCTGTTGTCGTTGGGGGGTGAATGGCTCACCTGCACGGAAGCTCCACGACGCTGGATTAAAGCATCCGGGACAGGCATGACGGCAACCGCTAATGAACACGACGGTACGCAGGCCGTATCCTTCATTCAGAGATTCCGGAATGTAGCCACATAAATTCACTTATGTTTCACCCGGTCTCGAACTTCTGCCTGTTTTGCAGCATTAAAGCGAACGGTATAATCTCCTGTCAGATATCCGGTTACCCGACGTAAGCGCTGAAAGTGTGTGTGCTCCTCATCTGTGCCACATTGGGGGCAGCTTGTCCCGATAATCCCTTCATAACCGCATTCCGTACAACGATCCACCGGATGGTTGATGGAGAAGTAGCCGATATTCTGATGCAGCGCGTATTGAACAATTTTAAGAAACGCATCCGGGTTATTCCGCGCATTACCGTCCAGCTCAATGTATGATATCGCACCAGCGTTGCATAGGTTATGGAACGGAGCTTCCAAGCTGATTTTACGAGCAGCCGGGAGTGTGTAATACACGGGAATATGAAAAGAATTCGTGTAATATTCTCGATCATTTACCTCAGGAATAATCCCGAAATCACGTTGATCCAGCAAGGTGAACTTGCCCGACAGACCTTCGGCAGGCGTAGCGAACAATGTAATATTCAAATTGTGATATTCACTCATTCGATCGCAATACACGCGCATAGAAGTGATGATTCGCTGTGCCTCGCGGTATACGAAATCATCCTCCCCGTGGTGTTTCCCGTATAGTGCCTTCATGCACTCAGCCAGTCCGATGAATCCGATCGAAAGCGTACCGTGTTTTAGTATGCTTCCCACCTTATCATCTGGCTCTAGTTGTTCTCCACCTTCCCATACCCCTTCGCGCATCATAAAGTCCGAGGCTTTGGCCGGCTGGCTGGTCTGGATTTGATAGCGATGGATTAAGCCATCCACCGCAATGCGCATAACTTCTTCTAGTCTCGCATCAAAGCGATCACGGTCAGGTGTCAGGCGTTTGCCTGTGCAAATACCATACTCAATGCCAAGCCGCACCAGATTAATGGTATTGAAGGAGAGATTTCCCTTACCACTCTGCCGATTTCTACCGAAACGGTCAGAAATGGTGCGGGTACGGCAACCCATTGTCGCTATAATGGTATCCGGGTCATCAGCACGGTAAAAAGGCAGGTTAAAGGTGGCATCCACATTCACAAAATTGGGATACATCCGTCTGCTAGAGCATTCTACCGCCCGTAAGAACAAATCATAATTGACGTCGCCTTCTGCCTGATTGATTCCCTCTTTGCATTGGAAAATATGCTGTGGAAAAATAGGAGTTTCCCCGCTACCCAAGCCGCGAATCGTGGCCTCCAGCAGCGATTGAGTAACAAGCCGTCCCTCAGCAGACGTGCACATTCCGTAATTCAGTGAAGTGAATGGAATCTGTCCACCCGCGCGACTGCTCATGGTGTTCAGGTTATGAATGAGCGATTCAGCAGCCTGTCGGGTTTCCGTCTCCGTCTCTTCGCGAGCGAATGCGTATGAACGAGGGCAGGCTTCTTGCAAATGGGGATTGGCCATATGTAGTTCATCGTCAGTCAGACTGGATTCTATCTCTTCCTCGAACAGCCGAAGTCCCTTGCGCAGATGCTTGCGGAAGGACCGGGCAACGTATGGGGCAAGGTCCCAATCTATTTTATTGGCGGAGACACCTCCGAATTGGCTATTTTGCTGAGACTGGAATATGATGGCAACTAGTGCCATAGCGGACATAATCGTTTGCGGTGTGCGTACAGAGCCATTGCCTGTATTGAATCCGTCTTGTAGTAACCGGCCAAAAGGGATAAAGATACAATTCGTAGTTCCGAGTGCGTATTGGTCCAAATCGTGAACATATACATATCCGTGATCAATCGCGTTCGTCAGTTCAGGCGGAAGTACCCGCAGGCGCGCATACCATTTGGCATACTCGGACCCAAGCTTGCTCATTTTGCCGCTGAACGATTCTCCATTCAAATTTGCATTCTCCCGCAGCATGTCCAGATCTTGTGCCCCAATGACCCGCTCGCCGATGTCGTATAATTGATGTTCCTCCAGCACCTTCATCGTAAAACCCTCCATATAGTAAAATATATATATTTTTCACAAAAACAACATATTGATGATATCTAGTGATAACCAATTGTTTCGATCTATATATTGTATATACGTATACATCGGGAGTATGTGACTATTGTCACATTAGCAAGAGCGGCCGACACGAAAAAGCCAGGTATAGAGTAAGGGGCACATCCGTAGATATGCGCCTTACTCTATACCTGGCAATCGAAGTTGTGACAAAAAAATGAATAGGGTCGTCGGTACATTGTGTATGATTTTGGGATATAGATTTAGAAGGTTTAGAGTAGCTTTTTCAACTGGGACACCCGGCCTTGGGAGATATCGAGCATTTCTGCATACACTTTTTGTGGCAGGTTCGGGTGATCCTGAATTAGCTTGCGAAGCTTTTTTACCATTTCACCTTGCTGCACTCTGGATTGCTTGGGCTGCCACGTTGTGTTGTTTCGGATCGGCTGGGTATGTTCTTGAGCCTGGATAGCATCATTGCTTGTGGCATGCACATTTTCATCGGTCTTTAATAATTGAATGCAATCAGCGCAGATAAAGCTGTCCCGAAAATAAGTTAAGTGATCCACCGCGCCGCAAAATTTGCAGGAGACACCCGTGTATTTTCTTAATACAAATCCTTCTTCATCTACGAAGAATTCAAGCGAATCACCGATATTGATATCCATTGTGGTGCGCATTTCCTTAGGGAGTACAATTCGCCCCAATTGATCCAGGGGCCTTGTCATTCCGGTATTTTTCATCAGCGCTTCCTCCTTCAATGATATATCCTGATTATACCAAAAAATATTATTTTTAGCTTTGTATATTGAAGGTAAAATGCAACTTTTTTTGTCTTTATGCTGCGACTCTCTTTCATCCAGTATAGGATGTTTTCGGTATTGTTGCCGGGATACTCCTTTTTAGCTATGATATATAAAACGCTTTCATGTATGCCTTTTCATTATATTCTTAAAATGGGATAAGGAGATGACGGATATGAGTCATGAAACAACGGATATCGAATATTTATATCAAGATCCGAAGATTCATCTGGATGAGCGTGTACGGGATCTCGTGTCGCGACTAACCTTGGAGGAAAAGATCGAATCCATGTTGCAATACCAGCCGGCCATTGACCGATTGGGAGTCGCAGCTTACAAGCACGGTACGGAAGCGGCACACGGGATAGCATGGTTGGGTGAGGCGACTTCATTTCCTCAGCCAGTAGGATTGGCATGTACTTGGGATACGGAGTTAATGCGTCAAATCGGATCTGTTATCGCAGATGAGGCGCGTGTCTACTATCGTCGTGATCCTAAATTAAACGGTCTGACCCTGTGGGCACCTACGGTGGATATGGAGCGTGACCCAAGATGGGGACGCAATGAGGAAGCTTACGGCGAAGACCCATATTTGACGGGAGAACTGTCAAAGGAGTTAGTCAAGGGAATACAGGGAGATCATCCGGTATATTTGAAAGCGGTTGCCACTTTAAAACATTTTCTGGGTAACAATAATGAAGTGGATCGGGGAAGCGGCTCCTCCAGTATAGACCCACGGAACCTGCGAGAATATTACCTAAGAGCCTTTGAGAAGCCTTTTATGGAAGGCGGCGCCCAGTCGATGATGACTTCCTACAACCTAATTAATGGAACGCCTGCTACGTTATATCATGGGGTTAACGATATTGTCAGGGACGAATGGGGGATGGACGGCTTTGTCGTAAGTGATGCGGGTGATGTCATGGGGATTGTCAACGATCATCAGTATTACGATTCCCACACGCCAGGTGTGGCCGAATCTATTCGGGCGGGAATTGACAGCATTACAGATGATGCGGAGCTCTCCAAGCGGGCGATTCGAGAAGCTTTGGCACAAGGATCGCTGCAAGAAGAAGACTTGGATCGGGCATTGTTTCATACGTTCCGTGTCCGTTTTCGGTTGGGGGAATTTGATCCGGCTGCAGACAACCCCTATGCCTCGATCGGAGAGGAAGCTCTCGTGACAGAGCAAGCCCGTGAATTGTCGTTGCGTGCGGCGAGGGAGCAGATCGTATTGCTTAAAAATGAGCATGAACTCTTGCCATTGGACCCTGCCCAGTGTGGCAAAGTAGCGGTCATTGGTACGCATGGCAATGAGGTGTACCGCGACTGGTATTCCGGTACGCTGCCCTACCGGGTTACACCGCTGGAGGCGATTCGTACCAAGCTGGAAGGCGAGGACGAGAAGGAACGCGTCGTGTACCTTGATGCCAAGGATCGCGTGACCTTGACGGCGGCGAATGACGGATCGAAGCTCGCAGTTGATTCTTCTGGTGAGATGCGCCTATCCCAGGATGGAGACCCAACGGTATTGACCATGACGGATTGGGGCTATGGCAGTGTGACGTTACATGATGAGCATCTGGGTACTTACGTGACGAGTGATGAAATAACGCTTCGTGTGACAGCTGATGAAGCGTATGGCTGGTATGTCAAAGAGGTCTTTGGGCTGACTCCTGTTGGACAAGGAGAGCATCTGTGGACGACATGGAATGGAAAACCAGTCATTGCCGGAACAGAGGGCTCATTAAAGGTAGGGGAGGCTGAAAAATCCGCACTTAACGCTGTAGAGTGTAACGCCTCAACAGCCTCGACAGTTTCAGGACAGAGCCATACAACATTCCAGGTAGAGACGGTGTCAGATGGTTTAGCGGAAGCGATAGCCGCTGCGCAAGCGGCAGATACAGCCATTGTATTTGTTGGAAATCACCCGCTCATCAATGGAAAGGAAGAGAATGATCGCCCAGGTTTGGAACTGGCAGCTTCCCAGCAACGGCTTATCGAGGAAGTGTATCGCGTCAATCCGAATACGATTGTGGTTCTGACGGGTAGCTATCCATTTGCCATCCCTTGGGTTCAGGAGCATATTCCAGCGATCGTATACACGTCTCATGCGGGACAAGAGCATGGTACGGCAATAGCGGATGTGTTATTTGGAGATTACGCGCCAGCGGGGCGTTTGAACATGACCTGGGTTCAGAGCGAGGATCAATTGGGCGACATCAAAGATTACGATATTATTCGCGGTGGTCGTACCTATCAATATTTTGAAGGTGTATCCTTGTATCCATTTGGCCATGGATTGACGTATTCGCCTTTTGAATATAGTGACCTGCGTACAGATGCCCTGAAGGATAGCGTAACATCTATTGCTGCACTGGATGCCATGGATACGCTCCAGGTGTGGGTAGAGGTGACGAATCGGGGCGTAGCTGCTGGTGAAGAGGTTGTGCAACTCTATGTACGGCCTGGTGCCTCACGAGTAAAGCGACCATTGAAGACATTGTGCGGTTTTCAACGTATTCGCTTAGAGGCAGGTGAGACGCGAACGGTTTCCTTTACGATTCGGATGAAGGATTGGGCGATCTGGGATGTTACGCGGGATTGCTATTGCGTTGAATCGGGTGAATATACACTGCTGGCTGGTGCTTCCTCAGCGGATATCCGATTGGAGCACCCTGTGTACGTTCGAGGCGAAGTCATTCCACCACGCCAAGCCGGACGAAGTATCCGCGCTGAAAACTTCGATGATTGCTCCGACATCGTACTAGATGAAAGCAAGGAGCAAAAGGAGGCCTGTGTACGTCCGCGCATACCTCAACGTTCTGGTTGGATTGCCTTTCATGGCGTAGACATGGATACTGTGAGTGTGACCGAGCTTCAGTGCCGCGTGTCGGGCAACAGCAGTGATGCCACAATTGAGCTGTGTTTGGATGCACCCGATAGTGAAGCCGTGGCACGTGTGAACGTGGGCAATACAGGAGGGGCGCAAGCATGGGTTACACTCTCCGAAGCGGTACATTCAGTCTCTGGCATACGTGATGTATATCTGTTGTTGAGCGGGGAAGTGCGGTTAGCTCATTTTATTTTGGGCGATCATGCTACAGAGGATTCCGGCTTTCAGGCTTGAACTTACTTCTGACATCACGTACAATGCATTCAACGAAGTTTCTACAGCTTAGGGGTGTCATCTCATTTGAATAGTGAAAAAAGACTACGCACCGCAACGCCCAGATGGCTTGGGGTGGCGGTAAAGGCGCTTGTCTATTTGGAAAAGCACGGAGAACTCTGTGCCAGCGGTTCTATTGCCCGTTCCATTGACTGCGAAGTCACTTTGGTGCGCAGGGTGCTGACGCGACTTGTACAGGCAGATTTGATTGCAGCACGCGAAGGTCGTGAGGGAGGCTATGTGCTTACCCGTTCGGCCGACCATATTACACTTGCCGATATATACCACGCCATTGAAATATGTGATCCAATTTTCCCGGGTATGATGCATGAACCGGAAACCAATCCTTTTTGTGAGGAGTTGGCGATAGCCGTATCCGAAATTTTAGCCGAGAGCGAACGACGTATGCTGGAAGTATGGGGGGCCCATACGCTGGCTTCGCTTGCCAAGCGTACATCACTCGTGGTGGGGAAATGCAATCATAATGAAGATTCAAAATGATAATAGCCGAACAACTCTCAAAAGAGGGTTGTATCGGCTATTTCTATGAAATGGTCATGCCTCAAATTATATTTCATATGAGCAAACCCGGTTACGTCCTGCATTTTTAGCTTCGTATAGAGCTTTATCTGCCTGCTCCAATAGGGCTGCCCCGGACATATCTTCCCCGGTACCTGGAAAGGTTGTCACGCCGATGGACACGGTGACTTTAAGAATAAACCCGTCCGCTAAAACAAACTCATACTGATTTACTCCGCTAAGAATTTGATTAGCTATGCGAAGTGCTTGCCGAAAAGCGCAATTCGGCAAGAGTACGGCGAATTCTTCTCCCCCGCTGCGGGTGACTACATCATTAGGACGACATTTTTCCATTAAAATCTGTCCAAGCTGGCGCAGCACTGCATCTCCTGCGGCATGTCCGTAGGTATCGTTGACTTCCTTGAAGTGATCAATATCCAACACCAGTACGGATAAATGCTCATGACGTTGGCGAGCTTGAGGGAGCTTCTCTTCCAATGAGAACTCAAGCTGCCTTCTGTTGCTTAAATTAGTGAGATGGTCTGTGTAGGAGGTATGCTCCAGACGAAGTAACAGCTCATTGGATGTGTTGATAGATTCAGCAATGAGGTACAGAAGACATCCGCCGACCATGGAAATGAAGAATTGGAGCGGATACACGTGCAGAACATCATCAAGATTTTTCAAATTAATCATAAGGGGACAGAATATAATGCCCAAAGCAAAAACGTTCATAATCATCAGCTTGGGTAAACGTGACCAGGACAGATGTGACAATAAAGCGCACCCCAGGCCAACGAGTATCATAAAAATAGCGCCTACGATGGCTTGATCGTTAATACCAAACAGCAATAATCTACCTATACATATAAACAGAGTAGCCGTGAGCGCTGCTGGGCCGCCGATGTAAGTGGCGGTAGCTACGATGGCCAGATGACGAAGATCGGCAATCGTATTAAATCCTACTGGAATTGAATAGTACATCATGACAATGCCGTAGCACCCAAAAAGGGCGCCTCCAATCCAATGCATCTTACGCTTCAAGGTGTGCAGACGGATTTTATATCTTTGTGATATGAGGCCGGTTATGTACAAAAAGGTGACAAGGATACAGGTATTTACAAAAAACGTACTGAACAAGATGTTAACCCTCCCGAGAGGCATATTTCTTCATTTTATCAAAAAAACTGACATTAAGCTTGCAAATGAAGAATTTATTGAAATTTATTACGCGGGTACGCTTATAACGTTTCGTTCACGTATTTGGTGCATAACTGGGAATAGATTGAGCATACTCCAAAGATACAAGAATAAGGAAAAATGGGCGGTATCTATTGCTGCCTTACTGGAGATGAGGTTTGCTCATGATTCGCTATCCCTATCGCAAACATAATAAAAAGTCGGGTGCGGGTAAGAACAATGGAAATTCTCCGCGCTATCTAAAAATCGATACTTGTTTGGAAACCAACTTGCAGCAAATTAAGAAATTGACGTCAGATAGCCCAGACTTTCTGATGCGTCGCTTTAAATTGGGGCTGAGGGCGGAGGTTCCCGCCGCTATTGTGTTTCTGGATAGTATGGCTAAAACGGATACGGTGAATGAACTCATCATGAGATCCATGCTTAGCCGCCCATCTGCTGAAGTGGCTGCTGAGGCGGAGAATGCAGAAGCGCTGTACGTAAGAATACAGAGTCATGCGCTTGCACTGGGAGAAGTGAAGGACTGCGATGATTGGAGTTCCATGATGGAACAACTGTTAATGGGGGACACGATCATCTTATTGGAAGGCTGCGAAAAAGCGATTGCGTGCGGCACGCGTGGGGGAGAGACACGCGCAGTCAGCGAGCCAACAACACAGACAGTCGTCAGAGGACCGAAAGAGGGATTTGTAGAATCCCTATTCACGAATATTTCTCTGGTCCGGCGACGGATTAAAAGCTCCGATCTTACACTGGAGATGTTCCAAGTGGGAAGCACGTCTCTCACGAATGTGGCCATGCTGTACATGAAGAACATTGCAAATCCAGGCGTCGTAGATGAGGTTCGTAAACGGATAGAAAACATCAATATTGACGCTATATTTGAGTCCGGCATGGTTGAGGAGATGATACAAGAAAATCATTTCACACCATTCCCAACGATTTTTAACACGGAAAGACCCGACACCATCAGCAGCAATATTATGGAGGGCCGAGTGGCGCTCATCGTAGACGGGACTCCGTTTGTACTGGTGATGCCTACAGTATTTGCCCAATTTTTTCAGAGTTCTTCGGATTATGAAGAGCGTTACGATATGGCGACTGTTGTTCGGCTCATTAGATATATCAGCTTCATTATTCTTATTCTAGGGCCTTCTCTCTACATTGCCTTAACAACATACCATTATGAAATGATACCGACTCCACTACTGATCAGCATATTGGCTCAGCGGGAATCCGTTCCTTTTCCGGCATTTCTAGAGGCGTTTATTTTGGAGATTACCTTTGAGATTTTGCGTGAGGCGGGTATTCGAATGCCGCGTGCGGGTGGTCAAACGGTATCCGTTATAGGAGCGCTTGTGTTGGGTCAAGCGGCCGTGGAAGCCGGAGTCGTCACCCCGCTGCTCACAATTGTAGTAGCCCTGACGGGAATAGCCAGTTTCGCAATCCCAGCCTATAACATGGCAGTGGCCGGGAGATTGTGCCGGTTTATTTTCATGATACTGTCAGCGTTTATGGGGCTATACGGCATTACATTGGGGTTGATTGCGCTGATTGCTCATATGAACAGTCTGAGTTCTTTCGGGGTGCCCTACATGGCGCCTTTTAGCCCTTTTGTGCTGGAGAGTCAAAAGGATGCCGTATTGCGACTCCCGTTCTGGATGATGAGGAAGCGTCCTAAAAGCATTACATCTAAGAACCAGAAAAGAATGAAGGATGGAAGCGGGATTTCCTCTTCTGATAAAACCACACCGATGCAGGAGGGGGGCAATCAGGGTGTATCAGCGGAAGAGGAATGAACAAAGTGCAGTAACTTTTAAGAGGAGAATAGGGGGGCTGTGTTTGGTTTTACTACTGTTCGCTCCCTTGTTATCCGGTTGCTGGGATTCTGTGGAGTTAAACCAGAGAGCAGTAGTAGCTGGGATAGGAATTGATTTGGTTGGGGAGTCGGATTATGAGGTTTCCCTACAGGTGATCGTAGCAGATGAAATCGCCGGAGCCAAAGCGAGAGGAGATACTCCAGTCGTTTTGTATCGGGAAAAGGGAAAAAATCTGTTTCAAGCGCTCCGCAGAGCCTCACAAAGGGTTCCGCGGATCATTTCTTTGGCGCATACCAAACTGATCGTTATTGGTGAAAAGCTGGCACGGGCTGGAATCGGCGATATGATGGATTCTCTGGAAAGGTCTACAGAAATCCGGCTGCCGGTGAAAATGCTGGTGGCACGCGGTAATACTGGGAAGGATGTACTGGCAATCATGACCGCAATCGGTCGTATTCCCGCCAATGATATTTCAGGAAAGCTGGAAACATCGGAGCGTTTGTATGCCGGGGATTACGCGGTGACTATCGACGATGTGATTCGCAGCATGTCTCATAAGGGTGGCGGTCCTGTGCTGACGGGCATAGGGGTCAATGGGAATTTAGAGCAGGCCTCAAGCAAGAACAATGTGGACAATATTTTACCGAAAGCTATTGTTCATATTAAGGGAATGGGGGTGTTCAAAAAGGATCGGCTTGTCCGCTGGTTGGATGATGATCAGGCCATTGGACTGTCTATGATCAACAACAAGGTGAAAGGTGCCCAAACAACACTGAGCTGCGGTAAGGATAGGGAAACCATTGGCATCGAAACCTTGTTCTCTTCAACCAAGATACACACACGGATGGAGCAAGGGGAGCCTGTTTTTGTGATTAACCTAAAACAGACCGGGGCGGTACAGGAAGCCGAGTGCTCGATTAACTTACAAAGTCCGGAGGCGATGAAAAGACTGCAGGAGAAATGGACAGAGGAGACGAAAAAAGTGATCACTTCAACAGTCAGAGAGGTTCAGCGTACCCGTAGCGATGTAATAGGCTTTGGCCTTGCGCTGGAGAGGAGCTATCCCAAACAATGGAAAAGACTCTCTTCCGAATGGAGCCGTAATTTTGCGGAAAGCACCGTCCGTATTCAAGTGACTTCTGTACTGAAACACACTCAGTCGCGGACTAACCCATACTCCAAGGGGGAATCAGACTAGTGAAAATAGAGCAAGGAGGGAAGGCCATGAAAAAAAAGACACGGATAGGTGCAAAAGAGATGATCTCTCTTATGGTGTTGTTTGAGATGGGCACATCCATGATGTCTATTCCCGGAAGGAATGCGGGCAAGGATGCGTGGATCGCCATCCTCATTTCCACGGTTTTGGGGGCAATGCTTTTTGTATGCTATGGCAGCCTTCACCGACGTTTTCCCGACTTGCTAATGACACAGTACTGCAGAACCCTTTTGGGCAAGAAAGCAGGGAGTGCGCTTGCTTTTTTATATATCGTGTTTTTTCTTTACGGCGGAGCACGGGATCTTCGGGACACGGGGATCCTGATTGCCGACCGGACGCTTCAGCATACGCCGTTGACAGTCATTTGTGCCTTAATGATTGGACTTGTCATGTATGTGGTGTATTTGGGAATCGAGGTTGCAGGCCGGACGGCCATTATCATGTTAATTTTGCTGCTACTGCTGGGCCTGGCTACGAATATATTAATTTTGTTGGCAGGCATTGTAGATGTCGGCAATATATTGCCCATAGCCGAGCATGGCTGGCAGCCGATATGGCAAGTTGTTTATTCGCAAGCCGTGATGCTACCGTACGGCGAGATGGTTACGTTTGCGATGATTCTCCCCACATTAAAAAAAGGCTATCGTGCCAATGGGGTAGGGGTCTCTGCTATATTGCTGGGAGGGCTGCTCCTGTCTATTGTTACACTGTCCAATGTGCTTGCACTGGGGGAAGATGTGTTCAAACGGGCGACTTACCCGCTGCTCTCGATGATCAGCAAGGTCGAAATATCTGATTTTATCGACAGAGTCGATGTCATCGGCGTTATGAGCGTTATTATCTTTGATTTTTTTAAAATTTTCATCTTCTATTATGCCGCGGTTAAAGCCGCAGAGGATGTATTGAGAGTGTCTTACCATAAACTGATCCTGCCATTTGGGATTATCATGTTAGTCTCTTGTGTATTGATGGCACTGAGCTATCAAGATCACCTTCAAACAGGCGAGTTAGTGCTGAAATGGCTGTTTCCGATATTTGCCGTGTTTTTTCCTATCTTGCTGCTAATCGTGTCGTGGCTGAGAAAGACCCGGAATAAAAAAGGAGAGGAAAATGTCTCATGAGTCATCGTCTTGCCGACAAAAAATACATCGGTACCGGTCAAATGCTCATTTTGATGTTCCATTTTATTCTGGGAGATGTGGTCATTATTAATATGGATAGTGAATATGAACGGAATACATGGATTGCCACTTTGAATTTGGACGACTGTCCCTCATCTATATTCATCCATTATTTGTTTGCGTTTTCCCTTGTTTATTCTTTCTGATGGCTCTGTTGCGGAGAATCAGAGGAAGAAGTAGGAACTTTGAGGAAACGTGACCATTGTGAGAACAGGAAGCGAAATGCGTTTCCTCTTGGCTTTTTGCCCACATTTATAAAGAACACTATAAGCATTCCTGCCAGGACGACATATTCTGATGGTCGCATAGTGAAAAAAGCCAATGAAATAGGCTCCCAAGGATGATGAACACCAGAAAGCCATTTTATCGATATACTTGTTCCGAGCATTAGCAGCATAAAGAGCGTGAATATCCACACTATCTTCATAAAATATCCCTCCGATTATAAATAAGCTAAGCATGTACTCCTGTATACATTGTGTTGCAAAGCCGTTCAATTTATCCGATACCATTGACTTGAAATAAATTAAGATTTATACTTATTCTAAATTGATCTTTAATATGATTGTAAGTTTGTAATTAATATAATCTGCGTTGGTTAAGGGAGATGCGGTATGAGAACTTTAAATTTAACTTCGCAGCGCCAAGCGGTATATGATGTGGTTCGTGAAGCTCACGATCATCCTACTGCGGCCGATGTTATGAATCGGTTGATGGAGCGCGGATATAATCTGGCCTATGGAACGGTATATAATTCACTGCGTTATTTGACGGATAAGGAATTAATCCGTGAATTGAAGCTGGGGGAAGCTGCGAGTCGCTATGACGGGCGGATGGACGATCATCAGCATATTATTTGTCAGGTATGCGGCCGAGTAGATGAAGTGATGAGTGAAGTCCCACATGATTGGATTGACACGGTTGCGCATGAAACGGGGTATAATATTGCCCATGCCCATGTCGTATTCGGAGGAGTGTGTAAGGAATGTCAAAGCAAGCGAATCAGATAACAAATCGTTTCAAAGTGGCTGACATGCCTAGACGGGTGAAGGGCAGTTGGACATCGATGTTAGCTGCTCCCTCTACACCTACGGTGCAGACCGTTCCTTCCAATGAGCCCTTGTATTGTCCAACTACACGTCGTATCATTCTGATCAGTTCGGTACCGGGTGTAGTTCACGGGTTGGTGCGTACGCTGTCAGATGCGTGTTTTGATGTGATGGTTTTCCATCGCTGGGAACCTGAAGTGCAGCGTCATCTGGGAAGCGATCTCTTGATTTACGATTTGACCGCTACCGAACCACAGAGTGAATTACTGGATATTCGCAATCGTCTTGAGGTAGAACACATGAAAGACACACCAGTTATGTACGTGGTTCAGGATCGGGTGTCTGTACATGCTCATGAGCTGCTTCCTTCAGAAGAGGTGCTGGTGTGGCCGCTGGCTTCCAATCATATGGTGCATGACATTGAACGGATGATTGTACGCCATCCTGCAACTTCCCGTCAGGCAGCGCAAGCCAGCCGTCGTACGGTGTTCAAGGACATCTGGATTGACCGAGATAAAATGCTGGTATATAAAGAAGAGAGTCAATTGAATCTGACTAAAACAGAATACGATTTGCTGCTGAAGCTGATTGATGCTCAAGGCAAAGTGATCTCCCGCGAGCAAATGATGCACGATATCTGGGAGACGGATTTTGTAGGCGGCAGCAACGTTGTAGATGTGCATGTCAAAAGTTTGCGCAAGAAGCTGGATGATCGGCCTGCAGAACCTGAATATATTGCAACCGTAAGAGGTGTAGGATACAGATTGGCAGATTGAACTGAAAGTTATGAATACCGATGAATTTCCGCCGGATGGAGACATTCGGCGGTTTGTATATGATTCCATGAAGAAACTGACATTAGGTGTGACGGTTGACTTTGTCAGGAGATATACACTACAATCGGTAGTGTGAGGTGCTTCTTATGAAACGACTGAATTTTAAAGCTGGCGAAACCGGGCTTAACCGATTTTTCGGACCTCTGGAAGCCAAAATTATGGATATTTTATGGTCCACTTCGGATCGGAGTATCAAAGAAGTGCAGACCGCGTTGGAGGGGGATCGGGACTTTAACTTCAATACGGTAATGACCGTGATGAACCGTTTAGTGGAAAAGGGAATACTGAGTAAGAGTATACGTGGGAGAACGTCTTTATATCGTCCAGTTTTAAGCAGGGAAGAATTCATGGATGAGCAATCCAAGGGACTGAGTCACGAATTGGTGGACGAATTTGGTCCGCTTGCTGTCAATCATATGATTGATGCTCTGGAGGTGGCCGATCCGAAGTTGATCGAACGTCTGGAACAAAAAATTAAACAATGGAAAAAGGATATGTAGCGATGTGGAAAACACGTTCTAAATTACTGTTTACAGCAGGCGCCTTGATTTCGGGTTTCGCCCTTATACAGATGGGTATGTACGCCGGACAGCATGTTTTCGGCTGGAAATTGAATTATAACGTGTTTCAAATTTGCAGAAGTTTGTTACAGCATTACGGAATCGGCTACATGGTGGATGCGCTCAGCGGGCTGGTTTTCGTTACCTTCGCTATCGCCGGAGGAGAAGCAGTCAGACAGTGTATGGCTACCAGGGCAGCTTTTCGCAGACTGCACCGAATGCGTGACCTGCCGCTGACCGAAGCACTGGGTGAGCGATATGGTGAACTCGGGACCGATCGGATATGGGTCATTGATTATGCCAAGCCAGCCGCCTTCACCATGGGATTATGGAAGCCACGTATTGTATTGTCCTCTGCACTATTGTCTGTACTGGACAAACACGAAGAAGAAGCTGTCATATACCATGAAGCCTATCATATGAAACATTATGATCCGTTGAAGACCTGGTTGCTGCAAGTATGTGCTAAACAGCTGTTTTACTTGCCGGTGCTACGTCACATTACCCATCATTATAAGACGGCCCGTGAAATTTTGGCTGATAACGAAGCGATTCATCGAGCGGGTTCACCAGTTGGGATTGGGAGCGCATTGCTCAAGCTTCTGAGTATGACGCCTGCCAATACTCGCCTGGTAAACTCCGCCGCTTGTTCCTCGTTTGCAGAAACGTCCATTAACTATCGTATCTCACGTATTTTAGACCCTCAGCAAGAACCTGTCATTCAAATGCCTTGGCGTTCGATTATGTTTTCCAGCTATGTGCTAGTGATGTTGACACTTATGTTTGCACTGGCGCTAATCTAAGTTTGGCAAGATGTTTCCTACAGGTGGCGCTTTTTGCGCTACCGATTCTCAATGTGTAGTACACTACAGTGTGTAGTTTATTGCAGAATTTTTATACAATTTAAAAGGAGATGAGCAAATGAATCAAACGCTTATGAATATTGGATTATTGTTGGTACGGATTTTTACAGGGGTTATTTTTATCGTTCACGGTGCACAAAAGTTTCAGGGACTAGACGGAACCTCCGGCTTCTTCCAAAGTATCGGACTCCCTGGCTGGATGGCTCCTGTGGTCGCTGCGGTTGAACTGGTTGGGGGTATTGCACTGGTTCTGGGAATCGGAACACGACTGGCTGGAGCGGCATTGACCATCGTTATGATCGGTGTATTGCTAACGGCTAAAAAAGGACAGCCTTTTGGCTCGATTGAATTTGATCTGCTGATTCTGTTCACCAGCCTTCAGCAAGCGCTTGTCGGTGGACGCTTTCTGGCAGTGGATCAGTTATTTGGCCGTAAAAAGGCTGAAAACATTAACGTACAGGTCTAAATGTTCATATAACCGCGTCCTTAGTCTTATAGGGCGCGTTTTTGTTTTTCCCCTTTGTGAAATTTCATTGTAAATCATTTGCTACTTTCAACCGATATAACTAACACGGAATGTAATTCAAATATATCGTTTTATGAGCAAAGGGGAAAAAACATGGGAACAACGCGAAAGAGAAAAACGATATGGACACTCAGGAACAAGCTAAGTTTAGGCTTTTTACTTGTTTTGCTGATTCCGAGCTTAAGTATTTCCATTGCGACCTATAAATCATCATATAATGCTATGGAAAAACAGCTCCACGGCAGTGCGAATCAGGGGGTAGCGACAGCTAACTCAATTATTGAATACGCAATCGCCAGTAAAATTAAAGATGCGAGTTATTTAGCGGAGCGTCTGGACGGCTCGATGATAGATGGTCGAAACAGCCCTTTGATTCAGCCGAAGCTGATCCAATACAAGGGTTTGCACGAAGATGCCACGGATATTTTTGTTGGTACACCGGAGGGGCTGATGATTCGGGGGGTGCCCAAGGAGGATGAAGGGACTTTTGATCCTCGCACACGCCCATGGTACATCGAAGCGATGAAGCAGCCCGGTAAGGTTGCAATTACGCCTGTTATCATTAATTCATCGGGTATTCCTGTTGTCGTAGTATCTCAGACGCTTTCCGACAAGTCCGGGGTTATCGGGATTTCTCTAAATCTGGAAAGTGTACGTAAACTGGCCTCCATCAAAGTGGGCCAGGAGGGGTATATCATTATTTTGGATCATACGAAGAAATTTGTAGTCCATCCTACGGCTAAACCGGGCTCATCTCCACAGGAGAAAGTGCTTGATACGTTGTATACTGCGCCGAGCGGGAACTTTAAATATATGCATGAAGGTCACGAAAAATATTTGACCTATGTAACGAATACGGATACTGGTTGGAAAATTGCAGGTACCTTCAATCAATCCGAGATTAGCGATGCCACGGCTGCCATGCGTTATGTAACCATTTTTGTGCTGGCTGGCTCATTGGTGATTGCGCTACTCGCGATTTTCCTGATCACCCGTTCTGTTCTGGTACCAATTCGTAAGCTGCAAAAATCAGCAGAACGAATCAGTGAAGGAGATTTGACGGGCGATTTGGAAACCGGAAAAACGGATGAGGTAGGCGAATTGTCATCTCACTTCCAAACCATGGTCGACAGTTTGCGCACGATGATCCGAAGCGTTCACGAAACGACAGATCGGGTAAGTTCTTCAGCGGAGGAACTGGCTGCGGGTGCAGATCAGACAACCCAAGCGATTGAGCATGTCACCATCGCTATCCAGGAAGTGGCCGTGGGCAGCGAACGTCAGGTGCAGAGCGTTAAGCACGGCTCTGTAAATATGGAGGAGCTTGCTCAGCAAGCAGCGAACGTATCCGAGCGTATGGTGGGCGTATCTGAACATGTGAAGATGAACGCCGAGTCAGCTCAGGAGGGCAGCAAGGCTGCTACGCAGGCTGTACAGAAGATGCATGACATCGATGAGACCGTTAACGATCTCGGACAGGCCATGGACTCCCTCAATGAGCGCTCCGGTGAAATCGTGAATATTATCAGCGTTATATCCGGTATCGCCAAACAGACCAATCTGTTAGCTCTGAATGCGTCCATTGAGGCCGCACGTGCCGGAGATCATGGCAAAGGATTTGCCGTGGTTGCTACGGAGGTGCGTAAGCTGGCTGAGGAATCAGCGAAGTCGGCTACCTTGATCTCGGAGCGCATTGAAGCGATGCAGGTGGATATGAATCATGCTCTGGGCGCTATGCATCGAGCGCGGACACGGGTGACAGAAGGCATTGATTCGGTAACCACGTCTGAGCAATCCTTTGCGGAAATCAGCGAGGCCGTGGAACGAGCTATGGGGCATATCAATGACATTACCGGAGTGACTCAGGAAATGGCACGGGGGACTGTAGGTGTCGTAGATATTATGAGCGATATTGCCCACATTTCGGACGAGGCAGCGAGCAACACCGAGTCGATCTCAGCGGCAGCTGAGCAACAGCTCGCTTCTATCGAGGAAATTGCTTCATCTACGGCGGATCTGAGCCAAATGGCAGAGGAATTGCGCGAACTGGTTGGACGTTTTCAGGTTGAAGGAAAGTCATAAAAATAATAAAAAGCGCCTGGATACAGGAGATTGTACTCTGTATCCAGGCGCTTTTTTATGCTTTTAGCATAATTTTTGGTTTGCAGAGTTAGAAGTTAACGTTGGAAGGACTTGCGGCGGTCCAGACGGAAACGGACATCCCGTGAGTCGGAAGGACGCAGCGAACTTCTCTGAAACATATTGTTCAGAATCAGTGCGAATATGACTAACACTGTCCCATATAGTTCAAAACGGCTAATGGCATAACCTTGGAAGTACATGAGTACCAGCGTGGTAATCGGTACAAAGTTAATAAATAGAATTCCGTTCAGTGGAGATAGCTTTCGGATTCCGGCATTCCAGCTAAGCAGGGCCGCTAACCCTGGAAGCAGGATCATAAAGCTCATTTCGTATTTAACTGACCATACAGCCTGCCAGTCCGGCACCACAATCCAGTTGAAAGCAGAGGCAAATGTGACGACTACGAAGGAGACGAGAGTTCCGAGCAGGCAGGTTAGGGTTGAATACCGAAGAGTAGACCATCCTGCAAAATGGCTGCCTCCCATGGAATATACGACCCATCCGACGACGCCTACGAAAATAAGCAGCAGCGGCAGTAAATGTTGTCCGGCAAGTGTGAAAAAGGTCCATTTTCCGTTCGTGATCACCAGTAAAGCCCCGGCCAGCGCAATCACCATGCTGATTAGTGTATATTTCGGAGGCATTTTACGGGTCATGACCCACACCATCGCAATAGAAATCATCGGCATTAGCACTTCCATTATAGAGGCTACCAGAGTGCCTGCTGCCCCCATCGCGTGCTGTCCCTGGAAAACGGCCATATTATAAATGGTGAATCCCATGGTCCCGAAGAATAACAACGTCTTGCCCTTGCCCTCAAAGCGAAATGCAGTCCTTCCCTCTTTGAGCCACAATAGTACGACTAAAATGAGTGTAACCGATAAATAGCGCAAAAATGAAAAGTACAGTGGATTGATGTGTTGTAATGCAATGTGCGAAACCGGAAACATCGCCCCCCAGGACATACTGGCGATTAGGCATAATAAAGATCCGGTCATGATTTGTCTGTTCATGGTGTGCAAAAGCTCCTCCTTGCCGGTCTCAGCGGATATATCTTATGGACAACATCATAAAGGATGGGAAGCTGTTGGTAAAATGATTGAAAATAAACATTATGATCATTTAAAATGATAATAAGTGACAAGGCGCGTCAATTTTGATGGCCCCTTGCCCTTCACAATAAGGAGGAGCAGTAGTGGATCTGAACGATTTAAACATTTTCCAGTCGGTGGCTGCGCATGGCAGTGTCAGCAAGGCTGCAGCCGAGCTTAGCTATGTCCAGTCCAATGTAACGGCCAGAATCAAGCTGCTCGAAAAGGAATTGCAAACGCCTTTATTTAATAGACATAAGCGGGGAATGATCCTCAATGCCGAGGGCAAGCGTCTGCTGCAATATACGAAAAGCATTTTATCGCAATTCGAGGAAATGAAACATGCGTTTCAGAATACCTCTGCACCTTCGGGGGTGCTGGAGATTGGCATCGTGGAGACTGTCATTGCCCTTCCGGCCATTTTACATGCTTACTATAGCAAGTACCCGGATGTCGAGTTGTCTCTCAAGGCTGGGGTTACAGAGTCTCTGGTGCAGGAGGTTGCAGAAATGCGGCTGGATGGAGCCTTTGTGACCGGGCCGGTCAAGCATCCGCTCATTGAACAGTTTGATGTATTTCAGGAAAAGCTGGTCCTTGTATCCCAAGGAGATGATTTTTCCGTTGAGGATCTCACGACCCGTCCGCTTCTCTTATATAAAAAAGGCTGCGGCTACCGGGGACGACTGGAAACCTGGCTCAAAATGGAGGGCATTATTCCTAAGCAGATCATGGAGTTTGGGACATTTGAGACGATTATCGGCAGTGTGGCGGCTGGTATAGGAATGACCGTATTTCCTGAATCTTCGATCAGCGGGCTAGTGGCTCAAGGCCATGTGTGCGGTCATGCGATGCCTGAGCCGTACAATGAAGTAACAACGGTGTTTATCCGACGTAAGGAAGCCTTTGTTACCAGTACCTTGCAGTCTTTTATAGATGAGATTATCACTCAGACAGAGGCATAGCTTTATCGATTGGGCTCGGGTACAATGAGAGGGATTTGATCTCATTTTTCTTCCTGAAGGAGGGCTATTATGTTTACAATATATCCGGCGGCTTCCCGATTCAGCTTCGATAAGGGCTGGCTGCGGGGGAGTCACAGCTTTTCATTCGCGGAGTATCAGGATGAGAACAATACAGCGTTTGGTCCTATGCGTGTCTGTAATGACGATGTCATCACACCGGGACGGGGCTTTGGGGCGCATCCGCACAGTGATATGGAGATTGTTTCGATTGTGCTGTATGGGGAACTGCGTCATGAAGACAACCGTGGACATGTAGCAGTGACCCGTTTTGGAGGCATTCAGCGAATGTCAGCGGGCCACGGCATCATTCATACAGAGCACAACGCATCACAAACGGAGGATGTCAGTCTGCTGCAATTGTGGTTTAGCCCGCATACGAGAGGACTGAAACCGTCATATGAGGCCACAGCGTTCAATCCTGAGCGTCTTCACGGTCAGCTTCTGCCTGTCGTTGCCGGAAAACGTGTACCGGGCACAGAGGGTGAAATTGCTGCAATCAACCAGGATTTAACGATTTATTTAAGCAAGCTTCAGCTTGGAGAGCAAGTAGAATTTACACAGGCCGAGGGGCGGCGCGTGTTCCTGTTCGTCATTGAAGGCTCACTGCGTGTGAACGGTGAACATATTCTGCAAGGGCGCGATTCAGCTCGTATTGAGCAGGAGCCAAAGCTAGCACTGGAAGCAGAGGAGTCTGCTTTTTATATGTTGATCGATTTGCCCTAAAAGGAGGTGCGCACATGGCGCAGCAGGAAACATGGCTGATCAAGCATGCCGTCACGGGACGTAGCTTTGCCGACAGCCGCAAGCAGGTTTTCGATTGCCGTTTGGAATCGGTGGATGGCGTGTTTCGCTTCACGCTTCAAGGGCTGCCGCGTGAGACGGCAGAGGCGATTGTGCGTTATAGCGGGGAGTTGAACGTATTTCGTTTTGTAACGCCGGTAGATGATGGACCCGTGGTGAAGCATTGGTATTACGTCACTCCGGAAAGCGTGGAATATCATGATCAGACAGATGAGCTTAGGTTCAAAGCTGGTTCTGAGATTGAATACCATCCCGAGGAGTATTGGGGAGATTAATCATTCCTTTATCATAAATCTTCAGATATATAATGGATTTTTCGAAGGCCCTGCATCATTGCAGGGTCTTTTTGTTATCCGTTCAACATGTTGAGTTCATTGGATACATAATCCTTTGCAGGCTGGTACATCCTATAGGTCATATTATCTGTTCGGCTCATTCGTAAAGGGGGAATAACGATGAAGAAAGGGCGCTTTCCCAAGTTGCCGAAGCTACCGTGGAGTCGGAGAGCGATTCCAGCCGCAGACCGCAAGACACGAAATTCCAATGTGCCCAAAGGACTGCCTGAGTCTTCGTGGCTGGAACAGCCGCTGCGTAGCAATGTGGAAGACAATTTGAGTGCTTTGCGTGACATTTTCAAGGATTGCTCTGATATCGTCTACCGAGAGCTCATGATTTCTCCTGAACGCAAAGGGTTGTTGGCTTATTTTGAAGGTACGGTAAAATCAGAGGATTTGCAGGATCATATCCTGCGACCTGTCATTCTGGGCATGATGCTCAAGGACCCTGAAGTGAACGGCAAATTGGAGCCGCTGGATGAAACTCGCATCTCGATGTCCCAGACCAAAACGATGGACGAATGGAAGATGGTAGCGGCAGCGATACTGGACGGCAATGCCGCTTTGTTCGTAGAGGGTACGCCTCGTGCTTATATTTTTAGCGCCAAGGGTGGTGTCCGCCGTGGCGTAGAGGAACCCCAGACGGAAGCGGTTATTCGCGGGCCGCGTGAGGGCTTCACTGAGACCCTTCGCGTCAATACGGCACTGTTGCGTTTCAAGTTGAAGACCTCCAAGCTCAAGATGTACAGCATGACCATCGGAACAGAAACTCAAACGAGCGTCGTCCTTACCTATATTGAAGGGATCATAGATCCCAAACTGGTGGAGGATGTAAAAAAAAGGCTCAGTGATATTGAAATTGATGGTGTTCTGGAGACTGGATATATTGAGGAACTGATTGAGGATCATCCGTTTTCTCCGTTTCCGCAAATGGAATATACTGAACGCCCGGATACCGTCACCGCACAATTACTGGAAGGACGTTTTGCTATTTTTGTAGACGGAACGCCTTTTGCCCTGATTGGGCCGGTCACCATGTGGCAGATGATGCAAGCAAGCGAGGACTATTACGAACGTTTTTTCATCAGTAATATGGTGCGCTGGATTCGTTTTCTTTTTCTCATCATGGCTCTCTTTCTGCCCGCATTATATGTAGCGGTTACGACCTATCATCATGATATGCTGCCGACGACACTCATATTGAGTATTGCAGCGGCTCGTGAATCCATCCCTTTTCCAGCACTGGTGGAAGCGTTAATGATGGAAATTTCTTTTGAGGCATTACGTGAAGCAGGGATTCGTCTCCCCAAAACGGTCGGTCAGGCTGTCAGTATCCTTGGCGCACTCGTTATTGGACAGGCCGCAGTACAGGCAGGGATTGTATCGGCACCCATAGTCATTGTGGTGTCGCTCACAGGTATTGCTTCGTTTACCATTCCACGCTTTAACTTTGCCATCACGGTTCGCCTGCTACGATTTCCAATCATGCTGATGGCGGGTTTATTCGGATTGTTTGGGATCATTATTGCGACAACGCTGATTGCTACGCACTTAACCAAGCTAACATCGTTTGGTGTCCCTTACATGAGCGGATATAGCCCGTACAATCATATGGATCAAAAGGATATCGTTGTTCGCGCGCCTTGGTGGAAAATGACTAAACGTCCTTCTTGGATTGGTAAAGACAACAACAAACGAGCGAAGAAAAATATGAATGGATCGCCTAAAACCGAGGAGGGATGGTGATGAAGCCCAAATCGAATACACAGCAAATACGTAAAGTGGCTGTGCTCTGTTGTCTGCTGCTGTGTTCTGTTCTCTTAGGAGGATGCTGGGATCGCCGTGAAGTGAATGATGTGGCCTTTGTGATGGGTACCGGGCTAGACAAGGAGGGCGATCAATACCGAGTAACGATGCAAATTGCTCTGCCTGGACAACTCGGGTCTTCGGGCAGTACAGGAGGAGGAGGAGGTACAAGTGGTACGAAATCCTACTACCTGGAGTCTAAAATAGGTCCAAGCTTCCGGGGAGCAAGCACCGAGGAACAGCGCGAGGTTTCACGAACACTGAATTACTCTCATCGACGGGTGCTGCTGTTCGGGGAGACGCTGGCACGGGAAGGGATTAGCAAAATGATGGATGTCATTGCACGTATCCCGCAGAACCGTCTGTCTTCCCTGGTTGTTATCACGAAGGGGTCAGCGATGGAAGTGCTTCAGGCAGATGCTCCGATTGAGCAATATCCAGCGGAAATGGTGCGTGAGCTTAACTTTTCCTATATGAAAAAACCTCGTTCCGTTAAACTGCTGATGAATTCCGTCCTGCTGGAAGGGATTGACCCGGTGGTGCCAGTAATGTCTCTGGTGAAGAATGGGCCCGCTAGTCTTAAAGACAAGAAGACGAATATTCAGATCGATGGATTGGCAGTCTTTCGACAAGACAGGTTAACAGGGATTATTGATAACCATCTCAGTCGGTTTCTGCTGTTGGGTATGGAGCAAGCCAAGGAGACAGAGATATTTATCCCCCCTCCCAAGGGTAAAGGTTACATATCTGTGCATCTCATCGAAAATAGAGTCCATATCAAGCCCTTTATTCAGGGGAATGAGATTCGAATGACCGTTCATATGAACTGCAATGGGAATGTGAAGGAAAATGAGACGAATTTCGATATTTCCAACGAGGAAAATTTGAAGTGGCTGGAGCAGCAGACAGCCGAGGAAATCAAGAGGGAGCTGGGAGAGGCTGTCCACGTGATTCAGCAAAAGTATCGTTCAGACGTACTTGGTTTGGGCCGGGCTATTATTACGAGTCACCCGGATGAATGGAAACGGATTAAACCTCAATGGGAGCAACTATATCCCAAGGTGGAGGTCACCATAAATCCGGTCGTGCATATTGAGAATATTGGTGCGGTCACCAAACCATTCGGGGTCAAAAAGGAGCAAATCCAGAATGAATAAAGTATTTCTGTTACCTTTGGTGCTGGCTATGCTCTTCATGTATCTGATTGACCGTAAAAATATTAACAATGCACCAGCCATCAATCGTTGGGTCTCTCGAGTATTGTATGTTATTAGCATTGGTATCTGGATTTACGGAACATCAACGAAGAGCACCGTTTATGTGGCTACATGGCTGACCCGTTTTATTGACATGTGGCTCCCCCCTACGTTGTAAATCGTGTATTGGATGCCTGCGGATAAAAGGAGGATGACCTGTATGAAACAGTTCACAACCAGACAAATCGTACTGCTGGGTGTATTGATGGAGGTCGGTATTACCCTTATACATGCTCCGGCGCAGGCAGCGGATCACGCGAATCAGCATGCCTACTGGACCTGTATAATTGCGGCTATCGTGCTATGCTTGCCGATCTGGGCGATGTTGAAACTCAAGCGTCGTTTTCCTGACCAGGATCTAATGCAGGCGATGGTGAGCTCTCATCCTGTGCTGGGACGTATGCTGCTTGCAGTCTACCTTATTTTATTCCTGATCATTTTTGCACGGGATTTGAGAATTATCACAGATTTAGTGGAGGTTGTGCTTTTGCCGCTGACTCCGATTGTGGTCACTTCTCTTATTGTGCTGTTAACTCTGGTATCTATGGCCAAAGGCGGAATAAGCACCATCGTGAATATGGCCGAGATTTTTTTGCCGATGTTGATTTTGACGCTGTTGACCATGCCGCTTTTTTTTGGGCGTAATATGGATTTTTCGATGCTTAGACCCTACTTACATCCAGAGGTAGAGGGAGTGATCAAGGGCAGCTGGCGCATGCTGGGATATATGGCCGATATCCTGATGGTTCCCTTTGTTATTTCTGGAAAGAGTTATAATGGACGTAGTGCGTGGTATGGGCATTTGCTCGGAACCGCTTTTCTGATCATGCTGGTGTTGCAGTCGGAGTTGGTTATTGGTGTTCCTATCTTGTCACGGCTGTTCTATCCATCGTATGAACTGGTGCGTCAATTGCAGCTAACGGACTTTCTGGATCGGTTCGACTTGTTCGTGGCAGCACTGACCGTACCAACCTTTCTTACGAAGATCGGAATTGATCTGTACGTTACCAGTTTGGCGGTAAAGCGTATGTTCTCCCATGCCTGGGGGAGTCTGATGGTTTGGCCCGTAGGTTTGTTAGGTTATGTCTGTTCGTTTATGCTGTTCTCCAACATCGTGCAAGTTTTTGATTTCAGCCGGGAGTGGACCGCGGTGATGATCATTTTTTTTGTACTTATGCCCTTGGTACTATGGATGTTGCTCCGACCCAAATCTAAAGGGAAAGGCGGAGATGATAAGGCATCTAACGGAGAGCGGGATAGCAGTAGTCAGCTAGAAAGCCGGCAGGGAGATAGAACAGGACACACCCACTTATAAGATTACTGTATTCATCGAAAAAGTAATTCTTATTTGTCTTTTACCCCTCTGATTGTATACTTGGTAGAAAGAAATACGACTTCTACTAGGGAGGAAACAGAATGGCACAACGCATGGCAGGTAAGAGAGTCGCTCTTGCTGGTCCCCGTAAAGCAGACGAAATGGCGCTGCTAGTTGTGAAGATGGGAGGGGAGCCAGTACATCGTCCGGCCCAGGGCACTGTTTTTCTAGATGATATCGAGCTGCGCAACGCTGTTGTATCGTGGGTAAAGAACCCTCCGGACTGGTACATCTTCACGACAGGCATGGGGCTGGATGCCCTGTTCGATATGGCAGAGGATATGGGCGTGGCTGAGCAGATTATAGAGTTGCTGCAATCCTCCAACATTGCAGCGCGGGGCTACAAGACGGTCAATGGACTCAAAAAGCGTGGCTTTACGCCAGCAGTACGAGACGAGGACGGAAGTTTGATCGGATTGACAGGAGCTTTCGCCCCATACGATCTGAAGGGGAAGGAAGTGCTGTTGCAACTGCATGGCGATCCAGCCCCACGGTTGGTAAAATGGCTGGACGAGCAGGGGGCAGTGACCCGCCAGGTACTTCCTTATAAGCATATCCCACCTGAGGAAGCAAAATTGCAGGCGTTACTGGAGGATGTTATCCATCGTAATGTTGATGCCGTTACATTCACGAGTGGCCCGCAAATTCGATTTTTGGCCCAATATGCCAGAGAGCAAAATCGAATCGAGGATTTACTGGAAGCTTTTCGTGAGGATGTGATTGCTGTATCCGTAGGGAAGGTGACTGCACAGTCCATTGTGGAAGAAGGGATTGATCGAGTCGTGTTTCCAACCGAAGAGCGCATGGGCGCGATGATGGTGGAGCTGGGCAAATATTTTGAACATAACGATTCGGTGCATGGCTGTGGTCTGAAGATCGTGAATGGTCATTGAAATGAGATCAAAATTATAAATGCAGATGCTAAAAAATGAACTTATATTTCGGGATACAGAGTAAAATAAAGATAAGGGCCTACGAGGTCTTTATCTTTTTTTGTTGGACATGCATCGACAAAGATTTTTGTTATAGCGAAAATGTTTATCTAATATAATGAATAAGTTTCGATGCTACTTAGGACAGGAGCTGAGACGTTAATGAATTCTATTTGCGTATTTGCCGGGTCCAGACCTGGACATTTATCGGTATATGTTGAGGCAGCAGGCAAACTGGGAGAAGCCATGGCTCGCCATCATATCCGTCTGATCTATGGCGGCTCTAGCAGGGGGCTAATGGGAGAGGTGGCAGATGGAATGCTGGCGGGTGACGGTCAGGTCACTGGCATTATGCCCACCCTGTTATTTGATGCAGAGATCATTCATCGGGGAGTTACCGAATTTATTGAGGTAGCAAGCATGCATGAGCGTAAAGCGGCAATGAGCGAGATGGCCGATGCTTTTATTGCCCTTCCGGGTGGTTTGGGAACCTTTGAAGAGCTGTTCGAGGTACTATGCTGGGCGCAAATCGGCATTCATCGCAAGCCCATTGGGCTGCTGAATGTGAATGGATATTTTGACCCGTTAGTAGAAATGGTGCGTCATAGTGTGCAAGAGGGGTTTACCGGGAGTGAGCATCCAGCGCTACTGAGCATCTCCGCAGACCCGGACGAATTGCTACATATGTTAAAAAATAAAGCACAGAACTTGAAATAAAGCTTTTTTCGTGCTTGCACAACTGATTGAGGCAAGGTTATGATAAGACCCATAATCAAATAGCGGACAGACAAGGTGCCTTTGCGGTTGAGCAAAGGGTAACAGGGAATCGGGTGCAAATCCCGAGCGGTCCCGCCACTGTAAGGAAGAGGATTTTTTTAATTGGTCACTCGTGAAAAACGGGGAAGACGAAAGAATCCGTTGATGCCAAGCCAGGAGACCTACCTTGATCTGTATGCACCGTTAACCTTCGCGGAGAGGATGGGTGTACGAAATCAGGAAATCAGGCACACGTTGCTTTTTCCATGTTGGCTAGAGGTTTGCGTGGATATGAACGTGCAGCAGCGTTTGAAGCGTAAACAGACAGATGGAAAACAACGGCAGGCTGGAGGAAGACAAATCGTGTCTTCTTACGCTGTTTGTTCGTCTGATGAGAGATACGTACATAGAAACCCCATCCGGGCAGGATGGGGTTTTTTTAAGTTACACGATGTGCATAAATCATTGAAATAGATAGGATAGCTGCCCTGAAAAGGATGAATAGGAGGAGTACGATGAGCCCATTAGGAAAATTGTTGGTGATTGGATTTGGACCAGGAGATATGGAACATATCACAAAACGGGCGCTGGATGCGCTGGACGAAAGTGAGGTCATTATCGGCTACAATACCTACGTTGATTTGATCCGTCCGCTGTTGAACGGACAGGAGATTGTACGCACAGGGATGACAGAGGAAGTGAGCCGTGCGCAGGAGGCGGTTCGCCAAGCAGAGATGGGCAAGAAGGTAGCTGTCATTTCCAGTGGAGATGCGGGAGTCTATGGTATGGCAGGGCTGGTGTACGAAGTGCTGATGCAAAAAGGCTGGCGACGCGAGGGCGGGGTTGAGGTAGAAGTCGTACCGGGGATCTCGGCTATACAGTCCTGTGCTTCACTGTTGGGGGCGCCAGTGATGCATGATGCGTGCACGATTAGTCTGAGTGATCATCTGACCCCGTGGGAAACGATCGTAAAGCGTGTAGAAGCTGCGGCTTCGGCTGATTTTGTGATTGCATTATACAACCCGCGCAGTGGTCGGCGTACCCGCCAGATTGTGGAGACGCAGTCCATTTTGCTGCGTTACCGTGATCCGCAGACTCCGGTTGGGCTAGTGAAGAGCGCTTATCGTGAACGTCAGCAAGTTATTGTAACGACGCTGGAAGATATGCTGAACCATGACATCGGGATGCTGACGACTGTAATCATCGGCAATTCCTCGACGATGGTGTATGACGGTTTGATCGTGACTCCGCGCGGATATCAGCGCAAATACACGTTGGATGCGACCGAGCAGGCGCTCAAGCCGCATCAGCGTCTCCGCACGGAAGCGGAGCCGTGGTCGCTGGGAGCGCAAGAGGGTACACCGCAGGCAGGAGCAGCCCCGACTACGCCCGCTGGACCCTCCGCGAGCGGCGCTGCGGTTGCGACGCAGGCACGCCCGCAAGCGATGGCTGCTGTGCAGGCAACAACTGCTGTGCAAACCGGCACGGCCCCGGCATCGCTGGCGGCAGAGGCGCTAAGCCGCCTCGCTGTCGGCGGTAAGCTGCCTGGCGAAGCCAACGCTCGCTGGAGCGGGCAAGCGCCTACCGCCAAGAGCACCGCCGGAACGTCGGCGGTGGCCGGAGCAGGGGCCGCGGCCGGGATGGCGACAGGCGGCTTTGGCAAGCCTGCGCTGTTTGAGGTGGGTGTTTCCCCGGGTGTGGGAAACAAGAAATTCACCGCTCGCCAGATGGCGCTGCTCGCCGAGGTAGCGGGTGATGATGGCGAGCTGGAATACACGCCGGATCATCAGATCGTGCTGCGCGTGCCGTGTGCAGACCCCGAGGAACTGGTCGGGCGGCTGCGGGATGAACGATTCATTGTCATGCCGGTTGGCGATGTGTTTAAGGTAAAGGCGTGCGACTTCTGCAATATGGAGAAGGATGACGCTGTGCCTGTGGCTGAGCATTTACAGGTTGTACTTGGTGGATTACAGGCACCCAAGGAAACGAGCATTGCTTTGAACGGATGCGGTATGGCCTGCTATGGAGCCGTACTAGAGGATATCGGAATCGTCTATCGCAAGGGTGGGTACGATCTCTTCCTCGGTGGCAAAAAATTCGGCCGCAATGCTCATGCCGCTCAGCCTGTAGCGGAAGGAATTCCGGGTGATCAAATTACGGACATCGTGGAGAACGTCATCGCTGAATATAAGGAAAAAGGGCATCCGAATGAGCGCTTTCATAAATTTTTTAAGCGTGTAGGTGTCGTTGCGGGGTTCCGGCATGAAGATGCACCAGTAACGGTAGAAGTGAATGCGGTTTGTGGTGATTAATGGACTGAAGGCCTGATGAACGGGATACAAGCATATATATAAAATAGGGCGTCATGCAGGCTATCCCTATTCAAGAGGAGGAAACAACAGCAGTGGATGCAATATTGTTGGTTGGACATGGAAGTCGGGACCCGGAGGGGAACCAGGAACTGCTGGAATTTACACAGGCAGTGGCAGATCGGGTACCGGATATGTGCGTGGAAACCTGTTTCTTGGAGCTGGCACGTCCCAGCATTGCTGATGGGATGCAAACTTGTGTGGAGAAAGGGGCGACGCGTGTCGTTCTTATTCCGATTATCTTGTTCGCAGCGGTACATGCCAAAATTGATATTCCGATGGCTATTGACCGGGCAAAGGCGAAATATCCGCAGGTGGAATTTGTATACGGACGTCCGATTGGTGTTCACGAGAAAATCGTCAGCATTCTGCAAAGTCGCTTGAAAGAGGCCCGGCCGGTTGCAGTTCCAGCGGGGATGAATAGCGCTGTAGAGGCATCTGTCGAAGTATCTGACGAGGAAACGGCGGTACTTGTATTAGGACGCGGAAGTAGCGATCCAGATGCGAACAGTGACTTTTTCAAAATCACCCGTATGCTGTGGGAGAAGCTTCCTTATACATGGGTAGAGAGCAGTTTTATCGGTGTGACGCAGCCTTCCTTTCCCGATGGATTGGAGCGTTGTGTACGATTGGGGGCCAAAAAGATTATCGTGCTTCCCTATTTTCTGTTCACGGGTGTGCTGATTAAACGCATCGGAGAAATGACCCAGGAATTTGCCGAGGCTCACCCTGCATTACAAGTGGAGATGGGCGGATATTTTGGTTTCCATCCTCAATTGGTTGAACTGGTGCTGGAGCGAGCTAAGGAAGGTTTGTTCGGCAAGGTTACAGCCAATTGTGATAACTGCCAGTTCCGCCTGGAGGCGCAGGAGCACCACCATCATCACCACGATCATGACCACGATCATGACCACGATCATCATCATGAACATGAACATGAACATGAACATCACCACCACCATCATGCACATGAGCACGACCATCATGATCACCATACACACAGCCACGATCACACTCATGAGCATGTCCATGCTCACAGCCATGATGACCATGATCACCATCACGAGCATTCACATACGCCATCTGTAGTGAATGGAAGCGGGCAGGTGAAGAGCTCATGATATTCATGCTATGCGGAACGAGCGATGCACGGGAATTGGCGCTGCAAATCCGTGACAATGGCTTCAACGTATTGACCTCAGTCGTAACCGAAAGCGCGGCAGCCAGCTTGTCTGAAGCGGGACTAGACGTACGTACAGGCCGAATGACAGCCGATGAAATGGCTGCAATGATTCGGGAGCTTGGAATACAGGCGGTTGTTGATGCCAGTCATCCTTTTGCAGAAGAAGCACATGCGAATGCGATGACAGCCGCTCGCGAGTCCGGGGTTCCTTATATTCGCTATGAGCGGACAGGACTTGTATATGACAATCATCCGTTGCTCCACATCGTGTCTTCCTATGAAGAAGCCGCATTAGAAGCGAAGCAACTCAAAGGTTCTGTAATGCTTACGACGGGCAGTAAGACGCTCGGCACGTTCACCAAGCATTTACTCGGAGACCCGGAGATTCGTCTGGTTATACGCATGCTGCCGCGCCTGGACAATATGGAGAAATGCGGCGAACTGGGCATGGAGCAAAAAAATATTATTGCCATGCAGGGACCCTTTTCCCGCGAGATGAACGAAGCATTGTACAAGCACTATGGCACGACCGTGATGGTCACCAAGGAAAGCGGAAGCACGGGAGCAGTGGATGAAAAGGTTCAATCTGCATTGGAGCTGGGGATTCACGTACTTTTGATTTCCAGGCCGGAAGTGGAATTTGGCACAGTATTTGATCATTTCGACGGAGTCATCAACGCACTGCGTACAGCAAAAGAGAAAACTTCAATTTGAGTTGAGCCTTACCCCTGCGAGTCCAGTTCATCAGGAACGACTTCTGGCATGTATTTAAAATATAGTCATCTTAAAACAGGTGTTTTTACAGGTATCCATGATTTAGTAGCAATGAATTGTCATTTTCCTAAACTATTTTCTAATTTTCCATAAGGGAGTGGTCTACCATGGATTTTAAAACAGAATTTAAACCGCTAACGGTACAGCCGCAGGAGATTGAAGGCAAAAGCTTCGAGATGATCACAGAAGAACTGGGAGAGCATCCTTTTACAGCAGAGCAATATCCCGTTGTACAGCGTGTCATTCATGCATCTGCTGATTTTGAGCTGGGCCGCAGCATGGTGTTTCATCCAAAAGCGATTGAAGCCGGGGTTGCAGCTATTCGCGCAGGACAGCAGGTAGTGGCAGATGTGCAAATGATTCAAGCGGGGCTGAGCAAGGATCGTATTCGTCAATTTGGCGGGGATGTGCATGTGTACATATCTGACCCTGACGTCATGGAAGAAGCGAAAAGGCTGAATACGACACGCGCCATTATTTCGATGCGCAAAGCGATTCAGGCGAGCGAAGGTGGTATCTATGCGATTGGTAATGCGCCGACAGCGTTGCTGGAGCTGATTCGTCTGGTGAAAGAAGGAGCGGCCAAGCCCGGACTGGTGATTGGCATGCCCGTAGGCTTCGTATCGGCGGCAGAATCCAAGGACGAGCTGCGCAAGCTGGATATTCCGTTCATTACGAATATTGGACGCAAGGGCGGCAGTACAATTGTCGTAGCAGCATTGAATGCGATCTCCTTAATGGCTGTCCGCTAGATGCGGTTGTCCGTTTGCTGTATCATGAAATGAATTGGCATGATCAGCAGAAGAGGTTAAGGAGGAATTGGCATGGAAAAGGAAGCGGCGTCCGCCGACAAGCCCAAACGGATGAAAAGCGGTGAAGCTCCCGCACCGGACAAGCCAATGCGGTCAGGCTTTACGACAGGAGCTTGTGCGGCTGCAGTAGCCAAAGGAGCGGTACAACTACTCATCACGGGCATTCCGCCGAAGGAAGCAGTGATATCGCTGCCCGCGGGCTTCGATCAGGCGTTTGAGCTGATTGAGCCTGTGTTGGACGCGGACGAAGCTTCCTGCACGACGATCAAGGACGGTGGCGATGACCCAGATGCCACGCATCAGGCGAGAATTGTCGCGTCCGTTAGCTGGCGCCAGGAGCCGGGCATTGAACTAGACGGTGGCATCGGCGTGGGGCGGGTAACGAAGCCCGGTCTGCCTGTGCCTGTCGGAGAAGCAGCGATTAACCCGGTGCCGCGCCGGATGATTACGGAGGCTGTGACAGGTGTGCTTGAGGAGCACGGATCGGCCAAAGGTGTCCGTGTCGTCATCAGCGTACCGGATGGTGAAGAAATTGCCAAGAAAACGCTGAACGGTCGGCTTGGCATTCTTGGCGGTATTTCCATACTAGGCACGCGTGGTGTGGTCGTTCCGTTTTCCACGTCAGCTTATAAAGCCAGTGTCGTGCAGGCCATATCAGTTGCGCAAGCGATGAACTGCCAGGAAATCGTCCTGACCACAGGCGGCAGCAGTGAAAAATACGCCATGCAAATGTATGATCAGCTGACGGAAGAGGCCTTTATTCAGATGGGGGACTTTGTTGGCTTTGCTATAAAGCATGGGAAACGGCTGGGAATGAAAAAGATTATTCTCGTCGGTATGCCCGGTAAGCTGTCCAAGGTCGCTCAAGGTATCATGATGGTTCACTCCAAGAGCGCTCCGGTAGATTTTGGATTTTTGGCCAGGGTTGCGCGTGAAGCAGGGGTGGACGAGTCGCTTGCAACGGCAGTGGCTGAGGCGAATACAGCTACGCAGGTGGCGGATATGATGACCGAAGCGAATGCGCTGAGCTTTTTTGAAAAGTTATGTACCTATGGGTGTCAGCATTGTCTGGAGCATGCAGGTGGTGGAATCGTTGTGGAAATGGTACTGGTAACGCTGAAAGGGAACGTGCTGGGGAGGGCGAGAGTCGGTGAGTAGAGTGATCCGTGTCATTGGTATCGGTGAAAATGGAGCGGCAGGTCTGTCGCAGGAAACATTGGAGCAAATTGAGCGTGCGGACCTGCTGGTTGGTGGAGAACGCCAGCTAGGATTTTTCAAGGCAGCCGCAGGGGAAAAACGAACATTAAAGAGCGGCTTATCCGCCGTGGTGGAAGAATTGGGACGGTTGCGTGAGGACAAGGATATTGTCGTGCTTGCGTCAGGCGATCCGCTTTTTTTTGGAATCGCAGGATACTTATCCGCCAAGCTGGGGGCGGAACATCTGGATATTATGCCGCATCTCAGCTCGGTTCAGCTGGCGTTTGCGCGTCTCGGTGAAAGCTGGCAGGATGCGGTGCTGGAAAGCGTACACGGCCGTCCGATGACCGGACTGGCACAGCGGATTGACGGACAGAACAAGGTTGCGCTGTTGACGGACGACCGGAATCATCCCGGCGCAGTCGCTGCCTATCTGCTGCATTATGGCATGACGGAATATGATGCCTTCGTCGGCGAGTACTTGGGCGGACCGGATGAGGTGTATCAGCATTATACGCTGGATGAGATGGCGCAGAGAACGTTCCAACCACTGAATGTGGTGATTTTGCGCCGCCGTAAGGGTGAAGACGTGCCTGCAATTCGGCGGGGATTTGGCTTCGAGGATGCGGAATTTCACCAGCGTAAGCCGGAAAAAGGACTGATCACGAAGCGTGAAGTACGCGTATTCAGCTTGTCTGAGCTGCGTCTGACCGAGCGAAGCATCGTATGGGACATCGGCGCAGGCTCCGGCTCTGTAGCGGTAGAATGTGCGCGACTGGCCAAGTATGGGCAAGTATTTGCCATTGAGAAGAACGAAGGCGACCTGGCTAATGTCGAAGCAAACAAGATCAAATTCCGCACCGATTTCCCGGTTATTCATGCCAAAGCGCCTGCCGGATTGGACGAGCTGCCAGACCCGGATGCGGTGTTTATCGGTGGGAGCGGGGGAGAATTGTCCGAGCTGATTCGTCTGTGCGCTTCCCGTCTGCGTAAGGATGGACGAATTGTAGTGAATGCTGCAACGATTGAGACGCTACATGACGGTATGAAGGCGATGCAAACAGCAGGACTCGATACTTCGGTGACGTTACTGCAAACAGCGCGCAGCAAGCCGATTTTGAATATGACGCGTTTTGACGGACTCAATCCGATATATGTCATTACAGGACAGCCGTCGGTGGACGTGGCTGATGAAGTAGCAGGGGAGTAAGCTGGTTATTCAAGAGGGGGAGAGAGACAGCATGAATACGGCGGCAACAGGAACACTTTACGGCGTAGGCGTGGGGCCGGGTGATCCCGAGCTGATTACAGTCAAGGCGTATCGCATGATTCAGGAATGTGCAGTTGTGGCTTATCCGAAGAAACGCCGGGGGGGCAAATCGTATGCTCACGAGATCGTGGAGTTGTACGTCAACCCGGAGGAAAAGGAGATGCTTGGACTCATTTTTCCAATGACTAAGGACCCGGTTGTACTGGAGCGGGAGTGGAACAAAACGGTGGTTGCTTGCTGGGAGGCACTGAGTCAAGGCAAGGATGTAGCCTTTGTCACAGAGGGAGACCCTAATCTGTACAGTACCTTTATTCACTTGGCACGACTCATGAAGGACCTCCATCCAGAGGTGCCAATTGTATCTATTCCGGGCATTTCGTCTGTGTTGGGCGCAGCGGCAGCGCTGGAATTGCCTTTGGCAGACGGAGATCAGCAGGTCGGTATTATACCGGCTACGGATGATCGGGAAGCGATGAAGCGGGCGATTGAGAATCACGATACGGTCGTGTTTATTAAGGTTGCCAAGGTGTTGGATTTGATTTTGGATGTGCTGGATGAGCTCAAGCTTGGGGACTGTGCATCGGTCATTACCAAGGTCACTTCTCCTTATGAAATGGTATGGCGCAACGCCCGTGAACTGCGCGGACAGGAGCTTGAATATTTGAGTTTAATGGTGGTGAGCAAATGACGTTGGAGCCCAAAGTATATATCGTAGGAGCAGGCCCCGGCGACCCGGAGTTGATTACGGTCAAAGGCTCCCGGATTCTACGCACAGCTGATGTGGTGTTGTACACGGATTCACTCGTGAACGACGAGCTGATTGCTACGGCCAAGCCCGAGGCACAGGTACTGCAAAGCTCAGGCATGGATTTGGAACGGCAGGTTGAGATTATGAGCGAGGCTGTGCAGGCTGGACGCAGTGTAGCCCGTGTACATACAGGCGATCCGGCAGTGTATGGAGCCATTTTGGAACAGATGGTGTTGCTGAAGCAGCGCGGAGTAGCCTACGAAATCGTACCGGGCGTCAGCTCGGTCTTTGCTTCTGCAGCCGTGCTGGGTGCAGAGCTAACGGTGCCTGACCTGACACAGACCGTCATTCTGACGCGTGCTGAAGGCCGTACACCTGTACCTGATCGGGAAAAGCTGCGTGATCTAGCTTCTCATCACTGTACCGTGGCTTTATTCCTCAGCGCGACACTGGCGAAGAAGGTGGTCGTTGAGTTTCTGGCGGCAGGCTGGAGCGAGGACACGCCTGTAGCGGTTGTGCAGCGCGCGACCTGGCCGGATCAAAAGATCGTGCGCACGACGCTTGCTCAATTACCCGCCGATTTGCGTGCAGCAGGCATAACGATGCATGCCATGATTTTGGCGGGCTGGGCGCTCGACCCAGAGCTGGTGGACAAGGATGCGCATCGTTCCAAGCTGTATGATAAGTCGTTCACCCATGGCTACCGGAAGGGAGTGAAGTCCGGTGAGTAATCCATTTGCCGCTGTGGCGATCACGAAGCATGGAGTGGAAATGGTCCGCAATTTGGGAGCCAACTTTCCGGGCACGGATGTGTATTATATGTCCAAGTTTGAGCGCGGCGACGAGCAGGAGCGTGGTATTCAATTGTTCGAGGGTTCGGTCAAGCTGATCTTGCCGGATTTATTCAAACAATATAACGGTATCATTTTAATTATTTCCCTCGGTGCAGTGGTTCGTATGATTGCGCCGATTTTGGTGGATAAAAAGGTAGACCCCGCGGTGGTTGTCATTGATGATCGCGGCGAGCATGTCATTAGCGTATTGTCTGGCCATTTGGGTGGCGCCAATGAATTGACCCGCCATGTGGCGGCTGTATTAGGCGCACGTGCGGTAATCACAACTGCATCTGACGTGCAGGGCACGATTCCGGTGGACATGTTGGGTCGGGAATTGGGCTGGGTGGTTGATAGCTTCGACAAGGCCACGCCTGTGAGCGCTGCTGTTGTGAACGAGGAGCCTGTTGCGCTCATACAAGAGACAGGCGAACGGAACTGGTGGCGTTATGACAAGCCTGTACCTGGGCATATCAAGGTATATGCCTCGACGGCAGAAGCATTACAAGAACCGTTTAACGCCGCGTTGGTCGTGAGTGACCGTTTATTGGAGCCGGAGGAAGAAGAGCAGCTTCTTTCTAATGGCGTGCTGTACCGTCCGAAAAGCTTGGTGCTCGGCATCGGCTGCAACCGTGGGACTGCATTAGAGGAGCTGGAGGCGGGTGTGCTGGACACCTTGCAAGAGTTGCGTTTGTCTGTGAAAAGCGTACGGAATATTGCCACCATTGATCTGAAAAAGGACGAAGAGGGCTTACTTGCCCTTTGCGCCAAATACGGCTGGGAGCTGGTGACGTATACTCCGTCAGAGCTGAATACGGTGCAGCTTCCCAATCCATCGGAAACCGTCTTTAAATACACTGGCGCATATGGGGTCAGTGAACCATCAGCCTTGTTGTCTTCTGGTGCAGACCATTGGCTACTGGAGAAGAAAAAAAGCGGCAATATGACGTTGTCTGTAGCGCGGGTTTCCTATGACTGACATCATGAAGCAGGCTGTACAGTCTGATCCGTCTGCCGCTACGCGCAGAAGCCGTATTGTTGTTGCCGGAACAGGCAGCGGCGCAGGCAAAACGACTGTTACCCTCGGGCTGATGAAGGCGTTCGCCGACAGCGGCCTGCGAGTGCAGGGGTTTAAATGCGGGCCGGATTATATCGATCCCACCTATCATACGGCCGCGACAGGGACATCTTCCCGTAATCTGGATTCATGGATGACCTCACCGGATACGGTGCGTGAAACCTTTATCCGTGCTTCCGAAGGCGCGGATATTTCCGTGATTGAAGGCGTCATGGGGCTGTATGACGGCAAGGACCCGCTCAGCAATACCGGCTCGACCGCTGAGATCGCCATGCTGACGGACAGCCCTGTATTGCTGGTGGTCGACGTGCGCAGTATGGCACGAAGCGCCGCCGCTATTGTGCTCGGCTTTCAGCGCTTGGAGCCCAAGCTACGCATTGTGGGCTTAATTGTGAATCGCTGCGGCAGCCAAGGGCACTATAGCATCGTCAAAAAGGCGATCGAGCAGGAGTGCGGCATTCCTGTGCTCGGCTGGTTAAAGCGTGATGACGGGCTGGATATTCCTGAGCGTCATCTGGGTTTAGTACCCGCTGTGGAACGCGGCGAGCTGGAGCCGCTTTTCCAACGGGCGGCAGAGCTGATCCGCGCGGGTACGGATCTGGATGCACTGCGGGCATTGGCAGATTCGGCTCCGCCGCCCAGCCCGCCCGAGCACCCATTATTTTCCCTGAATCGGCTTCCATCAGCAGGGCATGAAGCTGATACCGGGGAACGTCCCGTCATCGCCGTCGCCAGAGATGCTGCGTTCAATTTTTACTACCCGGAAAATATGGATTTGCTGCGTCAGGCGGGAGCAGAGATTGTCTATTTCAGTCCGCTGGCGGGAGAACGCGTACCTGAGCAGGCAAGCGGCCTATACCTGGGCGGCGGTTTCCCCGAAGAGTTTGCCGCAGATATCGCTGCAAATACGGGTTTTTTGGAAGATATCCGCAACGCGGTGAGCCGGGATATGCCAGTATTCGCCGAATGCGGCGGTTATATGGTACTGGCACGGACTCTTACGGATCGTATGGGGAATGCCCATCACATGGCCGGAGTTATTCCGTCGGACGTCCGCATGCAGGAGAAACGGGCCGCACTGGGATACCGTGAAGCAACAGCTTTGCAGGATTGCTTACTGCTGGAGGCTGGACAGACCATTCGGGGACATGAATTTCATTATTCTGTCATGCACTATGACGAATCATCCGCCCCCTACTCCTACGCCTATCAAACCAAGGGGATGCGTGGTCTTCAGAGCGAAGGCTATGCGAAAGGGAATCTTTTGGCAGCCTACACGCATGTTCATCTCGCTTCTCTTCCCAAAGCGGCAGCACGCTGGGTGGAACAATGCCGGGCTTACAGTCCATAGTTTTGCAAACGAGTCCACCATTTCATATAAACAAAAAGAAGCCGATTCCCTGAAAGGGGCCGGCTTTTCTAAATTTCAATAGATTTAAACCTTACATGGTATGGAAGCGTATACATTACTTTTTTGGTGGTTCACTTACATGAGCTTTTTCAGCTGGGAAATCCTTCCCTGACTCACGCCAAGCATGGAGGCGAGTTGTTTTTGTGAAGATGCTGGATGTTCTTCCATAAGCTCTCTCATTTTCTCCAAAATAACGTCTGTGCGCTGATAAATTTTTTTCATATGCATGTTTTGCTTAAGTGGGGGTGAATGGGTTTCAGTCGCTGTGACCGGAACTAAATCTTCCGTTTTCATCGAGGCCGCACATTCATCGCAGATAAACTGATCTTTAAAATAGGTGTTAGTATCAACCGCACCGCAAAATATACAGTTGGTTGATTTGTACTTACGGAGCATGAGTGTCTGGTCTTCAATAAAAAACTCTAATGGATCGCCGATGTCAATCTCCATCGTCATGCGCAACTCTTTAGGAAGCACAATTCGCCCCAAGCTGTCCAAGGGCCGGGTCATTCCAGTCCTTTTCATTCATGCAACCTCCCCGGTTTTTTAAGATGTATAGAATGTATAAGGTTTGAGGCAATTCTTATCAATTCTATAACCGCAAGCATAAATTTCTTACAAAAAGCGGCCCTTTATTGTTAATCAAGCATGGACGCACTTTTTTTCTTACGAGTATACCATAAAGAGGCCGAATCGCCATCGTTCAGATTTATAAATTTTGAATAAGTTTTAATAAGTTTATTCCGAGCGAACATATATGCTATAATCTTCTGCTAAAGGATTTAATAGGCCGTCTGTAGAATTATTTATATATGCCGTAGCTCGGACAATGATGGCGGTGTTATGGGAAATGAATGAGGGCCAAACAGAATTTTCTGAGCGTTTTGACCCCACAAACAAGAATGAATGACACGGACCCCGCCTTTAAAGTCCTTATATACAAGTCAGGCAAGGAGGATTTATCATGGAAAAAAGAAAAGCATTGTTGTTAGGAGATTATTCGTATCCGGAGTTTCACCCGCTGCAAGGGGTGGACGAAGAGATTAGCCATATTTTACAAGATTGGATGACGGTACAATGCAGTGAAAATCGTAAAATGCTGCTCAAGGAAAATCTAGCCTCATTCGATCTATGCATCTCGTATTGTGATAGCCGTAAGGAGGTTCTGTCTCCTCAACAAACAGCAGGACTGCTGTCCTATGTTAGCGGCGGGGGTGGATTGCTTGTGCTGCATAACGGAATCACATTGCAAGGACGGTATGAAATAGCACAGCTCATAGGAGCGCGCTTCCTGCGGCATCCGGCAGCGGAGCAGCTTTCCTTCAAGGTAACGGAGCCGGATCATCCGATTATGGAAGGAATCGAACCGTTCGAGATGCAAGAGGAGCCATACCGTTTTGATTTTGATCCATTCACTGAAAAAACACTACTGATGGAATACGAGTATGAAGGTCAGTGGTGGCCGGCTGCATGGTCATTGTCCTATGGCTTGGGCCGGGTCGTCTACCTGATGCCTGGACATAATCAGCCAAGTTTCCAGCACGAGGGATACCGTAAGCTGCTGCTTCAGGCTGCTAAGTGGGCTGGACGCTTTCCGGGTTAAACATAGATCATTCCATTCATTGAGGGAGGGGAGCTGCGAGCTTTATGCAGCTCCCCTTTTCAGGTTATACTAGTAGGTAATCACAGGTAGGGGAGGATATATTATGAGCGATTTGTTCAAAAAAGCCATCTCATTGGGGTGGGGCCTCACCGTTGTCAGCAAAGAAAAGGTGGAGAAAGCCGTCGAGGATCTTGTAAACCGCGGAGAACTTGCGCCTTCGGAATCCAAAGCACTGGTCGATCGTCTGATCGAACGAGGGGCAGAGGAACAGGGACAATTCAAAACAGTGATCCGCGAACAGGTTAGCCGCATTTTGCAGGAGCTGGAAGTACCTACCGAAAATGATGTCACAAGTTTGGAGCAGCGTGTGGCATTGTTGGAAAAACAGGTAGCGGAGCTGGAAAAAGAAAAGGCGGCGCTTACGGGTTCGAGCGACGCTGAAGAAGCGAACCGGCTGGATTAAAATGGCGGTTCGTATGAAGCACGCCGGTCGTTACCGGGAAATTGCCATGGCGCTGGCGCGTCATGGCTTTGGCTATATGGTGGAAGAAATGGGACTGTTCCAGCTACTGTCACTGCCTCGCAAGTGGCTGACGAGAGAAACTCCCGAGTCCAAAACGTTAGGTGAACGGATTCGACTTGTGGTGGAGGATCTGGGGCCTGCATTCATCAAGCTTGGACAGTTGGCAAGCACACGTGCTGACCTGCTGCCGGAGCCTATTATCCGTGAGCTGGTTAAGCTTCAGGATCAGGTACCGCCGTTTTCATCTGAAACGGCGCGTGGCATTCTGGAGCAGGAGCTGGACACGTCATTAGAGGACATACTGGTTCGTTTTGACGATGTTCCGCTGGCCGCTGCTTCGATCGGGCAAGTGCATTTGGGCAAGCTGCACAGCGGCGAAATGGTCGCCATTAAAATCCAGCGTCCTGGCGTTAATCGCATCATTCGGCGAGATTTGGACATTTTGCGGGAACTGACCGCAATGGCAGCCAAGCGCTGGGAATGGGTAGAGCGGTATCAGCTTCGCCAGATGGTAGAGGAGCTGGGGAGATCGCTCATTCAGGAGTTGGATTACAACCACGAAGCCCGTAATACAGAGAAGATTGCGCTCCAATTTGAGCAGGACCCACATATCTATATTCCGAAAATATACTGGGATCATACCTCTTCCCGTATACTGACCATGGAGTTTCTAGACGGAACTCACTTGGGTAGTCGTGAAGAGCTATTACGCCGTGGATATAACTTGAAAGAACTGGCGCAGCGGCTGGTGAACAGCATGTTGCATCAAATTTTTATAGAGGGATTTTTTCATGCCGATCCCCATCCGGGGAATTTACTCGTTCTGAAAAATGGTAGTCTCGCTTATTTGGACTTTGGCATGACGGGAAGGCTGAGCGAAGAGATGAAGAATCATCTCGCTTCCCTCATTATTGCCCTGATGCGCAAAAATACCGATGCCATGGTTCGGTCTATCGCACGTTTGGGGCTGGTCGAACCGGATACCAACCTGAATGCGCTACGTGCCGATCTGGACAAGATACGCGAAGATTACTCAGACGTTCCTTTTTCACAGGTCAGTATTGGTGATGCTTTGAACGACCTGTTTGGCGCAGCGCAGCGCCATCGGATTGGTTTGCCGTCGGACGTCCTGTTGCTAGGCAAGGCGTTGCTGACACTGGAGGGGGTCGTGGAGCATCTGGACCCTGATCTCAGTATTATCGCTTTGGCTGAGCCCTTTGGTAACAGGCTGCTGAAGGAACGCTTCAGCGGTCGTCGTATCCGAGGCAAGCTGCTCGGCGGTGCGACTGAGCTGGTGGAAGCGCTGATGGAACTGCCAGGACAGGCGAGGCATTTAGCCTCGATTATCGGCAAGGGCAAGCTTAAGCTGGAGGTTACTGTGCCGGAGCTGGAAATGCTTCTGCGCAGGCTGGATCAGATCAGCAACCGCCTGTCATTCAGTATCGTGCTGTTAGCGTTCAGCATTATTATGGTCGGACTGATTATCGGTTCATCGCTGAATCATCAGGCGACCATGCTGTGGAATGTACCTGCTATTGAAATCGGCTTTGTTGTCGCTCTCTTAATGGTTGCCTTTTTACTGTATTCCATTTTTAAATCGGGAAGGTTTTAGATACCGACCAGAAAGGAGAGTTATGGATACTCATAAGATGAACACTGCCCTAATGGATGGTCTCCAAATTGCAGAGGTGCCTTGGCACCGCCTGACTACTCCTTATGGTAGAGGCACGGAGTTGCCACAATTGATATCCAATGGGGAGTACGCAGCCATTGCTGATCTGATAGAGCATCAAGGCACACTGTGGCAGGTTACGCCGTGGGTGTTACTCTTCTTATTGCGTAATTTGCATACGAGAAATTCGGATGATATCACGCCGAGTGAGTTGGAACTGTACCATGCGGTTGTTGGAGCATTGGACATGGAAAATGCACAAGAGGATTCACAGAAGTCTGTTGAATCCCTAACCATGCTGCTGGACGAAAAATATCTATGGTCAGCAGACAGCGATCCAGAAGAAGATGAACTGGAATGGGAAGAGGAAGAAGCACGTGGTTATGATCCGGTAGCTTTTTGGAGTTATTATGACTATAGCTATCGATTATTGAAGCAAGCACTGCCTGACTTTGAGAGTTTACTCCAGCACCATGCAGACTCGGAGATTGCTGAAGCCCTATCGGAGCTTGTGCAGGAATTGCGAAAATTTTAAATATAAGAAAACGAATTAAACAAGCTATGAACGGAAACTAATCTTTTGCTAAGGAGTGATTTTAGTGGCAAAAAAATTAACGGATATACATCGAATACGTCTCCTAAGTCTCCTTCGTGATATTGGGTTTGAACCATCAAAAGTTACTATAGAAAATAAACAGGGGGAAACTGAGGTTATTGATTTAGAGTCCCCGTTACCCAAAGGGTTGCAAGCTGTTTTAAATTCTCGAGGCAGTCTAAGCAAGGAGCAATTACTTGAGATCGAAGAGAGTGTTAAACAATCCAGAGAGGATTGGGATTAGATGGGGTATCTATTTGATACGAATGCAGCTATTGCCCTTCATAGACTTGACTCATCTTTGGATAGAGTAATACGACAAGCTGAGAAAGATAAAGAGAATATCTTCTTTTCTGTTATAACTCAGTCCGAGTTTATAGCCGGGTTGCCTACTAATACTGACTTAGATTCGATACCTTTTCTTGGCGGGGAATTTATTGCAGTTAATTCAGAGATCGCAGTTAAAGCGGGGCGTATCAGAAGAGAACAAAAAGATAAGTTTGCAAGAAAGCTCAAGACCCCAGATGCGTTGATTCTTGCGACAGCTATTATAAACCAATTGGTACTGGTTACGGCGGATCAAGATTTACAGTTCGCGGAGTCTGAGTATGAAGTTAAGGTGATCAACTTTAGCAGGTTAGAATCTTAGGAATTGCAAAAATTTTAAATATAAGAAAACGAATAAGATGAAGTAAATGAACGATATTCCAAGGGAATAGATGATTTCTTTCTGTAAACAGCCTTTTAACTCATTCGTCTCTGCGAACCCCTTACGTTATAATGATGGACTGAATGTAACGGACCGGGTCGTTTGAGAGAGACGAACTGAATGATAGGAGAGCCTTGGCGATTGGCAGCTGGACGGATGCCCGAAACCACACGGGTTGCGAGTCAACACGCTACTCTCTGTAAATATAGGAGGCTGGAACGAGACAGTATGAATCTTAGACAACAATGGTTCGGTAATATCCGGGCCGATATACTTGCGGGCATGACCGTGGCGCTAGCACTAATTCCCGAGGCGATTGCCTTCTCGATCATTGCGGGGGTCAATCCCATGGTCGGACTGTACGCCTCCATCTCGATGGCCATTGTCATCTCTTTTGCAGGTGGACGTCCGGCGATGATCTCGGCAGCAACCGGGGCCGTAGCTGTACTGGTCGTTGGTCTGGTGAAGGATCATGGCGTGGAATATCTGTTTGCAGCTACCATTTTGGCAGGAATCATTCAAGTGGTGCTGGGTGTTCTGAAAATAGGTCGCTTTATAAGCTTTATTTCACAGCCAGTCATGACCGGGTTTGTGAATGCGTTGGCGATCCTCGTCTTTATGGCTCAGCTTACTCATTTTCATGGAGCCAATTGGATCATGTACGCGATGGTAGCAGGTACGCTGCTCATTGTGTATATATTACCGAGATTTGTGAAAAGCATCCCCGCTCCATTGACGGCAATCATCATCATGACGATCATTACGTATATATTTGGATTGAATGTGAAAACGGTAGGAGATATCGGGACGCTGACCAGTTCGCTGCCTTCATTCCACTTGCCGCAAATTGAGTGGTCGTGGCATACTTTGCGGATCTTGCTGCCGTATTCCTTTACGATGGCACTGGTTGGACTGCTGGAATCGCTGCTGACAGCCAGCATTTTGGATGAAATGACCGAAACGAAAAGCAATAAAAACCGGGAAGCCCGTGGGCAAGGGATTGCCAACTTTGTAAATGGCTTTTTTGGGGGTATGGGTGGTTGTGCCATGATCGGACAATCCGTCATTAATGTCAGCTCAGGTGGAAGAGGGCGTTTGTCCACTTTTACGGCAGGGGTATTCTTGGCCTTTCTGCTGCTCGTACTTGGTGGAGTTGTGAAGGAAGTACCCATGGGCGCATTAGTGGGAGTTATGTTCATGGTGTGTATTGGAACTGTGGATTGGAAATCGCTGCGAAACATTGCCAAGGTTCCCAAAGCAGATACGTTGATTATGGTGGTCACGGTGATCATCGTGGTGGCTACGCATGATTTGTCCAAGGGCGTAATCGTGGGCGTACTGCTAAGTGCACTGCATTTTGGCTGGAAAATGGCTAAAATCCGTATCAGTACGACTGAGGATCATGAAGAAAAGGTGTACCATGTCAGGGGGCCGATGTTTTTCGCCTCAACGTCTCATTTTGTTGATCATTTTGAACCTTCGGATGACCCGGACCGCGTTGTAGTGGACTTTAGCCATTCGCATGTTTGGGATCACTCGGCGGTTACTGCTATTGGCAAGGTGCTTCAAAAATACAGAAACTCAGGTAAAACTATTACCCTACAAGGGTTAAATGAGGAAAGCCGTTTAATTGTAGAGAAGCTCGGCGGTCCTGTAGTTACAGAGCCACTCGTGTGATGAATCGTATAGCATAAATCAAAGCTTGAAATGAAATTTATTCATTTCAAGCTTTTTTATTTATTTCTGAAATAAAACAACACTTTTCTTTCCTAAACCATAGATAAATATGACAAATTTTCATCAAAGTATTGACGTAATAATTGGGCAGGAATACAATCATTGTTATTAAGCAAAGCAAATACATAGGAATAATTGAAAATTGAAAGGTATGCACATATGAACTTAGACTGGGACTTTATTGTAGAGAGCTTGCCGCTATATGGAGAAGCCATGTGGCTGACTTTGAAGATCGCCTTTTTTGCTATTCTGTTTTCACTAGTCGTCGGTTTGCTATGCAGTATAGTACTGTATTACAAGGTGAAGGGAATTAGCGGCATCATTGTTGCCTATATTGAGCTTTCCCGAAATACGCCGCTGCTTGTTCAGTTATATTTTCTGTATTACGGGTTTACGAAAATAGGTCTGCATATGAGCGAAATGACGTGTGCCATTGTGGGCATGACCTTTTTGGGCGGGGGTTATATGGCTGAGGCGTTCCGTGGTGGAATCGAAGCCGTAAGTAAAACGCAAACGGAATCCGGGCTGAGTCTCGGACTGTCCAAGATACAACTGGCGAGATATGTTATTTTGCCACAGGCTTTTACCATCAGTGTTCCGTCTCTGGGAGCGAATGCGATTTTTCTACTCAAGGAGACCTCCATTGTTGGCGCCATTGCTTTATTAGATTTGATGAATGTGGCAAAAGACCTAATCGGTATGTACTACAAAACGACAGAATCGCTAATTCTGCTGGTATTGGCATATCTCGTCCTGCTTTTACCTTTGTCGATACTGCTGACTTGGGTGGAAAGGAAGGTGCGATATGCTGAATTCGGGGATTAATGTGCTCTTTGAAGGTTCCAATTTCGAGCGTCTATTAGGGGGATTACTCGTTACGCTGGAGATTGCGTTACTTTCCATTATTATCGGTACTCTATTAGGCATTCTGATGGGATTGCTGCGCACCTTACAATCAAGACCGATTCGGTTTGTGCTGAGATTATATTTGGAGACATTCCGCATTATTCCGATTTTGGTGTGGTTGTATGTTGTATATTTTGGATTTACGCCTTTGTTAAATGTGAATATCAGCGGAGAATTGACAGCAATTATCGTATTCAGCCTGTGGGGAGCAGCCGAGATTGGTGACCTTGTTCGGGGTGCATTGGAATCACTGCCCAAGCATCAGGTGGAATCCGGGCAGGCACTGGGACTGACATATGGGCAGTTATACCGCCATGTACTCATTCCCCAGGCGGTGCGCCGAATGCTTCCCGGTTCTATTAATTTGGCGACACGGATGATCAAAACCACTTCATTAGTAGTGCTGATCGGTGTAGTAGAAGTGGTCAAGGTCGGACAGCAGATTATTGAGCTTGGTGTAATCAAAGCGCCCTCGGCATCCTTTTGGGTGTATGGCTTTATTTTCATATTATATTTTCTCGTATGCTATCCGTTATCCAGACTTTCCAAAAGATTTGAACGCAGATGGCAAAATTAGCAGGATGGGGTGGGTGTCATGGGAGAGGCTGTGGAGGTTTTACTCGAAATTCGAGGGCTGCACAAAAGCTTCGAAGACCGAAAAGTATTACAACAGATTAATCTGGACGTAACGAAAGGGGAAGTCGTGGTCGTTCTCGGTCCTTCGGGATGTGGAAAAAGCACACTCCTCCGATGTCTCAATGGTCTGGAACCAGTTCAGAGCGGAGATATCCGTTATAGAGGGCAAGACCTGACGGACAAGAAAGTGAATTGGCGTGAGGTGCGTCAGCATATCGGAATGGTGTTCCAGAACTACGAGCTGTTTCCGCATATGACGGTCTTAGAAAATATATTGCTCGGCCCGCTTAAAGTTCAGCGGAGAAATAAGCAGGAGGCACTTGAGCAAGCGGAGCAGCTATTGGAGCGAGTGGGTCTGCTGGATCGCAAAGATGCGTATCCGAGACAATTATCAGGTGGGCAAAAGCAACGGATTGCGATTGTGCGCGCCCTGTGTATGAATCCGGAAATTATGCTCTTTGATGAAGTCACCGCATCCTTGGACCCGGAAATGGTCAGAGAGGTGCTGGATGTCATGCGAGAGCTGGCCCAACAGGGCATGACCATGATTATCGTGACGCATGAAATGGGATTTGCCAAGTCGGTAGGAGATCGTATCGTTTTTATGGATCAAGGACAGATATGCGAAATGACTACGCCGCAGCAATTTTTTACCCAACCGGAAACAGAGCGTGCCCAGCACTTTCTGGATATATTTCAGTACGAAACGATATGAGCATTTTGCATCAATTCCATGAGCGACTTCCAATCACAATATAGAGATCGACATGTTTCTATTGGTCTCTATATTGCACCCAGAAGCGAAAGAAACCGAATGATGCAAAATGCTGACAAACAGGGGGAGGAATACAGATGAGAAAAGGAATGAAGTTCACGACGTTATTACTGGCTTTGAGCTTGCTGCTTGTTGGTTTGGTGGGATGTGCAGGGGCTGGTAATACCAACGGTAGTTCAGGCTCGGCTAAATTTGCTTCGATTGAGGATATTAAAAAGAATGGCAAGATTCGAATCGGTGTATTTGCAGATAAGCCGCCTTTTGGCTACGTGGATTCGGAAGGGAAAAATCAAGGCTTTGACGTCTATATTGCGAAGCGGTTTGCCAAAGATCTCTTGGGTGACGAGTCCAAGGTGGAATTTGTTCTGGTGGATGCTGCCAGCCGGGTTGCCTATTTGGAATCCAACAAGGTAGATATCATCATGGCTAACTTTACGGTGACCGATGAGCGTAAAGAAAAAGTTGATTTTGCCAATCCGTATATGAAATTATCCTTTGGCATTGTGTCACCTGATAGTGCTCCAATCACCACGATTGACCAATTGAAGGGTTCGGATCAAAAGCTGATTGTCGCAAAAGGAACGACGGCTGAAACCTATTTTACGAAAAATTATCCTGACATCAAGCTGCTCAAATTCGATCAATACACAGAGATTTTCTCAGCCCTCAAAGACAAACGCGGCGTTGCCATTGCCAACGATAATACAGAGCTGATCGCCTGGGCAAAGGCCAACCCCGGCTTTACCGTAACCATCCCGGCCTTTGGTGGTCAAGATACGATTGCACCCGCAGTAGCAAAGGGAAATAAGGAGTTGTTAGACTGGATCAACAATGAGTTGGCAACGTTGGGTAAGGAAAATTTTGTCCATCAAGCCTACAAGGACACACTGACCTCCGTTTATGGAGAAGGCTTTACAGATCAATTGGTCGTAGAAGGCGGCAAAGTGGATTAATCATAGTATAAGTTGTTGTTTTAGCATAAAGAAGCGTTGGGACAACAAGCCCAACGCTTCTTTAATATGGGGAAAAAGGGGCTTTAGCAACCTCTTAAATTGTCATGGAAATGCCCACTGGGCTAGTAGTAATCCTCATTCTCATGTTACAGTCCCACTGTCTCTCAATTCCATCTTCAGGAATGTATTCTATAATATCAGCAAGAGTAATAGTCCTTGAAAATCTTCGTTGATGGGCAATTCTGTTCAAAGCATCAAGTATATGGACAAGTGTTTCTAATTCAAGTCTTTTGGTTTTGCCATTTACCATATCTATTACAGTAGCCGGACGTATTTTTGCTTCTACGGCTAGTTTATTTCGGGAAATATCAAGTTCTTCTAAAATATCGCCAAGTTTAAAATGATATCTCTCATGAACATTCATGATGGAAAATACTCCTTTATCAGTATAGATTCTAGTCACACGTACTCTGAAATAATGATAACAATTATGCTAAATAACAAGGGGAAAAATATCCCTGCCAGGGGCAGAGATATAAGATGCAGCGGACTATTCTGTGAATGTATCAGTGTTTCTCTGATTCATTCTCAGGTATATATTCGAGAACATCATGTAGGGTTAATGGACGACCAGAGAGCCGAATCAGTGTTTCCATCACGGTATTAAATGTTTTAAATTCGATTCGCTTGGATGTATTGTTACACATCTCATAGATGGTATTAGGTCTGATTTTTGCCTCACGAGCGAGAGCATTTTTAGTAATCCCGATTTCTCGAAGTAATTCTTCAAGTTTAAAAACAATTCCCATACATACACCTCATTATAGAAATTTAAATAGAAATAGCATTAACTATTTAAGTTTATCTTCAAAGGATATAAAATAACTACAAAGGTTAATCTTAAAAGGTTATAAAATTTACAAATCTAATCTTTAGTAAAGACCGATTTAATAGATGTGAAGGGAGCTAATCTAAATGAACAAAGGTAATTTTGAAAAAGTAAGTGTCATTCTTGGTCCCTGTGATCTTCCGCATATGTATGAGCTTTTTGAGGGCGTCATGATGATCGACAATAGCGTGCTTACTCTTCGACATGTAAAAAAGGGAAGACATCATTCACATCTATATGTTGATGGCGATACAGGCAGCATCACTCTTGCCAGATATGTACAACGTGAGGACATAGATGTGATTACCGAGTTAGTCGAACGGTTGCGCAACATGGATGCATTAAGTTTTCTTACAGACGAGTTGTTATGGAACACATGTCGAGAAGATATAGACTTTGATTTAGTTCGGAATAAAGAACTATGGAAAAATGGCGAACATAAATTCAGCTTCGAATTTTTGTTCTCGTCTTATTTATATAATGTAACACAGAAGCGTAAAAGGGTGAAATGAACACTGCCGTAATAAAGGTACATATTTCCCCAAATGCTTTTGCATTCTAGTAGATTTAATTATATAATCTTAAATGATAATGAGAATCATAATCATTTAAGTCTTTAGGCACAGACTCCCAATATGAGCCTAAGTGAATAGGGTGGGGTATGTACACATGGCGAGAGAAGATGTGGCAACTGCCCGAAGACAGCCCAGCTGTCCTCATAAGGTAACGCGTAGACGAGCTTTGAGAACGCTCAAAGCTGCGAAGCGCGCGAGTTAGAGGTTCCAAGTTAACTGCAAATGGCAATATCAGTGTCAAATTTTTTAGTCTCCTCGTTTTATTTTGCACTTGCTCTCCTGATGGTGGACACAGGAAGGCAGGTGCCTTTTTTTGATGCAATAAATATAGCGCCAGGCGGGTTTCGAACCGTTCTGGCGCTTTTATTTTTAGAACTGTATGAGCCAAACTCATATATTCTTTTTATATCATGTGCAATTTGCTATTGAAGTAGTTGGACGAGATTTTCCCTGCGCTTGGCAAGCCTGCTCCCGAGGCTTACTCCTGCTAAGCTACATTGATTTTCATTATAGTCGTTCAGCATTAACAGCGACATTTAGTTCCATAATAGACTCCAACGCTCAGGAAGACTGTTCCTGAACGTTGTTTTGTACTTAGGACTATGTCTCTAGCAAGGTCTTTCCTGTCTCAGAAAGGTCATATCCCTGAATGGCTCCCAGTTCCCGCCGGAAGCTGTCCGAATGAAGAATCTGCAATATAAGATCAATCCATTCCTGTCGCTCTGGTGTGCGCAGCATGACGATATCGTACTGCTCCTGAATGAGTGGAATAAACTGCACGGACCCCACAATACTGGCGGCCTTCTCGATTCCGATACCAACATCGGCTTCGCCGGAGGCGACCTTGCCTGCTACAGCCATATGATGCGTCGATTCGTCTTCATATCCGAGCAAGGCAGTGCGGTCTATGTGATGAAGACGAAGCTGCTCGTCGAGCAGGATGCGCGCGCCGGAGCCCTTCTCGCGATTCGCCAAACGCAGCCCCGGAAGCGCCAAGTCCTTCCAGCCCTGCAAACCATAAGGATTCCCTGTCTGGACATACAGCCCTGCTTGCCGGGATAACAGACGGATGACGAGGTACGAGAAGCCGTTCAGAATTTTGCGAATATAAGGCAAATTATACTCACCGCTGTCGCCGTCCCACAGATGCGTACTGACGATGTCTGCTTTGCCCTGGTACATAGAGATGAGACTGTCCAGACTACCCCCATATGAGCGGAGCGGGCGAATGGACGTCTGTTGGCTCTCAAGATGCTTGACGAGAATGTCGAGGCTGATATCCTGGCCAGTAATGACTGCTGTACTGGAATTCTGCGTCGAACCGCCGGATAGCGAATGCGGCGGGATCATCATGGATATGGGTGGGGGTGATGGGTCGTGCTTCAGCAGTTGGCTTTTGGAGCGCTGCTTGTAAGCTTCGAGATCACTGGCATCCACCCGCATTTGCTTACCTACCCGGTACGAGGGGATCTCTCCTTTTTTGATCAGATCATAGACGGTCAGCTTGGATATCTTCAGTAGCTTGGCTATTTCCTCAGTCGTATAGGATACAGGAGAATTCATAGTAGACCTCCATTAATAACAGTATGATTGAAATGTATCAATTTCTGTGATGTATCATGCACAGTGTCTCATATATTGTACACCAAATCATCTGGCATAACAGAGGCTGGCGAAAAAGTCAGGAACATCAAGCTTCTAAACAGGCATAAGTGATACTTGCCAACTGCTCTTTGGTGGTTTACAAGGATTACCTTCATAGCTATAATGAGATATGAATTTATACTAGTTATATCTAATTATAACTAAACATGATTGAACGGGGGATGGAATTTGAGAAGAATCAAGTCTACGATTGGAAGTCTAGTAGCTATATGGGCACTAGTGGTGTTAGTTGCTTGCGGTTCCCAGAGTGCTGCGCCCGCAGCTCCTGTAGAGCCGGCGGCAACAGCAGCACAAACAACAACGGAGAATACAGCAGGCACGAAGGCACCGGACCAGCAACAGGTGGAGTTGACGATCTCTGCAGCGGCAAGCCTGACGGACGCCCTGAATGAGATTAAGACCGGATATGAGCGGGAGCACCCGAATGTGAAGCTGAACTTTAACTTCGGCGCCTCCGGTGCACTTCAGCGTCAGATTGAGCAAGGAGCGCCCGCAGACGTCTTTATCTCTGCCTCTACCTCCAGCATGAAGGCGCTTGAGGGAAAAGCCCTTGTCAAGAAGAGCAGCACGTTGCTCGCGAATGATCTGGTATTAGTCGTTCCTGCTAAGGATGGAGTGGCGCTCAAGAAACTGGATGACCTGAAGGGACAAGACATCAAGACAGTCGCGATTGGCATTCCTGACAGTGTGCCTGCGGGGAAATATGCACAGGAAGCGTTAACGAATCAAAAGCTGTGGAGTGAATTGGAGCCGAAGCTGGTACAAGCCAAGGATGTGCGACAGGTGCTGCAGTACGTAGCAACAGGTAACGCGGATGCGGGCTTCGTATACAAGACGGATGCACTTTCCACGAAGGATACAAGCATTGCGTTAACAGTGGACTCCAAGCTTCATTCTCCGATTACCTATCCGCTCGGTTTGGTAGCTGCCACAAGTCATGAGGAGGATGCACGTCAATTCTACGATTATTTGCAAACCGAGTCTGCGCTCCAGGTGATGGAAAAGTACGGCTTCCGTAAGGCGGAATAGTTGTTGACTGCTGTGAATTGGGCGGAATTTTGGCCTCCGGTACAGCTATCCCTGCAGGTCGCTTCTCTGTCCTGTGTGATCGTGCTGGTCCTAGGAGTACTGGCGGCCCGCTGGATAAGGCGAAGCCGCATACGTGGTAAGCTGGTGCTGGAGACCATTTTCATGCTTCCATTGGTGCTGCCTCCGACGGTAGTCGGGTTCCTGCTCCTGGTCATTCTGGGACGTCGAAGCTGGTTAGGACAATGGATCGAATGGCTGTTCCACGCGTCAGTCATCTTCTCCTGGTGGGCGGCGGTGCTGGCGTCTATCGTGGTGGCATTCCCGCTCGTCTATCAGACAATGAAGACGGCATTCGATGCGGTGGACCGTTCACTGGAGGACTCGGCCAGATCGGCAGGGGCTGGCGAATGGCAGATGTTTCGCTACATTACGCTGCCGCTGTCCTATCCTTCACTGCTGACTGCCGCGATACTGGGCTTCGCACGGTCGCTTGGCGAGTTTGGAGCGACGCTGATGATTGCCGGGAACATTCCGAATAAGACGCAGACGGTACCTACGGCGATCTATGTAGCTGTCGATGCAGGGAATCAGACGATGGCCTGGGCGTGGACGATTGCCATTGTCTTAATTTCATTTATTATGCTGCTTGTTGCGAGAAGGAAGACTTGAGCAAATGAAGCGTAATGATGTGTGTAATGCAGGCAATGAAAGCAGTAAAGTTAATATAGCCTAGAGGAAGTAAAAGAAGCAGAGGTAGTGCCTTAGACTATAAAGCTGTTTGCGCAGGACTGAATACGTATGAACCACCCCACAGGCTAGCGGAATGGATTGAAGAATCGTTGGGATCGTAATAGACTTTTTCATGGAGTCGCCCACCTTTCAGTTGGTTTGTAAGGGTACAAACCAACTGAAAGGTGGGCGACTTTACTTTTACCATTTAGTGGTTAATCAACAGGCCTGTACATTTATTTCTTTTGTGCAAACAGCCATTCAATCATATCCTGATTTTGCAGAGCCGGTACCCAGGAGAAGTGTCCTGTAGGTTTGATAATCCCTGCTTCGTATTCAGTAAAATGAATGAGGTTACCGTTTTGTGCTTTTATGGCAGCTACCATTTCTTGCGAGTTTTTAGGACTAACTGTGGTGTCGTCTGCAGCATGGAAGGCCCAAATCGGAACGTTTTTCAGTACTTCAACGTGTTTAGGATCGACAGGTGCATACATGTTAACGGCTTTTTCATAGTTGGTCAAACCGGCAATGGGTACACCTGCGGCGAACAAGTCAAGATTCTTTTCCAGCAGTCTCCACGTACCCATAGCTCCTTGAGAAATACCAACAATATAGATTCGGTCGGTGTCGATTGGGTATTTTAACGCTGTTTCACGTACCAAATCGGCTACAGCGCTGTTGCGTGGTTCATCCGCCCAAATGAATTTATGTTCCAAGTCAATCGGGCTTTGTGGTGCGATTACGAAGGATGGGTGTTTGGCTTGCTGCTCAGGAGAAGCCCAAGTAACAGCTCCGGCGTTTGCCAGCAAATTTACTCCGTTTCCGTCACCACGTTCGCCGTTTCCGTGCAGGAATACAACCAGGGGGTAGGTTTTGCCGGGCTCAACTTTAGGCTCAAACGTAAAGTAGTTCAGCTTGAAGCCTTCTTTATTTTCAAAGATGCTTTTTTGGAAATCGTCTACGATCGGTGTAATTTTATCTGTTGCTTTTACAGTCTGTGCAGAGGCTGGGATGACTGTTTTCTTTGAAGTTGCAATATCTTTCTTTTGACTAATAATATAATTCAACGTGTTGATGCGGTTAACTGCGCTTGTTGCATCGTAAGTAAGGGTACTTGCATTTTTATCTTGTGTATCCAGCTCAATCACGACATATTTACCATGAGTGCTGCGGTTGGTGATGGCTCCAGTATCATTGGTATATACACCGGTCACGGTTCTATCTGTATATACATCATTGAGTACAGATTGAACCTGAAAGCTAGACGTGGATAAAGATGCCCCGTCAATATTGGTGCTGTATTTCAGTACAACAGCAGAAACGACTTCACCCAAAGGCTGTACCTGTGTAAGCAGGGTAGCCTGTGGCGCTGGGACATCTGTTGCTGCTGCGGCAGAGCTGGAGGATGGGAAAAAGATCGTTAGCAGGAACACGAAAGATAATAAAACAGGGGCAAAACGTCTTCTTTGCATGAGATTAATCTCCTTTGGTGTCATTTTTTTAAAGCGCTTACTACATGTTCGGGATGGTTAACTGTATGCTGTGGAATCCATACAAATTAAAAAAAAAGGCAAACTCCGGGTACACAAGTGTACTCGGGTTTTGCCTTTTCAGTAACAATCCCACTTGAAGGATAGCACCTTCATTGGAATCTGACAAGTGAAAGCGCTACATTTTTTTGATGTTTTATTAAAAAAGTTTTACTTTCGCAACGGTAATATTATGGTATATAATCTCCTTAACTTAACACTGTTAACTTATATAACGATGTTAAAAAAAGGGGGATGAAATCATGAACCAATATGATGTTATTGTCATCGGTGCAGGATTGGGTGGCTTATCCTGTGCAGCAAGACTCTCTTCGCTCGGTTACCGAACAGCTGTTTTTGAGAGCCATACTCTGCCTGGCGGTTTCGCAACTGAATTTACAAGAAAGGGATACACTTTTGATGTCTCCTTGCATGGTGTCGGCGGACTCGAGGAAGGAAGCTTTGGTCAGATGCTGAAGGCCTGTAATGCGGACCAGCGAATTGTTCCTCTCCGCAAAAAGCACCCTTACTCCATTCGTTGGGAAGGCCAGAACATTGATATTCCGTCCGATGTTCAGGAGTATGTGCAGCTCCTCAAGAACATGTTTCCTACTGAGGTGAAAGCCATTGACAGTCTATTCGCGGGCATTCGCCGTTTTGAAACAGGCTTTTCTGCTTTTTCTACTCTCACTTCCTGGCGCAAGGCGGTTGGCCTGCTCAAAGCTGGGACCTTTCTCCGCTGGACGCAAATGACCACCTGGGAATCTGTAAGCCAGTTCGGGTTATCTGACCGCTTCACGGAATTTTTCACCGCGCTGTGGGCCTATTACGGATTGCCTCCAAAGCGACTTGCGGCCCTGTATTTTTTTATTCCCTGGATCGGCTACCACATGGAGGGGACGTATTACATTGAGGGAGGCGCACAGGCTTTATCTAATGCACTGGTTGACGCTATTAAGTCAGCGGGAGGAGAAGTTCACCTGCGCAGTCAGGTATCTGAGATTATACTCGAACATGGTAAAGCTGCTGGTGTCCGTCTGAAAAAAGGGGATGTATATAAAGCCAACTGGATTGTGTCTGGTATCAGTCCCCATCATACCTATGGCCGTCTACTGGAAAACCATGATGCTGCCCGTCGTGAGCTGGAAGCTGTCAGCAGTTTGGAGACTGGCACGTCTCTCACCCAGCTATATCTGGGATTATCATGTGAACCTCATGAGCTTGGCATCACCGAAGAAGACTTAATCCTGCGTAATGAGCCGGATTCGGAGACAGATTATGAAGTAATGATGAGCGGCCAGTACACGAAAGGCAACTGGATGCTCACGAATTATAACGCCATGGACCCTAAGCTCAATGAACCGGGAAAGGGTGTCATCGCAATTACATTTTTGGACAGATTGGAGAACTGGCCTGCCGCACGTCCCGAATACAAAGCCAAAAAAGAAGCCGTGACACAGCAGATATTGGGATGCCTTGAACAGCTGTATCCGGGTTTTAGCAGCAAAGTGATGGTAGCCGAATTGGGCACACCACGCACGATGCAGCGTTATACCGCTAATCCCGACGGGGCTGTTTATGGCTACGCACAAACGGTTCGGCAGTCCGGTATAAAAAGGCTCAAGCACAAATCAGCAGTAAAGCGTCTATCATTGGTAGGGGCCTGGACACAGCCTGGGGGCGGGTTTCAAGGGGTTATGGAATCGGGTATAATGGAAGCTGATCGTATCGCCGCCAAATTGGGGTAGGCAGAAAGGGCAAGTACATCTACTCATGAAACATATCAAACGCCGAGAACGTGAAAGCAATGAGATCCGCCGGAAAATCATTGAGGCCGCCCGATCGCTTTTTCTGAATCAAGGGTATGCTGAAGTCTCCATGCGCAAAATTGCGGATCAGATTGAATATTCACCAACAACTATTTATCATTATTTCGAAAATAAGGAAGCCATTGTAATCGAACTCCTGCTAGAAGGAAATGCCCTGTTTCTGCAGGCTCTTCAGCAACGTGCGGATGAAGCACAGGCAGCGGGATTGAACGCTCTGGACACACTGAAGGCGGTGTCTGATGCGTATGTTCGTTTTGGAACGGCTAACCCGGAATATTACAACATTCTGTTTATCAGCAACCTGGAATCTGTAAGCTTGGTTAGTCTTATAGACAGTGGGAGCCTTAAAGGCTTTGAGCTTCTTGAAGCTGGGCTCAAAGCCGTTATGGAGGAGGGTTCCATCATTCAAGGAGATGAGCGCTTGTTCGCCAGCTCTGTATGGAGTATGCTGCACGGCTTGACTTCTTTGCTCCTGAATTTTGATTTTCCTATGGCACAATCAAATGATGAATTGATTTCATTTACTATAGATACTTTCCTCAAGGGGTTAAGCCGCTGATGCAGCGGCTAACTTTCTTTACCTCACATCACTGTACATGTGAATCCGCATACGACCCTTCCGAAAGATTAACGAAGTTCCAAATCTGAAAGCTGCTTAAGCACGGCTTCAATACGACGTTTATCTTTTTTGAGCATCACGAGCTGCAAAGAAGCAAGAAGCAGATCTGAGATATTGGCCCAAGCGTCTGCTTCCAGAGCGGGCAGAAGATCCCGATGAATCATAATATCTAGCCCCTCCGTTGCAATCTTCTGATGAAGCTCACTACTGGATAGCCATTCAATCACCTGCTCAGCTGTAGGACAAGAGTAGGCGAAAAGTACTGCCCAGCCATCGACCGGATGATTGACCTTATCCCGTATCCAGTTAATGACCTGCGGTGAATGAAAATGCTGTAGCTGCCCATTAGCGGTGTATCCTTCTAATTTGCCATCTGCAACCGAATGCTGTAGCAGGTGATTGCAAACACATACCAAGCCTTCCTGCTCGGGTAGGCAGCGGGCGCTCAGATAGGCGCGTGTGGACGCAAATGCACCCTTAGCATGTAGGGGATTGTTTTGAGCTAAAGATGTCCATACTTGCGCGGTTTCCGGTTCCCACAAGGAGCGAACCCAATCAGCAGCCCCACCCCCTGCGGTCTCCCCTACCCAAACGGCCCATGTAGAGAATGGAACCTGGCTATGTTGAATGTTCTGCCAGTGCTGCTCCCAGGCAAGAAAAATATCCTTTGGATCATAGGCTTGAAAAGCCTGCAACACAGCAGGATGATCTACGCCATGCATGGTGGTGTAATGGATCAACGTCTCCAACGACTGCGCATCCTCCAGCTTCATCGTACAAAACATGTCCAACCAGCGTTGCCACAGTTGTAGTGGTGGACTGTTTAGCTGAATGCCATGCTCGTCTGACACATTAGACCAATCCCACAGCCATAGTCCGTGCAAGGTGAGCATGGTTTCTATATAGGCGGGTAGATTTTCCGCGAGCAGCGTAAACTGATCCAACTCATGATCATAACAGAACACCGCTGGCTCTGTTGCGGATGTCGCCATATCAAGCAGTATCGGATCACCCGCACCATTATAATTAAGGATCAGATATCGTTGCTCGTCCGCTGCTGAGTCGGTATCTTCCCTATAAGATGTAAAATAGCCAATATACTCATGATTCCAGCCAAATTCTCCTGTGATATCGTCGAGGATATTCGGTTCTTGTTCAAGGCCATTACTGCTTTCATATGAACAAGCCGGTTCATCGGCTACAATACAGTGTTGGGGGAGGCACCATAGCAAATGTAAGCTGCCACACCGCTTTATCAACTCAGACAGGGAGGCAGGCAAAGGCATCTGCAGCCGTTCCTCCAGCTCAGTTAGTTCACTTGTAGAAATCCCCTTCGACCATTGGTATACCACGTCAGACATCCCACCTTGTCTCAGACGATCGGCGATCTGTCCCAGCTTTTCTAAGGTTCGTTCAAAATGTACTGTCATTCGTATTTGTCCTCCTCTTACTCTACAACCCGGCAATGCTCTTTTTGCAAGTATGCTAGAATTTCATCACGAAGTGCTATCGCTGTGGGTTCATAAATGATCGCCACTTCGCGTCCATATGCATAGTTAAAACGCACATATCCGCCTAGAGTCTGAAGAAAAGCCATGCAGATATGCTCGTTTTCAATCCATAGATGTGAGTCAAAATGCTGTTTAAAACGCTGAGCCAATACCTGTATAGATGCTGGAGCTATTTGCAAGGCTTGATCGTTCGGATGGGCTGAACCGCAAGCTTCCGCCGTCTCGGGTGGATTAAATAGTAGAAATGTTGCTGCTCTATCCAGACTGACAGGTTCGAAATAACGGGGGAATGGCTCTATTCTTCCGAATTCATCCTGTAGTATATGCTCCAGTGTATCTGTAAATGGAACCTGAACATCTAATGGCTTCTTAGTAATGACCTCCGAATGTCGTGGCAGCCACAGCAAACCTTCGACCTGAGGGTGCACCGCTAGGAAATCCCCATCTATGGAGCTACCGATGACCACGCACTCGCCTAGCTGTTGCACGGTGATCGGACAGTTATCATCATGCGTCCACAGTTCGTAATCCGCATAGGATTGTAATAGTTGAGCATCAGGCGGTTCAATCACCAGCAGTCCGCAAAAGGTACCAGGCCCATAGCGGGTGAGGAATGCTACATAGGGAGGTGGTAAAGTTAATCCATAGGTATGTTCGAAAGTTGTCAGTTCTTCGGCAGCCACTGTCGTATGTTGTGTGGAAACCCAATACATATGAATACACCTGCTTTCCGGCACTCTATCTATAGGGATAGAGTCCAAAAGTAAATGAGAGATATGCTATAATCAGGAAATAAAATAGTTATAGATTAGTCTATCTTAATTCCGTAGGAACTACAATTTGTGAGGGGACGAAGGAGGAACACATCTTATGACATCAGGGGTACAAGCCTACATCGATCCAATTTTTGAGGAGATTGACCAGACATACGCTTCTGAGCAAAAGCGCATCGCCGAATTCCAAATCAAAAGCGTCCTTCACGAAGGGATTCATAAATACTTAAAAGTTACTTGTAAGAAGGATGGGCTGTGGGTGGATACCCACGAACCGTTTGATTGGGATCGTCGTAGACCGGATACGGAAATTTCTGGGTTTACAGATGGGGTAACATTGCAGCAGGTGCAGGACGAATGGATGCCTATGTTCAAGGAAAAGATAGAGGCGCTATTTAATTCGGAAGAATTCAGCTCCATGTTCTTTCGTTATCGGCTGGATTTTCATCTGGAAGTGGTCTTGGAGAATAAGGCCAATCATTTTACATTCTCACTCCTAAATGAAGATAAACGGCAGCAACTGTTAGCCACTATCCAACAGTTTGTAGAGCAGAAGCTCAACCCCTCCAGTAAAGCTATCCCGAAGGAAGAGGACGATTTCTTCTTAGTGAGACACTTGCTTGATCCTCATTTGTACCCTGTAAACGCCCAGCGGATGAATGAGTTGCTGAATCGAATGGATGCCAAAGTGAAGGTCAGCCGCAAGCGTGAGGAAGCATGGAGGTATCAGCTCAGCAGTGGCTTAAAGCATTGGGCTGAGGATGAATTTCTGCTGAAGTATGCGGATCGGGAAAAAAGCTATGGACTGGATTATAAAGTGAGGCCCGATATTCTCCCTTCGGAAATTCCCGCGCCAGCCATGGAGATGTTCCTGCTTACCGCGATGCGGGTGGGCTCGACCGATGCCGATGCACGGCAGAAGTATTTGGAGATTGCTGCACAGTTGGGTTCGGATCAGGCAGCCCAGTGGCTTAAGAACGGATCAGGAAGCATCCCAGCGTTATATACAAGTGAGCGAGTCATCTGCCAAGCCAATGATATTTTGCAAACGCTGGAGGTTCAGATTCGTTCAGAGGAAGAAGAGAGCTATAGAGAAGCACTCGTATATTTATGCGATATTTTAAGAAAGGGCTTTACCAAGGAATATCGGATGAAGTTCAAAAGCAAGGTGAAAAACTACCTGCCTGTACCCAAGTTGGCTAAATCTACGTTGCATCGTTTCTTCGCCAATGCACTTGAATATCCTGCGCTGCATCCGTTGCTGGCTGAATATGCTGAGGTCGTGATGGAAGAGTTCAAGTGGTATAACGATGTAGAGCCCGGTGAAAAGTCGGCAATGCCGGGAACCTATGCGGTGATGGGACTGGGCCTAAAAGGAAAGAACTATTTCCCATTAGTGAATCGTTATATGAAGCTGGTGGACAGTGAACATCAGTCCGTACAGGACGGTTACGCCGCTGTATTTGCTGACGCACACGGACTGACACCGGACACGATACCCGTTTGGACGAGGGTTCTACTGGCAGGCAACGAGTCTGCCAAACCACTGAAGTCATCCGGAATTGAAACCGTAGAGCAGGCACAGGTACTGGTGGAGGAGCTTAAGAAGCTGGAGAACTACGAACAAGAGGTGCTTGTTTATCGTATATGGGGTGGCGCGAAGAAACTAAAAAACAGCCTGAAGCAGGCTGTCCCTGAGGTAAAAGAGCTGCTGGAAACGCTTATTCCATAAAAGCATCATATTCATGATAATATCGCAGTCCTTGCGCAATGCGTTCAATATCCGGCTCGCTTCCGCTGTGGCGTAACACTTCAATGACATCCTGTACAGTCGCCACCTCCAGCCAAGATTGCACCTGATGGTCTGGCAGAGATGCAGGTATACTTTCATCACGATGATTGGTGACGGTGAGACCGGCATCCTCCAGTTCCCACAATTCTTCCTCGGGAATGATGTAATAGGTAGAATTGAGCGGATTACTTTGAACATGTTTCAGATTGGCAAATACCCATTCATTGATTTCTGTTTGGTCAACGGCATGGACCAGTGCTTCAAGGCTGTCAAAAGTTTGTATGCTCATGTATGGAGGCTCCTCTCTTAGCCGCTGGCTTATGCTGTAGCTTTTGTAATATCTTTAAGATGGACTGGCGATTCTTCGCATCCTTAATGTACCTGGGAATGGAGTGGGAAGCCGTACGCATCATACCGGATGCAGGCTTTTCTCGCAACTCGGCAGAGATATAGGAGAGCAGGTAATTCAGGTGTATCCGGTTAAGAGCCCAGACAGGTTTCCCCCGATAGTAATCTAGGAAGTACAGCTGGAGCTGGAAAATAGGGTCTTTTCCGTTTTGGATCACGTTCGTATGCCATTCGCGTGATTGCACACGATGCACCGGAACCTGATTGCGTGTCTCACAGTGCGGACAGTTTATATTTGTATTTTTATGGAGTTTCGTTCGGTCATCATGGATTTCGATATTAAAATACCGTTCGCAATGGTTGCATACGCCGCGTGCATAGAATGTATAAGATTCGGGCTGCTGATATGTGTAGTAACAATGAGAACATCGAACGACGTAATAACAGTCTTTTTTGGATATGGAAATAAAAGCTTGGCCCTGACAACGGGGGCAGTGAACAGTTACCTGTTCTCCTCTTCTAATCACGGCGCTAAAGTCATATTTGTATCCATATTCATCTTTGAAGCGTTTTTGCTCCATGTTCGTTCCTCCTTTTCGGAAAGATCGTAAAAACGTACTTTTTATATTTCATATGTTATAATATTCCTTAATAACAGAATGGCTTAGATGGGCGGTCGGCTAGTCTCCTGTGAGGGAGGTGAGGCCTGTGGAGGTTAAAGACACCTTAATGTTGATGATTCAATTCGCAACGTTGGTGATTCTGATTCTTTCCTTCCATAAAAAGAAATAGACCGCCCGTGGTAGGAACCGGTCTATTTCGAATACCGTGAACTTGCAGCCACCGCCCTTAAAAGCGGCTGTTGCCAAAGAGTGAGGATGTTGACGCATCTTCACTCTTTTTTAGAATATACATCTTATTCCCATTTTAACACTTGAAAAAGACCTTTTCAATGTGCCTAAGAGCGAAAAGGTGAATAAAGATGCGCGAAAGGAGAGGGCGAGCATGAGCATTTTTACAGGACTACAGCGTCCGCAATTCCAGGCTTACTATGATGAGGCTTTTCTAATAGAGCATCGTTTTGAAAATGGTATGGGCTTTCCGCCTTCTTATATAGATTATGTCAAAACTCTTGGTTACGGGCGACTATGCGGCTTATGGAACATTCATATTCCTCTTGGCGATCACCCGGATTCATGGCTTCATCGTTATCATGATTGGCGGGCTTGGTTTGATGATTTGCTGGAATCAGAAGAGGTTTTACAAGAAGCGGCGCTGGAGCCAGATGGTTTTCCGGAGCTTTTGGAGCATGCGGTCCCTTTCGCTTCCAGTGAAGAGGATGACTTGCTGATCTGGGATATTCAATCGCCTGATGAACGGGGGGAATTCCCAATCTATGCTTTGAATCTGCGCACATGGGGCAATTTTCGGTATGCAGCCTCGGATTTGTATAGCCTCGTCGAAGCGTTGGTGGATGAAGAGCGCGTGAAGTCGGTATTGGGGACAGAGCGTACATCATTCCCATATACGTTTGAACCCTTTTAACAGGTCAAATAACCACCTTGGCATTCAAACTTCAAGGTGGTTATTTGTGCTGCTATTCTTCCTAGCGGTCATCATATTGGGCTAAATATTGCTGTACCAACTCATATCCAGCCACGCCCATTACCGTATATTGATTATATTCTTCCAGTTCCAGATTGCGTATATATTCATCCCCACAGTATAGATGGCCCGCACAATTAAAATATTTTAGCTGCTGTTGTTCCTCGGAAAGAGGGCGATGATCGATAATGGGCCATACTCCTTTCGTCAGATTTTGGGTGGCGGTGAATATAACTTCAAATCGGCCGCGATAATTTGTAAACGGAAGATATGTCGTTTCACCTCCGTACGCTTGATTCTGGCCTATGGATAGAACCCCGAAGGAGAACGCTTTTTTGAATCTACCATACAGTGCGCAGATCACCTGGCATACCGCAAATCGGCCGTCATGCAGGGGGATAACAAAAATATCGCCTTCCTGATGTTTGATTCTTTTAAATACCATCGTCAGGCCAGCTCTTCCTGAAGGATCTCTGTTTTTAGACCTTTAGCGCTGGTAATCGTAATGCTGATCGCATCATAGCCGTTCCGCTTCGCATCTTCAAAATCGCATCGTTCGCCATTGATCAGCTCTAACTGCCCATTCTCATCTACATCGTCTGCAAACTCGTCATCCCAATCAACATTATAAAAGGCAGTTACGCTTACCTCGAAAGTATCTTCACCATCTTCGTCCAGATAGGGCAGCAGGGGAGTGAGATTGTTCTGCTGCTCCTTGGTATAAACTTCGCATAGCAGAGCATCGTAACCATGGCGGGTTCCGTCAAAAATCACGATCTGTTCACCTGTGACTGCATCTTCTGCAATAATGAGTTGGGGTGCAAATTCAGTACCAGTGATCAGCTCGTCCATAAGTTCTCCGTAATAAAAAATGTGGAATTTCGTATGTCCTGCCTGTGAACGAAGCGTACCTGTCCACTCCTGCTCGACCCATGCCTCGGGGTTTTCGGGTACAACCCAACCCTCCAAATAAGCCGGTCCCTGCTTAGCATTATGTATTTCTGTCATCAGTAGGCCTTCCTTTCTGCTCGTTGAGTCGTTCAATTACCTGATTAAAAAACGTTGTAAAGTCTGTTGCCACCAGATACAAATGTCCGCATTCGTCCTGCTCTGCAATATCATAGTTCAGTTTGTCATCATAAGCATGAAGATGTGTGCGGTCCCAGTAGTACACATACGGGGTGTATTCCTTACATGTCAGAACGTAAAAATTGTCGCCCGCATCTGCACCAATCAACAAAGCGCTCTCGACATGATTGATTTCATCCAGAAATTCATCATTAATCGCTAGAAGGTCATGATTTTTGTTGGATACTTCATATCCGAAAAAACAAGTCAAATCAATGTCTCCGTTATCCACTCGATCGAAGGGCACATTGCAATAAAAAGGGGCGGCTACATAAAATCCGTTATATTGTGAAAGAAAACGTTTATAGCCAGCGGGCAATATACGCTGTATCTGTTCCTCCAATGCTGCGATCTGGGCAGGCAAAAGCCCTGATTCAATTGCGAATGACATTAACAACCAGCCTCCTTGATCCTAGTAAACCATAAATCTCTTTGTTGGAAATGAAACAACGCAGCGGTACATCGTATGTGAAATCATGTCATCGATAGGGTGACGATTTTGTTGTCCTCATCCACATCTACCTTCACATTCACTCCTAGCTTATCCTTAAACAGCTTACTGATATTGATATAGTCATCCTTAACCGGACGGCTTGAATTACCAGTTGTGCGAGTCATCCCAGCGGTGATGATGGAACGGACGTATGTTTTATCGAGCTTGGCTTCGGGATTATAGGTATAAATCATCCGTTCCTGCTGATTATAAAAATGGGTTAATTCCGTGTAGTCGTTAGCATTCTCATACTCCTTTTCCACACGCACATACTCGGGATGATCCATGGTATAGTGGACTCCTCCGTCCAGAAAAGGATTTTCCTTGGAGGGTCGGAGTTCATATTGTCCATAGGCTAGCTGAAACAGATACTCTAAGCCTGAGCCCTCCGCCTGGTAGTAGAGCTGACGACTGTCCCCTCTTTTATCTATAGCGGCATAGCTACTGATTAAAGGCCAGGCATCATACTTTTTATCCTTTACCTCAATGGCAAGCTTGTAATGTACAAGCACCTTTTCATTTTGAAATAATCCAAAGCTGCTCATAATAAAATACGCAGGCACACATATAATTCCGATAATTAATATGAATATAAATATTCTTACACGCATAAGTAGAGTGATTCTCCTTTGGTTGTCGATGATGTGGAAAGCTCCCGTTTGGCAGATACACGGAATTCTTCATGCTCAACTAATTGTTTCAGAGCATGTTGTGCGAAAGGCATGCTTTTATGTACGCGAAGCAATGCAAAAGCGGCCCCCTTGACTAAGATATATGTATCACTGCGGATCAACTCTCGTGTCTGTAGTTCGATAAAGCTTCTTCTGGTCCGCCACCCTCCAGCAGTACCATAACCGCATAGGAGATCGTATCAATCCAATCGTCAAGCGTACTAATCTGCTCTACGGTCAGCAGGTGATTTCGCTGCAGCATACCATCAGGATGCAACGCCCATGCCCGTGTATACTGGCAAATCCCCCACAGAGCGGATATAAGCTCCCGTTCTACGGACGGTTTCTCCAACTCATCTGCCAGAACTTCAATGATAGTCATGAGCTCATGAAAATTATCCTCAATCAGTTCGCCTTGAAAGGGGCGAAGCATCCCTAGAAATCCGCTTCGCATTTTGGGATGCTCCAGATCATCGTGAATAAAAGAATGACAGCGTAACAGCTCGCGAGCCTCCTGTTTATTCATTCAGTTCCGTAATCTCTGCGCGGATACCTCTGCACAGAAAGCTGCCTGACAGCCCTGACAAGGCATCGATGTCAACGACCATATCAGCCTCTTCATAACGGAAGTCAAGTTGCAAAATGATATTTTCTGTTTCTACAGGGCTTAATACATGCTCTTTAGTTTCCAGAAATGTAAAAGTCACTGCATAGCGTGGGACGTCTTTTGCTGGAGCTTCAGGGATTACAGGTGCCTCAGTTGAAGGCTCCAGATCCGGTGATTTAGGGACAAGCACGCTAGCGTAGGATAGCTCAATCGTCAGCGTAATCTGGTCTTTCGTCATATTGGCAGCTGTAATTCGGTCATAATGAAAGGGAGGGAAATAGCCAAGCTTTTCGACAATGCTGTCTGCACCTTGAATAGAAACAGTTGGAGAGAAAGCCAGCTCCAGTCCGATGGACCCTGCCAGTTGGTCTTCATATTCCGGATTAATACGGACAAGGGCCTGTTCCGGCTCTACTTTCAAAATCGTGCCTATAAAATACTGTTTGCCATGGATCAGAACAATATCATGCGGAACGAACGGCAACGCTCCCCCGGCTTGATAATGAATGAGATATTCGGTCTCTTTTTTTTCAACCTTTTGAACTTGAATTTGCATAAATTGCAGCCTCCTGGGGTTAATAGTATGACGGATTGTTTAGGTGTGTGGTAAAGGGAACGGAGTCCACGATTGAAAAACATACTTCATATCCGGGGTATCGTGTTCGAGCATAAATGGAAGAATATCCATAATGGCGCGTGCTTTACTGCCAGCATAAAAGTTGCGCGAGCTATGTAACAGTTTGTTTGCCTTTATTAACTGGCTGAGCCGCAGCATAACGTCTTCCACGCTTGTTCGGTCAATACGTTTATAAACGTCCTGACGGATCGAAACAAGCATCCCGCAATTGTTGGGAGATTGACCCATAGGGCCATTGGACAAAAGAATGTACACTTCCGGCGTCGTCCCTTTGTTATAGGACGATTTGATACTAGGCGCCTCTATAACCAGCATCAAAGGAGTCAATTCATCATCGGTCACAATGCGGAGCAGTTCCTGCTTGTCCCAGCGGATCTTACCGTGTTTGGCCTTCTTGGATTGATAGATAGACACACGGGTATTGCGGATTCCTGATATATTCAGGAGCGTTTCAAAACAATCGAACAGGTTAGTAAAGCACTCTTCAGCAAACAAAGTGTGCTTCTCCGACAAGGAACCGGCCATTATAAAATTATAATGCAAGTTGTTAACCACAAGCATCCATCCTTTATTCATGAATTACCAATTCTTATACCATAATATATGACATGAAGATCGAATTCACCTTTTATATAGACTGTGGTCCTGTTCATTAAAATCGTTTGGAAACCAGTTCAACTTCGCGTATACTAGGAAAGTCATATATGGAACGGCCTGAGCCGCCTTGCGGCCGTATGTTGAGTTACATGAACAGATTCAACGATAACGGATATGCTCCCTTCCTGAAAAGGGGAGAATGAGAACCGATACAAAAATGGGAATTCTGAACTATGGAACGATAGATGTCATATGGCACATGAACCTATTTTACGTGACACATATTGAATACAGATAAGGGAAGTGAATACAACTTGAAGAATTTTACAGCATTAGGTGTGGAGCAACATTGGGTAGAAGCCTTGAAAGAGCAGGGCATCTCAGCGCCAACACCTGTACAGCAGGAGTCCATTCCACTGTTGATGGAAGGTCAGGATGTGATTGCCGAGGCACATACGGGGACAGGGAAGACGCTTGCGTTTTTACTGCCGATTTTACAAAAGCTGAATTTGGACAAGCGGCACCCGCAGGCGCTTGTGATTGCACCTACGCGTGAATTGGCACTCCAGATTACAGAGGAAGCTAAATGCTTGGCTGCTGCGGAGCCGAGTTTATCTCTACTAGCTGTTTACGGAGGACAGGACGTGGAGCGTCAGCTTCGTAAACTGAAAGGTGGCGCACAACTGATTATTGGGACACCTGGGCGACTGCTGGATCACCTGAGACGTGGCACGCTGGATCTAGGCGGCATTAAAATGCTGGTCCTGGATGAAGCCGATCAAATGTTACACATGGGCTTTTTGAACGATGTGGAGACGATTCTTCAGGAAGTTCCTTACCGGAGACAGACGATGCTGTTCTCCGCTACGATGCCAGCCGGTATTCGCAAACTGGCTCGTGTATATATGAACGAACCTGTAGATGTCAAAGTGAAATCCGCTTCTTCCGTTCCGGTGAGCCAAATCCGTCAGGTCGTTGTGCAAACAACAGACCGTGGTAAGCAACAGGCATTGGTGGATATGCTGAATACGGATCGTCCGTACTTGGCTGTTATTTTCTGCCGTACGAAGCGCCGGGCTGCCAAACTGAACGAAGAGCTGCAAGAAATGGGCTTTCAGAGCGGTGAGCTTCACGGGGATTTGTCCCAGAACAAGCGAGAGCAAGTGATGAAGGCGTTTCGTGAAGCGAAACTCCAATTGCTCGTGGCGACTGATGTAGCTGCACGCGGCCTGGATGTAGAAGGCGTCACGCATGTCTTCAACTACGACATGCCGCAGGATGCCGAAAGCTACATCCACCGCATCGGGCGTACCGGCCGTGCCGGAGGCAAAGGCGTGGCGGTAACGCTCGCTACGCCAAGGGATATTCCAGAGCTTCGGAACATCCAGAAAGTTGCTGGTGTCACGTTCACCAGCAGTGAGGGCGGCGGACAGCGTAGACCTGCTTCCGATACGGCTGATCGGCAGGGTCGAGAACGCCGTTCGGGCAGAAACGACCGCCGTTCCTACGGTGGCAACGACTCCGGCGGTGGACGCCGGGGCAGCGGCCGCGAACAGGCGGGCCGTCGTGACAGTGCAGGCGGCGAACGTCGCTCTAGCCGCGGCAGTAACGAGCGCGGCGGGTATGACCGCAGCAGCGGCGGTTCCGCACGTGGAGGCCAAGGGCGCTCGGCAGGACAAAGCAGCGAGCGTGGCGGGTATGACCGTAGTAGCGGCGGTTCTGCACGTGGAGGCCAAGGTCGCTCGGCAGGGCAAAGCAGCGAGCGCGGTGGATATGACCGCAGCAGCGGCGGTTCCGCACGAGGAGGCCAAGGTCGCTCGGCAGGACAAAGCAGCGAGCGCGGTGGGTATGACCGCAGCAGCAGTGGTTCTGCGCGCGGAGGCCAAGGTGGACGCGGTGGACAAGCCAAAGGCGGCCCGCGTGGTGGTCAAGGACAAGGAGGCCGTCGCGGACGGTCCAGATAGATAAAATAGGAGTATTCTCATAGAATGCTCCACTATGGTTATCATAATAGCCCCGGGGAGGCTCATCTTCCGGGGCTATTGTAATCTTCATCCATACCGCTGAAAGAGCAGCGCCATAAGATAAATTCAAAAGATAAATTTGGAGGGGTTATACATCATGCAGGAACAGGATATGGGCAAGCGCGCCATGGTCTCAGCATGGATCAGCCTGATTAGCAACATCCTATTAACCGGCATTAAGATTATTACAGGACTTATGTTCAACAGCAAGGTGCTGGTAGCCGATGGTGTGCATAATGCTGGGGACGTGATTGCCTCTGCAACGGCACTGGGGGCGATGCGCATATCTAGCCAGCCGCCGGATGAGGACCATCCTTATGGTCACGGCAAGGCAGAAGTGATCGGTGCAAGCGTGGTGGCGGTCATATTGTTTGGAGCGGGTATATTCATCGGCTATCATTCGATTGCAGCACTGTTCGAACCGATGCCACAGGAGCATATACTGGCATTGGTGGCCGCCATTATTTCCTTGCTCTGGAAACAGTGGCTGTATATCTACACGATTCGTATCGGGAGAGCGGCCAATAGTCAGGGTCTTATTGCAACGGCAAAAGATCATCTCGCTGATGTGTACGCCTCTGGGGCTGCTGTACTGGGTATCGGATTGGGGCTGATTGGGGAGCACTGGGGCATTTCAATCTTATCTTACGGTGACCCTATTGCGGGATTCGTAGTGGCATTGCTAGTTCTGAAATTGGCGTGGGAAATGGGCCGTGAATCCATAGATGTGCTTATGGAAAAGGCGATTGCAACGGAGGAAATTGAGAGCTACGCCGCAGCCGCACTGAGTGTAGCCGAGGTTCAACGTATTGACCGTATCCGTGCCCGTGAGCACGGCCATTATATTATCGTGGATATCCGCGCTTCAGTGGATGCCTCTTTGACGATTCAGCAGGGACACGATATTATTCGACTGATTAAGGGGGCTGTCATGAAGCGGGAACCGCGGGTTTATGAGGTGCTTGTCCATTTGAATCCATGGTATGCGGACGACCACTAGAACAGACGGCGCGAATTGACAGATAACTTGCAGGAAGGGTATGCTTTTAAAAGCCGAACGATGATGAATAAAAGCGAGGTTACCCGAAAATATGCGAAAATTTTTAAAATGGTTAGGCATTTCTGTGACTGCGGCGGTTCTTTTAGTGGGCGGATATTATACGTATTCTATATATCATTTTACGAATCAAATTTCAGTTGCTTCCGGACAGGATTCGAAATTCAAACCGCAGGCACAAACTCAAACCAATGTACAACCTGTAGAGGTATCGCTCCCACCGGAATGGGATGGGACAGAAAGAGTGAATATTCTGCTGCTAGGCGGCGACTCCCGTGGAGAGGATTCAGGGCGTTCTGACTCCGTTATGGTTGCTTCTATTGATCCGGTTACGAAAAAGGCTACACTGATGTCGATTCTTCGTGATACCTACGTCAATATCCCAGGTCATGGGCAAAGTCGATTGAATGCTGCCTTTTCCTACGGGGGACCGGATTTGACCAGACAGACCGTGAGCGACCTGCTGGGCATACCAATTCAATATTATGTATATACTGATTTCAATGGTTTTATTGCGCTGGTTGATTCTGTGGGTGGTATTGACCTGGATGTCGAAAAAGATATGCATTATACCTCCAAGGCGGATAAACACCAGTTTGATATTGATTTGAAAAAGGGAATGCAGCACATGGACGGTAAAACAGCCTTGCAATATGTACGCTTCCGTCATGATGCGACTTCCGATTTTACGCGTACGGAGCGGCAACGCAAATTCATTACTGAGCTTGGCGGTAAAATTCAGTCAACCTCATCTCTAATCAAACTGCCGAGTATTTTAAATAGCATTTCTCCTTATATTGAAACGAATCTGAGTACTACGGAAATGCTGCAATTGGCTTCATTGGGCTTTAATATCGATGCAACAACAGTAGCGAAGCAGCAAATCCCGCCGAATGAATTGGTGCGCGGGGAAACCATTAAGGGTGCGCAGGTATTGGGTGTAGACGAAAGAAAGCTCAAGCGCTTCATACAGAATCTTTTTGAACAGGAGAACAAACCTGTGACCACGACGGTGGATGCTGCAACCACGATAAATGATACTCCATAACCCTCGAAAGCAAGCGAAGTTCGTACGATGACGTACAACTTTGTTTGCTTTTGTGTTTATTTGGGTATAACCTTGTATATTTTGTTCCAAAAATATATCGTATCTATGAAGAACGTATACTCATTTGTGTAAAGAGAAGGGGAATGTGGTGTGGAAATAACTCCGGCATGGAAAGACCGATTCAAGAAGTTTTTTCTGAACAACAAGTTTGTGTTATTCCTGCTGGTACTGCTGCTGATCGGCTTGAATATCTTGGTGCTTACCAAAATTTCATACATATTCACACCTGTCATGGTGCTGTTAAAAACGATCATTCTCCCTGTCATTTTATCCGGCGTGTTGTACTATCTGTTCAATCCGTTGGTTGATGTACTGGAGCGTAACAAGGTGAAACGAGTATACTCCATTGTTGTATTGTTTTTGCTTATTATAGGGGTTATTGCGATTGTGGTTACATCGGTGGTGCCTGTGATCCGTGATCAAATACAGGGGCTTATTCAAAATTTCCCTGCCTATAGCGAGCAAGTACAACGACAATTCGAGAAACTGATCGGCAGCGATTTTGTAAACCAGTTCCAGAACACGATTCAAATTAATCCATCTGAGCTGGCCTCCAAAGCTTCTGAAAAGTTATCTAGCTTTATTAATAATGCATGGACGGGTGTGGGCAGCTTTTTGGGCGTGGTTACAGAAACGGTACTTGCGATTGCCACGGTTCCATTTATTCTGTTCTACTTGCTAAAAGATGGACACAAGCTACCACAGTTTATCCTGAAAATGCTCCCGCCTATGTTTCGTAAAGAAACAGATCGCATTATGACCGAGATGAATCATCAGGTCAGTTCCTATATTCGTGGGCAGATTATTGTCAGCTTCTGTATTGGGGCGCTGTTGTATATTGGTTACCTAATCATTGGATTAGACTACTCTCTGACGCTTGCAGTCATTGCATCCTTTACGAGCGTTGTCCCCTACTTAGGTCCCGTCATTGCCATTACACCTGCGTTAATTGTAGCCTTGGTCACCTCACCGATTATGCTGCTCAAGATGGTTATCGTGTGGACAGTCGTACAGCTCATTGAGGGTAAATTAATTTCTCCACAAATTATGGGCAAATCTCTTCGGGTACATCCGATCACGATTATCTTCGTTATTCTGACCGCAGGCAATTTGTTTGGTGTGGTGGGAATTGTACTGGCGGTTCCGGGGTATGCTGTCTTGAAAGTAATCGTTACACATTTGTATAGTTTCTTTAAAAAGCGTTCGCATCTCTACGAGGCGGATAAAGGGAACGCAAGTCTTTACGAAAAATAAACTTTTCCACTATAAAATTGATAGGGGCCCCTCTTGGGTAACTGTGGCTACGCGTGCTATAATTAATGTCTATCCTTATTCCCAAATAGAAAGGTCAGACTTTTATGATAAAACTCAGCATTCTTGACCAATCTCCGGTATCGGAAGGCATGACGCATGCGCAGGCATTACAAAAGACCGCTGAGCTTGCTATAGAGGCGGAACGCTTGGGTTATCATCGCTTTTGGGTATCAGAGCATCATTCTGCAGCAAATCTCGCTGGGTCCAGCCCGGAGGTACTGATTTCACATCTGGCCGCCCGTACTCGGGCCATTCGAGTGGGGTCGGGTGGGGTGATGCTGCCTCATTACAGCGCTTATAAAGTAGCGGAAAACTTTCGTGTGTTGGAGGGATTGTATCCGGGACGCATTGATTTAGGTCTGGGACGGGCGCCTGGAGGAATGCCCATTGCTACCAGAGCCCTGCAAGAAGGCAAAATGCGAGGGGGTGTAGATCTATACCCTGAGCAGTTGGATGACCTGTTAGCTTATTTACATGACAGCACAGGCAATAATCACCGTTTCGGTTCGCTACAGGCGATGCCGCTTATAGAAACTGTACCGGAAATGTGGTTGCTCGGCTCCAGTGGTGATAGCGCAGGTCTGGCAGCCGAGCGTGGCGTGGGCTTTGCGTTTGCACAGTTCATTAATGGTGAAGGCGGCACAGGGGCTATGAAGGAATACCAGGAAAGCTTCCAGCCTTCCCAGCATAGTGACCAACCACGTTCGCTTGTTGCCGTATTTGCGATCTGTGCGGATACCGAAGAGGAGGCCAATCGCTTGGCTTCCAGCATGGACTTGTCTCTTGTACTATTAGAGCAGGGAATGCGCTCCGCTGGAACACCTTCCGTGGAAAAGGCACTGGCGTATCCGTATACGCCGTTTGACCGGATGCGGATACGTGAGAATCGCAAACGTATGGTAGTCGGTTCGCCCGAACAGGTGAAGCGTCAGATTGAGCAATTAAGTAAGGACTATAATGCACAGGAGATCATGGTTGCGAGCATTATTCATGACTTTGATGCCAAAATGAAATCTATACGTCTCATGGCCGAAGCATTTGGACTGTCTTCTGTACAGTCATAATGCAATTCGCCGGATTTGAAAGATCACAGCTTCGAGGAGCTGTGATCTTTTTTTGAATTTTTTGAGGAAATATTGGATGATATGCACTGTATGATATAGGAAATAAACCAGTTAACACTTGATAATGATTATCAATATCTTTATTATATAAAGATAGAATGAAGTTTTGATGAAAGTCGTGCGTTAAGCCCGTGACTATATATATTGGATAAGGGAAAGGGATGATTCCACATGTTTCGTCTGAAAACGGCAAATCTGGATATTGCTTATGAAGATCGATTGATTGTAGAAGATCTGAACGTAGAAATACCGCAAGGGAAAATCACAGCCTTGGTGGGCGCAAATGGTTCTGGCAAGTCCACTATTCTGAAGACGATGGCTCGCATCATGAATCCTAAGGGCGGCAGTGTTCTGCTTGACGGTAAATCCATTCATAAGCAATCCACCCGGGAAGTAGCTAAGCAGCTGGCTATTTTGCCGCAAAATCCGACTGCACCGGAAGGATTAACCGTGACGGAACTGGTATCTTACGGACGTTTTCCTTATCAAAAAGGTTTTGGTTCCATGAAAGCGGAAGATCGCAAAATGGTAGAGTGGGCCATTCAAGTAACGGGAATGAGCGAGTTCCACGATCGTCCGATTGATCAGCTTTCTGGCGGTCAGCGTCAGCGTGCCTGGATTGCTATGGCACTTGCGCAGGATACGGATATTTTATTTCTGGATGAGCCGACGACATTTTTAGATATGGCGCATCAACTGGAAGTGCTGCATTTGCTGGAGTATCTAAATACTTCGGAGGAGCGCACCATTGTTATGGTCGTGCACGATTTGAACCATGCGGCCCGGTATGCTCAGCATATGATTGCAATCAAAAAAGGGAAAGCTGAGGCTGTAGGAACTCCAACTGAGGTTATGTCCCCTGATGTGCTGCGTGAAGTGTTCGGGATTGAGGCTGATATTGTAACAGATCCTCGTACAGGTGTACCGCTCTGTCTTCCGTATGCTTTGGCTGGACAGCCTGCGGTAAGCCAAGCCATAAAAGAAATGAATGTGGAAGATAAGCAACCTGTGGGTTCTGTTGCTGAGCGACGTGATGCTAGAGCACAAGTAGCGGCAAGAGGTTAAAGGGGACATACCATGAAACCACTGGATTACGATCAGCTTGAGCAACTAGCAAACATAGTGAGAGTCACGCCGGAGGATGCTGTATATTCCGGGCCAGTGGCCGAATGGCTTGAACCAGATAAGATCCGCTCTGTGATGGAGTATTATGGCGATCTTCTGCGTGCTGAAGACGATTTAACCGCAGCCGTTTACTTTGCGAACCAGCTGCGTGGCCTCGTGTTTGCGCAGCATTTTATGGTATCACTGTGTGAACGCCGTTGGGACCTGTCCGTTTCTAATCTCAGATTTCATATTTGTTGTGAAGGTGAATACCCCTCTATTAGCCTTCAGGTCATCGACTTAACAGAGCTGGACAATACGTGGAACAATGGGGATCACCGTTCTTCCAAACAGGCTCAGCAAGTGTTAAGAGATTTTTACAGTTTGCAGATGCGGCCCATGTTGGAAGCAATTGCTACAGTGGGGAGAGCATCTATCGGCCAAATGTGGGGACAGTTTCCGTTGGCATTGCTGTATTTTAAGGATAGAGTACAGCCATCGTTGACTGATCCTCGGGATGTGGAGCGCTTTGAACAAGATTATATGTATGTGACACGTGAACTTGAGGGAGAGATATTCGGGCGTAAAAGAAATCCGTTTACGGTTCGTCTCGTTGAATTGGACAATCCTTACCGCCCTGGTGAAAATACCTACATGAAACCGTCCTGTTGCCAATATTACAAGACAGGTGGAGGTCAGCGGTATTGTTATACTTGCCCCAAAATGTCCGCTTCCGAACGCGAAGAACGCAGACTCGAAGTGGTGGCATCACGGTAAAGGCTCTGTATATGTTGGCATGTCCGTCACCTTTTGGTTAAAATAGGTTATGTAACCTAAACCAAGTGACACGAAGGAGGATGCTGTATGTCTGTCTATTCACATAATGCCGTAACACCAGCGAATCAGGAGGTTTCTCTGAATACTTACGCTGGTAAGGTGCTGGTTATTGTGAATACCGCCAGTAAATGCGGACTTACCCCGCAATATGGGGATTTGCAAAAGCTTTATGACGAATATAAGGATCGGGGATTAGTTGTATTAGGTTTTCCTTGCAACCAATTTGGCGGTCAGGAGCCGGGCAGCAGCGAGGAAGCGGCTGAATTTTGCCAACTGAATTACGGGGTTACTTTCCCGGTATTCGCCAAAGTGAACGTCAACGGACCGGATACAGCGCCTCTGTTTGAATATTTGAAAAAGCAACAGCCTGGAGAACAGGAAGATGGGACAATTCAGTGGAATTTTACGAAATTCATTGTGAATCGTGAAGGTGTACCTGTGGGTCGTTTTGAACCGAAGGAGTCACCAGAAGCGATGAAAGCAGCCATTGAGCAATTGCTATAGTAGCTTTGCCTTCATTCCAAAATATATGTTTAAAAAGGTCTGATTTCCGGCATATCTCCGGGAAGCGGACCTTTTTTTGTTCTCTACATGTGCATTTGTCTAAGGGGGGAGCATCATGTGAAAGTCGATTCCATGGGCATAATCAGGCCGCCTACAGGGGAAACTGAATGGAGCAAAAAAACATTTCAGCAAACAGCTGATCTCGTATATCCTTTCTTTTTTAAATGTGGACAAATTGTGAATATCACAAAAAGCTATTGTAATGTGAAAAATATCACACTATAATAAGAGCATGAAGTGAAATAAATCACAAACACTAACGAGCTGTTTACGTGAAACTATTCACAATTATTATACAGTTTATGCCCACACACCAAGGAGGAATTCAACATGAAAGTAGCAGTTATCGGATGTACACACGCAGGCACAGCAGCTATCGTTAACACAGCTAAATGTTATCCAGATGCAGAAATTACCGTTTACGAGCGTAATGATAATATTTCATTTTTATCTTGTGGTATTGCGCTGTACGTAGGTGGTGTCGTCAAAGATCCGCATGGCCTGTTTTATTCGTCTCCAGATCAACTGTCTGACTTGGGTGTAGTGACCAAGATGCTTCATGAGGTAACGAGTGTGGATACGGCTGGGAAGTCGCTGCATGCCCGTAATCTCCAAACAGGTGAAGAATTTACAGACACATTTGATAAACTAATTGTGACCACGGGATCATGGCCCATTATTCCAAAGCTGGAAGGCATTGAACTTGATCATATTTTGCTCTGTAAAAACTATAATCATTCCAATGATATCATTGAGAAAGCCCAGCACGTACAGAACATTACAGTCGTGGGAGCTGGATACATTGGTGTTGAATTAGTAGAAGCTTTCCAAATGAACGGTAAAAACGTAACACTGATTGACAGTGCTGATCGTATATTGAATAAGTATTTGGACCATGAGTATACAGACCGGATTGAAAGTTCCCTGAAGGAACATGGCATTAAGCTGGTACTTGGCGAGACGGTGAGTCGTTTTGAGGGTACGAACGGTAAGGTAAGTAAAGTCGTGACCTCTAAAGGAGAATATGAAACAGAGCTTGTTATTCTCTGCATCGGTTTCCGACCTCAAACGGATCTGCTCAAAGGTCAGGTAGATATGTTGCCTAACGGTGCGATCATTGTGGATAACTATATGCAAAGTAGTTGCCCGGACGTGTTTGCAGCAGGCGACAGTTGTGCAATTCGCTATAATCCGACCGGTAAAACGGCTTATATCCCTTTGGCAACCAACGCAGTTCGTATGGGTACGCTGGTAGCACGTAATCTGGTACAACCAACCATTGCCTACATGGGAACCCAAGGAACTTCGGGTATCAAAATTTACGAAGACAATATCGCGGGAACAGGCATGACGGAAGCCGCGGCAATAGACGAAGGCATGACTGTAGAAGCTGTAACCATTGAGGACAGCTACCGACCTGAATTTATGCCAACCTCCGAAAAAGTGTTACTGAAAGTGGTATATGAGCAGGAGACGCGGAGAATTTTGGGTGCTCAAATTATGTCGAAGGTGGATTTGACGCAATCCATTAACACGCTATCCGTAGCTATTCAAAACCATATGACCATTGACCAGTTAGCCTTTGTCGATTTCTTCTTCCAGCCGCATTATAACAAGCCTTGGAATTTCTTGAACGCGGCAGGTTTACAAGCATTGCCTACAATATCTGAACGGAACCCAGTTACTGTATAATTAGATTTGTCTGTGACATTGTTCATAAGTTTGTCAACAATCTAAGGCGTACGGATGAATCCTTATAGTACAATATAGAGTAGCATAAGGATCAGGGGGGAAGTAGCTTATGGGTTTGTTTTATATCCTTTTTCTTGTAGTCGTGGCCATGGTAGGCCTTGGTGGAGTTCTTTGGTTCTTAAGAGCAGTTGAAAAGGAAGAATACAATTAAATGTAAAGCGCGTAGTAGCGCAGTAGATGTAATAATACAGAAAAACAGTCCTTTTTTCAGGGGCTGTTTTTTTTATAGTTAAGAAAGTGATTTTTTTCACAAACTTAATCACTGATTTTAAATAAAATATGAAAGAAGAATATTTTAGTGAATAAATATTAAAGGAGCGGGGATATATGGCGAGCTATAAACCGGGGCAAATTGCTGAAAAGACGGTGGAAACAGGAGTGGCCAAGGCGAACAACCCGTGGACTGTGGCGGTGGTACTGGGATTTTTGGCAGGTGCATTTATTGCACTCGGTTTTTTGCTGGATATACGTGTTATTGCAAGTGCGCCTAAAGAATGGGGAAGCATTGCCAACTTTATTGGAGCTGCGGTGTTCCCTGTAGGTCTTGTATTAGTTTTGATCGCCGGCGGAGAATTACTGACTGGTAATATGATGGCGGTCCCTTTGGCGAGATGGGCAGGACGGATTAAGACAGGAGTCATGCTTCGTAATTTGGCGATTATTACGCTCAGTAATTTTGCAGGTGCGTTATTCGTTGCATTTTTCTTTGGGCATGTGCTGGGTTTGACAGAAACGGGCCCTTATCTGGACAAAGTGGTGGATATGGCAGGACATAAGTTACACGAAAGCTTTTTGCAGTCTTTTATATCGGGTATAGGATGTAACTGGCTCGTAGCACTGGCTGTATGGTTGGCATATAGCACAGACTCCATTGGCGGCAAAATTATGGGGATTTGGTTCCCGACCATGGCCTTTGTGGCTATTGGATTTCAGCACGTTGTTGCCAATATGTTTCTCATTCCAGCGGCTATTTTTGCAGGCCACTTTTCATGGGCAGATTATGTTATGAACTTCATTCCGGTCTGGCTGGGGAATTTGGTAGGAGGTAGCCTGTTTGTGGCTGGAGCCTACTGGTTGGCCTATCTGAAAAAGCCTCAAGCCAGCGCACATCCAGTGAATGAATCTCCAACTACTTCTTCGGTTGCACATCCAATCCGTTGATTGATCCTACCTAATCATGGTACTTTAAACAGCAATGAACAAAGCAAATCCGCCATGACAGGCCCGGGGGAACGAAACCTGTCATGGCGGATTTTTTTGGGAGTGGTCCATGATTTGGCATGGAGGATGAGTGTGCGCTCGTCCATGATGCCTTGATCTTTTTTACCCTCAGTAAGATATGATGAAACAGGATGTTGAAAAAAATTATGATTCTTAAAAAATCCGTTTTGCTCTATGCAGCAGACGGATTTTTTTAATATTTTGGAGAGCGGCTGTGTGGGAAAATCCTTCTCTTGCCATAGGCCAAAGCTGTGGATATGATAAGATCAGTGTAATTTTTGGAAACGGTAACGGAAAGGAGCATCAACACTATGGATCATCGCAATGGCGCGCCTCGTGAGGCCACGCTTCAACAAGACTTACAAGGGGGACAGCGGATGACGGAGCAGCAGGACGGTATTTTTCCTGCTGTATGCCCGTTAGATTGCCCGGATACGTGTGGGCTCCTGCTTCACAAGGAAAAAGGAAAGATAGTCAAGGTGACTGGAAACCCAGATCATCCCATTACCAAAGGGGCTATTTGTAACAAAGTTCGCAATATGACGGAGCGGGTATATGATCCTGATCGGGTGCTCTATCCATTGAAGCGTGTAGGTCCCAAAGGAGAAGGGAAGTTTGAACGAATTAGCTGGGAGGAGGCGGTCGATACCATTACAGGTCGGTTCAAGGAGCTGATCCGTACGGACGGACCGGAATCTATCCTCCCCTACAGCTTTTATGGCAATATGGGCGTATTGAGTGTGGATGGAATGGATCGCCGATTTTTTAATGCGCTGGGTTCAAGCTAACTGGATCAGACGATTTGCAGCGTGGCTGGGAATGAAGGCTGGGCATCCGTTATGGGCTTTAAGGGCGGCACCAGCCCGGAGGACACGGAGGATGCAGACCTCATTATTGTGTGGGGTGGTAATGTCATGAGCACCAACATGCATCAGGTCGTTTTGGCTGAGAAAGCACGTAAAAAAGGTGCTAAGGTGGTCGTTATTGACGTTCATCGTAACCGGACGGCGCAATGGGGGGATTGGTTCATTCCGTTATATCCGGGGACGGATACAGCGCTCGCGCTGGGTGTTATGAATGTACTGTTCGCTCAAGGACTGACGGACGACGAATTTTTACATCGCTACACAGTAGGTCATGAGGAACTGCGCGAGCATGTTAAGACATATACACCAGAGCGAGTTTCGCGGATTACCGGCGTGCCGGAAGCGGATATCATCCGTTTGGCGGAAATGTACGGAACTGCGAGAGCAGCGTATATCAATATCGGCAATGGGCTTCAGCATCATGATAATGGCGGTATGAACGTACGTGCGGTTACATGCTTGCCTGCGCTCACTGGACAATGGCTGAAGCACGGCGGGGGAGCGTCACGCTCCAACGGCGCTTATGCCAAGATTAACAGCGCCCATCTGGAGCGTCCTGATCTGCGACAGAATCTGGACGCCCGGATGATTAACATGAACCGGATCGGAGAAGCGCTGCTACAAAAGGAACAGCCGATTAAGGCGTTATTCGTATATTGCAGTAATCCGATAGTTGTAGCCCCCGATTCGGAACGGGTGACAGAGGGATTTGAACGAGAGGATTTGTTCACAGTCGTTCATGACCTATTCCTAACCGATACGGCCCGCTATGCAGATATTGTGCTGCCTGCCGCGTCTTCTTTTGAAGGAACAGATCTATACAAATCGTACTGGCACCACTATATCCAAATGCAGCAGCCCGTCATTGCTCCACTCGGGGAGAGCAAAAGTAATTATGAGCTGTTTAGCCTGCTCGGGCGGGCAATGGGCTTTGATGAAGCCGCCTTTACGGAAAGTGAAGAGGAGATGATCGCAGGCGCGCTTGATAATCCAACGAACCCTTATCTCAACGGTGTGACCTTGGAAGCCTTAAAGAAGTCACCTTTTGTAAAGCTTGATATGACGCCAAAGGCCACTTATTTGGATCGTTTAACCACGCCTTCAGGCAAGATTGAGCTATATTCGGAAAAAATGAAACAAGCAGGTCTGCCCGCGATGCCTTCTTATGTGCCGCTGATTGAAGGGTACGACGGAGAGCACCGACCGCAAGCGGACGAGCGGTATCCATTAATGTTTATTTCACCGCCAAACCATAATTTTCTGAATTCTACTTTCGCTAACTTGCCCAAGCATCAGCGACTGGAGCGGGAGCCTTTGCTACAAATTCACCCGGAGGATGCTCAGACGAGAGGCATCGCGGATGGGGAGCCGGTTACCGTATGGAATGATCGGGGGACGTATGAGCTAAAAGCCAAAGTTACCGATCTGATGCTGCCCGGTACAGTGATTAGTCAGGGATTATGGTGGGAAGGCAAAGGACGCAGACAGCGTGTCAATGTGTTAACCTCTGATCGGCTGTCGGATATGGGACAGGGGGCTACTTTCTTCTCAACGGTGGTGAATGTGAAGCGCCAATGAGATTATGCCTTTTATGGCGTCAGATGCAAAAGGAGAAACAAAAGATATGAAATGGTTGGAGTCTTATCCGAAAGAAGTGAAAGTGTTTCTCATTGCCAGCCTGATTAATTCTGCTGGAAGTTCCCTGATGTGGCCGTTGGTTAGCATGTATGTGTTTGACGAGCTAAACCGTAGTATGGGAGATGCAGGAATTGCGATTTTAGTGCAGTCTCTGGGCGGAATTTTTGGTCAAGTGTTGGGCGGAGCCCTCTATCACCGTATTGGAGCCAAGAAACTGATTGTTGGCTCACTCGCGATGAACGCGCTGGGACTTCTCACGCTTCCATTTACCAGTGGTCATTGGGTAGCGTTTGTCATCATGATGGGTTTTATCGGTTTTTTTAATGTTGTATCTGTGCCTGCGATTCAGGCGTTTGTAGGTTTTCGTTTCGCTGACCGTCGTGGAGAGCTGTTTAATATTATTTATGTCGCTAACAATATTGGGGTTGCAGTGGGTACGGGATTGAGTGGCGTGCTGGCGGATCTTTCCTATCAGCTCAGCTTTGTGATGAACGGGGTGACTTCTGCGGTATTTGCCGGATTCTTCTGGTCTTATCTAAGCAGGGTGGATCGGGAAGAGGGGGAAGTACAGCTCAGCAAGTCTGTGAAGAAAAGAGAGGAAATCCCAGCTCGATTGCTGTTTCGTGATACCAGGCTGTATCTCTTTGTAGGATTAGGCTCGCTTTTTTTATGGTTCGGCAATTCGATCTGGAATACAGGAGTGTCCCCCCATATTATTGAGCAGGGCTTGCCTAAAACGATGTATGGGTTACTATGGACACTGAATGGTATCCTTATTTTTGCCGCACAACCCATTATTTTTTGGATAAAACGACTGTACGCTCATCACGCTTCAACGCAAATGACATGGGCCGGAGGATTTTATTTGGCGGCTTATATTGTCATGCTGGGCACACAGAACTATACTGGAATGATATTCGCTATGGTTCTGGCGACCCTGGGAGAAATGCTGATTGCACCTGCGGTTCCAGCATTCCTGTCTGATCATGGAGGTCGGGGTGCACCCTTTTACATTGGGCTTGTGGGGGGCATTGGCGCAGCCGGACGGGTAATGGGGCCTTATATTATGGGGAAGTTGTATGATGGCGGTGGGTTACCGCCTACACTTTGGCTGGCATCAGGCGTAGCGGTGTTGTCGATCCTGTTTTTCGTCCTGCATAGCTGGTTGAACCGTTACCGGCATCATTCGGATACTTTGAATACTATGACGTCCAAGGCGGATGTTCCCAGTTCTTAAGTCCTAATAAAAATGCAGTATTATGCTGTAATTATGGTACAATAAGTGACGGATGATTGTAGTTATTGCTTCAGGAAAGCCTTCACAGGAAGGATTGAAAGGAATTGTTTACAAGTCAACTCTTGACGATACGTCATTCGGAGATGAAGGATGCTCCTGATCTGATTGCGCTGGATGAATTGGTATGGAATGAACGCACGGCTCCCGCTTCGCTGTCCTGGAAGTCGCGCGGGGAGTTTCTGCGTAATACGCCTCCAGGCTCTCAACTGGTCGCCATCGAACAGGAAGTACTCTGCGGGTATATTGGATTTCGTCCTCCAACGCTGTTGGCTAGTAATTGTCATGTACTCGAAATAAATATAGCTGTACATCCAGCTTATCATCGCAAAGGTATTGGGACGGCACTCATGAACTCCATGAAGGACTTTGCAGCCGCCGAGGGCATACGCAAGTTGAGTTTGCGTGTACTCTCATGCAACACGGAAGCCCTTATGTTTTATGAAAAAAGTGGTTTCGCGATTGAAGGACGTTTGCATGAGGAGTTTTACATAGCAGGCCAATTCGTAGATGATGTGTTAATGGCCTATTTCTTAAAATAGGCGGGAGGCTATAGACAGCAATATTCGCTTTTATGTCCGGCCTAAACCAACAACGCCGCAGACCTGATCAGGTCTGCGGCGTTGTTGTACAATACAATATTACCGAAGTTGCTTCCATTCATTTTGGAGCATACCGTACACTGCGTGGTTCATGTAGCCGTCGGGCAGCAATTCCGCTTCGCGTACAATGCCTTCGAGCACAAAGCCCAAACGTTCCGGAATACCGCGGCTGCGGCGGTTCGTCGTTGCAGAGCGGATTTCGACCCGATGCAAGTCCAGCTCCATCAAAGCATATTCAACGAATACGCGGCAGGCGCTGGTCATTAGACCTTGTCCTTCGTACCCGTGTCCAAGCCAGTATCCGATGCTAACGGAGCGGTGAGTCCAATTGATCTCATGGTAGCTGATGATGCCAGCAAGCTCGTTGTCTATCCAAATTCCGGCGGTCAGACTACCGTTCTCTGCGGCTTGTTTCAAGGCGCCCTGCACGAACTGCTCTGTGTGGCTGATTTCCGTGGTAGAGTCTACCCATGGAAGCCATTGACGCAGGCGGTCACGGGACATTTCGATCAGCTCAAACAGAGGCTGCACATGCTCCTTGGTGAGCGGCCGAAGGACTGTGCGTTCGTCCAACGCATATGTAAACATGATTGATCCCCTCTTTCACTCGGAAAATCGCTAAACCAGCCAGTCTAGCATTTAATCCCATGCTACCTTATTCTGCGAGAGTCGTCAAAAGGGAGAGGAAGCTTCAAATTCAATAGGTCCCACCCGGAACCGTTCATGCTCGTATACATATCTCAGATCCAAATCCCCTACAAATTCGGTTGGGGATACACTGCCAGATACAGTGGCTTGCAGAGGAAGCTGTTCGGCATCATACATTACGACAGAGCTAAAATCGAGATGCTTTGTAAATTGGGCTGGATCATCGTAAAATACTGATGCTTTAGGGTCCATCGTGTGTGTGACACCGTCAATCGTGACAGCAATATGAACCTGGCGGTTGTGGTCACGTGGCTCCACTGAGCTGTGAACGCGCTGGGACACAGCATCTGCTGCCGATTCGACTGCATATTCTCCCATCGTCCGTGCGTTAACAATATGCAACTCCTGCAATTCGACACCCGTTCCCGAGGCACGCGTGAGGACCACGACGGCTTCACGCACACCATCCCCGTTCACATCCCTATAATATAATTGTGGTGCGGTGGAAATATCTGCCGAGCCCGACCATCGGAATGTGTGGCGTTGTTGGCCGATTTCCAATACAGCTGAATGGAATAATCCCTGTGACGGACTAACAGCATATAAGCGGACGGATGAGTCTTCTGGAGCGCTGGCTAGTGGACGAGATTGTACAGTTCCGTTCACCGGGTCCGGTGAAGGATGGCCGGAAGTCATGACGGAAGAGGACAAAAGCATAGACAGCAGGATCACAATGAGCAGCTTAAACACGGGTGGGTCTCCTTTTCCGGGCAAAATAAAAGATATATACACTATAACGAATTTATTTGCCGAAAATGTTAACTCTTTTTCATAACTTGTCACTTTTTTTGCTGAAGAGAGCATAAGGATTTTCATTTTATTGAGTTATGCGGTGTGAAAGGGTATATTTAAGGGAACATGTTTTACACAGATTATACGGAAGAAAGGTTGATTAGCGTGGAGAAGCCGATCACTCCCCCCAATTTTATTAAAAATGTTATTGAAGAAGATCTACGTACGGGTAAGGTAAAGGAGGTTGTTACACGATTTCCGCCTGAACCAAACGGATATTTGCATATTGGACATGCCAAAGCTATCTGGATCAATTTCTCGTTAGGAGATGAATTCGGAGGACGCACCAATCTGCGTTTTGACGACACCAATCCGGCGAAGGAAGACACGGAATACGTGAACTCCATTCAAGAGGACGTGAAGTGGCTCGGTTATGAATGGGAGGAAAAACACTTTGCCTCCAATTATTTCGAAGAAATGTACAAGCGTGCCATCCTGCTGATCCAAAAGGGTAAAGCTTATGTGGATGATCAAAGCGCGGACCAAATCCGTGAAACTCGTGGCACACTGACCGAACCGGGGCAAAATAGTCCTTATCGGGATCGCAGTGTGGAAGATAATCTGAAGCTGTTTGAAGAGATGCGTGCAGGCAAATACCAAAATGGTGAAAAGGTGCTGCGTGCCAAAATTGATATGGCTTCGGGAAACATTAATTTACGTGATCCGATTATTTACCGTATTTCACACACAGCACATCACAATACAGGTGACACATGGTGTATCTATCCAATGTACTCCTATGCTCATCCGCTGGAAGATGCGATTGAGGGAGTAACGCACTCACTCTGTTCGCTGGAATTCGAAGATCAGCGCCCGCTATACGATTGGGTTGTAGCTGAATGTGAGATGGAAAAGGTACCGCACCAATACGAATTTGGGCGGCTGAACCTGTCTCAAACCGTAACCAGCAAACGTAAGCTCAAGCTTCTGGTCGATGAAAAGCACGTAGATGGTTGGGATGATCCGCGTATGCCGACGATTTCCGGTTTACGTCGTCGCGGCTACACGCCGGAGGCCATCCGCAGCTTCGTATATGAGACAGGCATTTCCAAAGCCTACGGAGTCATCGATTTGCAGGTGCTGGAGCATTTTGTACGTGAGGATTTGAAGCTTAAGGCACCTCGCACCATGGCAGTCATAGATCCGTTGAAGGTGGTTATCACAAACTATCCTGAAGGACAAGTTGAAATGCTGGAGGCGGAAAATAATACGGAAAATCCGGAACTCGGTACACGTCAAATTCCGTTTTCCCGGGAAATTTATATCGAGCGTGAGGACTTCATGGAGAATCCGCCGAGCAAATACTTCCGTTTGTTCCCTGGTAATGAAGTACGTCTCAAACATGCTTACTTCATTAAATGCAACGATGTGATTAAGGACGCAGACGGAAATGTAACGGAAATCCACTGTACCTATGATGTAGAAACCAAGAGCGGATCAGGCTTTACTGGACGTAAAGTGAAAGGCACGATCCACTGGGTAGAGGCTACTCAAGCGGTTCCTGCCGAATTCCGTTTGTATGAGCCTTTGATTAACGCAGAGGACACGGAAGAGATTGAAGAGGATGCATCGGAAAAAACATTCCTTGATCAATTGAATCCGAACTCTTTGGAAATTGCTCATGGCTATGTTGAGCCGAACATGAAAGAAGCTCAATCACAGGATAAGTTCCAATTTTTCCGTCATGGTTATTTCAGTGTCGATCCGAAGCTTTCCAAACCGGGCCAGCCTGTATTTAACCGTGTTGTATCGTTGAAAAGCTCTTTCCAATTGCCTAAGCAATAGGCTGGTTGGAAAATGTGGGAGAGATGGTAGCTTCGTGCGACCAGTTGAAAAGGAGTCTGCCGTTGGCAGACTCCTTTATTTTACGCATGCGCGCTCTTTATACATTTGACGATACTTGCTAACAAGCCAGAAGGGAAGAGGGGATACCTCATTCCTCTAGTGTAGTTAAGGGGCATTTTCTATTCGTTTGTGCCCGCTGGCAGTCCTGGCTGATAACCGTTCTTGTACAGCATGTACCACATAATGGAAAATCCCGCAGAGCCAAGTAGGGCGAAAAAGACCCCTGCATGGTACATCATTTCTCCACCAAAGTTCTGGAATAGCCAACCTCCCGCAAAACCTGCTACGATACCGGATATACCACTCCAGGTCAAGGTATATACGGCCTGTCCGGATGATCGGTATGCTGCAGGGGTAAATAGGACGGTCAACTGGGTGCCTACATAGAAGTATCCACCGAAGGTGACGCAATGAAGTGCCTGAATAAACACGATCTGAATCGGGTCTGTGGCCAGAGCCATCAGTTCCCACCGTAAGGCAAACAGCAAACTGACGAGTGCCAAACAACCTACCATCACGGTCATCTTTTTCTTCAAGAAGCGATCAAACAGCAAAAATACAATAATTTCGAATACCGATGACATAAAAACAGCAAAACCAAGCATCTGTTTGGACCCACCCAGCTCGGTGATGTACAGGGACATAAAGGCGCTATTGATCGAATTCGGGATGGATACAAGGATGCCCAATAAAATAAAGGATATAAAGTATCCGTTCATTAAAACACTGCCAAAGCCGCGCAAATGGATGGTTGCTGTCTCCACAGTGCTTTTCAGTGGTGGAATCGACAAGGTGCAGATCAATGCAGCTAGAAGAAGTACTGTAAAGATGGTGGATATGCTGGATATCCCCGTTTGGTCAATAACGATGCCGGCAACTGCTGCTGTCACAGCCCAGCCGAAGGAGCCCCATATACGGAATGAGCCAAATTTCCGGTCTGTGCCCTCAATATAGCTGAGAATCAGGCTGTTGCTTTGGGCAAATAAAGGGCTTTGAAAAAAATAAAAACCAATCATCGACACATAAATCATGATATACGTATGGACATGAAATAAAGCTTGCAACAATAACAATGTACCTATAATCATAAATAGCAGAATACGTCGGAGGTTACGGCTCCGGTCGCTTGTATAGCCCCAAAAAGGGTTCGCGAATACGGATACAAAAGGTCCGATGGCCATCAGACTCCCGATCTCCAGCTTGTCCATGCCGATATCTTGCAGATACAACGGGAAGAAGCTGGAGAAAATGACCATAGCTCCATATAGAAAAAAATTATACAGTTTTAAGGAATATAGAGGAGTCTCTTGAATTTCTCTCTTTTGCAAGACAAGCCATTCCTTTCTTAGCCCGATAGAGAACTACGCATCGATGCCGGTCTGTGGGGAGGTTCTTTATTCCAATGTATCATGTGTTGAAAGGGTTAACAAACCAATTAATTAACAATTATGTAATAATTAAATTTTGTTCAAAAAATTCATGATGCACATTTGCAATTGTTTTCAGAAAAAAAGGAGGGCATATTTGTGAAAGTGACTGGTATTATCGTCGCAGGAGGACGTTCCAGACGAATGGGACAGGATAAGGCTCTGCTTGAGATTGATGGAGCCACTATGCTTGAACGGATGTATACTACATTGCAGCAGGCGGCCCAGCGGGTTGTAGTAGTCACTCGTGACAACCAAGGATATGGCCTGAGTGGTATGGAAACTGTGTCTGATGTTTTTCGGGGCATGGGGCCCTTGAGCGGTATCCATGCAGGATTATCTGCATCTACTACGGAGTGGGGGATGGTTGTCGCTTGTGATATGCCCTTTGTACAGCCAGAGGTGCTACATGATCTGCTCGCTGTAACTAAGAAGTGGACGGAGTTGCAAGGAACGAGGGAACCAGCATTGCAAGCAGTGATACCTTCTATGGATGGACGTATACACCCGTTGCTGGCTGTATACCATCGGAGCGTGCTACCGTCTGCCGAGGAATGTTTGCGTAGTGGACGGCTTCGTCTCACCGATTGGTTGGACAAGCTGAACGTTCGTTATGCGACAGTAGAAGATTTGCCGGGAGTGAGTGAGGACATGTGGCATAAGGCCGTGTTCAATATGAACAATCCGCAGGACTACCAGCTTGCTATAGAGCAGTTGAAGCATAGTATAAAACAGACCACGCAGAGCGTGAAGAATTTAAAGGAAATGCAAGAGGATTAGGCACGTACAAGCTTCCTGTTCGAGGACTATTTAGGAGAGAAAATACCAGAGAAATATAATGGGTTAAATTTGGGGGAATATATTTATGCTGGAAGCTATTATCCATGCTGTTTTATTGGCGCTGGGTTTGATTTTGCCTTTGGGAGTACAGAATGTATTTGTGTTTAATCAAGGGGCGTCCCAGTCGCGGTTTCGCAATGCACTGCCTGCTGTCATTACGGCGGGTGTCTGTGACACAATCCTGATTACGCTTGCGGTTGGGGGCGTATCTCTTATTTTGCAGCAATTTCTATGGCTCACGAACGTACTCTATGCGGCGGGCTGTTTGTTTCTGCTGTATATGGCCTGGACTTTATGGAGATCGAAGGCAGCTTCTTCGGAAGAAAGTCAGCCAATGCGGCCGAAACAACAGATGATTTTTGCTGCTTCCGTATCGCTATTGAATCCACATGCCATACTTGACACGGTTGGCGTAATTGGAACCAGCTCCCTTCAATATGACGGTGGGGAACGCTGGGCCTTTGGTCTAGCCGCCGTGTCCGTATCTTGGATATGGTTTATTGGTCTGGCAACGGCGGGGCGTCTCGTGGGACGTATGGATTCAGAAGGGAAGTTTGGGACTGTGCTCAACAAAATATCGGCCCTGATTATTTTAGGCTTGGCCATTTATATGGCGATAAATTTCATTACCAGTATGTGACCCAATCCTTGTTAGAGGAAAAACTTCAATACAGCGAACACCCCGCTCAAAGCAAAGGGAACACCGATCAAAAATAGCATAAAGGCCAGACAGCCTGCACCATTTATACCGCCTGCAATTCGGGCGTCCCGAGGGTTGGATGGATTGTATAATACCTTAATCTTGCTGCCAACCCGGTTGAGGCTTAGGTTGGTGCTATAAGGATTCCAGAATTCTACGGCTTCACCTGAAGCTGTATAGAAGCGCACCTTTAATCGGCGGGTGTAGCTAGTATCTACTAGATCATCTCGGTCAAAGGGAACGACATCAATGTCTACTTCGATATGTGCATCTACGATTTGCCCTTTGGTACGGACCCAGTGGCGTTTGCGATAACGATGACGACGGATCGTTCTGAATCCAAAATAGATGAGTAGCAGTCCAATCAAGCTGAACAATGGCATCAGCAAATCGGAACTAAAATGAAACCAATACACATTGAAATCAATTGAGATGATAATCTACTCCTTTAAACAAAGTGATAATCAATATATCGGATGTTTTTAGGAACAGTTTAATTCTTCCATAGAGATAACGGCAGAGCTGTATGGAATATAAAAAGATCCTACTTCACCGGGAAGTGGATCTTTTTAATAGCTATGAGAATTACTTATTAGATAGGGACATATCAAAATCAACATCCTCGATAAATTCGATAACCTCACCATTAGGGCTGTGGACTAATGCATTTGTTACAACTAGAGGAGGTTCGCCAAGTGTAAGCTGATTGGGTTCCACAAAGGTTCTTGCTCCATGGGCAAGTGCTTTTTGGTATATTTCATCCACATTGCCTACGTAAAATGCCAAGTGTAATAAAGCCCCGTGAGCAATATCTTGCTCGGATGAAGCTTTTTTTCCTTGGGCAGGAATGACAGCATCATTATCAAAAATCTCGAGACAGGTTCTCTGATCGGGTGAGATTAGCATGGAAGCCTCTTGAATTCGAAAAGACGGAAGACTCCAGTGATGACCTCTTTTAAATCCCAATACCTTAGTATAAAATGCAATAGTTGCTTGGTAATCACGGGCCTGAATGGCCACATGAGCTAATCCCTTCACACTCATTCCAGATCCTCCTTATATGTAAGTGAACCTTATTATATGAATAATGATGTGGTGATTATATATTTATAGTAAGCCTTTTATACTATATTAATTATTAAATAAAAGTTAATTTGAGTGGAAAACATTATTTTTTAAAATTTAGATCAGGAGGGGCTCGAAATGCAGCATCACATAGACGATATAGATCACAAAATCATGAAATTGCTACAGCATGACGCTCGGATAACGATTTCCCAAATCAGTAAAGAAATTTCGATGTCACAGCCATCCGTTAAAGAAAGGATAACCAAGCTTGAAGAACGAGGGATTATTTCTGGATATAGTACCGTATTTAATTTACGGGAACTGAATCGAGGGACGACTACATTTATTCTAATAAAGACAGAACATTGCCAAGAGCTGGTTGAATTTTGTAGAGAGGCGAAGGAAGTCACCGATTTATTTCGCATTAGTGGAGAATTTAATTATCTTATTAAGGTACAAACTGCGTCGGTAGAGGAAATTGCACAACTTCAGGATTCACTAGTCAAGCTGGGTCCTTCGAAGTCGCATATTTGTATGAAAAGTATACTGGAGAACAGGGTTCTGCTGTAAGCCAATCGAAAAAGCGTGTAGTTGGAATATAGAGCATTCGGAATAACTATGTTTGTGAAATGAAAATAAGCGAATGTGTAGATGAAATAAAAAAAGTGACGCTGAATTACAACAGCGTCACCGTAATGCCTTGCTCCAGACGCTTCACGTCCTGGAGCTCGATCTTCCCGGCCATGGCGTGCAGAGCTGCCGCTGTGCCGCAGGCCGCTCCCTGCCGTAGCAAGGCAGGGAGATCCAGCCCCGTCGCCGCGCCGGTGACCAGGCCGGCGACCATGGCGTCACCGCTGCCAAGCGCGCTGACAATGTCCGCGTCTGGCAGGCTCACACGGTAGCGCGCATTGTGCGTCACCGCCAGCGCCCCGCTCGCGCCGAGCGAGATAACGGCCAGCTGCGCTCCAGCTTCCAGCAGCTTCGCTGCCGCCGCTTCAGCAGCATCCGGGCGCGCAACGTCGATTCCCGCAAAGTGGGCGGCCTCGTCCTCGTTAGGCTTCACGAGGTCGGGCTTTCCGCGCAGCCCCAAGCGCAGCGCCTCACCGCTCGCGTCCAGCGCCACCCGCGCGCCACGTGCCTTTGCCAGCGTGCACAGCTCGGCGTACAGATCGGGCGGACAGCCGGGTGGCAGGCTGCCGGAGAATACGACCCAAGCCGAATCCTCGGCAAGGGTCTCGATTTTGCGCCGCAGTGCGGCTAATTCAAGCGGTCCAACGGTCGGTCCGCTCTCAATCAGCTCGGTCTGCGTGCGCGCGGACGGGTCGAGCACGGTAATGGCGAGACGGGTCTCCCCATGTGCCGTTTCAATGAAATCGGCGCTTACGCCTTCCGCGCTCAACCCGTCAATGAGCAGCCGTCCGGTGTGTCCGGCAGCAAACCCGGTCGCTCGTACTGGCTCGCCTAGCGTGCGAATGACGCGGGCGGCATTCACGCCCTTGCCGCCCGGTACCGTCAGGCCGCCTTCAATGCGGTGGACGGCATTCAAACCGAAGCCTGCAACCGTGTAGATTTTATCCACAGCCGCGTTAAGTGTTACGGTGGTAATCACAAGGCATCACTCCTTTAAGATCAGCAATTTGCAACATTTGATGCCATTCGCTTATGTTAAGATATCAGCTTTAATCCCAATGCTGCGGCAAGAATCATGGCGATGAATAAAACACGCAGTACGCTTTTTTGCTCACCGTACAAGAACATGCCTGTAATCGTGCTGCCGACCGTTCCGATGCCTGTCCATACGGCATAGGAAGTTCCCATAGGCAAACTTTTCATGGCATAGCTGAGCAGGGAAAAGCTAAGAACAAAGGATAAGACCATAAGCACTAAGGACTTCCAGCCTTTGCCCACCGTAACTCCCTTCATACCGATGACTCCCAACACTTCCGAGCATCCCGCGATAACCAAAGCAATCCAAGCCATTATGCGCCACTCCCTTCCTGAACATCACGGTCGGTAACTAACTTCAGGCCGACCACACCTGCCAGCAAAAGGGCGATTAACAGCGTTTTGGACCATTGAAACGGTTCCCCGAATAGCAGCATTTCGCCTACGACCGTTCCCCCTGTCCCTAGTCCAGTAAATACAGCATATACCGTGCCTACAGGCAAACGCTTCGCAGCCTTCATGATCAAATAAAAGCTGGCCACCACAGCCAGCACGGTTACAGCCCAGGCGAGTATAGAATCCGCATGCTTCAAACCCGATACCCATACGACCTCAATCAGGCCGCCAACAAAGACGTAAATCCAACTGCGATTCATGATGAATATTCTCCTCAAAAATAAATTTTATAAGTTCGACGGCTTCATGCTTCATGAGGTGAGGTTAACGTAATCCCACGCCAAAAAATAGGCCATGCAGCGTCCAGTCTTCGGTGGTAGTTGACGCTTCCACTGTACAGGAGCTCCACCATGACTCCGTCCACCAGTGTCATAAAGGCTAAAGCCACATCCACTGGCTCCATATGCCCAAAAGGTTCCCGATCCTGTGTATTCCGGAGGCGGCGAGTTAATTTTCGCTCCATTTTGTCCAGAAAAGGATTAACAATATCCAGCACCTCGTTATACAACGATACAGGCGGAAAGAAGGAAAAGCGAAGCATAAACTTGGCTGAGTCGTTGCTCTCATATTCCTGTCCCATCCAAAACAAGAAGTCATGCAGGGTATGCTTAAGCGGCTGATCTTTACGTTCCGTAAAGTACTCGAAAATACGTAGATTCTGCTCTTGAAAAGCATACCTCGCTACCTGTAGGAACAGATCCTCTTTGCCTTGGAAATGCGCGTATATAGACGGTTTTCGGATACCGACCTCAGCGGCAATACTGCTCAAGGATGCTCCTTCATACCCATTGGTGGCAAATTGAAAAAGAGCGGCCTTTCGAATCTCTTCCATTCCCATTATTGTCACCTACCTAACGTTCGTTAGTTTATTCTTGCACAAAAAAAAGTAAGTGTCAACCCAGCATCATTGTGTTTTGTATAAAGCTTTTCTTTGGATTTTTTTATCAACATTTTAATAAAAAAGTGGGAAGAAATAAGGGGCTCATGTACAATATAATGAAGAATACTTGTCGAATGCAGTCCACTGGAAGTGAGGTTAGTTATGAGGCGAAGCTTACTAGCCGTATTGATCGCGGCTATGGTGTTTATTATTTATTATTTTGGCTTGTTTAATTACATCGGCAAAAATGAAGGAACTGTCATCAGTATTTTTTCCACCCTGACAGTGATCTCCATCAGTCTGATTATTTTTACGGAGAATCGTAATCCCTCCACTACGATGTCCTGGATTTTGCTGCTGGCATTGCTGCCAGTCGTTGGACTTCCTCTCTATTTTCTGTTTGGGCAAAATGTATTCAAGCGTCGCAAGTATGATAAAAAGGCATTGCGTGACCAACAGGCTTACGACCGCATAGAAAAGGATGCTTTGCGAGTCAAACGGGATCTGACCTGCTTTACAGATGAGCAGCAGCAGTTGATGCGTTTGGCACGCAGACTGGCCCGCTCCCCGATTTATTTTGCGACGGAAACTCAAATTCTGAACAATGGAGATGAAACCTTCTCCACTTTGCTAGAAGAACTGCGCAAGGCGCAGCATCATATCCATATGGAATATTACATTTTCCGTTCGGATGATATCGGTACCAGCATTCAGAAAATTTTGATTGAAAAGGCTAAAGCGGGTGTTAAGGTTCGGTTTATGTACGATGCGGTGGGCAGTATTCAGTTGTCAAAGTCATTTTTGAAAGAAATGAGAGATGCAGGAGTAGAGGTTGTTGCGTACGGCGGCGCTCGGATCTTGTTTTTCTCCAGCCGGGTAAACTATCGTAATCACCGTAAAATTGTAGTCATCGACGGTAATATCGGATTAATTGGTGGTCTAAATGTGGGAGATGAGTATCTCAGCCGCAACAAAGCCTACGGCTTTTGGCGTGATACGCATATGATTGTGAAGGGCGAAGCTGTGCGGACGTTGCAGCTTATATTTCTACAGGATTGGCTTCACATGACGGGTGAGTCGGTGCTCGATAGCGAATATCTGTCTCCCAGTATTGAACCCATTACAGACGGAGGCGTGCAGATTATTGCTAGCGGCCCGGATAATGAGCGGAGAGTGCTTAAAAATCTGTTTTTCTCCATGATCACGTCCGCCCGAAAATCAGTCTGGATTGCCACTCCTTATTTTATCCCGGATGAAGATATCCTGACTGCCTTACGGATGGCTGCCTTGTCCGGGTTGGACGTACGTATTCTGTTTCCCGCAAAACCGGATAAATGGCTGCCTTTTCTCGCGTCTCATTCGTACTTCCAGTCGTTACTGGAGGTTGGAGTCAAGGTATATGAATATGAAAAAGGGTTCCTCCACTCCAAGCTCCTCATCATTGACGGGGAAGTTGCGACCATCGGGACAGCCAATATGGATATGCGTAGCTTTCATTTGAATTTTGAAGTTAACGCTCTGTTAATTCAAACGCACAGTGTGCAGCAGATGGTAACAGACTACGAACGAGATTTGCATTCTGCCAGTCTGATCGTACGCGAAGAATTCATGAAAAAACGTCTGTTCAAACGTTTGATGGAATCGCTCGCGCGGCTGCTTTCACCGCTGCTGTAGGTCATAAACGAATTCGCTACAGCACTATTCGGTAGTTAAAATGTAGTAAAGCCTAAAATATCCTGTAGACGGTATATAATATCTTTCCAAAATGTTGAATGATCCTCGTAAGCGGCTAGATCCAAGCTGTATTCAGCCCCCTGATTATTCCATAGCTTATCAAAATAGGCCGCAACCTGTCGGGTCAGCTTGCTGTCCGCCGGAGCGGCCACCCACAATTCATTTTCCAGATTCAAATCATCCAGATTACGGGGGGTCAGATTGGTAGAGCCACCCCAAATGATATGCTCTCCTTGCGCCTTGGCGATATAAATCAGCTTGGTATGGAATTGCTCATGGGTGGTATGATACCAGCGAATTTGAATGTTTCCACCCGATTTATCGGACAACTCTTGGGCAACTGGGCGATTGGGGATGCCGATTTTTTCCTGACCAAACGCGTTTTCATTGGGGTCCAGCAGCAATTGGATGTTTACACCGCGCGCGGAGGCATCCAGCAGGCTATTCAATACTTTGCGGTCAGCTAAATAAAACATGCCCATATGAATGCTGTCACCTTTCTTCGTCTGCCCGATGCCATCCAGAACCGAGGTGTACACTTTGCCCTCAGTTAGATATTTGATTCGATAGCTGTCCTTACTCGATGGAACTTTGGGTTCGACCTGTGGTGTATAGGCAGGAAGCTGTCCACCGCCCGAAAAGTCCAACACCGCCTGCTCCGCTTGTAAAATGTCTCCGATGATGGGCCCCTTCACCTCCAGCGCTACATTGGAGTGATAGGCGCTCGCGTCGTGCACGTTGCCTGTAGAAATGAGCGCTGTCTGTTCGTTGGTAATCAATTTTCGGTGATTGGCCTTGACGTTTAACAGCTTAAGATAGGAGCGAGCCGTAACATCCGGTCCGTCACTGGCCATCAGGTTGGGAATCCAGCCTGTGCCCTGCTGACCGAACCATTGGAAAAAGGTACGCCACACCGCCGAATAGATGGGCGTAGAGTCCCGCAAGGGATCTACATCGGTCTGCACGACTTGAATCCCTGCTCGCTTCATATTTTCCAACAAAGGATTGGGAGCAGAATTGTAGTTGGTATTGACTTCATCTGTAATGAAAAAGATAGGCATATCAGGATGAGCTTTCTTTTTGGCAATAAGATGATCGGTCATTTGTGCGCTGACTTGGGGGAAGCGCTGACCTTTATGCTTATAATCGTTGAACAGAAACAGATCGATGACGATAAATTGCTCGGCTTCATCAATGATCCCGAGCATACGATTCAAAATTTGACCTTCATGCTGTGCAGTATTACCATTCCCGGTGGGATAGGTCAAATCCGTCCAGAAGTTTACCTCATGGGTTGAATACTCCTGACTCTCATAAGAGACGAACGGAGGCAATGGTTTATGGGTCTGGTACAGCATGACGGCAATCAGCCAAAGGATAAGTACCAGAATGGCGATTTTAAGGGCACGGCCCTTATGCCTGGATTTTCTTTGATATTCCGGCTTAGAATGCAGCGGATCACGTGTAGTCATATGACGATCAACTCCTCAATTGGATGCTGCATTCCGTTTTACCGTGCCGGAACATGCAGTTTTATGATGGGATACTGTCAAGTTATTAACGCAAGTGTGCAGGATTGACGCGGATACTGAATGAAATGAAGGATGTTTTACTATTCGTTGAGGACATATGTCCTTTATAGAGAGTCTGCCCTATAATTTAATATATAGAAAAGTCATTTACATGGGGAGAATAACGATTTATGAGAGGAATCTTGTTTGCTTTTCTGGGAGGAGCGTGTATTACGCTACAAGGTGTAGCGAATACACGGATTAGTCAGGATATTGGTACATGGCAGGCTGCTGCTGTTACTCAGCTAATAGGGTTTATTTTGGCAGCATTAGTCTGGATGTTTACAAGGGATGGCAATGTGGCTCAAATGAAACAGGTCAAGCCGATGTATCTTTGGGGCGGTGCCTTTGCAGCTATTATTATATTTAGTGAAGTCACGGCGATCCAACATATTGGGGTTACGTTCACGATCTCGGCGTTGTTGATTGCGCAGTTGTGTTTAACCTTTCTGGTAGATATTAAGGGATGGTTCGGTATAGTGAAGCAAAAGATGAAGCTGCCACAATTTATAGGTATTGGTATGATGATCGCGGGTGTAATTATTCTGAAGCTTTAAAATAGAAATTTAACTTGTAAAGAAAGCTTAGAATGTAGAGATTGAAGGTGAGCTTAGGAATGAGAGAAATTCAGGATCAAGAGCAGCTAAAATATTTTTTGCAGCTGCATGAGTTGGAATCCATACTCTACGAGCCACTACATCCTTATTTGTCGTTGCATCGTTTGGAGCAAGGGGAAAAGCTCTGTTTACAGGGGGATCCCATTGAGCATCTATATATACTGGTGCAGGGCAAGGTCAAGATTTATACCAGTTCTACAGAAGGGAAAACCCTGATCCTTTGCTTCAAAACACCGATCGAGGTCATAGGAGATGTTGAATATATTCGGAATAGTCACGTCATCAACACGGTAGAGGCAGTGTCTCCGATCTATGTGATCGGTATTCACCACCAATGGATGAACAAATACGGCAAAGACTATGCTCCTTTGCTGCAATTTCTATTGGATGTTGTCACGCGAAAGTTTTGCCTGGACTCCGACTTTTCCAGTTTTAATCTCATGTATCCGGTGGAAGTCAGACTGGCAAGCTACCTGCTATCGGTTTCTTTTGACGAATCGAATACAGCTTTTCATGAGGAATTACGGGCATCCAGTCTGGTAGATGTGGCGAATTTGATCGGAACCAGCTATAGACATCTCAACCGTGTTATTCGCAAAATGATTGAAGATGGATGGGTTGAACGGACAAAAGGCTATATTGTCATTCGGGACAGAAAAGGTTTGAGTGAACTGGCAGGACATAATATTTATGAATCATTGTAATAGGAGCATGTAGTAAAAAACAGAAGAATATCAAGGATCATCAAGGGAGAGTTAACATATGTTATTAGGAATTGTATTGGCGGTTATCGCAGGTGCCTTGGTCAGTCTGCAAACGATATTCAATAATAAGGTGAATGAACGGACAGGATCGTGGGCCACAACAACATTGGTGCTGGGCACAGGGTTCTTGGCTTCCTTACTCGGAAGTCTTATTTTTGAAGGGAAAAATACATTTGCTTTACAGCATATGCAGCCGTGGTACTGGTTCAGTGGCATGATTGGTGTCGGTGTTGTGTTCTGTCTGGTACAAGGAATGAAGCGACTTGGCCCGACCTATGCGATCTCCATTGTATTGACAGCGCAATTAGGGACCGCCCTGTTGTGGGATTCATTAGGATGGCTAGGATTAGAGAAAATTCCGTTTACCATTAACAAGCTGATCGGTGTATTGGTCATTATCGGTGGTATTCTTGTGTTTAAATTTGGACATTTTGCAGAAAAGCGGCAGCTCAATTAGGGGCGGCTTTTCTGTAAAGTTTCCGAAATAACTGGTTTATTGCGTATTTTGAACATGATCTATGGGGGAGAAAAAATGTTCACGTTCGTGTATATATTTTCCCATCCATGATACAATGAGAGTATCTTAAAATAGCCACTTTAAGGGCATACGATATTTGTATAAGAGACGATAAATAGATCGGTTACCGTGTTCGGGAACGGTCTTATTTGTGCTTCTTGAACTTGATACAATAAACAGAGTGACTTTGGATGAGGTGGAACATAGATGAGTAGTACAGAGAATAAAAAAGGAGCACCTGACGGCTTTAACAGATCCGGCTCTTTGTTGCCTGCCGCGCGGACAGGCGAACGGAAGATTGAGCACGTCCGCCTTTGTTTGCAAGAAGATGTGGCCGGACAAGGTATCACCAGCGGGCTGGAGCGGTATGTCTTTAAGCACTGCGCTCTGCCGGAGTTGCATTTTGACGAGGTTCGCCTGGATACTACTTTTTTAGGACAGGCTGTACGAACACCGTTGCTTATTAGCTCCATGACAGGCGGCAGCGCCGAGACAGGAGCGATTAATGAGCGATTAGCAGAGACAGCGGAGAGACGCGGCTGGGCATTGGGCATCGGCTCGGTACGGGCTGCGGTGGAAAGGGAAGAATTGGCTCCAACCTTTGCAGTCCGCCGTCTGGCACCCAGTATCCCGATCCTTGCCAATCTGGGTGCGGTGCAGCTGAACTACGGATTTGGCGTGGACGATTGTCGCCGTGCAGTAGACATTGCTGGAGCAGATATGTTGGTGCTGCATTTGAACGGATTGCAGGAGATTTTCCAACCCGAAGGGAATTTGGATTTTAGCGGCCTGCTTAATCGTATCGAGGAGTTGTGTCGTCAGCTTTCAGTGCCTGTAGGAGTGAAGGAAGTAGGTTGGGGCATAGATGGCGAGACGGCATCAAGACTGTATGATGCGGGTGCAGCCTTTATTGATGTCGCTGGTGCAGGCGGGACAAGCTGGAGCCAAGTGGAGAAATTTCGTAACCCTGATCCTGTGCGTCGCGCGGCGGCGGAGGCGTTTGCGGACTGGGGCAATTCGACCGCTGATTGTATCGTGGAAGTCAGAGCCGCTCAGCCACATGGTGCTCTGATCGGCAGCGGTGGACTGAGAGACGGTGTCAATGCAGCGAAGGTGCTTGCTTTGGGAGCTGACATGGCAGGCTTCGGGCGTTCTTTGCTCGGTTCTGCGGTTGCCTCTAGTGAAGCGCTGGAGGCACGTTTGGAGCAGGTCGAACTGGAACTCCGCACGGTCATGTTTGGTATTGGGGTAGATGGAATAGAAGGGCTCAAAGATACGACTCGACTAAGAAAGAAGGTAAATGGATGAGCGGACTTATTACATTGGTTCCGATGAATGCGGAGCAATATGATCGATTTGAACAACGCTCGCTTGCCGACTATGCGGATGAGAAAATCCAAGCAGGTACATGGACGGTTGAAGAAGCACCAGAGCGAGCGGCAGAAAGTTTTGCTCAATACCTGCCACAGAGACTAGACACACCTCATGCTCACCTGTATATGTTGATGTTTTCCGATGACGGGGGGCAGAGTCAGGAGGAAGCTGGCTACATCTGGTTCAATATTACGGACGGCGTGCAAGGAGAAGAAGCTTTTCTACTGGATATCCTTGTATACGATTCATACCAGGGGAGGGGTCTAGGTACGATGGCGATGGAGGCTTTGGAACAGGAGGCTCGCAGGCTGGGAGCTGTCCGCATCGGGTTGCATGTATTTGGGCATAATGAGCGAGCTTTGCATGTATATCGCAAGTCGGGCTATCGGATTACAGATATCCAGATGAGCAAAGAAATCTAAATAGGGATATAGTAAAATCCTGAATTCCATAACCGTATGCTTGCCGCGTGTATAGGTTCTCATATATAATGTGGGTTGGTAAACTAACGGATGGCATAACGCATATTTTATATAAACGGGAGTTGTTCTGATTATGGCTTTAAAAGCGGGGATTGTAGGCTTGCCGAACGTGGGCAAATCAACACTTTTTAACGCAATAACGCAGGCGGGTGCGGAATCCGCAAACTATCCATTTTGTACGATTGACCCCAATGTAGGCGTCGTTGAAGTACCGGACGAGCGGTTGGATAAGTTGACCGAACTGGTTGTGCCGAATAAAACGGTGCCAACGGCTTTTGAATTTGTTGATATTGCAGGACTTGTGCGCGGTGCGAGCAAGGGCGAGGGTCTGGGTAACAAGTTTCTGGCTCATATTCGTGAAGTGGATGCGATTGTACATGTGGTACGTTGCTTTGAAGATGAGAACATTACCCATGTAGACGGCAAAATTGACCCGATCAGCGACATTCAGACCATTAATTTGGAACTGATTCTGGCGGATATCGAAAGCGTAGACAAGCGTATTGAACGTTCCCGCAAAAACATGAAGGGTGGCAACAAGCAGTACACCCAAGAAGTTGAAGTGTTGGAGCGGATCAAAGAAACGCTATATGCTGATAAACCTGCGCGTAGCTTAGAATTGTCGGATGAAGAACGGCTGATTGTACGCGATCTTCATTTGCTGACGATGAAGCCTGTACTCTATGCCGCTAATGTTAGCGAAGATGGCGTAACGGAAGCCGACAGCAATCCATATGTGCAAAAGGTACGCGATTTTGCCGTGGCTGAAAATGCAGAAGTGGTGCCGATTAGCGCCAAGGTAGAATCTGAAATTGCTGAGCTGGAAGGCGAAGACAAGGCGATGTTCCTCGAGGAGCTGGGATTGGCTGAATCAGGATTGAACCGTCTAATTAAAGCAGCATATCGCTTGTTGGGCCTGTATACGTATTTCACAGCAGGTGTGCAGGAAGTACGCGCTTGGACGATTCACAAAGGAACGAAGGCACCGGGTGCTGCGGGCGTAATTCATACGGATTTTGAACGCGGATTTATTCGTGCCGAGGTTGTATCCTACAACGATTTAGTCGCTGCTGGTTCGATGAACGGGGCCAAGGAACGGGGGCAGCTTCGTCTGGAAGGTAAGGAATATGTAGTGCAGGACGGAGACGTTATGCATTTCCGTTTTAATGTTTAATATAAAATTTCTAGAGTACAATACTCGATTCGGATATATAAAAGACGATGTCTCAAGTATGTGTGTTCTAAAATGTGCTAGATAATGCGGTCGCTGCCTATATTAGGCGGCGACTTTTTTTATTGAATTACATGTCGTGTGGATTTTTGCAAAATCCTAAATTAGTCAGTATTTCTTGTAGCTAATTCATGAATTAGTTGGTATAATAAAGAGCTGTAGCCAGTGAAATTGAAGCTGGCTTCATATTAATTTAACTGAAGAGGTGAATCGCTTGTTGGACCGATTGCAATCATTGGCGGACCGCTACGATAAACTGAGCGAACTGCTCTGCGATCCGGATGTAGCGAACGATAGCAAAAAACTTAGAGATTATTCCAAAGAACAGTCTGATTTACAGCCTGCTTATGAAGCATATACCGAATATAAAAATGTCGTTGAAGAGCTGGAAGCTGCAAAAACCATGCAGGGTGAAAAGCTGGACGACGAGATGCGTGAAATGGTCAAAATGGAGATTGAAGAACTGAGTGTTCGTAAGCGGGAGCTGGATGAAAAAATCCGTATTTTGCTGCTGCCGAAGGACCCGAATGATGATAAGAACGTTATTATTGAGATTCGTGGGGCAGCGGGTGGTGACGAAGCGGCACTATTCGCAGCTGATTTGTACCGGATGTATACCCGTTATGCCGATACCCAAGGCTGGCGTGTAGAGCTGATGGACGCGAACATGAATGATCTCGGGGGCTTTAAAGAGGTTATTTTCATGATTAACGGCCGCGGTGCATACAGCAAAATGAAATTCGAAAGCGGCGCACACCGCGTCCAGCGGATTCCGACGACGGAATCAGGTGGACGTATTCATACATCGACATCTACAGTATCCGTTATGCCTGAGGCAGAAGAAGTGGATATTGAAATTTCCGACAAGGATATTCGCGTGGATACGTTCTGTTCCAGCGGTGCGGGCGGACAATCCGTTAATACGACCAAGTCGGCGGTGCGTGTAACGCATATGCCAACAGGTATTATGGCAACCTGTCAGGACGGAAAATCCCAGAACTCCAATAAGGAGAAGGCGCTGCAAGTTTTGCGTGCCCGTATTTCGGATATGTTGCGTCAGGAAGAGGAAGCCAAATATGCAGGCGAGCGTAAGAGCAAAGTAGGTACCGGGGACCGCAGTGAGCGTATCCGTACCTACAACTTCCCGCAAAGCCGTGTAACGGATCATCGTATTGGACTAACTATGCATAAGCTGGACCAGGTGATGAACGGGGAGATCGAAGAAATCGTATCGGCGCTCACGATTGCAGAGCAGGCTGATTTGATGGAACAAGAGGTTTAAGTTTTGGGGAACGAGCGCGATTGTGTGTATCGGATGTCACCGGAACGAAACATGAGTGTCAGAGAAGCCTTGGTTGAGGCTTCTTCTTTTTTAGGAAGCTGTGGCGTTCTGGAGCCCCAGCATAATGCCCGTTTGTTGCTGGAGCATGTGCTCGGATTGGAAGGTACGGCGTTTTACGCCGCTCTGGGTGATCCGTTCCCTTCCACCGCCAAGGAGGCGTGGGAACGGATCATAGCCCGCAAAGCTGCGGGTGAACCGGCGCAGTATATTATCGGACGGCAGGAATTTTATGGCCGCCCGTTCGCGGTTTCGCCGTCGGTGCTGATTCCGCGCCCCGAGACAGAACTGCTCGTCGAGGCGATACTCCAGCACGGCGATCGGCTGTGGCCAAGCGGTGCTCCTCAGGCGCTCGACATCGGCGCGGGCAGCGGTGCGATTGCCGTGACGCTGGCGGCTGAGCGACCGAGCTGGCGCGTAGCGGCAGGGGATATTTCGGCTGCCGCGTTAAAAGTAGCGGCTTATAACGCTGCTGCGAACGGCGCAGCCGTAGAATTCCGCGAGGGCGATCTGCTGGCGCCATTTGCGGGAACGACGGTGGACATTCTCGTGTCCAACCCGCCGTACATCCCGGCTGCTGACATCGCTGGCCTACAGCCGGAGGTCCGCGACCACGAGCCACGGATGGCGTTAGATGGTGGTCCTGACGGGCTCGGCCCATATCGGGCAATGCTGGAGCAGCTCGGACTCCTTCAGGCTCCGCCCCGGCTAATCGGGTTTGAGCTGGGGATGGGACAGGCCAGAGACGTGGCTGGCCTGCTGGAACAGGCAGGTCATTGGAAGAACATTATAATCGTTCCTGACCTTGCAGGGATTGAACGACATGTCCTAGGCGTCTCGGAGTAGTGGTGCATTTTCTTTTTGCGAGTCTTTCCTTTAGAATAAGAGGAGTATGACCGAGAAACGGCTCAGGGGGAAATCATGCTTCAGAAATTGAAAAAAATTGACGGTCCGGTTATCTTTATTCTGGTTTTGCTCATGGCGATTAGTATCATAACGGTATACAGCGCAGGTAGGGGCCCTACGAACTTGGCAGAGCACGGCAACGACTATCAAAAGATGATCGGGTATTATATATTGGGTTTTGTGGCGATCTTGGGTTTAGCGATGGTCGATTTTCGGATATTCATTAAAAAAGCCCTGTACGTATATGGAGGCGGAATATTCCTGTTGGGTCTCGGATTTTTTGGTGGGACGGTTAACAACTCTCAGGGCTTTCTGAAAATTGGTGGCTTGAATCTTCAGCCTGCCGAGGTATTCAAGCTGGTTCTTATCATTTTTCTGACTTATATGCTGATCAAAAAGCGCAAGAGCAGGCTGTATTTCATTCAGGATGTTCTTCCAGTGGCTCTGGTGAGCTTTGTCCCGTTTGCCATGGTTATGGCACAAAATGACTTGGGTAATGCGCTTGGTTACATTGTCATCGTCATTGGTATGCTATGGATTGGTAATGTGAAGGCATCCCATGCGTTAATCGGATTCATCGTATTTGCAGTCGCCGTTGGCGGCGGAATCAAAGCTTATATTTCGTTTCACGATGAGATTGATTCCTTTATGAAGGGGATTGGCCGTAGTCACTGGGTAGAACGGTTGGACCCTTGGTTGGTACCGGAAGAGGCAACCGCGAAGGCGTCTTATCATACCAAAAATGCCAAGCTGGCGATAGCCTCTGGCGGGATGATGGGCAAGGGCTTTTTGCAAGGAACCTCGGTACAGTCCGGGCGTGTTCCTTATACGTATGCGGATTCTATTTTTGTGGTCGTAGCGGAGGAATTTGGCTTTGTAGGCTCTTCAGTGCTGTTATTGTTATATTTTATTTTGATTCACCGAATGATCCTGATTTCGCTGGAATGCCGGGATCGCGCCGGACCGTATATTATTGTCGGGATTGTGTCCATGTTACTGTACCAGATTTTTGAGAATATTGGTGCGTTTCTGGGCATTATGCCGCTTACAGGGATTACACTCCCGTTCATAAGTTATGGTGGTACCTCGTTGCTTATTAACATGGCTAGTATCGGCTTGGTTATGAGCATTAAGGTGCACGGCCAAGAGCTGGAGGATGATCTGCCACAGCCTTCCAGATTGAACTTGACGAAGGCGAAAAAAGCCTAGTACAGGTGGATTGTGGCTAGATACTGATTGGTATTTGTGTGTGAGTTGAAACGGTGCAACGCGAGAGTCCAGATTGTGAAATCTGGGCTTTTTTATATTCCTCGGCGAGGGTCAGAAGCTTGGTGTAGCATGATTCGAGGGTGTATTGAAGAAAATCTGTAAAGTGGTTATGAATATTTTACAAGACTTATAGGTTTAGACTCTCCCAAACCGGACAAACTGATAGACATGATAGAGTTTGGGTTTGGGGGGACGAAGATGAGAAGTTGGGTAAAGCAAGCTGCAATGATATTATTTTGTATTTCGATATTAATGATGTCTTGGGAAGGTCAAAAAACGGATGCTGCTATGACCACTGGAACAAGAGGAACCTTAGCATCAGGAGTGACTACAACAGGGCTGGAAGTGATTCCACACGACTCCATTCGACTGCGTATTTTGGCCAATTCGGATCGCCCGGAGGATCAGCTGGTTAAACGCGAAATACGGGACGCTATTGTGCAGCAGATGAATGCTTGGGTGAGTGAGTTGGAAAACCCGCAAAGCTTAGACCAAGCGAGATCATTGATTGATGCTCATTTACCTGAAATTGACCGTTTGGTAGGTACGGAACTGGCTCGTCGCGGCATTGCCTATGATCATCAAGTGGAACTGGCGAGCGTACCTTTCCCGACGAAAATGTACGGTGGTCTTGTCTACCCGGCAGGGAATTATGAAGCGCTACGGGTTACGCTGGGGCAAGGAAAAGGTCAAAATTGGTGGTGCGTGCTGTTTCCTCCGCTGTGCTTTATTGATGCAGGCAGTGGGGAAGCAGCGGCACAAACGGTATCAGCAAAAACGGATCATGGAGATAGTCGGACGAATACCACTGACAAGGAGCCGGAAGTGCGTTTTTTTCTGTGGGATGCACTTGCGGGACTGTGCAGCTGGGTGAGTGGCTTGTTTGCCTAAACGTTGAGGAGTGTAAGTTTCCCCATATGCTATAATGGAGCTTACGATAGATATACACATGGCAGAGCCAAATAAACTGATCTTTCAAAGTAGCCTTATAGGATCAAGCGAAATCACTGGCCTGTATACGACAATAAGATATGGGATGATCTGATATGAGCGATAAATCGAATCAAATGCAAGACTTGCGCGGAGATTTTGTGCAAAAGGAAAAATCGGAGCAAAAGCTGGACAAACAGGGGAATTGCGAGCTGAAGCAGGCATTGAAGTCTTCCCATACCCAATGGTGGGATGTAAGATGTTTGGTTCCTGTGAACAACACTGACGGGGGTGTTTCTGACGAAACTTCGGCTGAACAGACTCGGATCGCGGCGGAAAAAGGCATACGCGAGGCTGCTGTACTCCTCCAAGCTGGAGAGACGGTAGCCTTTCCTACGGAGACCGTGTACGGACTGGGAGCCGATGCTCGTAGTACAAAAGCGGTGGAGGCGGTATTCGCTGCCAAAGGACGCCCTTCCGATAACCCGCTCATTGTACATGTTTCTGATGCTGATCAATTAGAGGGTATGGTAGCAGAAATAAACGATACAGCCCGGGCGCTGATGAATATGTTCTGGCCGGGGCCGCTGACTCTCGTATTACCAGTGGTACCGCAGGCACTGTCATCGCGTGTAACGGCCGGGCTGGACACGGTTGGTGTGCGCATGCCAGATCATCCGATAGCGCTGCGCTTGATCGCTGAAGCGGGTTGTCCGTTGGCTGCGCCAAGCGCCAATCGTTCGGGAAGACCCAGTCCCACCCTTGCACAGCATGTGCGGGAGGATCTGGAGGGCCGCATCGGCGGCATTTTAGACGGAGGCCCCACAGGGGTGGGGCTGGAGTCCACGGTGGTGCAGGCGGCTGACGACGGAACGGTCACCATCCTGCGCCCCGGCGGCGTGACGGCTGAGCAGCTCGCTGCAGTTGCTCGCGCCGTCGTGCTGGACCCGGCGCTGGCCGCTACGCCCGGGGAGGATGCCGACAGCCCGGCGCCGCGCTCGCCGGGCATGAAGTACACACACTACGCGCCGCGAGGCCGCTTGAGCGTGGTACAAGGCCCGTCGTCCGTTGAGGTGACGGGGTGGATTCGCGCTGCGCTGGCGGAGGCTTCCGCGCGCGGAGAGCGCACGGCAGTGCTCGCGTTCGACGAGCATACCGCCGGCTACGCCGGAGAACGCGTCTACACGCTAGGCAAGCTGGACGCGCTCCATGAGGCAGCGCAACGCCTGTACGGCGTGCTGCGTCGCTGCGACGAGGACGGCGTCACCTACATTTTGGCGGAATCCTGTCCGCCGAAAGGATTGGGCGACGCCGTTATGAACCGCCTGCTTAAAGCGGCAGGTCACCGAATCGTCCGCTTGTAGCTTCTGTCGAATCAGAGCCTCTTATAGTGCGTGTTCAAAAAGTCGGCTTTTCAGGACCGAGAAGGCTGGATGAAGCTAGGGACTGAGTAGCGGAGCGTAGATAGATCTACGTGAGCAACGGAAGGCCCGGCTGAATTCAAGATTCGACGTCGAATCCGCTTCTTGAATAGCTTCGTTATGGAAAGACGACTTTTTGAACAACCTCTTATATTAAATTTTCCTCCCTCCTCTTCTCGGTATGGGGTACTTTCAGTGCATGCTTGTACTGATTTGCCCCTTGTCCGCATAACGTGTACAAGAACAGACGGATAATGGAGGGATGGAGTATGCTGGCAGCCTCTGCCCATGCCGGGCAGGTTGTAACGATTCTGATCATGGCGGTAGCGCTAGGAATGGATGCGTTATCGCTGGGCGTAGGGATCGGCATGAAGGGGATACGCCTGCGAGACGTGCTGCGCATCAGCACTGTTATTGGCTTTTTTCACATTCTGATGCCATTGCTGGGAATTTTCACAGGCCATTATATGAGTTCTTTATTAGGTCATGTGACGACCTACTTCGCAGGGGGGCTACTCATCCTTTTAGGCGGGCATATGGTGTATAATTCCTTCAAAGGGGACGGCGTACAGGTATTGGATCATCGTTCGCCTTTAGGTCTTTTGCTGTTTGCACTTGGGGTGAGCGTGGATTCATTTTCTGTAGGAGTGTCACTGGGGATGTTCCAGAGTGATCTGGTGCTGTCTGTTCTGGCATTTGGTTTTTGCGGGGGAGCAATGGCGATGTTGGGCCTACTGCTGGGTCGCAAGGTCAGCCGCAATCTAGGAGATTACGGGGAAGCAGTGGGCGGTGCCATTTTGCTGGCATTCGGCTTTATGTTTATGTTTTGATTTTAGCGCAGACAGTGTAAAATAAGTGCAGGGTTAAAGTAAGGGATTAGGATTATAGTAATCCTCTGTTTATATATTTTTTAACATACGGGGGGTGAAAACGTTGAAGAATATCTTATTTGTATGCACAGGGAATACCTGTCGCAGTCCAATGGCTGAAGGGATGCTGCGTAAGTTGGCTGCTGAGCATGGACTAGAACTGGAAGTGCGTTCTGCGGGAGTGGCAGCGATGGAAGGCACGCCGATATCCCGACATGCAGAGGCGGTTCTACGTGATCACGATATATCCGATCAGATCACCTCAACCCCTTTGAGCGACGGGCTTGCCGGGTGGGCACATCTGATCTTAACCTTGACGCAAGGACATAAACAGCACGTAATTCAGCGCTTTCCCCAAACGGCGGGCAAAGTATTTACGCTTAAGGAATATGTGGAGAACCGGGATGCGGTGTTGAATGATGTACAGGAGTTGGACGGTTTATATGCTTCACAGCAGTTGATGGCTTCACTCGGACAAGAGCTATCGGCGCAGGAGCGTGAACGAATGATTGAATTACACCAACGGATTCCGGGCTTTGATATTTCAGATCCGTTTGGCGGTTCGCGAGAAGACTACGATGTCACAGCTGCGGAAATCCGCACGGCGCTGCATAAGCTGCTGGACAAGCTAAAGGCCTCTTCCGAATAAAATCGCTCTTACTCATCTATTTTGTACGGAATCTGTTGATTTTCGATGGTTAATCCGTTAAGATAAGGTGGAAAAATGAGAATCCGATGTAACTGGCGACAAAAGTGGGATTAACCACGATGGAGCATCGGATATACGGCCGGTCGCCTGGGCAAAAGAGCAATTCCACATAGGTGTGGACTGCTCTTTTTTCATATACAAGTTATGCCAGATGTTTAGCTGAGGGTTGATTCCTTCAAAGGTTCTTCCATTTTTTCTGCTCGAAATCTGAAACATCGGCTATAATATAGTGAGATTGTGATCAGGAGAGAGTGTGTTGAACTTGGGGCATGAGACCGTGCCTAGTCTCTGAGAGGCTGTTCAACCAAAGGAGGTTCCAATGGTGGGACAATTGGATCATGAGATTTCGCTAGAAGCACAGACCACTTCTGTTGTGCGGGAAATCGCAGAAGCAGCCAGTCTCAGGGCTGGTCGCCTGCTGGTTATCGGCGTTAGCACAAGTGAAGTGGCTGGAAGTCGAATTGGCACGGCGGGAGCGCTCGATGTGGCTCAACAACTGTTATCTGGAGTAGAGTCCGTTCGCAGGCAGTATGGCTTTGATGTAGCGTTTCAATGCTGTGAGCATTTGAACCGAGCGTTGGTCGTTGAACGGGCTGTACTGGAGCGACTGGGACTGATGGAGGTTGCGGCTGTTCCTGTTCGTACAGCAGGAGGCTCTATGGCTACCGTCGCCTATCGTTCTATGAGCGACGCGTGTTTGGCGGCGAACGTGCAGGCTCATGCCGGGATAGACATCGGCGAAACGCTGATTGGCATGCATCTGCGACCGATTGCTGTTCCGTTTCGCCCAAGCCTTCGCTGGATTGGCGAAGCACGTGTGACAGCGGCGTTCACCCGTCCTCCACTTATTGGTGGACAACGGGCGGTGTACAGTCTGGAGCAAGAAGTCGGCGGAAACTGCGATTAGCATTTGGCATGGCGGCATGTTTGTACTAATCGTTTTTGCAATGAGGATGAGGTACCCAACAGAGGAGCAGGCGTTAGCTTGTATACCCAACAATTGACTATGGAGAGGGAGTAATCAATCATGATGGAACACCTGCGTAAAAGTGACCCAGCAGTGATGGAAGCAATGGGACTTGAACTGAAACGACAACGCCACAATATCGAGCTAATCGCATCCGAGAACATTGTCAGTGAAGCAGTAATGGAAGCCATGGGCTCCGTGCTGACGAATAAATATGCTGAAGGTTACCCGAACAAACGCTACTATGGTGGCTGTGAGCATGTAGATATCGTTGAGGATATCGCACGTGACCGAGCAAAAGAACTGTTCGGCGCTGAGCATGCTAACGTGCAGCCTCACTCTGGAGCACAAGCCAACATGGCGGTGTATCTGGCAGCTCTCAAACCTGGAGATACTGTACTGGGTATGAATCTGGCGCATGGTGGCCATTTAACACACGGAAGTCCGGTTAACGCTTCCGGCTTGTTGTATAACTTTGCTGCCTATGGTGTGCGCGAAGACAACTTCCGCATCGACTACGATGAAGTGCGCAAGGCAGCCTTCAAGCACCGCCCTCGTCTGATTGTAGCTGGCGCGAGTGCATATCCGCGTACTATTGATTTTGAAGCTTTTGCTTCCATTGCCAATGATGTAGGTGCTTTGTTCATGGTGGATATGGCACATATCGCAGGTCTTGTGGCAGCGGGAATTCACCCAAGTCCAGTTCCGCATGCCCAATTTGTAACAACAACGACACACAAAACGCTGCGTGGTCCGCGTGGGGGTCTGATTCTGACTCGCAAAGCATGGGCGCAAGCGATTGATAAAGCTATTTTTCCTGGTACTCAAGGGGGGCCACTGATGCATGTGATCGCGTCCAAAGCGGTTGCTTTGGGTGAAGCGCTCCAGCCATCGTTCAAAACCTATGCGCAAAATGTAGTCCGCAACGCACAGGTGCTGGCTGAAACACTGTTGGCTGAGGGGATTAACATTGTATCCGGTGGTACGGATAACCATCTGATGCTGTTGGATACGCGCAATTTGAATATCACAGGTAAAGAAGCGGAGCATGTATTGGATTCCGTGGGCATCACGGTCAATAAAAATGCGATTCCTTTTGATCCGACCAGTCCATTCGTAACAAGCGGGATTCGTATTGGTACACCTGCTGCAACATCTCGTGGGATGGATGAAGAGGCTATGGTCAAAATCGGTAAAATCATTGCTGAAACCCTTAAAAACCCGAAAGATGATACTGTATTGTCCAAAGCAAGCCAAGCGGTTGGCGAGTTAACAGATAAGTTCCCGATTTATCCAGGAACTCAATACTAATTCATCGACAATCATAATCTTTATATTATAGGCTGTTTTCCTTCCGTAAGCCGGAGGAGAACAGCCTTTTTTTGCTTCCAAACGACTCGAAACTTACATTTTTGGGTAATAAGCGATTACAGTAAAGGTTTATGCGCGCTTTCCTTTATATCTACGACAAAGGAGTGATTACATTGAGTCAAAGAAAATCCGCGCAATTATTGCAGCAGCTCGTATTTGTGGGACCGATGGCGTTGTTTTTCGTCTTGATTATGGTCATTCCGTTCCTGCTGGGGCTGTATTATTCCATGACGAACTGGGATGGAGTATCTGAAAATATCCGATGGCTCGGGCTAGGGAATTACGTTCATATATTTAGGGATGATCCAGATTTCCGTAATGCGTTCTGGTTTACAGTTCGGTTTACCGTATGTGGTGTCATTCTGACGAACCTGATTGGCTTTTTCCTAGCCTATGCACTTACCAAACCGTTGCGTACCCGTAATGCACTGCGAACTGTATTTTTTATGCCCAATATGATTGGCGGCTTGCTGCTCGGCTTCATCTGGCAATTTATATTTGTACGCGGCTTTTCTGCGGTAGGGGAGGCAACAGGGCTTTCCTTTTTTAAACTGCCGTGGCTGGGTGATGGGCCAACTGCTTTTTGGGGAACTGTCATTGTGTTTGTATGGCAATATGCAGGTTATCTCATGGTTATTTACATATCTTCGTTAAATAATGTCCCGTCTGCCCTGATTGAATCGGCTCAAATTGACGGCGCGGGCCGAAGACAGATTTTGCGTCATATTGTAGTGCCACTTATTATGCCAGCGGTGACCGTCTGCTTGTTCCTAGCGATATCCTGGTCCTTTAAAGTATTTGAATTGAATTTGGCTCTCACCAAGGGGGGACCTTTCAAGTCGACAGAGTCTGTAGCGTTGGACATATATAATGAAGCGTTTACAAATAATCGACTTGGATTGGGAACTGCCAAGGCTATGATTTTCTTCGTGGTCGTTGCGATCATTACCAGCATTCAGGTGCGTCTCACGAAGAAAAAGGAGGTCGAAATGTAATGGAAAAAACGTCAAACTACCGTTTGGGCACATGGGTTGCTGAAATATTGCTTATTGTGATCGGGTTAATTTTTCTGGTTCCATTCTATTTTTTGCTCGTAAACTCCATTAAATCCTTTGGTGACATTTTGGCCCATTCCGCTTCGTGGCCGACAACCTTCCGTTTTGAAAACTATGCTAACGCCTGGAATAAAATAAGCTTTCCCACAGCACTGGGGAATTCACTGATTGTCACGATCGTCAGTAATGCGCTTTTGCTGCTCATCAGCTCGATGGCCGCTTACCAGATGGTTCGGCATGACACTCCTTTTAATCGGTTTTTATTCGGTTTACTTGTGGCAGCAATGGTAGTTCCCTTTCAATCGATTATGTTGCCGCTTATGGAAGTGTCCAACGTATTGAGCTTAAACAACAGTATACCAGGACTGATCCTATGTTATCTGGGTTTTGGGGCGCCTTTATCCGTTTTTCTTTTTCATGGCTTTATTAAAACGGTACCTATTGAGATTGAGCAGGCGGCAAGGGTGGACGGTTCATCCCGGTACGGGGTGTTCTTTCGCATCGTTTGTCCACTCCTGCTGCCTATGTTCGTAACTGTGCTTATTTTGAATACCTTATGGATCTGGAATGACTATCTGTTGCCTTCGCTCATTTTGAATGATCCTGAGCTGCGCACCATTCCGATTGCAACCTATATGTTGTTTGGTCAGTACACCAAGCAATGGGACTTGGCGCTGCCAGCACTGGTGTTGGGGATCACACCAATTGTTGTGTTTTTTCTGGTGATGCAAAAATACATCGTTTCTGGCATTGCAGCCGGTGCGGTCAAGGGCTGAAGGGAGGGATATCCGATGAAAAAAACAGCGTTACTTGTCATCTCCTTGATGGTGCTGCTCGCATGTACACTTGCAGGTTGTGGAAATACGAAGGCTCAACAGAGTGAGACGAAAACGATACACATTTATCAATTCAAAGTAGAGATTTCGGAACCGCTAAATAAGCTGAAGGCAGAATATGAAAAAACGCACCCTGGCATCAAGTTGGATATCCAATCTGTCGGTGGTGGTACGGACTACGGTGCTTCGTTGAAGGCTAAATTCGCATCAGGCGATCAGCCGGACATTTTCACAAATGAGGGCTACCAGGACCGCGATACGTGGTTGGAGTACTTGGAGGATTTGTCGGATCAGCCATGGGTAAAGGATCTGGACGATTTCGCTCGTAAGCCGATGACGGTTAACGGTAAGATTTATGGACAGCCTATGAACCTAGAAGGATTTGGTTTTGTTTATAACAAGGATTTGTTCAAAAAAGCGGGCATAACCAAACTACCTCAGACGATAGATGAACTGGAGGAAGCAGCCAAGCGACTGAAAGCGGCAGGGATTATACCTTTTGCTAACGGGTATGCGGAATGGTGGGTTCTGGGGAACCATTTTATCAATATTCCGTTTGCCAGACAGCCGAACCCGGAAAGTTATGTTGAGGATTTAAACAAAGGAACGGCTCGCATCCCCGGTAACCCGGTGTTCGATCAGTGGGTGAAGTTGCTTGACCTGACTATAAAATATGGGAACCGCAATCCGCTCACGACGGATTACAATACACAAGTGACGCTGTTTTCAACAGGTAAGGCTGCTATGATGCACCAGGGGAACTGGACGCAACCGCAAATAGATGGAATTAATCCTAACTTGAATTTGGGTATTCTGCCTGCGCCTATAGACAATGATCCCTCCACAGGAGGTAGACTCGCTGTGGGAGTGGCATCGAACTGGGTGGTCAATAAAAATTCGCCTGTGAAGCAGGAGGCAAAAGAATTTCTCAATTGGTTGGTCACATCAGAAACAGGCAAGCATTATATCACCAAGGAGTTTAAGTTTGTTCCCGCCTTCAAAAGTATTACGTCCAGCGACGAGACGACAGGCGATCTAGGTGCAGAAATATCTCGGCATGTGAGGGAAGGCAAGATATGGAGTTGGAACTTCCAACGCTTTCCGAAGGGGCTGAATCAGGATTTAAGCAGCAGTATGCAAGCCTATATTGCAGGGGTTATCACAAAGGATGAAATGCTTCAGCAATTTCAGGGGGCATGGGACAATTTGAAGTATAGATAAAAGAATACCTCTGCATGAGGAGGCAAAGGCTATAGCTCGGGCAGGAAGTATAAAGCCTTCAGGCTTTGGCGGTCAAGGGCCGTCAGAGCCTTTTTGTTGTGTTTTTATGTGATAAAAGTCACACGTAAAGCGGTCCTATTCATTATTTTACATGTCATATCTTTCCCTTGACAAAAGGTTACGGTGGCAGGTGTTAAATCAATCAAGGGAATGTTATAATAAACAGGATTTACAGGCACGCATTGCATCTGTGCTTATTTGGTTTGTACAAATAGGTTACATAGATCCTTTCGACTCAGGATAGTTCGATATGCTGGTGCGAAAGAACGTGACGATAATACCGGAGGGAATATATTATGGCGAAACTGGTGGTTTGTGATCACCCTTTGATCCAACACAAACTTACATTTATCCGCGATGTGCGGACCAACACCAAGGATTTCCGCGAGCTGGTGGATGAAGTAGCAACATTGATGGCTTATGAAATTACACGGGATATCCCGCTGGAAAGCATTACGGTGCAGACACCGGTTGCTGAGACAGAAGGTAAAGTGATTTCCGGACGTATGCTGGGTCTTATTCCGATTCTGCGTGCAGGCTTGGGTATGCTGGATGGCGTAGTAAAACTGCTGCCTGCAGCAAAGGTGGGCCATGTGGGACTGTTCCGCGATCCTGAGACGCTGCAACCCGTAGAATACTATACGAAGCTGCCTACAGATGTAACTGAGCGCGAATTGATCGTGATTGATCCGATGCTTGCAACGGGTGGCTCTGCAATTGCGGCGATTGATGTGTTGAAAAAGAGAGGCTGCACTCAAATTAAAATGATGAATCTGATTGCTGCTCCTGAAGGAGTCAAAGCTGTGCAGGATGCACATCCTGATGTAGACATCTATGTCGCTGCACTGGACGAGCGTCTGGATGATCATGGATATATCATTCCGGGTCTTGGTGACGCGGGAGACCGCTTGTACGGAACCAAGTAGACTGCCTTTGGCAGTTCGGCAAAATCTATGGACGTTATACAGGTCCTTATTTTAAATAATGGAAGATCTGTGAAGCGGACATTTATTATGAAAAGGGGTTCAACAGAAAATGTCCAAAATCAAAGTGATGACAATTTTTGGTGTGCGTCCGGAAGCGATTAAGATGGCTCCTCTTATTTTGGAGCTTCAGCGCCACCCGGAGCATATCGAGTCCGTGGTATGCGTTACGGCTCAACATCGCCAGATGCTTGATCAGGTTCTGGAAGTTTTCAATATTCACCCTGATTATGATCTGGACGTAATGAAGGATCGCCAGACACTGAATGAAATCTCCATGCGGGTACTTCAAGGTCTGGAACCTGTATTGCGTGAGGCCAAGCCCGATATCGTGTTGGTTCACGGTGATACACTGACGACTTTCCTCGCCAGCTATGCAGCCTTTATGCAGCAGATTGAAGTAGGGCATGTGGAAGCGGGTTTGCGGACGTGGAACAAGCTTTCTCCATATCCTGAAGAAATGAACCGTCAGCTCACAGGCGTGCTGTCTGATCTGCATTTCTCGCCTACTTCTTTATCGGCTGGAAATTTGCGGAAGGAAAACAAGCCTGAATCGCGAATATATGTTACAGGCAATACAGTAACTGACGTATTTCAGTATACGGTTCGCCAGGATTACGAGCACCCTGTACTGGAGTGGGCTCAGGGCAAACGCCTGATTCTTATGACAGCACATCGCCGGGAATCCCAAGGGGAACCGCATCGTCAGATTTTTAATGCGGTTAAGCGAATTGCGGATGAGTTTGAGGATATCGCTATTGTTTATCCGGTTCATCCGAGTCCGGCTGTGAAGGAACCTGCATTTGAGATTTTAGGCAACCATCCGCGTATTAAGCTGATTGATCCGCTGGATGTCGTGGATCTGCACAATTTTTACCCACATACACATCTAATCCTTACGGATTCCGGTGGGCTTCAGGAAGAAGCGCCTTCGTTCGGAGTACCTGTCCTGGTGCTGCGTGATACGACTGAAAGACCGGAAGGAATTGAAGCGGGCACCTTGGAACTGGTGGGTACGAACGAAGAGAACGTGTACAATCGGACCAAGGCACTTTTGACAGATTCCGCGTTGTACGATTCTATGAGTCAGGCAGCGAATCCTTACGGCGATGGAAAAGCATCAGTAAGAATTGTCAATGCGATTTTGCACCATTATGGCGTTCAATCCGAACGTCCTGAAGAATTTCACACAATGTTCACAAAAGGTGTTCGTCCGATATAATTATTCTTTACAAGGCAAGCATACAGTTAAACTGTACGGTTACCAAGGGATACAGCAATTTAAGATGCTTTGTCGTTTGATTTTATACTTTAGGGCGCTAAAATATCTCAATTGACAAAGCATCTTATATTTAAGTAAAATGGACTGGAATTGCAGGGGTGACATGGAAAAGTGGTCAAACCTTCCAAGCAAAACAACAACCGAAATAACACCGGAAATGCCTTCAAGGCAATTGGATTGGTGAGCGCGATCGGCATTGATTTGGCGATATGCACACTGGGTGGTTTCTATGCCGGAAATTGGCTCGATGCCAAACTTGGTGGCTCCGGAATTTGGATTGGCGTAAGCGTTCTCGCAGGCTTGGTTGTAGGCGCATTAAGTATTGCCCTTGTGATCGGAAAGGTATTGAGGGATAACCATGAATGAGATGACCCGTATGCAAAAAATGTTATGGATCGTAGCGCTTGGTATTATGGCTCTGTGTTTCCTGGTCTCCGCCTTCATGCCCCAACATCGTGACATTGCTCACGGAATCATTCTGGGAACGGGAGTAAGCTGTCTAAATGTGCTGTATATGGCCTACAAAATTCGACAGGTTGCGAGTGCGGCCGCCGGTGAAAGAAAGAAGAGAGTGTATGGTATTGGCTTTGGCTTTCGATTAGGGACCTCAATTTTGGCAGTGGTGCTGGCGATAGAATTTCCGGCCTACTTCCATGAGATCGCTGTAATGGCAAGCCTGGTGACTGGGCAATTTCTTCTGTTAATTATAGGCATCATATTCGCGCTTCAGGAAAAATGATAGCTCAACTGAGAAAGGGGTGAGAAAACATGTTGCATGAATCACCGATTATCCAATTGGGCGGGTTTAACATTGACTTGTCCGTCATTATTATGCTTATTGTGACCTGCACGATTGTATTTGGACTGGCATTTGCTGCAACGCGCAATTTGTCTGTGGACAATCCAAGCAAGCTGCAAAATTTTATGGAATGGGTCGTCGAATTCGTTCAAGGACTGATTACCAGCACAATGGATTTGAAAAAAGGGAAGCCATTCCTCTCTTTGGGGATGACGCTGATCATGTTCATCTTCGTGGGAAATATGCTGGGATTACCGTTCGGGATTGTGACCGAATTCGATAATGTGCAAAGTGCCCAAGTATTTGGACATGAAATCATTCCGGTCAAAGAAGCATTAGAACAAGCACAGGCGTCTCACCCGGGAGAAGCTGCCCATGTAGGCATCAGCTGGTGGAAATCACCTACCGCAGATGCAGGGGTATCCATTGGACTGGCTTTGATGATCTTTGTCCTGGTTCATTTCCTGGGGATTTTCCGTAATACCAAAGCTTACTTCAAGCATTACGTTCAGCCATTTCCATTCTTTTTGCCAATTAACTTGATTGAGCAGTTCTCAAAACTGTTGACACATGGTATGCGTCTATTCGGTAATATTTTTGCCGGCGAAGTTTTGATCAGTGTTCTGCTGAAAATGACAGCACTTGGTGTGGGAGGTATGGTTGCTTCCGTATTGGGACTCGTGGTCTGGCAAGGATTCAGTATTTTTGTCGGCAGTATCCAAGCGTTCGTCTTCACGATTCTGACGTTTGTATATATTTCACAGTCTATTGACACGCATGAAGAAGAGCATTAGACAAGCTCGTTTTCTGGTTTTAAGTTAAGTTCAGGAGTACGCTTCGCTCTTAACTGCAAATACATGTAACACACAAATACACATCACTAAGGAGGATTTTTTAAAATGGGAGTTTGGGCATATATCGCAGCTGCAATCGCAGTAGGTTTGGGCGCTTTGGGCGCTGGTATTGGTAACGGTCTGATCGTAAGTAAAACAGTTGAAGGTATCGCTCGTCAGCCTGAAGCAAAAGCAACGTTGCAAACGGTAATGTTTATCGGTGTAGGTCTGGTCGAAGCCCTGCCAATCATCGGGGTCGTTCTGGCATTCATTTTCTACGCAGGTGCTTAATTGAATGGAAGCAAGGTTTGGCGGGGAAGGCACAGCCATCCGCGCCTTCTTTGTTCGTTTGAACATGAAAGATCCAGAACCGACGTTCACCGGAAAGGAGTGACTTCAATTGAGTTTAAATTGGACAAGTATCGTTTTCACAATCATTGCATTTTTGATCTTGTACTGGTTACTGACGCGTTATGCATTCGGACCTCTCTTTTCCGTTATGGAGAAGCGGCGTCAGCTTGTATTACAGCAAATGAATGAAGCGGCACAGACGCGTGAACAGGCTGCTGCTTATGTTGAGGAGCAAAAGCAGGCTCTCCAGCAGGCACGTAAGGAAGCGTACGACATTATTGAGCAGTCAAAACAAACAGGTAACAAACAAGCGGAGCAAATTATTGTTCAGGCTAAAGACGAAGCTGTCCGCCTGAAAGACGAAGCTGTTCGTGAAATCACAAGCGAGCGTAATAAGGCGGTTGCCGAACTGCGCAGCGAAGTGGGTAAAGCTTCGGTACAAATTGCTTCCAAACTGATTCAAAAGGAAATCAAGGAAGACCAAGTCCAGGGAGAGCTTGTCGACCAATACCTTAAAGAGGTAGGAGGCAAAGCATGAGCCGGGATACGGTAGTAGCCAAACGGTATGCGAAAGCTTTGTTTGAAGTGGCAGAGCAGGAACAGACCATTATGGAAACCGAGCAGGAGCTACGTGCTTTTGTAGAGGCTGTATCGGGGGATGCTGAAATCCGTAAATTCATTAATTCTCCTAACATTACGGAAGCGGTCAAGCTTCAAGTTCTGGCTAACAGTTTTGAAGGCAAGTTGTCTGCCTCGCTAATTAACACGATCAAACTGTTGATTCAGCGTAGTAGAGCAGATTTGTTTGAATCTCTCCTTGCCGGATACCTCGATATTCAGGAATACAAGCTGGGACTTGCTCATGCAAAGGTGTATTCGACTTATGCTTTAAGTGATCAGGAAAAAACAGCGGTAGCCGAGGAATTCGGAGCCCGTGAACATAAAACAATCCGTGTGGAAAATATAGTGGACCCGAGTCTGCTGGGCGGATTAAAAGTGGTTATCGGCGATACATTGTACGACGGCAGTCTGGCCGGCAAGCTGGATCGTCTCGAGAAATCCTTTAACAGACGAGTATAGAAGATAGGGGTGAACACACTTGAGTATCAAACCTGAGGAAATCAGTTCATTGATTAAAAGTCAGATTGAACAATATAAAAATGATATCGAGGTCGTTGAAGTCGGCACTGTTGTTGAAGTCGGCGACGGTATTGCCCGCGTCTACGGACTGGAAAAAGTTATGGCCGGTGAATTGGTTGAATTCGACACTGGCGTATTGGGCTTGGCGCTCAACGTGGAAGAAAGCAATGTCGGTGTTGTTATTTTGGGTCAATTCTCCGACATTCGTGAAGGTGGTCAAGTAAAACGTACAGGCCAGATCATGCAGGTCCCTGTAGGGGAAGCAATGATTGGACGTGTAGTTAACCCATTGGGGCAACCAGTAGACGGTAAAGGACCGATTGCTACAACAGAATTCCGTCCGGTTGAAAGTCAGGCTCCAGGCGTTATGGCCCGTAAATCGGTACATGAGCCTATGCAGACGGGGATTAAAGCTATTGATGCGATGGTTCCAATTGGTCGTGGTCAACGTGAGTTGATCATCGGTGACCGTCAAACAGGTAAAACATCTATCGCAATCGATGCAATTTTGAACCAAAAAGGTAACGGCATGAAATGTATTTATGTCGCTATTGGTCAAAAACAATCCACGGTAGCTCAAGTTGTTGAAACATTGCGTCGTCACGGTGCGCTGGAATATACGATTGTCGTTACGGCATCAGCTTCCGAGCCATCACCATTGCTGTACATTGCTCCTTACTCTGGCTGCGCTATGGGTGAGTATTTCATGTACAAAGGCGAGCATGTCCTTGTTGTTTATGATGACTTGACTAAACAAGCGTCAGCTTACCGGGAATTGTCCCTGTTGCTGCGTCGTCCACCGGGCCGTGAAGCATATCCGGGTGACGTTTTCTATCTTCACTCTCGCTTGCTGGAACGTGCAGCGAAGCTGAATGATGAGTTGGGCGGCGGATCACTTACCGCATTGCCGTTCATCGAGACACAGGCTTCCGACGTTTCTGCATATATTCCAACCAACGTTATCTCCATCACAGATGGACAGATCTTCCTGGAAGCTGACTTGTTCTATGCAGGACAACGTCCGGCGATCAACGTAGGTATTTCCGTATCTCGTGTAGGTGGTTCAGCTCAGATTAAAGCAATGAAAAAGGTAGCAGGTTCCCTGCGTCTGGATCTTGCTCAATATCGTGAGCTTCAAGCGTTCTCCCAATTCGGTTCCGACTTGGATAAATCCACAAAAGCCCGTCTGGATCGCGGCGCACGCATGATGGAAATTCTGAAACAGGGTGTTAACCAACCGCTTGCTGTAGAGCAACAAGTAGTGAGCTTGTATACTGCTGTAAAAGGCTTCCTTGATGATATCCCTGTAGCGGATGTAAAACGTTTTGAAAAAGACTTCCTGTCTTTCATGGTGTCTGACCATCAGGACGTGCTTCAATCTATCCGCGACACGAAAGACTTGGTGGCTGATAACGAAACGGCTTTGAAGGCAGCTATCGAGAAATTCAAAAAATCATTCGCCACGTCGGTATAATACATTGGAATTTGCCTGTTTATGATGAAAGATGTTCTAAGGAAGCGTGCCCTCCGGGTTTTGGCTTCCTTGGCATGTTTTACCCTCAATAACAGGCCCTTTAACATATGCCCGGCTGGATTTGAATCTTACGAAGTTAGCTTTGGCTTTGCCAAAGCTTGAAGGTGGTGAAATCATGGCAAAAGGTATGCGCGAGATTAAACGTCAGATTAAAAGTGTGCAGAGTACGAAGCAGATCACGAAAGCGATGGAAATGGTCGCTGCATCCAAGCTGAGAAAAGCTCAGGAGAAAGCGGAGTCGGCTCGTCCTTACTCGGAAAAGCTTAAGGAAGTTGTGAGTAGCATTGCTTCTGGAGCGAATAACATCAAGCATCCAATGCTGGAAACGCGTCCGGTTAAAAAGACTGCTTATCTCATCATTACATCTGATCGTGGTCTGGCTGGTGGTTATAACGCCAATATTTTACGACAGGTTACGCAGACGATTTCTGAACGTCACCGTTCACAGGATGAATTTGTGATTTTCATCATTGGGCGAAAAGGACGGGATTATTTTAGACGTCGTGAATTTCCTATCGCTGAATCGGTAACAGATCTGTCGGATACACCTGCTTTTGCAGATATCAAAACGATTGCAAGCAAGGCTGTACAAGGCTTTGAACTTAAAGAATTTGATGAGCTTTATCTATGCTATAACCGCTTTGTCAACGCATTGACTCAAATTCCAACAGTTGACCGTCTGTTACCAATGGCGACACCGGATTCAGCTACAGCTTCATCCTCAATTAACTATGAGTATGAGCCTTCACCAGAAGGAGTGCTGGAAGTATTGCTGCCACGTTACGCGGAAACGCTCATTTACGGCGCTTTGCTGGATGGTAAAGCTAGTGAACTGGGAGCGAAGATGACGGCAATGGGATCTGCTACGAAGAATGCTTCCAAGTTAATTGGTGAGCTTTCCTTGACCTATAACCGTGCTCGTCAAGCGGCTATTACCCAGGAAATTACGGAAATCGTTGCAGGAGCAAGTGCTCAGTCTTAATCAGGCTTATAGCGACTGTTTTATAGCAGAGTCTACACTATTATGATAAATTGCGGGCGCAAAACAAATCAGAGTGGTTCGGATTTGCGGCTGTGCAAGCTTGTAGGAGGGAAACCAAAAGATGAACAAAGGACGCGTAGTGAGCATCATGGGTCCGGTTGTCGACGTTGAGTTTGAACGTGGACAACTTCCGGAAATCCTGAATGCCATTCATATTGGGACTGTGCTGGAGAGCGGAGTCAAAATTGACCTGACGCTCGAAGCTTCAAAACATCTAGGTGACAACCGTGTGCGTTGTATTGCCATGTCTTCCACAGATGGTTTGGTTCGTGGAGCTGAAGCCATAGATCTGGGAGCACCTATTTCAGTACCTGTCGGCGAAGCAACTCTTGGACGCGTATTTAACGTACTTGGAACGCCAATTGATAATGGTGCTGATATGAGTGAAACGGCTAGAAACCCAATTCACCGTCAAGCTCCTTCTTTCGATGAGCTGACAACTCAAGCAGAGATGCTCGAAACGGGTATTAAAGTTATCGACTTGCTGGCTCCTTATGCCAAAGGTGGTAAAGTCGGATTGTTTGGTGGTGCTGGTGTAGGTAAAACCGTAACCATTCAAGAATTGATTAACAATATCGCTCAGGAGCATGGTGGTATTTCTGTATTTGCGGGTGTAGGTGAACGCACACGTGAAGGAAATGACTTGTACCATGAAATGAGAGATTCCGGCGTTATCAACAAAACAGCGATGGTGTTCGGACAAATGAACGAGCCTCCGGGTGCACGTTTGCGTGTAGCTCTCACAGGTCTGACGATGGCGGAATACTTCCGTGACCAAGAAGGCCGTGACGTGTTGCTCTTTATTGATAACATTTTCCGCTTTACCCAAGCGGGTTCTGAGGTTTCTGCCCTGTTGGGACGTATGCCTTCAGCAGTAGGTTACCAGCCTACGCTGGCTACTGAGATGGGTCAATTGCAAGAACGGATTACTTCTACTAAAAAAGGTTCCGTTACTTCCATTCAGGCGATCTACGTGCCTGCGGATGACTACACTGACCCTGCTCCTGCTACAACGTTTGCCCATTTGGATGCTACAACGAATCTGGAACGTAAAATTTCCGAAATGGGTATTTACCCGGCGGTTGATCCACTTGCATCAAGCTCCCGGATTTTGGCTCCAGACGTTGTGGGTGAAGAGCATTACAATGTAGCGCAAGGGGTAAAACAAATTTTGGCCCGCTACAATGAGCTTCAGGATATCATTGCCATCCTGGGTATGGATGAGCTGAGTGAAGAAGATAAAATGTTGGTAGCACGTGCACGTAAAATCCAGCGTTTCCTTTCTCAACCTTTCCACGTTGCCGAAACATTTAACGGCTTCCCGGGTAAATATGTGCCGGTTAAAGAAACTGTACGAAGCTTCAAAGAAATTTTGGAAGGCAAGTATGACCACCTTCCAGAAGCGGCCTTCCTTTTTGTAGGAGCCATCGAAGAAGCAGTTGAAAAAGCTAAAACGCTGTAAACATACAGGCAAAGATTAGCCGAGCCTTACGAAGTGAGCTGTCTGCGGACAGCTTCCAGGAGGGATTCAAGTGAGCACGTATTTACTAGAGATTGTGACGCCGGAGCGCCTGGTCTATACAGAACAGGTAAACAGCATCAGTGTTCGCGGCTCGGAAGGCGATCTTGGGATTTTGCCCGGACACCTTCCCTTGGTCACTCCCTTGAAGATTGCACCGATACGCATTAAAATCGGTGGTCAAACTGAAGTGATCGCGGTCAATGGGGGCTTTCTTGAAGTCCGCAAGGATAAAGTGGTCATTTTGGCTGAGAGTGCGGAACGTTCCGAAGAAATTGATGTGGAGCGTGCCCGTGCGGCAAGGGAGCGGGCAGAACTGCGGCTCCAGAGCAAGCAGGAACAGATAGATCATCATCGGGCGGAAGTAGCTCTGCAACGGGCGCTTAACCGTCTAAATGCTACAAGCATCAGAACCAATAAGAATTAATATTGGAGTTTAAGTGGAATTTTAAAAGGGTTCGGCATAGTATACGGATGGAACGACAAGGAGACCAATTCATAACTTCTGCCAGAAAATGTCCGGTAGAGGGTGAGGAGGAACCTTGCTTCCTTCGATCACTGTGATCGGACTCTTTTTTAGCTGTTATTACCAAATGTACAGTCCTATTTCTTGCCTGGCTGCTAGGTATTTAGTACCTTTTAAATTCACGAAACAGAAGTGATTAATCACATTTTGTCGAAATAAATGTCCTAAAAACAGAAATAGCACTGGCATATTAGGCGTTCGCCGAGTATTATAAAGAAGTCTGTGACGCAGATGGGGGGAATTAAGGTTGAACGGGAAACAGCAATTGGCAGAACAGCTAAGTCAATCGGCGAGTATGACCGCGCTGATCTCTATGATCGTATCGCTCATTTGTATAGCATTAGCTTGGTGGGCTTTACAGAGCTTAAAGCTGGATTTGTTAATCCGACAACCGAAAGGACCGCAGGGCAGATTGCTGCACTTGTTTCTTGCTATTATTTTGGGACAGTTGGTTTCGGGGTTCCTGTTGAGCTACATCTCTTGGAGCCAGATGCTCTAGAATTTGTTTTAACATGAAGTAGGCGGGTTATATGACCTTATGACTGTGTCTCTGCGGGAATTGTCGAATAACATCGCGTCATATTGTTAACAATGGTAAACAAAAGAACCATGCATGTATAGCTGGCTGAATCAGTTAGAGTACAATGGTCGTCAAGTACAAAAAACGCTTGTATACTTGTTTTAATCAGTGGTATGATGGCAGTTAGGGTATTAGTAAAATCTTGTTTTTTTATGTAATGAAAAAGCAAGGCATGAAAATAGCGGAATATGTTCTTTTTTTCCAGAATGGAAAAGAGAAATGACGCGCGGAGGGAACCATAGATGAGCAAATTTATCGTCCGCGGTGGCAACAGATTGACCGGGAGTGTCAAAGTCAGCGGAGCCAAAAACTCAGTTCTGCCGATCATCGCCGCTTCTCTGCTAGGAGAAGAAGGAGAAAGTGTTATTATTGATGCACCTCCTCTAGACGATGTGATGACCATTAACAAAGTGCTGGAGTCCTTAGGAGCAGGCGTTACATACCAAGATGAGGTCATTCGTGTTGACGCGCGGAAGATAATTTCCTGTGAAGCCCCTTACGAGTGGGTTAGGAAAATGCGCGCTTCATTCTTGGTTATGGGACCGCTGCTTACACGTTTGGGACGCACAAGAATCTCGCTTCCAGGCGGATGCGCAATCGGAACGCGACCCATTGATCAGCATTTGAAGGGTTTTGAGGCATTGGGCGCGGAAATTAGCCTGGGCCAAGGTTTTATTGAAGCTAAAAGTAACGGGCGTCTGCGTGGAGCTAAAGTTTATTTGGATGTAGCCAGCGTAGGGGCAACCGAGAATATTATGATGGCCGCTACTCTTGCTGAGGGCGTAACTACCATCGAGAATGCTGCTAAGGAACCTGAGATTGTTGATCTCGCAAATTTCCTGAATGGAATGGGTGCCAAAGTACGCGGTGCGGGCACGGGCGTTATTCGTATTGAAGGCGTTGAGAAGCTGCATGGTGTAAAACATACCGTCATTCCCGACCGGGTAGAAGCAGGTACTTATATGGTTGCTGCTGCGATCACAGGCGGGAACGTATATGTAGAAGGCGCAATATCCGATCATTTGGGTCCGGTTATTTCCAAGATGGAAGAAATGGGTGTAACCATTCAACCTGATGAGAACGGAATTCGTGTCATTGCAGATAAGCCGTTAAAAGCCGTTGATGTTAAAACGTTGCCTTATCCAGGTTTTCCTACCGATATGCAGTCACAGATGATGGCACTTCAGCTTGCCGCTGAAGGAACGAGCATTATTACGGAAACCGTGTTTGAAAATCGTTTCATGCATGTGGATGAATTTCATCTCATGAATGCGGAGATTAAGGTCGAAGGCCGTTCTGCCATTGTAACGGGTAATGCTAAGCTGACAGGTGCGAAAGTAACCTCTACAGATTTGCGTGCAGGTGCTGCGTTGATTCTGACCGGACTCATTGCAGAAGGTACAACGGAGGTATCCGGCGTACATCACATCGATCGTGGTTACGTTCATTTGGCTGAGAAGCTGACCGGATTGGGAGCGGACATTTACAGAGTGACCGTGGAAGAGTCCAAACTGGATCATTCACCCAGTACAGAGCGCGTAATGCCGGAAGAGGCGTCTGGGAATCTGTTTAAGAAGATTCAGCCTTCCCTCGCCTAAGCTTTAACGCATGTAGCTTCATGTTGCATACGTATATTCTTAAACAACGAAGAACCAAGTCCGAAAGGACTGGTTCTTTTTATTGTTTATAGCCAGTCTTTTTCATTCTTTCAGTTCTCTTAAAATGGTTCTATCAAAGTGGACGACTTCATATGATTGAAAATATCTGCTGGAGTATATCTATACTTCCAGCCGGACACTTAGCCCTTTGATGGAGGTTTCAGCCTATGAAAGATTCACAGGTTCGCATCCGTATACCCATTCATCATCCTAAGGAACATCGCCAGGCTTTATTTGCGGAGGAAGACACTGGCTCTATAGCTACCTTGTTACAGAAAAATAAGCTTATGCAACAGCAGCCGGACGCAAGAGGTACATTGCCGACTGGCGTCAAGCCCAATCGGGGTACAACAGCCGTGCCTTCCGCTGTGAACTCTGTTGATACGGCTCTGCCTATCGCTGGAGTAGCGGCCCATGACACACGCGCTGCAAGCCCGCTGCCGCACCTGCGTCCTTCCGCCGGGCGTGCCCCACGCTGGGGCAGCCGCCGCCCATGGCTGCCATTCGCCGCCATGGCAGGGGTGCTGGTGCTTGCCATGGCTGTGCCCGCGCTAATGGCGTGGCCTCGCCAGACGGCGCAGCCGGTGCCGCCAAGCAGCCGCACGGCAGTACCGGCTGCGCCTAGCGTGACGGCAAAGGGTGAGACGCCCGTCACGCGCTTACCGGGCGTCCCGCCGATGCCAGCGGTGCCCGCTGCGCCAACGCGTAGCGTACCGGTGGCGGCAGAGCCAGACGTGCGTGTGTATGTCACGTCCACCGGTCGCACGGAGACGTTACCGCTGGAGCAATACATTGTCGGCGTAGTAGCTGCCGAAATGCCGCCCAGCTTTGAGGGGGAGGCACTGAAAGCGCAGGCCATAGCCGCGCGTACCTTCATTGCCCGGCGCTTGCTGGCTGATGACACTAGCGGTGCCCCTGCGGGAGCAGATGTGACGGATACTGTTAAACATCAGGCTTATATCTCCAAAGCTAAACTTACTAGAGAATGGGGGCATTCTGGTAAATCCGCAGAGCTGGCTAAAATTCAGCAGGCCGTACGAGACACCAAGGATACGATCATGGTATATGAAGGCAAGCCCATTACGGCATCTTTTTTTTCTACTAGCAATGGCTACACCGAAAATTCAGAGGATGTGTGGGCGAAGGCAGTGCCCTATTTACGAAGCGTATCAAGTCCATGGGACAAGCAGTTGGCCCCGCGTTATTCAGAAACCGTCACACTGAGTCGTCAAAGCGTGTTCGATAGATTGGGGTTAAGTCGTACTGCAATTGCCGCCTCTACTGGAGGAGGAAGTATGCCAGAGATTCGTATACTCTCCAAGACAGAAGGACATCGCATCAAGAAGATTGAAGTTGGTGGCTCAATCTTTACGGGACCGGAGATCCGTAACAAACTGGGGTTGCGTTCGGCTGAGTTTACGTGGAAGGCTGAAGGGGACCGGATTGCTATAACAACCTATGGTTATGGTCATGGTGTTGGTATGAGTCAGTGGGGAGCCAATGGAATGGCCAAAGAAGGTCATACTGCCACTCAAATACTCCTTCACTATTATACTGGCATTTCTTTTGCGCAAGCCTCTCGTATTCTAAGTTAGTAAATATTTCAAAACTTTGAAGTATAAAAGAGTTGCACCCGGTAACACTGGTTACTGAGGTGATGAGCAAATGAATGAACAAAATAAAAACCAGAACCAAAACCATGAAGAGACACCCAAAACCTTTCAGGGTGGAAGAGCTTCGCGGCCGTCTTCGTGGAAAAAGCTGTTGTCCAAAAGGTGGGCATACCCGGCAGCCTACATTGCCGCAGCAGCCATTATACTAACTTTAGTGTGGGTCTATCAGGATGCCAGCCAGAAGTCTTTCAAACCTGACCCAGCTAGTCCATCGGTACAGAGCACAAGTGCAGTGAATACCGATGTTAACGGACAACAGCCAGAAAGCGTGGAAGTCGTTGCCCAGTCGGAAAATATCGCATGGCCAGTGGCAGATGCTGGCGCAGTACAGGTCGTAAAGCCGTTCTTTGATGAGAATGCGACCGCTGATGAGCAGGCGGCAGCTATGGTAGAGTACGATAAAACATTTACCGCTAACACTGGGATTGATCTTTCCCGGACTGACGATCAGGCGTTTGAAGTAAGAGCCGCCCTGAGTGGCAAAGTATCTCGTGTGGAACAACATCCGCTGGTAGGTAATGTCGTAGAAATTACGCATGATAATAATCTCAAAACGGTGTACCAAAGCTTGAGTGATCTGAAAGTAAAAGAAGGCGATCAAGTGAAACAAAACGATGTGATTGCTTCAGCGGGTCGTAACGAGCTTGAAAAGGATTTGAAAACACATTTGCATTTTGAAGTGTATCAGGATGACAAGCCTGTGAATCCAGCAGGTCTGCTTCCTAAAAAATAAATCTGGTCATGGCTTTGCATGCAAAGCGGGGAATCCATATTCCCTGCTTTTTTCTTGTGTAGTTTTTGTGCATAAGGTAAACATAAGCTGCTTTTGCCAAATAAATAGGCCTTCCGAAGCATGTCTTCCCGCCAAACCGCGAATATATAGGCACGCTCCTCATATAATGTACCAAACTATCCACAGTAGGGAGGCGGGAGCGTGCACGATTACATCAAGGAACGGACCATCAAAATCGGTCGCTGTATCGTGGAAACAAGGAATACGGTCCGTACGATTGCCAAGGAATTTGGTGTCTCCAAGAGCACGGTGCATAAAGATCTGACCGAACGGCTGCCTGAAATCAACCCGGATCTTGCCGATCAGGTGAAGCACATTCTTGAATACCATAAATCCATCCGCCATCTGCGGGGGGGAGAAGCCACGAAAATTAAGTACAAAAAAACGAGTGGCAAACGAAGGGAAATTCTCGTTTCCGGCAAGTCCTAAAAATATATAGTGAATTGGCTGGCAAAGCCATTGAATCAACCCCCTGAAGTATGATATGTTAAAAGATGGTACAAGACGAAAAATGACATGTAACCGTAGGTTTATACATATATTTGCCGCTTCTTGTCGAATCTTAGCTTTTTAAAATATCACTTTGGGGGCCTTTTTAATATGTTCAGTAATGATATCGGTATCGACCTCGGTACGGCCAACGTGCTTATCCACGTCAAAGGGAAGGGGGTTGTTCTTGACGAACCTTCCGTTGTCGCGATAGAAAGCGATACAAAAAGAGTCCTGGCTGTCGGAGAGGAAGCGCGCCGTATGGTGGGACGTACTCCTGGTAATATCATAGCCATCCGTCCATTACGTGATGGTGTCATCGCCGATTTTGAAGTAACAGAAGCGATGTTAAAATATTTTATCAATCGGGTGGGGGGAAAAAGCTGGTACAGCCACCCTCGTATTCTAATTTGTGCGCCAACGAACATTACCTCAGTGGAGCAAAAAGCGATTCGTGAAGCGGCGGAACGTAGCGGGGCCAAGGAAGTATTTTTGGAGGAAGAGCCAAAAGCGGCTGCCATCGGGGCAGGAATGGATATTTTTGAGCCTAGCGGCAACATGGTAGTGGATATTGGTGGCGGAACGACTGACGTTGCAGTCCTCTCTATGGGGGATGTCGTAACAGCTTCTTCCATTAAAATGGCAGGGGACAAATTTGATACAGCCATCATGAAATATGTAAAAACGAAGTACAAGCTTCTGATCGGAGAACGTACGGCTGAAGATATCAAGATTGCTATCGGAACTGTGCATCCGAGTGGACGTCGTGCAGAGATGGACATCCGTGGACGGGATATGGTATCCGGATTGCCCAAAACGTTAAGTATATCTGCAGATGAAGTGCAGGATGCACTTAGAGATCCTGTGTCAGCGATTGTTGCTGCGGCCAAGTTTGTATTGGAGCAGACCCCACCGGAACTGTCAGCTGATATTATTGACCGTGGTGTTATTTTGACTGGTGGCGGTGCCTTGCTTAGCGGATTGGACGAGCTACTTGCTGAAGAACTGCGCGTTCCCGTACTGGTTGCCGAAGATCCGATGCATTGTGTTGTTAAAGGTACAGGAATTATGCTGGATAATTTGGATCATGTGGTTAAGAAAAAGTTCTAATCTGCCGATAGTGACTATAAGAGACTCGGTGCGGTCAGGCAGGTTGCCTAGCATTTTGGCCTTCGTGCCTCCGCGCGAGCATATGATTTTAGCAGAGTATAGGATTGGGGTGCACGTTACATGTTGAGAGGTTTATATACTGCGGCCGCCGGATTGATGACACAACAACGACGCCATGACACCGTGACGCAAAATATTGCTAATATGAATACGACGGGATACAAACAGGAGAACAGTGTTCAGCGTTCTTTCCCCGAAATGCTTATATCCATGACGGGTGGTAACCCTGATAACCCGGACCGTACGGTCGGCAAGCTCAATACTGGCGTTTTTGCTGAGGAAAGCCTCTCCCCTTACATTCAGGGAGCATTAAAGGACAGTGGACAAGCGACGGATTTTGCGATACAGTCCAATATTAATGTGAACGACCCAGCTACTGGTCAACCTATGGCTTTTGATCAGGCGGGAAAATTCATCAATGCTAACGGTGAAGTCACCTACCGTCCAGAAGCGTTTTTTTCGGTGCGGGACAGTAATGGGAATGTTCGTTATACACGTGATGGGCATTTTCAAGTAAATGGAGCGGGAGCATTGCTTTCATCGACTGGCTCAGCGGTGCTGGATACGAATGGAAACCCAATTCAATTGACCGGGGCTGTCTCAGAGCTTAAAGTAAATGAGCGGGGCGAATTGGTAGATAGCCAGTCCAACCAGACATTGGGGACGACGCTCGGTATTAGTGTCATTGATCGTCCGTACCAGCTCGTTCGTGAGGGTAATGGGAATTTCCGTCTGAATGATACTGATGGTGCTGCAGCTAGGATGATGACCGCTAATGATGCTGTATCCGTTCGTCAAGGTTACCTGGAGGTATCTAATGTAGATGCTTCACAGTCAATGGTGGATATGATGGCTGCGTTAAGAGCGTACGAAGCGAATCAGAAGGTAATTCAATTTTATGATAAAAGCTTGGACAAGGCCGTTAATGAAGTAGGCCGTGTATAACAGGGGGTAAGTGATGAACAACTCCATGATTGGTGCAATGGTATCTATGGCCAGTGTGCAGCAGCGTTTGGATTTAATTGCCGATAATATTGCCAATGTCAATACAGTTGGTTATAAGAGTAAACAGGGTTCCTTTGAAGATGTATTGGCCAATGTGAAACAACAGCCTTCAACGTATCTCCAAAATGGACGGGCCATGCCGCTCGGTTATAATTTGGGCTACGGAGTTAGAACGGCCGCAATCATGAAAAATATGGAGCAAGGTCCGCTCAAGGAGACGGGAATTCCTACTGATCTGGCGATCCAGGGTAATGCCATGTTTGAAGTTCAGGGAAATGGGCAAAAAGCTTGGACCCGTGATGGTAGCTTTCATTTTATTCCTGATCCGAATGATAGTGCGACGATGATGTTGACCACTGCTGAAGGCTACTCCGTGCTGGATAACAATGATGTTCCTGTGACTGCTCCAGCGGGTTCCAAGGTGGCTATTAACTCGGATGGCGAATTGCTGATTCGTGCTAATGGAACTGGGGATCCGACAGTTGGTCAGAGAATCAAGCTAATGGATGTACAGCGTCCAGAAGGACTGGAACAGCGGGATGATAACCTGTTCGTGTTGTTGAATGGTGTAACAGAGGCAAATGTATTCGGAGCTGCAGGTGTGGCAGGTGCTGTTCCAGCGGACGTATCTGTGCGTTCCGGTTATCTCGAGGAATCTAATGTGGATTTAGCGGGCGAAATGACGGATATGATGCAAGTTCAGCGGATGTATCAAATGGCGGCACGGGCATTAACTTCTAGCGATACGATGATGAACATGGCCAACAATCTGAGGGCTTAAGGATTTGGTGATGAAAGAAGAACAATCTGATTCCCGTCCGGTGCCTGTAAAGACGAAGTCCCGCTGGCGTACTGCTCGTTATTTCATAGTTCCGTTGCTGCTCCTGTTATCGCTGTTAGGCGGCTTAATTGCAGGATATGTAATTGTAGGTAAGCAAGGGTTGTCAGGCGTATTCGAGTGGAAAACCTGGCAGCATGTCATTGATCTTATATTTGCGCCTTAGTTTACTTTAAATGAGTGGGGGCGGGAAAAGGTCGCTCCGCGAATGATTTGATCTTACGATCGCTGTTGCAGCGGGATTTTCTTATTTTATAAATTATTCAGATGTAAAAATCCCGTTGCAAAGGCGAACGCTCGCGCTTCTCCAGATTCAAATCCTTCGCTCCGCTGCTACCCGCCATCAGGGCCACTTTTATTAAAATAAACCACCCGCAATTTGTGTGGGGAGTATAGCATAACAAAACCCTGTGCCAGTGGCGCGGGGTTTTGTTATGCTTTTAAGGGAGAGGCCTCCAGCGTAGCACGCATGGATTGTGGTCAATGAAGGCCATCACAGGGGCCTTCGGTTTTCTCTGCCCTTCACGGCAAGTGAGTATTATTGAAGCGAGGCTTTCCTTTTGAGCCAAAAGTAACTCGGCGGAGGGATTTATTTGAATCTGGAGAAGCGATAGCGTTCGCCTTTGCCCCTAAATTTTAACCTTGCAGGTTTTATAAAATGAGAAAATTTAGGGGCAACAGCGATCGGAAGATCAAATAAATCGTGCAGCCCCTCCTCCTTTGCTCAATTGAATCTCCGCTTCACCCCATAAGAGGAGCACTCAATATGGTACTTCTGCGTAATTTTCTTTTTGCATCTGATAACTGTATAATGATGGGGAAGTTTATAACACTGCGGGGTAAAACCAAGCACGGGCAAAAGGGCTTCTTCGCGCCTCAGGTTGCATAACCGGCGGAAAAAGCCCCTTATCTCAACCTCCACTTCTGCAGTAGGTGAAGGATATCTAACATTGTTGCCGCCAAGAGCTGTTTTTATACAGCGTAGGCGGGGTAATATTATGCTTGCAGTAACTCATGATTGATACAGAGTCAGACCTGCAAGCGGGAGGAGTTATTAAGGTAAATGGACAAATTGCAATTGGATGTTAATCAAATTCAGGAGATTATCCCACATCGAGCGCCATTTTTATTGGTGGATCGTATTATTGAGCTGGAGGAAGGGAAAAGAGCAGTAGGTATTAAAAATGTAACGATGAATGAGCCTCATTTCATTGGACATTTTCCGGGGTATCCCGTTATGCCTGGTGTGTTGATTACCGAAGCACTGGCTCAAGTTGGGGCAGTCGCATTACTGCACCTAGAGAGCAATCGTGGCAAAATCGGATTCTTGGCAGGATTGGATGGTTTCCGTTTCCGAGGACAGGTGGTTCCTGGGGATACGTTGACGCTTGAAGTGGAAATCACTCGTTCCAAAGGCGCATTTGGCAAAGGGAAAGCTACGGCTAAAGTAGGCGATACGGTAGTAGCTGAGGGCGAAATTATGTTTGCTTTATCTGACCCTCCCCAATAAATAAAGCTCTTCCGACATAAGCACGAGGTCTGAACCGAGTGCAAGTGTACATAGAAATCCTGTTTTGATAAACCAAAAATGGAGAGGGGAAATTCCGTATGACGCAGTTGAGTAAAAAAGCATTAGAAGGCATTGAGAGCTGGCTGCAAGACCCTTATATTGATGAAGAAACCAAACAGGAGTTGCGCGCATTGGAAGGCAACGAGCAGGAACTGGAGGATCGCTTTTACAAAGAGCTGGAATTTGGCACAGGCGGTCTGCGTGGAGTGATCGGAGCAGGGAGTAACCGGATGAACCGTTACGTCATCGGACGTGCGACTCAAGGGTTGGCTCGCTATATTTTAGAACAGCATGCTGGTAAAGAAGGCAAACCTTCGGTTGTTATTGCACATGATTCGCGTCACTTTTCGCCAGAGTTTGCTCTGGATGCAGCTTTGGTGCTGGCAGGCAATGGTATCGTGGCTAAGTTGTTCCCTTCCTTGCGTCCAACGCCACAGCTTTCGTTTAGTGTACGTCATTTGGGAGCCAGTGGAGGGATCGTTGTAACAGCCAGTCACAATCCTCCTGAGTATAATGGATACAAGGTATACAACGATGAAGGGGGTCAGCTTGTTCCTGATCAGGCTGAACAGGTAATTAGTTATATCCGTGAGGTTCCTTCTTTTGCTGACATTCGCAGTCTGACACGTGAGGAAGCAGAGGCACAGGGATTGTTGGTTTGGCTTGGAGAAGAGGAAGATGAAGCGTTTGTAGATACGGTAGCCAGTGTGAGTGTGAACCGTGAGCTGATTGCAGCCGGACCAGGCAAAAACTTCAAAGTTGTGTTTACGCCTCTCCATGGCACTGGAAATGTACCGGTTCGTCGTGTACTGGAGAAAATCGGCTTTGAACAGGTGCATATTGTACCTGAGCAAGAGCTGCCAGATGCTGAATTTTCGACTGTTAAGTCGCCAAACCCGGAAGAACGCGATGCGTTTAAACTGGCAATTGCGCTAGGTGAGAAAATTGGTGCAGATCTGTTGATCGGAACAGACCCTGATGCTGACCGTATGGGTGCAGTTGTGAAAAACCGTGATGGCGAATATGTAGTATTGTCCGGTAATCAGTCTGGTGCGATCATGGTTTACTACTTATTGAATCAGCTGAAAGAAACAGGCAAGCTTCCGAATAATGGGGCTGTTATCAAAACCATCGTAACCAGCGAAATGGGTGCAGTTATTGCCGAACATTTTGGAGCAACCGTGTTTAACACGCTAACTGGCTTCAAGTATATTGGCGAGAAAATGAACCAGTTTGACCAAACTGGCGAGTACACCTACTTGTTTGGCTATGAAGAGAGCTATGGTTATTTGGCAGGGAATTACGCTCGCGATAAGGATGCTGTCTTGGCGGCTATGCTGATCGCTGAAGCTGCTGCTTATTACAGCACACAAGGTAAGACGCTCTATGATGTTTTACAAGAGCTGTACGAGCAGTTTGGCTACTTCCTTGAGAAGCTGGAGTCTCGTACTCTTAAGGGTAAGGATGGAGTAGCACAGATTCAGGGCAAAATGACCGATTGGCGTAGCAACGCGCCTCAAGAGATTGCAGGCGTGAAGGTAGATAAGGTACTGGACTACTCACAAGGTCTGGACGGTCTTCCACAGGAAAATGTACTCAAATTCTTACTGGAGGACGGTTCGTGGTTTTGCCTGCGCCCTTCGGGAACAGAGCCGAAAATCAAAGTATACTTTGCGGTACGCGGTTCCTCGCTGTCAGACGCGGAGCAAAGAATCAGCCACCTGGTCGATGCTGTTATGGCTCGCGTAGACGCTTGAGAAAAATCCCTTTATAATAGAATAGGTTAAGGTAATTGGATAAGATATAGTAATCGGTGACCTCTCACGGCAAAGGGCAGTACGCCGTGGAGGTCATTTCTGTATTGCAGAATAACCTGGAAGAGGCTTTGGGAAAATAGGCTTATTCCGGCAACGGAGGATTTTGCAAAATTCAATGAGTGACCTACCAAAAGGTTGAGTACGACAAGGTGGGCAGCATTGAATTTTGCAAAATCCCGAATATTAAGGAGGTTCTTTGGTGTATCAGAAATGGCAATATTGGAATACGGCTTCTCGAAAATGGTTATGGATTTTGGTGGCTGTCGGCTTGCTGGCTTCCATTCCAGTCATCGCCGATCGTGTGAAGACAGAATCCTCGAGTAAAAAAGTAGAGATTGTATTCGATTATCGGGATTTGACGGAGGCAGCCTCGTATCAGGCTCATCCGCAGGACTATCTGAATGAGCAGCTTGACCGCTTACAGCAAGCGGGTGTGAACAGCATGGCGATGTATGAAAGTACGTTGGATGATTTCCGTAAAGCGGGCCGTGTCGTAACCTATACGACTCAGAACATTGCCGATATGGAAAAACGGCTTTCACCTGCAAATGAGAATTTTACGTATATTGTTTTTGCTGACAAAGAAAATGCGGAGGCATTAAAGCCGTTAATTTTACGTACGTTTACAAGCCTGGACATAAATGTAAAACCTTGGACTTATCAGGGACAGGAAGGGTTAGTTGTGGAAACATCTCCAGAGGATGCGTACCTCAAGCCCATGCAGCCTGACCCGATTGCGATGAAGCAGCTTCGGAGCAAAGGATTTTTTATTGTTCCACGGATGAGCGACAGTCTTCCTTACAACCAGGAGTTGACAGAAGAGATGCTTGCTTCCTTTCAGCAGAATGGTGTAAAACGCATTTTGTTTGAAGGTGATTCAGTCAAAGGCTTCACCGATAACGAGAAAGAGCATAGCTTAGCGGCATTTGCTAAATTGCTGAACAAATACGATATTGGCCTAGCTGCTATCGAAAACTTAAAAAAACCGCAAGCAGGCTTCAATAAGCTCGCTTACGATATCCACTATAACGTTGTGCGTTTATACTCATTGAGCGATAAAGATGCAACGCTGGATGTGGAAACGTTGGCCGATCGTTTTGCTCTGGCTACCAAGGATCGTAATATTCGCATGTTGTATCTGAATACCGCGCCTAGCCGTAGTATTGCTGAAGCCAAGGTGAAGGATTCGGTAGATAACCTGATCCACAGCTTGGACAAGCCGGGTAACGCTGTACAACGGATGGAGAAAAAGGGGTTTGAACTCGGACAGGCTGAACCATTCCAAGTAGTCGATTCGTCCATTCAGCGCTATCTGAAAATGATTGTCGTACTAGGTGCACTGGCATTCTTCTCCATTATGGTGTCCTATTTCGTCCCGGCATTGACTTTGCTGGCATTTGCACTCGGTTTGGTAGGTTCAGCAGGACTTTATGTTTTGAACTCCAGCTTGATGGAGCAAGGTCTAGCCCTACTCGCGGCGATTAGCGGACCAACGGTTGCAATGATCATTGCTGTGCACACGATTAGAATTAAACGTGAACAGGGGTCTGAACTTTCTGCAGGTCAGCGTTTGATTCAAACGCTTATACTGTACGTACGGACAGCGATTTTGTCGCTGGCTGCAGTACCATTTGTTATTGCTCTGTTGAATAGTATTGCTTACAGCCTTGTGCTGAACCAATTCAGAGGTGTAAGCTTGCTTCACATTCTGCCGATCTTCTTGGCAGCGATATATATTTTCTTTTATCGTGGCGTTTCTATACGAGAGGAAATTTCCAAGCTGCTACGTACGCCGATTACTGTATTGTGGGTGATCGCACTGGCTGTTATCGCAGCCGCAGGTTATTACTATTTGACTCGTACTGGAAATGCGGGCACAGTGTCGAATACGGAGCTGGCATTCCGGAACTTCCTTGAAAATGCGTTTGGTGTACGTCCACGCAATAAGGAATTTTTGATGGCTCACCCACTGTTTATTGCAGGAGCGTTCTTGAGTTTGAAATATCGCAAAGCAATCTATTTGCTGATTATAGCTGCTATTGGTCAAGCCTCTATGGTGGATACCTTTGCTCACATTCACTCTCCAGCGGCACTGTCGCTTAGTCGCGGGCTGTTAGGATTGGGCTTCGGTCTGGTGCTGGGAATCATCGCAATTGTCGTGTGGCAAGTGCTGGAAGGGTGTTGGAAGAAATGGTCACCACAGCTCAAACGATAATCATCTCGGGTTATTACGGCTTTCACAATAGTGGGGATGAGGCGGTGCTCAAGTCGATTTTGACAGCTTTAGAGGAGGAGAGCCGTCAGGCGGGTATCACGGTCAAGCCTGTTGTTCTATCTTCTGACCCTGCTTGGACACAGAAAATGTACGGAGTAGAAGCTGTACCGCGGATGAGTTTGGGGGAAGTTCGTAGAGCGATTAAAAACAGCGATGGGCTAATAAGTGGCGGCGGGAGTCTGCTCCAGGATGCAACAAGCCCTAAAAGTATTCCGTATTATCTGGCGATTCTGAAACTGGCCCAATGGGCTGGAAAGCCGACGTTTGTATATGCTCAGGGCATTGGTCCAGTACAACGGAAGATATTTTATCCTATGATCCGTTCTGTGTTTCAGCGCTGTGAATATGTTTCTGTAAGAGATGAGCAGTCTGCCGCACTACTGGATACTATGAAACTAAAGAACCCGGTTGTCGAAGTTGTTCCTGATCCGGTAATGGGGCTTCCATTACCCCGAGGTTCCGAGCTGCATAAAGCAGCAACTGAGACTGATCAGGATCAACCCCCGATCGTTGGCGTATCTGTACGTTACTGGGATAAGGAACGCCGCGATTTGAAGGCTATCGCGGAGGGCTTAAAAAAATTAGCTGCTGAGCGCCGTGTACACTTACGTTTTTTACCTTTTCATCTGCCTGATGACGAGCAGGCTTCAAGGATGGTAATGGATTTGTTGGGGGATATTAGGGGGACGGGAAGCCTTGTAAGCATGTGTGATCAAGTCACCGATCCTCAACAGATGCTTTTGGAAGTGAGTCGTTGCAGTTTGATGATCGGGATGCGATTACACAGCTTGATCTATGCAGCATCCCATCAGGTGCCTCCGTTGGGGATATCCTATGATCCTAAAATTGATCATTTCCTCAGCCGTGTCGGTAGCCAGCCTGTAGGCACTACAGAGGCAATGGATGGACAAAAACTGGCTAATGAGTCTATGCGGTTGCTGGATCAGCGAAGTCAATGGATCGAGAGCCAGGGAGCGGCCATTGCTTTGTTAAAAAGTGAGGCTCGCTTACCGGCGCAGCATATCGTTAATTACTTGTGTCGCAAAGGATGATGGATACAGTGACAGTTGATAAGGTTACGAATGTGCCTACCGTCCCGATTTTCGGTGTTCCGGTATCAAGGCTTAATATGAAAGATACATTAAATGTATTAATTCAAGCAGTGGAGTCTCGCCGGCCCCATCAAGTGATCACTGCCAATCCGATAATGGTAATGGCAGCATTGGAAGATCCAGTGTACATGAACGTTATGAAACAGGCGGAGCTGATTGTCCCGGATGGGACCGGCGTAGTGTGGGCTGCAAACTATGTAGGACATCCTGTACCTGAGCGTGTAGCGGGCTTTGACTTGTTACATGAATTACTTGCAGCTGGCGAAAACTATCATTGGAAGGTTTATTTACTGGGATCAACATCTGAGGTGATTCAAGCCACCGCAAAGCGGGTACATGAGCTTTATCCCGCAATTACGGTTTGTGGCAAGCGTGATGGTTTTTTTGGACCAAAAGAGGATGAAGCCGTAATTGCAGCTATTCGTGAAGCAAATCCTGATTTATTGTTTGTAGCACGTGGAGCGGACACACAGGAACCCTGGATTGGTAAATATAAGGAAAAGTTGGGTGTACCGGTGATGATGGGGGTTGGCGGCAGCTTCGATGTTATATCAGGCAGAACCAAACGCGCACCTAAATTGTTTCAAAAGCTACGGGCTGAATGGTTATATAGACTCCTCAAAGAGCCAAGCCGTTACAAAAGAATGCTTGCGCTGCCGAAATTCGCCGCGAAAGTGATGCGCGAAAAAGAAAACGTCACAAAAGTGTGATAAATAGCTTGAACTGCCTCCAAAACCCGCTAATTTGCCAGAATATGAAGCTTGGTATTTATTTTTGATCAGAGTATAATTCAATGCGGTTACATCTGAAAAGGGATTGCTTTAAAATTGGGGGTCGAATGATCAAATGTTATTGATCTATATTATTGGGTTCATCATGGCACTGGGACTTGCGCTGTTACTGACACCGCTCGTCAAGAAATTCGCTGTGAAGGTTGGAGCCGTCGATGTACCGAATGCCCGAAAAGTACATACCCGAATTATGCCGCGTCTTGGCGGACTGGGGATTTTCTTGGCATTTCTGTTGTCCTTATTGGCGGTGTTACCTTTTGTGCCTGACGGAATGCTGTCCTCTCGGGATATTAACTTTATCGCAGCCTTTCTGATTGGCGGTACGCTGATTACACTGATTGGTGCTCTCGATGATCGTTTCGATCTCAATGCAAAATTGAAATTTTTGGCTCAAATTGCCGTTGCGTGTATGGTCGTGTTTGCTTTTGATATTCGTGTAGATTTTGTAAATGTACCTTTTCAGGATGCATACTCATCTTTGGAAAGCTGGATTTCCATTCCACTTACGATTTTTTGGATCGTAGGTGTAACGAATGCCATCAATTTGATTGACGGTCTGGATGGACTGGCTGCAGGTGTCTCAGGCATTGCGATTGGAACTATTTTTGTGATGTCGATATTGATGGGTAATTACATGGTAGCTATGCTTTGTCTTGTGCTGCTGGGCAGTATTATCGGATTCCTATTTTTTAACTTTCATCCTGCAAAAATATTTATGGGTGATACAGGGTCATTATTTTTAGGTTTCTGTCTGGCCATGCTATCCATGCTTGGTTTCAAGCAAATTGCTATCGTATCTTTTATTACGCCATTGATTATTATCGGTGTACCATTGTCAGATACATTCTTTGCTATCATTCGTCGCAAGTTGCAGAAAAAACCGATTTTCTCTCCGGATAAAGGTCATTTGCATCACTGCCTACGCGAACTAGGTTTCAGTCACAGACAGACGGTGTTGATTATCTACGGTATTGCTGCATTTTTCGGTGTATTGGCCGTGATTCAATCGTCTGCTGCGCTTAATGAAGCGAACTGGGTTACCTTTGTCGTGATTTGTATTATGATGTTCTTCCTACAGATCGGTGCAGAGGTTATTGGTCTTGTTGGCAAAACCAAACGCCCAGTTATTAACACACTGATTCGGTTGTTGGCTAAGCCAGATTCCCAGACGCGTTCGAAATTATAATTTTAATTTAAAAGTAAGCCTTCAAGCTTGGCGGTATACCGCGGGTTTGAAGGCTTTTTTGATGTTTGCTGTAAAAAAACTCCCTCCTTTTTTGAGAATTTACTAATTTTTTGTATGTTTACTACCGATAAAAAAAGTATTGAATGATTACGTACCCCAAGGTGCGACAGAATCAAAGGAGGACAATGATTTGAAACGATTGCTATCCATGTTGCTGACGGTTGGTCTCATCATTGGCTTGGTGCCGGCGGCCCTGGTAGGTACGGCTCATGCTGCGACAGGAACTTATTTCATTTTTCCAAATGAGAAGTATGATGCGGATTCGGCCAGATCGGTGAACACCGACCGTATTACAGTTAACGGTACGATTAACGGAGTGAACGGAAGCACGATATCATATAGTGTATTCCAGCTCTCTAAAAATGGAACGACCCTTAATGTGGTGAATAAAAATGAGAGTCAAAAAGGCGGAATTACGGTCAGTGGCTCTACACTTCAAATTACAGACATCAAACTGTTTCCTGGTTTGAACCGAATTACATTCCAAAGTAGCCAAAACTCGGCTGAGATGAAGGATTCTATTTACGTAGAGTACCAGGATGGACCCAAGGTTTATGATCTGTCTGCTACGCTGAATGGTGAAACAGAACAATTAGTAGAGAACCAGACAGCTGTGTTAACAGACGCTCGCAATAGCGGTACGGATGATGTTAAAGTAGTCATTCAAGGTACGGCGCCTAATGCCGACAGTGTAACGCTTACGTCTGCAAAAAGCAGTAATACGTATAATGTATCCTCTTACACTGGCTATAAACTAACAGGTAGTGTTGTACTCAGTCCAGGTAAAAATATAGTGAATATTAAAGTGAATAACGGAACTCAGGCTCTTACAGTTACACGTGAAATTACGATTTATACGGGAAAACCGGAATTCTCTGATTTGACCTTGAACAAGGATGGGAATGTTTCTGCCGATCTGACCACTTCGCCTGACTTTACCGTATCGTCTACAAGTGGTGTGGTTTTAAAAGGTAATGTTTTGGTGCCAGGCGGTCCAACCGATCCAGGAGTTGCCACAATCAATGCGCGTTTTACCGATGTGAGTAACAATGGTAGCGCTGTGGGTAGTGCGACTGGAGTTGATGCCACAATTGATACTGCAAATGTGGTTACATCAAATGGTTATAAAGTATATCCATTTCAGGTGACTGTACCTTCAGAAGCTGTTATTGATCATTTGACCAGGGCATCTCTGGGCATAACCTATACGGATAGCAGTACACCTCCAGCTCCATCGGCTGTCCAATTTACATTGCGCAGCAGCACTCAGCCGTATATTGATGATATTAACTATCTTCCTGACTTTAATAATCAATTGTTGAGCAGAATTAAGGGAAGCGGGTCTGATCAAGCAGCTGCTATAGATGAAGCTCTGAAATTAACTGGAAGCTCTATGAAGAACAAGACTACAGATGCTCCATCTGTTCCTGTTGGTATGGAGTTCATCGTTGTTAACGGTGCACCTTCTTCAATTAGTGAACTTTCTGGTGTGTCAGTTCATACTGTAGGATCACCTCAAGATGTGATTCGGACAATCAATGGTAAGTCAACACAAGTGAAGAAAATCGTTGCTTATGTAGACACTGTGCCTAAAGAAGGACAAAACGTACTGAATTTTTACCTGAATGGCGACTCGACCAAATTAATTAAAGCAACGGTGAATCTGTTGCAGGGTCCGTTCATGAAATACGATACGATTTATGATGGGCAACAAATTCCGTTAAATACATCCAGCTCAAACTTGAATACCTATAAATTGACTCAACTGGGCTACTTTAAAGGTAAATTGCTTGATGTGAGCAACGCAGCGGATATTCATTACACTGGAAGTAACCGAAATGTATTCCTGTATGTTAATAATGTATTGGTTGATTTGGATGGTTCAGGAGCGGACTTCAAGCTTGCTGCTTCCTCTGAGACAGCCGCAGCCAATGCCTTGGCGAACGGGAATAATGAAATCAAGTTTGTATACAAGCCAGGTATTGAGTATAGCAATACGGTAAAAGTAAACTTTACACAGACGAATATTCCAGTAATTCCTGTTCCCAACACACAAGGAATCATCCCTTTTACACCAGTTAGCGGCTTGAGCAATACGCCGAAATATAGCGAAATTGCTCCGAAATCAAAAGATGCTAATTTCACCAAAGTGGATGATACTAACTACAATACATCTCTGAAAAATATCAATGTATTTGGTACTTTCAGTATTGCTGATTTGGGTAAAGCAGATCAGGTAAATGGTTCGTTAAGTGATATTGCTAATAAAGATCAATATATTTTGGAGATTAAGGGATCGGATGACAGTGAAGTCAACTGGACGTTGAGTAACGAGTTTTTCTCAGCAGAAGATGCTAAGACAACATACAATTCCGGTTCTACTACAGATAAATTTACAAATAAAGATTTAAAAGACCTGCTTGTGTACTACCATCCGGACAAAAAGTATTTCAGCTTTGTGTTGAAAAACCAAACTATTTCGCAAGATGGAACACCAGTAGCTTATAACATTACCTTGTACAATAGCGGCAAGAGCGGACCATTTGCTACTTTCCGACTGCAAGTATCAGGTCAATCTACATCTTTTGATATTTTGCGTCCGCTCCCTGAAAAGAGAATCGTGAATCAAAACTTTGTGCAAGTTGTTGTGAACGCAGGTAACGCAGATAGTGTTATGGTAGGTAAGGAAAAAGCGGTTCAAGAAGGATTTGATTCTGACTATGATGGTACCGTTGATTACCCATCAACTTACAAAGCCATCGTAACAGGTCTAAAAGCCAACAAAGATAATAAAATTGACGTAGTGGTTACAGTAGGCAAAGAAAAACTGAAACAGACCATTACTGTTAAATATGTGCCTACAAATATTCCTGGCGAGCAGTACATGGAAGCGATGAAAACATCGCACAAAGTGTTCGATGGTAATCTTACACTTGCTTTTGCGAAGGGAACGAGTCTAATTCGCCGGGATTACGATCAACCACAGCAATTCAAAAACCAGGTTTTCTCTGGGCATACTTTGTACTTTGCGATAGCAAATAGCGAAGATGGTGTGGTAGACCGTCATGAATTTGAAACTGAAAAAGCATTGTCCGATATGCGGAGCTTGATTGCAGACGGAAGTAGATACTTCAACCGGGATTTCCCAAGTCGTTTTACCAAGTCCAGTCCAGTATTCTGGATTGACCCAGGTACCGCAGATGATATCAAAACGGATGCTTACGATCCAGTGACATATGGTGCTGATCCTTATCAATTGGCTAACAAGTCGCAAAATGACAGCAGCAAGATCAAAAACTTCTACTGGCGTGACCCATCTAACGAGTTAGTACCTTCCAAGCGTGCTACATTGACGCTGACGTATGATAGTAGTATTGCTCAAGATGCAGGGAAACAAATGTCGGTGTTCTATTTTGATTCTGATCTTAAAGACTGGCAGAACATTGGTGGTGTGGTGGATCCGAAAAAACACACCATTAAAGTACCGTTTGATCGTTTCGGTTACTATGTAGTTGCTAAAGTTGGAGAAACGTATAGTGATGTCATTAAGCACAAATACGCCAGAGATTACATCGAAGCCATTTTGGCTAAAGGTGTCATGAACCCAATGGATCCAATTAATAGCTTTGGACCCGACAGCTACATTAAAAGAGGCGAATTTACGTCTATGATCGTCAAAGGTCTGCAAATTCCGCTTAATTTCAGCGGAGCGAAGCATTTTGACGACGTGTCTATTCCAAATACGATATCAGCAGATGCGCTCTATGATTATCGTTATATTGAAACAGCTGCACGCGCTGGTATTGTCAAAGGTTCGCAACCAAGAATCTTTATGCCGGAAGATGTAATCACACGCCAAGATGCAGCAGTCATTATCGCTAAGGCATTGAATTTGAAGCTTGAAACAGATCATGACAAGATCATGAAGAATCTGTCTAAGACCTTTAAAGATGCGGACAAAATTGATTACTATGCACAGGCATCTGTGTTGGCTATTGCCAAGAAAGGCTTTATTACGGGTTCACCTGTTGATGCAAGCGATCTGAAAAAAGGATATATGTTTAATCCTACTTCCCTGACCTTGCGTGGAGATGCAGCCATTATTGTAGCTAAAGTTATGGCTGATAAAAAGCTGCTTCCTAAAATCTAATTAACAAAACACCTGAAATTATTAAACATCCCTCCATGCGAAATGGAAATTCCCTTTCATATACATGAGAGGGATGTTTTTTATAAATCAGCTATTTGACTGGAATTAAGGGCCTATGCCATAATATCAATGAGGTAAGAACTTTGGATTAGCCTTACAACGTTTTTTATTTTGGATTTAGCTTAAACGTCTGTAATTAATTTCTTTTTTTTAAGCTTTTATCTCAAAATGTGTTTATTATTTTTTTATATGTTTTTTTTGCGCATTTATCTGAAACTTTACGCTTATTTCATCGTAGTAGTGGATGTGTGTGCTTAAATATTACATAGAGAAGTGAGTGGGGAGTGATGAGATGTCTCAGTTTTCAATACGCCGTCCTGTAACAGTATTTATGTTAATTATTGCTTTGCTAATCGGGGGCGGTATTTTTTCGTTAAGGCTTCCTGTCGAGCAGATGCCGGATATGAAGTTGCCTATCGCTGTGGTAGCGACCAGTATTCCGAACTCGACACCAACGGAAGTTGAGGAATTGGTGACCAAACCTATTGAAAAGAGTCTGGCTTCTATTGAGAATGTAGATACGATCCAGTCCGAATCTTCAGAAGGATCATCTATGGTCATCATTCAATTTAATTGGGGAGTAGATATCAATCAAGCAACCCTCGACATGCGAGATAAAATTGATGGAGTTCGAGGATCTCTTCCAAAGGCGGCAAATTCGCCGCGCGTACTTAAATTGGATCTTAATGCAACGCCGGTTATTACACTCTCCTTTACAGGGGACCAGGATGTTAACAAGCTGAAGCCTATTGCTAAGGATATTATTCAGCCGCGACTTGAAAGAATTGCGGGAGTAGCTTCAGTCAGCATGTCAGGCGGGCAAGAACGGCTTGTGAAGATTACTGTAGATCAAGCCAAGCTTCAAAGCTATGGTATTACGCTGGATCAAATCAGCCAAGCGCTATCGTCTAATAACGTAGCGGGTTCTGCTGGTTCAGTATACCGAGGCAATACAGAAATCCAACTTCGGGTTCAGGGTGAATATAAAGCTGTTTCAGAAATGGGTGAAACGCCAATTCCAGTAGGGAAGGGGAGCGTTAAGCTAAAGGACATTGCGACAGTTGAAGATTCCTTGGATGATGTTACAACCATTTCTACTTTTAATGGAAAGCCAAGTGTCAATATTTCTGTTACTAAAGCCACAGGGGGGAATACCCTCTCAATCGCCAATTCTGTAAAGGATAGTTTAGATTCGATACGGAAGGAATTGCCTCAGGGAACTCAATTAGAGATGGTAACAGATGCTTCGAAACCGATTAGCGACTCCGTACACTCACTAGTAGAGCATGCTATATTGGGGCTTATTATCGCAGCCATTGTATTACTTTTATTTTTGAACAGTATACGTTCTACCATTATTGCTGCTATCGTTATTCCAATTTCCTTCGTAGCTACGTTTATGATGATGTATTTCACCGGACAAACCATTAATGTTATTTCATTGAGCGGTTTGCTTCTGGGGTTAGGATCGTTTGTCGACTTTGCTGTTGTTATTATTGAGAATATTTTTAGACAACGACATGAAGGGAAAAGCATGCTACAAGGGGCTATTGATGGCTCCAAGCAGGTGGGTAATGCCGTTATGGCATCTGCACTTGCGCAGATCGTAGTATTTTTACCAGTTGTTTTTGTTGATGGAATAGCGGGAGTTCTATTTAAACCGTTGGCGTTAACAGTTATTTTCTCTCACATTGCAGCCTTGGTCGTATCCCTTCTGATTGTGCCGATGCTCGGTTCACGTTGGCTACCTACCATACCAGATGAATCCATATACTCTTCAGGTACTTATAAGGGTGTTAACCCTATTGTGTGGTTTAATATTGGCTTCGAGAAATTTAAGGGTGGGTATCGCCGTATACTGAAGTGGGGAATCAACCATAGAAAATCTGTGTTAATCATTACTTTATTAATGTTCGTGGCAGCTGGGGCTCTAGTTCCTTTCGTTAAGGCTGAATTTATCCCAGCATCCGATACTGGGGAATTCACAGTTAATGTGAAACTTCCTAATGGAACGGTCTTGGAAGAAACGGAAAAGGTTGTTCAAGATATAGAAAAAGAAATATTGAAAGTTCCTGATTTGGATAAAATGACAGTGACAGTTGGGTCTGGTGGCAATTCGGCCTTTTCAGGTGCAACTCCAACCAACTCGGCAGATTTAAGTGTTACGCTCAAGGATGGGCATCAGCCAACAGATGTTGTAGTTGAGGGCCTTCGTAAGAAATTTGATAGTATTCCGGATGCAGAGATTACACTGACGTCCACAACAGGCCTTTCAAGCGGTGCGGCTGTTAACATTAATCTAAAAGGTGACGATATTGACGTCCTGAGAGAACTCTCGGACAATCTCGTTGCGGACGTGAAAAAAATACCGGGTACGGTCAATGTGAAAAGTAGCTTGAGTGCCGTTCGCGAAGAATATGAGATTACCGTTAATCGGGAGCTTGCGAGTCGATATGGCTTATCAGCAACTCAAATCTTATCTGCAGTGAATACTTCTTTTAATGGATCAGTCGCCACAAGCTATCGTACAGGTGAAGATCAGATTGATGTGAAGATATCATTGCCAGAGCAAAATCGCCACGATTTGTCAAATCTACAAGCCTTGCGGATTACCACTCCACAAGGTATTGATGTACCTTTGTCTTCCGTAGTAAGTATTGATAAACGGACTGTACCCGATACTGTTACTCGTGAAGACCAGACACGTCAAGTACAGATTTCTGCTGATATTGATGGATCAGGGGACATTCTAACCGTCAAACAGAAAATAGATGCTCTTTTGAAGAGTACTCACTTCCCAGAAGGCTACAGTGCAGATACGGGTGGTGGGCAAACTGAACAAATGATGGAGTCTTTTATAAACTTAGGGATAGCTATTCTGCTATCTGTAGTTCTGATTTATATGGTTATGGCAGGACAGTTTGAATCTCTGCTCACACCGTTTGTTATTATGTTTTCCGTTCCACCTACGGTAATTGGTGTGCTTATCGGTTTAGCTGTAACCGGGGCGAGTCTTAGCGTTTCAGCTTTGACGGGTTACATCATGCTCGTCGGTTTGGTCGTCAACAATGCCATAGTTATGATTGACTTTATAATTCAGCTCCGAAAAGACGGCCAAGATCGGGATGAAGCTATTATTCATGGAGCGTCTGAGCGGTTGCGTCCGATTTTGATGACCACGCTGGCTACTGTACTAGCTTTGATCCCAATGGCATTCGCTACAGGAGAGGGTAACGAAACACAAGCACCGATGGCAGTTGTTGTTGTATTCGGGTTATCCTTCGCAGCTGTTATTACATTGATTCTTATTCCGGTAGTCTACGTCATCATGGATAATATGATACAAAAACGTAAGAATCGGAAATTAAAAAGACAAGCGAAGAGAGAATTAAAAAAAGAAGCGAAACTACAAAAAAGTGTTCATATATAAGGTGAGGTGGAGAAACATAATGAATAAAAAAAGTGCTCTGATTGCTACAACTTTGCTTTTATCAGTTGCATTAGCTGGTTGCGGTGGGGGAGAGGCCCCTGCCGCACCGACTACGGCGCAGCAAGCCATTCCAGTTCAAGTAGCAAAAGTGGCTAAAGGTAGTATTAACGATTCAACAGGTATTATTGGAAGCTTTGCTCCCAAAGAGACAGCTCAGGTGTCTCCGAAAATTAGTGGTAAAATTCAAAGTATTAACCTTACAGTGGGCCAAAAAGTAAATAAAGGCGACACATTGTTTACTATAGACCAAAAGGACTTGCAAGACTCGATTAAGCAATCCCAGGAGTCTTACCAGGTTGCCCTGGCCAATTTAAAACAAGCAGAGTCAGGTGCAGCGCAATCGGTACAGCAGGCAGAATCCAGCGTGGATCAAGCCAAAAGTGCGCTTGTCCAGCAAGACAACACTATCACCCAAGCTCAGACCAGTCTGGTCGATGCTCAGAGTTCCGTGCGTGATGCTCAAAATACGCTCAACCGCAACCAACAGTTGTTTAGTGCGGGTGCTCTATCTCAATCTGAGTTAGAGCAGTCTCAAATAGCGCATAGAAGGGCTTTAACTGCAGTGGAGAATGCACAGATCACACTTCACAATGCACAAACGTCCAAGCAAAGTGCGCAAACAACATATAGCAATGCTCAAAAATCATTACGTCTTGCCCAACAGAAAACAGGCATTGACGTAGCTCGTGCTTCTGTCAATCAAGCTAAGTCCAGTTTAGACACAGCACGTAGCCAACTGGTGGATACTGTGGTCAAAGCTCCGATTTCCGGTACGATATCGGTAGTAACAGGAACCCAGGGGCAAATGGTTAGTGCACAATCCGCGGTTGCTACAATAGCAAATACCAATCCTATTATTGCTAAAGTTAACGTTTCTGAATCTGAGCTTCTCAAGATGCAGGTGGGTTCATCTGTGACTGTAGGCGTGGACTCGTTAAATAAGCGAATTGAGGCCAAAGTATCGGCTGTCAATCCGGTAATGGATAATGATCTGAAGGCATACCCTGTTGAGGTATCAGTTCCTAATGGTTCTGGCGAATTAAAATCAGGGATGGTTGTAACTGTATACATGAAATCAGAAGCTCCTAAAAACATTTTGGTATCGCAGGATGCCATTACGGAGCAGGCAGGGAAAAAGTATGCTTATGTAGTGGAAGGAACAGTGGCTAAGCGGGTAGAGGTACAGACAGGCCAGGAAAGTGCCAAACAGGTTGAGGTAACCAAGGGGCTTGCTGAAGGACAAAATGTTGTCGTTAAGGGCGTTAGTCTGCTTACGGATGGCGCGAAGATTAATGTAGTGAAGTAATTTGTCACGGCTATATTTACGTAAATCACTGTTACTCCGTCATTTCTACTACTTAAAGTGTATTAGAGTATTAGATTTCAAGGGAATCTATAGACTTTATGTACTTTATATATTCTATGGATAATTCTTAGCGAATATACTCCATTAAAGACCGATTAGATGTGCGGAAATAACCCTTGTACATTTAAGGTTGAGGAGGTAAAAGTTGTAGGATGACGGAGGAACAGGATCAAGAGTATAATTATGACTGTGGAAAGCGGAATACATAATTCAAAAAAATAAATTTTTTTTTGAAACGGACGCAACTTTTTGAACCCATGCTACGTCTAATTGGGTGAGTATGAAACAAAGGGGTACAAAAGCGTAAAGACAAAATTCGCTAAAAAAAATCTTTACTGCATTGTTATCACATTGTATAATACTGGAGTACGTCATAAATGGACGCTTTCTTTCAACTAGATTCCAAGCTTCTGTGATATTGTCACAGATATCATTTTATAAGGGTTCTCATAAAGCTCGGAAAGGAGGTGTAACGACTGATGAGTGACAAGATCCGACAAAAAGACAAAAATAATATTTCTGGTTATATTCAAGGAGGAGAAAACAAGGTTATGACAAAGTTTAATAAAAAAATGATCAACGTGCTGGCAACAGCAACATTGGTTGCTGGTGTAGCAGCTCCAATCGCAGCATTGACTGCACCAACTGCAATCCATGCGGCTTCTAGCTTCAATGTAATTAGTACTCCTAGTATCAACTCAAACCAACAAGATAATGCTGTTTTGGGTAGATCGAAAATAAGTATTAGCCAAGCTTCTATTGCTGACGGTGCTTCTTTTACTATTACTTTGCCTAAAGGCTTTGAATTTGGTAAATCTGGAGATCTTCAGGTTGGCCGTGCTACTTCTGCTACTGACGCTACTTATGGTTTGGGCATATATCTTGATCCACAAGATAACTCACTCGATAAGAATGTCGCAGCTACTGGCTATAATGAAGCTACTGCACTGAAAGTTGAAAAATTGACTAATAACTCTGCAAAAGTAACGCTGGGCTTTGATAACTCCAAAGATAGCGCTGATGTATATTTGAACTTTGCTAACATCAATGTAAGTGGACCTAGCAATGGACCTGTAAAAGCTACAATTGATGCTTCTTCCCTGAGTGGTATTACTAGCGGTGAAGTTACAATTGCAAACGTAGTATCTTCCGGTCAAGTATCTTTGTCTGCTTTGGATACCGTTTCTAACACAGACAATTTCACTGCAACGTTGAAAGTGAAAGAACAAACAGCTGGTGCTTTGGCTAACAATAATAACATCAAACTGAAATTGCCTAGCGGTTTTAAATGGAACGCTCCAAAAAGTGCTAGCATTCTCTTTGGTGATATCGCATCTGGTGATGTAGTTTCTAATGTCGATGGTGACACTCTGACTGTGTCTTTGAAAAAAGAAAGTAGTAAAGAAACAACATTTAACCTGCCTTTGAGCTTCTACGTTGACGATGAAACTAACGCTAAAGAAGGTGATGTTACTGTTAGTATCTCCGGTAACACAACTACTGACGTTAGCTCCCTTGTAGTTGGTAACTATGGTCAAATCGGTGGCGGTGTTTCCGTTGCTTCTCCAACAACAATTCTTGCTGGCCATGACGAGCAAAAAATTGGTGATATCGTAATTAAAGAAAAAGTTGCTGGTTCTTTTGTTAACAACCGCACTGTAACATTGCGTTTGCCTGAAGGTGCTCGTTGGCAGTCTACTTTCGAAAGTAACTCTCCAGGTAGCAACTTTTCCGGATCTTTCGAAAACACTAACGGTTTGGGTGGAGCAGAGGTATCTTACACAGATTCCGACAAACGTACTTTGAGATTGACTTTCAAAAACGTTAATAGCTCTAAAGATCCAGGTACTTTGAAACTCAAAAACGTTGAAGTTGCAACGCAACCAGGTTTCTCCGGCGATCTGAACGTTGATGTTGCTGGTAGCCAAGGTCTGAGCGGTACTGTTAAGGTTGCTACTGTGAAACAAGCAGTTACTCTGGCTGCTGCTTCTAAACCAACCCTGACAATCGGTCTGGGCGATCAACAAGTTGGCGATATCACAATCACTGAAGCTGCTAAAGAAGCTTTCGTTAAGAAAGACGGTAGCCGTGAAGTAATCTTGGAATTGCCAACAGGCGTACGTTTTGCTTCTACTCCAGAAGTAAAAGTTACAGCTGGTGACGTTAAAGTGAAGAGCGTATCTACTGATACTTACGGCGAAAGCAACAAAGGCCGTCTGAGCTTCTACATCGACAGCGAATCTGCTACTCCAAGTACAATCACAATCTCGGCTCCTAAGCTGACTGTTGACCGTACTGTAGCTCAAGGCGACATCGTTGCTAAGCTGAAAGGTAGCGCAGTTTCTTACACTGCATACAAAGGCGCAACTGACAACACCCAAAACTGGAAAGACAACAACACTGCAGCTGCTGAAGTAGCAATCGCAACTGTTGGAACTCCAGCTCCAGGTGCCACTAAAACTAAAGCTGTCTTCACACTGGGAAGCACTTCCTACACTGTGAACGGCGAAAGTAAAACTTCTGATGTAGCTGCTTATGCTGAAAACGGACGCACTTACTTGCCAGTACGTTATGCAGCTGAAGCTTTGGGTGTATCCCCACAAAACATCCTGTTTGACAAAGCAACTTCCACAGTTACCCTGATTAAAGGTGACCGCGTTGCTCAAATCAAACTGAACACAAACCTGTTGACTATTAACGGTTCTGTGGTTCGTATGGACGTTAAAGCTGTAACTAACAAAAACCGTACTGTACTGCCTATCTTCTGGGTGAGCAGAGCGTTGGATGCATCCATTAACTACGATGCAACTGCTAAAACAGTAACTGTTGAAAACAACAACTAATTTAAGAGCAACTCTTTTGAGTTAACTGAATTAGATGAGAAGAGGGTTCCTTTTGGAGCCCTTTTCTTTTATTAGTCTTATTGACAAAGGAGAGAAATTATGAAACGTTTTGGAGTGGCAGTACTGTCCACATTGGTTCTTTCTTCTGCGTTCGCCAGTCTTGCAGGAGCTCAACCAGGTGATATAAAGGTTATTATTAACGGTGTAACTCAGCAATATACCCAGTCCCCGGTTGTTAGTCAAAATACAACCTTGGTGCCTCTGCGTGGAGTCTTCGAAAGCTTGGGTGCTAAAGTCGATTGGAACAGCAAAGCTAAAAAAGTGACAGCATCTAAAAATGACGATACGTTAACTTTAAATGTTGGTTCTAAGCTTGCTTATAAAAATAGTAATCCTGTACAACTCGATGCAGCAACTCAAATTCAAAAGGGTCAAGTACTCGTTCCTTTACGTTTTGTGAGCCAATCATTAGGCGCCAAAGTAAATTGGGATCAGGCTACACGAACAGTGACTATTTCCAATCAAGCTAATGGTAGTACTACTGACGAACAAACCAATAGTTTGTCCAGTAAGCCTCTAGCAACTCCTGTGACCCAAGTTACTTATGATACCTACTATAATGATTCTTTGACCTATAATGATGCAGTTAAATTGGCTGTAGCTGATAGTACTTCAGTAAAAACAGCGGCAACGAATATCGATCAGGCTGGAAAAATCATGAAGGAAGCAGGCAAGAATATTGACTTTGTTCCAGCCGAAGCTGGTGATGAAGGTCAAGATAAAGCTTTCAAAGGTTATGCTCAAACGAACCTTAACTATGAGGCTGCTAAAAAGAACTTGGATATGACCAAAGAAGGTATTGAGTACAATGTGAAGGATCTTTATAATAAGCTTCTTCAAAAGCAAAATGCCGTTAAGCTGGCTGCTTTGAATATTGAAGATGCAGAGCGCAAGCTGAAAGTTGCACAAATTAAAAGAGATAATCAAATGTCGAGTGATTATGAGGTTACGCAAGCAACTAATCAGTTGACTCAAAATCAAGCTGCTTTAGAGAAGGCAAAAAAAGATTTAGATAGTGCATATGTATCTTTGAACCAAGTGATTGGTTACAAACCAGAGCAACGTTATGAATTAAAGGATAAACCTGTATATTCTGAGTTTAAAGATAATGTAGAGACAAAAGTAAGCCAAGTACTTACTAGCAGTACTGCTATTTGGTTGAGTGAGCAAAAAGTGGATTTGGCTGAATTGAGCTTGAAGCTTTACAACTTCAATACTCCAGGAAATACCCCTTATGAAGCTGAACAACTTAATGTTGAAAAAGCTCAATATGCTACAGAAGGCACAAAGAGACAACTCGAAGAAGCTGTAAGAACAATTTATAACAATATCAAAGCATTGGAAAGTCAATATTCACAGATTCAAGCTGGCTTAGTGAGTGCTAGAAGTGCGGCTGATATGGCTAAGAAGCAATTTGATGTTGGGTTGGCTACAGAGCTTCAGGTTTATGATGCTAATTTGAAAGTGACTACTGCTGAGCAACAGGCGGAAGATATAGTTTCAAGTATTGATACTTTGAAGCTGGCTTTCAATAAGCCTTGGGCTATGCAAGGTTCCGCTGGAGCAAGCGCGCAATAATTAAAACTTAACTATACTTGCTATAACCTGCTGTAGGAGGACTTCATGAAATCACGCTATAAAGTATCGTTGGCTGCAGCTTTACTTGGGGGAGGAATTGTAGCAGGCTCCTTAATGAACAATTCAGTTAATGGAGCCTCCAGTTCTGGACAACCTGGTACAGCTGATGATCCAGTCGTAACCAAAAGCTATGTTGACCAAAAAATTGCCCAGGCAATCAAAGGTGGAGTGCCCGCAAGTAACACGAGTAGTAAAACCACTAGTTCGACTACTCCAGCGACAAACGCTACCTCTAACACAACGGCGTCAGGAACTTCTAGTGCAGGAAAAACTTCCACACCAGAGCAGACAGAGGTTTTAAAGGTTGTTGATGTAAAGCCTGGTCAAAAACTGATTGCCAAAGCAGGCTCGGAATTTATTTTACGTAATGGTTATGCTGTTGTGTATAGTATGGATGCCAGTGGGGCTATTGATATTACTTCTGGAACGGAAATTGTTCATAATCAGGCTGTCGAAAAAAATCATTTATTATCGTTTCCTAGAGAAGGAAGAGGTATTCAAGTAAAAGAAGGTCAGAAGTTTGGTCTGGTCGTTATGGTACGAGGCGGTTATACTGTTCAGTAAACTGTTTTGTATTTAAGCTGCTTTCGGCGGCTCTTTTTCTTAAATACTGTTTGGGATAGCAAATTGTTCTTGGCTAAGTTGAACCTAATCGCTGCACACTAACCCCATGAAAGACAATACATTTAGTGGAGGGTGTATACGAGATGGCGTCAAGAGGTCAAAGACGATTAATTCCCGAAAGTCGTGCCAGGTTAGATGATTTGAAGTATGAAATCGCTGCTGAGTTTGGGCTACCTGTTTATAATCCCCAATATACACATATACAACCTAAGGCTGACAGTGAATTTGCTGCAGAATTGGGGGAGTTTGCGGGGGGCGGGAATGTAGCATGGCGTGATTTAACTTCAAGACAGAACGGTTCGGTTGGTGGTGAAATTACTAAGCGACTGATACAATCTGCTGAACGTAGCTTATCTGAATATGGTACATTGTAAGTTGCAATAATTTCTACAGTTTTTGAACATATAGTAGCGTAAAATCTGGGGTAATTTACATGTAAATCAAAAATGGTTTGCATGTAGACTTACCCTAATTTCGAATGTTGTCATTGGGTGACACGAATTGACACCTTGTTTTAAATAGGATATCATGGCATTTGAGGCTTGTACGCAACCTTTTCCTACCGGAGAAGGTTCATTTTTTATTAATCAGGTGTAACAAGATACCTCCCGCCATTTGATGGCTTGAAGGTATCTGAATAATGCCATTACCATGTCAGGATTTTTTTATTAAATCCTCATGTATTTTAATTGTGGGAGGTTGAAATTCATGTCTGTAAAAGGCCGTCATTTGTTCACGTCCGAGTCTGTAACAGAAGGCCATCCGGATAAAATCTGTGATCAGATATCCGATGCTGTATTGGATGCCTTTCTGGCTAATGACCCTAATGCACGGGTAGCATGTGAAGTATCGGTAGCTACTGGTCTCGTTCTCGTTATTGGTGAAATCAGTTCCAAATCGGAGTACGTGGATATTCCATCCATTGTACGTAATACGATTAAGGAAATTGGCTATACACGTGCGAAATACGGTTTCGACTATAATACTTGCGCTGTATTGACTTCTTTGAATGAACAGTCGCCGGACATCGCTCAAGGGGTTAATGCTGCCTTGGAAAGCCGTGATCCTGCTGAAGTAGATAAAGAAACGGAAAACATTGGGGCTGGAGATCAAGGATTGATGTTTGGTTTTGCTACGAACGAGACACCGGAGTTGATGCCTTTACCTATCGCTATGTCTCACCGTATTGCACGACGCTTGTCTGAAGTGCGTAAGGATGGAACACTGAATTACCTTCGTCCAGACGGTAAAACCCAAGTAACGGTAGAGTATGAAAATGGTAAACCTGTTCGTATTGATGCTATTGTAGTTTCTACGCAGCATGCGGAGGATACTACTTTGGAGCAAATTCAAGCAGACATCAAAGAAAAGGTTATTTTGCCAGTTGTTCCTGCCGAATTATTGGATGAGCAAACCAAGTATTACATTAATCCGACAGGACGCTTTGTTATCGGTGGTCCTCAAGGAGATGCAGGTCTGACAGGCCGTAAAATTATTGTGGATACGTATGGTGGTTATGCACGTCACGGCGGGGGAGCATTCTCCGGTAAAGATCCGACCAAAGTGGACCGTTCCGCTGCTTATGCTGCTCGTTATGTAGCGAAAAACCTCGTAGCAGCTGGATTGGCAGACAAAGTGGAAATTCAGCTTGCTTATGCCATCGGTGTAGCTACGCCTGTTTCGATTAACGTCGATACATACGGTACGGGTAAAGTGAGTGATGAGAAGCTGGTTGAATTGATCCGAAATAACTTTGATCTGCGCCCAACAGGTATTATTCGCATGTTGGATCTGCGTCGTCCAATTTATAAGCAAACTGCTGCCTACGGTCACTTTGGACGTACAGATTTGGATGTACCATGGGAGAGCGTAGATAAAGCTGAAATTCTAAAAGAACAAGCGGGGCTGTAATTCCTCGTATGTTATCAAAATAAAAGCAATAACCCAAAAAGACTGTTTCATGCTTTGCATGAACAGTCTTTTTTTTGATGTGTTTCGCTGTTAAGTACGAATTTGTTCTGATGTACCGAATGCTGAGTGACTACTCGGATATCGGAGCATGGTCCAATAAATTTTTAAGTAAACGACAAACCTTTTGCAGTTCCTTGTACTGCTCCAAATACGCAAAAAGGGCTTTCAGGAGGCCTTTCTGAGGGTTCGATTTCAGAGCCTCTTCCTTTAAATGAGCGTAGATTTGCTGACACTCCTGTTTCTCCTCTGAACTCCAAGAAGACAGCAGTATACTGTCTTCCAAAGAGTGGAGAAGGCTGTTAATTTGACGGCCTTGATCAAAAGGATTACTTAGAGCACTTTCGGGTAACCAGCCTTGCTTGCTCCAGAACAAATGTGGAGCTGAATCAGCATTGTTCAGGCTGGTTGCCAAGGAACTGGATAAGAAGATAATAAACTGTGTTAGATGTTCAATCGTTTCATCATTCATGCGATCGGCAAAGAAGCGAATATATTCAAACACAATGCTTTTAAGTACAAAGGTCACGTCCCATGCATGATCTTCAATGCTCGGTCCAAAAATATCAATCAGGCAGTCGCGAACCCATCTGTACAATTTGTATTCATGATTCTCGAATGCGTAATTAAGTTGTTCATTCTGGAAAATAAGCATGGAAGGCTCAGGAAGATCCATCATGAGATACACTTTGTTTTCAACGAGATTTTTCAAGTAAAGTACAATAAAACCGTGCAGTTTATCGTGCTTAGAAAGATCAGGTTTACTGTAGAGAGCCCGGATGTCTTGTTCAATGTTATTTTCCAGAATGATACACATTTCTAGAGGGAGTTCTTCTTTTCCCTGAAAATATTTATAGAAGGATGCCTTCGCCATCCCACTTTCTTTGGCGATTTCTTCAACAGATGTTGAATAATAGCCTTTTCTGGAGAACAGCCGAATGGCGGCCTGTAAAATATCATTTTTTTTACTTTCCATACATACTTCCCCCTAGGGACCGACTAACTCGACAGCATGCGAACTCACTTCATACATCATAAAGATTGATCAGGTGTGATAACTGTGTGCTGCTGTTTTTTGAGTTGACGGCGCATCTTGTATTTGGCCATGATCATATACAAGGACGGCACGACAAACAAGGTTAACAAGGTCGAGAATAACAAACCGAAAATGACGGTAAACGCCAGTGGCTTAAAGAGCAGGCTTCCCAATAGTGCCAACGGAATCATACCTACAATGGCGGCCAAGGATGTCAATAAAATTGGTCTGAAGCGAGCGGCGGCCGCCTGTATTACGGCTTCCTTCAATTCCATTCCTTCATGTCGTGCATCCTCGATAAATTCAATTAACACAATCCCATTCCGCACAACAATGCCCGCGAGTGCAATGATTCCCATGATGCTCATAAAACCGATAGGCATATCGGTTAAGAAAATACCAATAATCCCGCCGGCTGCTGCCAGGTACACGGTCGTCATAATAATAATAGGAATGGAGAGAGAATAAAATTGCATAGTAATCAAGAGTAAAATGAGCAAGACTACAACGATAGCCAGCTGTCCTAAGTCCTTGAATATGGTCGATTGGTCAGAGGTTTCCCCACCAACCTCCCATTTGTAGCCTTCTGGGAACTTCATTTGCGCCAGCTTACTTTCAACATCAACCATCGCTTCGCTTGCAGTTCGTCCGTTCAAATCGGCTTCCACCGTAATCGTCCGCTCCATATTGTAATGCTTGATTTGCTGAATAGCAAATGACGGCTTAATCTGGACAAGCTGGTTTAATGGAATTTGCTTACCAGCTGCATTAACTACACTTAATTGTTGGAAAAGCTTACTTGGCTCCTCGTCGCTGTGATTCAAATACATTTTAATATCTACCAGACTGTTTCCAGTATCAAATTGACTGACTTGGGCTCCTTCTTTTAATAGAAGCAGGGTGCGAGTCAAATCTGTGTAACTTACCAGGTATTGATCCATCGCTTGTTTGTTGACCTCAAGCTCCAGTGCATATCGTTCAATTCCTATATCATCCACGATGCCTGTTGTGCCCTCTACTGTCGCGATCTGCTCCTTTGCCTTTTGGGCAAGAGTTTGCAGTTCATTCAGATCCTGACCTGAGATACGAATAGAAACGGGCTTACCCACTGGAATCCCGAGACGAGGAACATACATCGTAACTGTAACTCCAGGGTAGGATTTCTTAACATGTTGTTCCCAAGCATCAACTGTCGTATTGAGATCGAATACGTTTTCTTTGCCGACGACAGCAATCTGCCCCACCGTTTCGTTATAACTAATATTTCCACCCGAACTATTAATGTCACTAAACAGTTGTGGGGCAGTCCCTCCAGTGCTGTAGACGACCTTGGAAGTTTCAGGTTGCTTTTTCACCCAGCCTGCAAGGTCTTTAACGACCTGGTCCGTTTCCGCAATTGAAGTGCCTACAGGCATTTTTACATTTAGTGCAACATGAGGATCTTCCGACTCAGGAAAAAGTTCAACTGAGGTAAAGGGAACTAATCCATAGGCGGCTGTTCCAAGCATGAGTCCGACCATGGCTGTCAACAAGGGACGCTGAATGACCTTAGGCATCAGTTTTTGTGAATAGAGCTTGTTTAAAGAATGAATCTGCTGGCCGAGCAAGCCTGCTGGTTTAGATTTACCCTGAGGGTGACGAGCCTGTCTGCGCTTCTCATACCATTCTCGAAAAATAGGGATGATGGTGAGCGACATGATCATAGAGGCAAGCATGGTCAGGGAGACAATAGCAGGAATAGGTTTAATAAAGGCACCTACATTTCCAGGAAGAAACAACAATGGCGCGAAAGCTGAGATGGTAGCCAGAGTTGCAACCAAAATAGAAAGCATGACCTCTTTGGTACCTTTTACAGCTGCGACTGAGGGCGATTCTCCTAATTCCGTAAGTCTACGCTCAATATTATCATTTACAACTACGGCATCATCCACGAGTATGCCGAGTACGATGATCAGACCGACAACGGAAATCTGATTTAGAGTGATGCCGAACATAGGCAAAAAGATAATGGCAATCGAAACCGAAATAGGAATGGCCAGTGCAACAAATGCAGAGGTGAGCAAATTCAGCCCCAACATACAAACGAGAATAACGGCCACAATCGCAAGAATCGTTTCACGCTTTAAGTCGTCAAAGATATGGCTTACCTGATCCTTTTGTGCAAAAAGAGTTTGAAAGTGAACACCTGCGGGGAGTGTTTTTTCCAGTTCTTTGAGCTTGGTATTGACCTTTTCGCTCATAGAAGGGATGTCTGTGCCTGTTTCTGCTCCAATACTTAACGTAATGGCCGGTTTACCCTCTACATAGGCAAAGTATTCTGTATTAGGATGGGCCAGCTCCGTTATGCCGATATCTCTCAAATAAACAGGATTACCCTCTTTGGTGCGTGTCAAAAGGACCTGATTCAATTCATCAGCTTTTTCGGTCTCGCGAACAATAAGTTGATAGGTACGTCCGTTGTATTCAATATTACCAGTAGGGACCCGATCAATTTGAGCCTGAATCGCTTGAGCCACTTGTCCCCACGAAAGCTGGTATTGCTGAAGTTTCTGATTGTCAATATGGACACGTACTTCTTGATCAGGGAGACCATTGAATTTGACGCTAGATACGCCAGAAATGGTATTGAGCTGATCTTTCCAAGTCGTTGTTAAATCATTTAGTTTATACAGCGGTGTGGAAGAGTCAGCCGTCAGGGCATAGGAGCCGATAAAAGAGCTGGTTAGTTTGTCATTTACAACAGGTACTTCAACGCCTTGAGGAAGATCAGCTTGTGCATCTTGCACTTTTTTACGCATATCATCCCAAACCGTTTGAGGATCAACTCCGTTTTTGGATTCGATTAAAATAGAGGAGAATCCGTTACCAGAAGTCGAACTAATCGTTTTAACACCTTCAACTTCCTTAATGCGTTTCTCCAGCTCTTTAGTTACGGTTTCTTCTACTTTTTGTGGTGAAGCACCAGGGTAGACTGTTGTTACCATAGCATTCTGTATGGTGACATCCGGCATTTCCTGCTGTGGTAACTGGAAAAAGCCGAAGATTCCGACCAAAATCAGCATGACAAAAAACAGCAATGTAATTTTTCGTTTTTTTACGATGTACTCAATCATGGGCGTCCGCCTTCCTCCGACTGAATCGCATTTCCATCAAACAGGTTTTCTGCCCCTTTAACGATAATACGTTCGCCTTCACGAAGTCCCGATACGATTTGCAACTGATTATCTACAACCTGATTACCAAGCTCCACAGGGGTTTTAACAGCTTTTCCTTGAATGTCTTTGAAAATAAAAGGCTTGCTTCCCGTGTTAATGACTGCTTCGGCAGGAACGAGAATCCCATTCTTGTCGGTCACCTGTTGAGCAGCTTTAATGACCTGACCGGGTAACCAGTCTCGCTGTGGATTGTTTATAACAATCTCTACGTTAACCCTTCCTGTGTCGGTGCTAGTTGAAGGATAGACGTTAGACACCGTACCTTGACGGGTCTCTTCATAGAGCGCCACTTCTACTTGTTGACCCTTTTTCCAATCCTTAATTTCACTGTCTGGTACAGGAAGTAGTACTTTGAGGCGGTCGATGGTGCCTATGCGATAGACGGCTTGCCCTGACGCGACCAAATCACCTGTATTCACGATTTTTTCTAAGATTACACCGTTCACAGGAGAGATTAGACGTGTGCGTGAAAGTGCAAGTTCTGCCTGCCCCTTGGCAACAAGGGCTTTTTCGTAGTTGGCATGGGCTTGTTTTTGGGAAGCCACAGCCTGTTCACTGGCCGCTAGGGCTTTGCTTTTACCTGCAAGCGCATCTTGAAAGGAAGCTTGGGCGGATTGATGATCTTCGGCTGTGGCCCCTTCCAGCAAAAGGGACAGGGATTCCTTGGCTTGTTCCAAGTCTTTCAGGGCTGCGGTAGCATTCAGGTGAGCATTTTCATTATCTGATGCGGTAGCAGCGCCTGCCTCAAACAGCTTCTGTGTGCGCTCGCTATCCGTCTTGGCCTTGTTATAAGCGCTTTGTGCCTTATCTACAGTAGCTTGCGCTTGTTGTTTCTCTTGAGCACGTGCGCCTTTATTGACCTTGTTAACATTCGCGCGAGCTCCTGTAATGCCGGCATCGGCGGATTGAATCGCGGAGGTAGCAGCCTGTAAATTAGCCTGTGCGTTATCTATACCGGCCAAGGCCTCTTGAATAGAGGCTGTCGCCTGTGCAACCTGCAGTCTATAGTCAGCGTCATCTAGACGGGCAATGGTTGTACCTTTCTGTACAGCCGTCCCGGTAGTGATTTCTGCGCTAGCGACGATACCTCCGTTCTGAAAAGCCAGTGTACGTTCTTCATAGGCTTGAAGAGTGCCTGACAAGTTATAGGCAGTATGAAGTGGCGTTGATTTGACGATTGCGGTCCGCACAACGGTTGGCTGTACAGATGAACCTAGAGCGGCATCTTTTTTTTCTGTAGAACATCCGGTCATTGCGATGCACAGGGATAAAGTAGATATGATGATGGCCCGTTGTTTATTCATGATTATCAATCCTTCCGATAGGGTCATAATTAGAGAAGTGAACTAATCAGTATTATTTGAACTAACAAGTTCGAATGTATTATAGTGCGCCGATATTGCATTCGTCAATTCATCGTTTTAGATTTTATGAATTAGTTGACGGGATTTTCGTAACTTTTGCCTATATAATAAGTCTATTAACATAAGAGGATTTTTTTGTTTATTGGTAGAGTACATGCGCGGAACAAAACCGTTTAAATACATTGAAGATGGGAGCTATTATCCAAATGTTTTTAAGTAATAAGAGACAGAGTGAAGTGAAAGTAAATGGCAGAGGAATCGCTAAAAGATGGGCCGTGTTAACACTGGCAGGTGTATTATGGGTCGGTCCGGTTGCTGGAACTGGGGCTCTAATTCCCTTAAATGGTTGGATGTCTGCTCCAATCGCAAGTGCAGCCTCTGGTTCGACTGTAAAATTGGGCGAAGAGATCATTACTTCGGGTGCAACATTATTGAAATATCGTTTTAAAGGCTCCAAAGGAACAGCGCTGGCTGATATCATTCGAGTGGACTTGCAAAATCCGTACGTTAAGCTGGATGTCATGACGGGGAAGAATGGACAGTTTACGACCCGGCAGAGCACAGGCGGCATGGCAAAAGAGACTGGAGCGGTTGCTGGTGTAAACGGGGATTATTTTAATACCTCAAGCGAGGGAGCTCCGATCGGTGGACAAGTATCCAAGGGTGTGTTGATGTCTACTCCATCTGATTTAACGGGCATGTATGCCTTTGCTGTAACCAGAGATGGTTCTCCGATGGTGGAGCAGTTTACTTTTGAAGGAACAGTAAAAGCTGGAGACGGGTCGTCTTTCTCTTTGGCGGGGATGAACAAGGCTTCGTATTCGCCTGAGACGAGCGGGGGCAGTTATAGTCACTCTAATGCTATGTATATTTATACATCTGCTTGGAAAGCAATTGAGCGGCCCAAAAACAGTTCGACAACGCCTACCGAGGTATTGGTACAAAATGGTGTGGTTACGCAAGTCTCCGACAATGCTACATTGAATATGACCGTTCCGCAGGATGGCTATATTTTACGTACTCACGGTAAAGCGGCTGATTATGCCAAAGCGCATCTGACCGTGGGACAGACGGTAGAAACAAGCTATCGCCTTCGTGTTAAATCGACAGGGAGTGAAGTAGATCCTTCCAACCTTCAGATGATGATTGGTGGACATACCATATTAGTAAATGACGGTCAGAAAACCTCTTTTTCCCGGAGCACAACAAGCATAGGCGGGACGCGTGCGCGTACAGCTTTGGGATATTCCCGTGACAAGCGTTACGCTTATGTCATTGCCGTTGAGAAGAATGGGAACAGCGTTGGTGTATCCCTGAGCGAGCTGCAAACGCTGATGAAAGATATTGGCGTTTGGAAGGGTATGAACCTCGATGGGGGCGGTTCTACGACCATGGTGACTCGTGATTTGGGGGATACGACAGCGGGACTTACATTCAATACGGAATATGGTACAGAGCAACGTAGTATCGTAAATGGAGTGGGGGTATATACCAATGCTCCTAAAGGAACGCTCAAAGGTTTCACCATCAAGGGCAATAAAACGCTGCTGATTGGTCAGACCGGAAGCTATTCCTTCAAAGGCTATGACAACTACTACAATCCCTTCGATACCTCAAAAGTACAAGTGACGTGGAAGTCCAGCAACCCGGCTGTTGTGTCAGTGAGCGGCGGCGTTGTGAAGGGGGCCCAACCGGGAACGGCTACTTTAACGGCATCCAGTGGCTCAGCCAGCGCTACAACTAAGGTCACCGTGCTTGGAGCAGATGAAATTTCATCACTCACCACAGGAAGTGGAACTGGCTCGCTTACCGCTGGAGCTAAAATCGCTGTACCGGTAACGGCAAAGACAAAAGATGGACAGAGTGTCAGCATTACCTCAGATGCGCTCAAATGGGAGTTCATTGGCTTTAAGGGAAGCGTTAAGGACAATCAACTTACAGTAAATACGGTGGATGCAGGCGTGAAAACGGGCTATGCCATCGGTCGCTATGATGGTTTCAGCGCTGTCGTCTTCTTGTCTGCTGGCGGAGCAAGTACAAACAATTGGGAGAACTTCGAAAATGTTTCGTATCCGGTTGATTTTACTTCGAATGTGGAAGGTGTTACCGGCACAGTGGCTGTTGTACAAGGAGATGGTGACCATGCCAATTCCAAAGTGCTGGAACTGAACTACGATATGACGAACGGCAGTGGTAAAATGTATGCTTACGCCCAATTGAACGGCACGTCCGGGAAAACGCTTGAACAGGCGGCTACTTCCATCTCAATTGATGTCAGAGGGGATAAGAGTCTGAACTGGCTGCGTGCGGAGCTAGAGGATGCCCAAGGCAAAACAGCATATATTGATCTCGCTAAAGTGATCGACTGGAACGGTTGGAAAACCATTAATGCAGATATGAGCGGTTTGAATATTTCGTATCCAGCGAAGCTGAAACGTCTTTATGTGGTCAATGTGGCGGAAGGTCAGGACGAGCGTGCTAAAACAGGCAATGTTGCTTTTGATAATATTTCTTTTAATACACCGGGAACGGTCGGCACAGAAGGACTTAAAAAGGGAACAGCTCAAATGACGATCGGACAAAAATCAATGACAGTAAACGGAACACCTACAACAATTGATGCAGCTCCGATGACTCGCGATGGTTCAACGTATGTTCCGATTAAGTATGTGCTGGACGCATTTGGCGGACAAGCCAAATGGAATGCGGGCGATCAACGGATCACCGTTATGCGCGGTGGTGTGCTGATGGATTTGACCGTAGGGAAAAAAGAAGTTGTTCTGAACGGGAAGCGTCAAAGTACTGATGTTGCACCCGTTGTGCTAGGGGGTAGGACTTTAGTCCCGTTGAGACTCGTGTCTGAGCAGTTAGGAATGACTGTAAAATGGGAACAAGAAACGAAGACCATCACCCTTCAATCATGATATGGTATGATATATACTTGAAATGCTAGGATTGGAGTAGAACATTTGTGGACTTTCAAGCCGATATCATAGACCGAGTCATTAAAAATGCCATCCAGGTGATGGAGAACAGCAAATATCAGATGTTCGAAATATTGGACACGGCCCGGACCGAGCTGGTCACGTTAAATCAGGAGCTCCAGAGCGTCTTGAAGGAAACAGCAGAAACGATCGAAAAGGTGGACCAGCTGGAAATGAACTATCGGCGGTCCCGCATTCGGTTGACTGAGGTCAGCCGTGACTTCGTTCGCTATTCGGAAGAGGATATCAAGCAGGCTTATGAGAAGGCAACACAGCTTCAACTCGATGTGATGATTTTCCGCGAGAAGGAAATGTATCTCAAAGCCAGAAGAGATGATCTTCAAAAGCGGGCCAAAAGTGTCGAGGCTTCTGTCGAGCGCGCCGAAACCATCGGTTCGCAGATGGGGGTCGTGCTGGAATATTTGTCGGGCGAATTGGGACAAGTGACGCGGATCATCGAATCGGCCAAAAATCGGCAGTTTATTGGTCTGAAAATTATTTTGGCTCAGGAAGAGGAGCGCAAACGTATATCCCGTGAAATTCACGATGGACCTGCGCAACTCCTTGCGCATCTAGTGCTTAGGACGGAAATTGTGGAAAGAATGATCGCCAAGCAGGAATTCAAGATGGTTCAGGACGAAATAGTAGACTTGAAGAAACAGGTTCGCTCCAGTCTTGAGGAAATGCGAAAGGTCATTTTCAATTTGCGTCCTATGGCCCTGGATGACCTGGGACTTATTCCGACGCTCCGGAAATATGTGCAGGATTTTGAAGAAAAAACGAAGATTAGATCGCTTTTTGAAACAAGGGGCAAGGAACACCGTCTCTCTTCCGCGATGGAAGCAGCCATTTACCGTCTGATCCAGGAAGCTTTGACCAACGCTGCCAAGCATGCTTATCCTACCTATGTGCTTGTTGAGATTACCTATCAGGCGCAGCTTGTAAAAATCGTGGTGCAGGATAATGGTTTGGGCTTCAAGCCAGAGCTTTTTCAGCAAAAAAGCAAAGATCATGGGCATTTTGGTCTGATTGGTATGCGGGAAAGGGTTGAACTGCTCGAGGGGAGAATGGAGATCGAATCAGCTGAGAATCAAGGCACCAAGATAGTGATTCATATCCCAACCAACGTGGAAAAGGGAAAGGAGTAACAACATGGAAAATCAGGAAATTAGCAATGCACCCATTAAAGTTCTCTTAGCGGACGATCATCAGTTGTTCCGTGAAGGGCTTAAACGTATTTTGAATATGGAGGACGACATTGAGGTCATCGGAGAATGTGGTGATGGTATTCAAGTGTTGGAATTCTGTAACGTAGAGAAACCGGATATTGTTCTGATGGACATTAATATGCCAATCGAAAATGGTGTAGAGGCAACTGAAAAACTGCGTGAGATGTTCCCGGATGTCAAAGTTATCATTTTATCCATTCATGATGATGAAAGCTATGTATTTGAGACGTTGCGCAAGGGAGCCAATGGTTATCTGTTAAAGGATATGGAGGCCGAGTCCCTCATTAATGCTATTCGTTCGGTTCATGAAGGCTATGCGTTTATCCATCCGAAGGTAACAGGTAAGCTCATTCAGCAACTCCGCCGGATGACCTACTTGAATGAAACAGGGGCTATGGCTGAAGGTCATACGAAGGAAGCCGGCGTGAAGTTTGTCGCAGGTGAAAATAATCCATTGACCCGTCGTGAAGCTGAAGTATTGCGTCTGATGGCTGAAGGTAAGAGCAACAAGATGATCGGTGAATATTTATTCATTAGTGAGAAAACGGTCAAAAACCATGTCAGCAGTATTTTGCAAAAAATGGAGGTTGATGACCGTACACAAGCAGTTATTAACTCAATCAAATATGGATGGGTTACGCTGTAAAGTGTAGTTTTTCCATGCATTAGACGATGCAGCTGCTAATAGATATGAATGCTGTACCGTCTTTTACTCCGGGCGATATGTCCGCTCATACAGAAACCCAGTACATAACCGTGACACCTCTTCCTGTTATACGGCATATATTGTCGCTATAGGAGGAGGTGGAACCCTCGTGACGGCTCACTTGGTTTGGATATTGCTTATATACGGCGTGGGGGCCGCTGTCGTGCATCTTATGTATATACGACAGGCGGTTCAGGCTTATCACAATGGCGAAGATTCATGCGCGATATCTCCAGGTCATCGCGCGATTCGCTATATTGTGATTACGTCCAATGACGGAGATCGTGTGGAATGGGTGATGCGTTCGTTGAACATACTTGCCTGGCTGCACCGGAGGCCGCTACATGTGACGGTACTGGATGATGAATCTATGGACGATACGCTACCGATTCTGACACGGCTAGTGCGCTATAGTCATATGGATGTTTCAGTCATTTCAAGTCGTTTTTCACCGGGGAACCCGGTTTTACCGAAGTCAGGCGGTGAAAAGCAGGTTGTTATTGATCTTAGAACAGTCAAGTCGTTGGCGGACGCTCCGCTTGTTCCTTAGCAACAGGGGATTGTGGACATCGTGGTCAAAATCGGATATAAATGTTTATAAACAGTTGCATAGGCAAGACAACAGGGATATCGTTGAGATCTACTTGATGTGAAGCACACTTCAGGCTATTAGCCACAGAAGTGTGCTTTTTTGCTGTTCTCTGGGGTGATAAGAACCCAAAAAGTAATGAATGGGGGGAGAAGGGGAAGGTGAAAATTGCAGTATATGCAGTGAGGTATAAGGGGAATTGGAATCTCCGATTATCTGTGGATATTCGAGTAGATATGACATGGTGGATGAATCCAGATGAGGGGCAGGGGAATGTTGTCGAAAGGTGGGTGTTATTAGGAGATGAGCTCCCCTTGTCCTGGGGAACAAAGCTGTGTGAAACATTTAAGGAATTAGTAGGTATGGAGCGATGGGGGAAACGGCAGTGGTGGGCTTATATTATCGCACAGCTAAAAAGTGAACTGGCTCTTGAACCTTTTGACGGAGAACGAATTTTATCTGGAAGAGTAGAGAATATATGCATTTGGGATCATGTACAAGGTTGGACTTCTCGCACAGAAAGTGGGGATGAGAGACGAGAAACAAAGGGAGTTTTACGTTCTATTCAAAAAAGGGACCTCGTCACGGGAATGGATGGATTGGAGAGGGAGTGTTTAACACGACAAGCGAATGAACTGGCTAATTTGTTGTCAGGACGCCAGTTACTCGTTCCAGAAGTCGAAGCGCTACTGGCAGAGGCAGCGCCAGGTTTGGAGCGTACTTGGCGATCCGCTGCACAACTTGCATATCTGCAAGGCCGACTCAGCTTTGCTACTGGCCTCGATCCAGCACCTCGCACGCGCTGGTCTGCCGCGCGTACGCATGAACTCCGCTGCAACCGTTGTGGCAGCGGGATAGTGCACCGCACGAGCTGCGCATCGTGCGGCCGTAAGGCGTGCGCCTACTGCGAGACATGTCTCGCACTTGGACGCAGCCGTGAATGCTCGCTGCTGCTGCGCGGTGCAGCGAAACCCGCGCTGCCGTGCACAGCAGGCATAGCCCCGGCGACGGAACTCGACCGCTGGGGGCTAAGCCCAGCGCAGCGTGCCGCCGCCGAAGCGGCGCTGCGCTTTTTAGCCGCACCGCACGGCGAAGTGCGGGGACATTTTCGCCCGGAAGGCCGTGGGCTCCGGGCGTTGTTCCGGCGCGGCATGGTTGCGCGCCGGGGATCAGAAGCTGCCTCTTCGCAGAGCAGCAACCTTGCCCGTAGCAGGCAGCCTTCGCCGAAACCTGGCGAAGGTGCGAGGCACAACGCTGCTGATCAGCAGGTGCCTGGTACTAAGGTAGAGCGTTTTTTGCTCTGGGCCGTAACGGGCGCAGGCAAGACGGAAATGATGTTTCCGCTCTTGCAATATGTGCTAGACCACGGAGGAACGGCACTTGTGGCAACACCACGCCGCGACGTGGTACTGGAGTTAGCCCCTCGTTTGGCCATTGCTTTTCCCGATGTGAGCATGGTGACGCTCTATGGGGGAAGCGCAGAACGCTGGCAAAGGGGACAGCTGACACTGGCAACGACACATCAGCTATTGCGTTATCGTCAAGCTTTTGATTTGGTTGTGATTGATGAGATTGACGCGTTTCCTTATCACAATGATCCTATGCTTGCCTTTGCTGCACGAGCAGTATGTAAGCCGAAGGGGAAGTTTATCTATTTGTCTGCTACACCACCGCAATCCTTGCAGAAAGAGGCTGCACGAGGTCTGCTGCCACACGCCAAGGTTCCCGTTCGTTTTCATCGTCATCCTCTACCTGTCCCATTTCGTTTGGGGGCTGCTTCAGTGCAACAATGGCTGCAAAAAGGTCGGCTTCCCGCATCCTTTATTCAACGCCTACGCGTATCCATACAACGTGGGGCACAGGTTTTCCTGTTTGTGACACGAATCTCACATATTCAGGGACTTGTGAAGCTGCTGATTAAACATTTGCCTTATGTACCTATTGCGGGCACCTCCTCACAGGATGAAGAAAGAACCGCTAAAGTACGCTTATTTCGAGCTACTGAAATACGTGTTCTGGTTACAACGACTATTTTGGAGCGAGGGGTAACTGTTCCACGGAGTGATGTGTACGTATTAGACGCGGACAGTAGTCTTTTTGATGAAGCCTCTCTTGTCCAAATGGCTGGTCGCGCGGGCAGGTCCAAGGATGACCCATGTGGAGTTGTTATTTTTACATCCCCCCAATGGACACGAGGTCAAAAAAGAGCAATTAGACAGATTAAACGTATGAATGAACTGGCTCGGAAAAGAGGATACCTGAAGGAGGCGAAGCACTAAATGCATTAAATAAAAAAAGTTTTTTTGGAAATGTGAAACCTGAAACAATGTCGGTACGTAAGCTACCAAGAAAGGTGCATTCTGATATGGGGATGATTCCAACAACCCGTCTATTTTTGAATTGGTTATTCCATCGCCAGTCCCAAACATGTATGGCTTGCGGCACTCTCACAGGTCGTTTTTCCGAATTCCCCGGGATTTGTACTTCTTGTTCACTTCAAATTCCTTGGGTTTACGATATTCGTTGTGTTTATTGTGGACGTCCAACGTCTTGCCCGGATTGCATAAGGCTTCACCGATTAGTACGTTACTATGTGTGCAATCGGAGTGCAACCAGCTATACACCAATGATGAGAGAATGGATTGGGCAGTTCAAATATCGCGGGAATGAAAAGTATGGTTCCCTGCTGGGTGAGATCATGAATCGAGCCTATCAGGCGATGAGGTATGAGTTTGCAGGTCTTAAACATTCTCGTTTCAAGCGATCTTTGTGGAGTGTGGATGTAGTGACCTGTGTTCCGGTAAGTGAGAAGAGGCTGTCAGAGCGAGGTTTCAATCAGGCTCGGATCTTGGCAGAAGAGATTGCTAAGCGGAATAAGCTCCCCTTCCTATCTTTACTTGCTCGTCCACAAGATACAGGCAAACAAAGCTTTAAATCAAAAAAGGAACGCATGAACACAATGAATAATGCGTTTTCTGTTCACCCCAATATGACAAATTTGCTGAAGTCTTTTATTTTAAAAGCTAAATCTCAATGTGTTACGGAAAATAAGCTTTCCGTTACCGTTTTGCTTGTTGATGATATTTATACAACGGGGAGCACATTGCAGGCGTGTGCACGTGTTTTGAGAGAAAAGGCATTAGAGCAAGGAATACATTTGACTATTTTTTGCCTGACCTTAGCAAGATCATAAGTCTAAATATCTGGTATTCCCCATAAATTTCGCTTGAAACTATGAAAAAAAGGTTATAATTCTCTTGAAAGAAGGGTTAAATGATAGAGCAAAAAGTCTTTTAAGCCGTACAATCAGCAGGATTTGACAACAAGCTAGAGAGAGGTATATAATAAAAAATATAGAGACAAACAAAAAGTAAGGAAGTGAGGGATGAAAACAGAATATTTCAATTTAGAGGTTGATTTTTTTGGAAAAGAGGAGTACAATTTCTATCTGTTGATAGCTAACATGATTGGTAATAAGTGATTAGCTAATGACTAAAGAGCGGACATTGGGAGTGTCTCGCTCAGTAGTAAAGCAGTTAATTAAAATTTAAAGCTAAAAAGAGGAGAGAATAAATCATGAAAAGCGTAATGAAAAAAGTAGCAGTATCTAGCATGTTGGCAGTTAGTTTAGGTGCAGTATCTTTGTTGAGTCCACTTGCAACAGGTCAAGTAATGGCGAAGTCCCACTCCGATGACGAAAAGCAACAATTGGAAGACCGAATCATGAGAGAACAACAAGAAGCAGCACAAAAAGCATTTGAAGCAAAAGTTTTTGGAACTGAAACTACTGAAAAAGCAGTAGCTACAACACCAGCTCAGCCAGCCACTGAGAACAACAATCAAGCAACAACCACAAAACCAGCAACGACTACAACTGAAACACCAGCAACTGTAAATACAATCACAGTAAATGTCCAAGAGGGCGAAACACTGGCTTCTATTGCTGAGAAATACGGTGTAACTGTTGAAGAATTGGTTAAAATTAACAACCTAGTTAAAGCAGGCCAAGAACTGCAAGTACCGCAAACAAAAACTAATAAATAATTATCATTATAAATGTATAATGAAGTATGTTTTTTAAACCAAGCGTTTGACTATAGTATACGGGAAGGCCTCTATTAAAACAATGCTTTTTTGAATAATTATTTGTGAAATAGCTTGTTTTTTTGGGTTGCAAATTTCCACTGGTGTATCTAGCTTGATTTCAGGTAGGTTATAAGTTGAGATGATGTTAGGTCCATGAGATTTATGAATACCCACACTCCATGTGCGGAGCATTCGTATGGGCGCCGTTCCCCCGGATTTACAGGGCTATCTTGATGTCATTCGGGGCACAGGTGAACATGAATTCTTCTAAGGATTGTTTCGCCCGGTTTTTCCCTCATCTTGATAATTAATTTCTACATTTACTCATATTCATATAGCTATTTTAATTTTATAATGAAGCGCTATTCCCGAAAACAACTGGAATGGCGCTTATTTTATTTTCTATCTAAAGTACGGAGCAATGTTTGACGATAAATAGACACAGACACTAGACTGAGTTATTAGCTTTCATGGGCTTTCTTTATTTTTATGTCATTGCATATTGATGCATATAGATGTAGAGAAACTTTTGCTGATGGGTCATTCTCTCTTATACTTTTAATATGATAACTTATAAGATGTGCAATTGTGTAAAATCTGAAAATCTCTTTTTGAAATATTTGCTAGACGAGGCTCTTCATTATAAGGTAATGTAAGGATAAAAGTAATTTAAAGATCGGAAATTGGAAAGGGGCGCTACAGAGGATGAATTTGGATAACTGTCCTCGATGTGGAAAGCTGTTTATTATGAACGTCAGGGGAATCTGCCAGAACTGTATTAAAGAAATTGAAATTGAATACGAACGCTGTGTCAAACATATACGTGAGAATAAGGGCATTCATATGCATGAGCTTTCGGAGGCTACTGAGGTATCCGTAAAGCAAATCACGACATTTATACGCGAGGGACGTATTTCCATTGCTAATGCACCTAATATGACGTATCCTTGCGAGGTATGTGGGATACCGATTCGTGCAGGACATATGTGCGATTCTTGTCGAACACGTCTGACTAAAGACCTGCATCAGGCTGTATCCGAAAGTAGTAATCAGGATCAAAGTAATAATATGGGCTCAGGTACCTACAGCGCGATTGATAAACTTCGTGGAAAGTAGTACAGGGGAATTAAAAACACATTCAGCTATTCAAAAAGTTTCAAATACCGCCGATAATCTTTATAGAGCTTATCGGTTTTTTTATTTTTAGCAACCATGCACAAAATAAAGAAGTGAGGCATAATACGAACCATGTTCGACGCTATGTCGTCTGATACATTCTGACCATATCAAATAACTAAGGAAGGTGGAAGTTATGAAAATTAACGAGACCAACCGCATCGGAGCTATTAATCCATACCAACGAAATATTGAAACAGGACGTCAAGAGGAGCTTAAGAAGTCTCGCCGCAAGGACGAGGTCTCGATTTCTCCGGAAGCGATGGAAATGCTGAACCGCAGCAGTGATGCAGATCGTGTTAAGAAAATTCAGGAGCTTAAGCAACAAGTAGCTTCGGGAACCTATCGTGTAGATGCCGATAAAATTGCAGATAAGCTGTTACCTTACTTCAAGCAGTCTTCCGAAAGCTAGGTGAAGGAATATGCCTTTAGAGCGTTTGATTGATGTGCTGGAGCAGCTAGATCAAAAGCATCTTATCTTATTAGAATTAGCTAAAAGTAAGAAAAAAATTGTTATGGAAAATGATATGGATAGCCTGGTTCAGCATTTGAATCAGGAATCCAGACTCCTTAAACAGGTGGAACAGCTAGAGGAAGCTCGTATGGAGTTTTCGTTTGAGCTTCTTCGTGAACGTGGTATTAAGTCTCAGCTTAACTTGACTATAACCGAGCTGGCACGCCTTGTTTTTGATCCTGAAGATAAGAACAAACTCCTCAGTGTCCAGAGCCGCTTATCCCACACTCTCTCAGAATTAAAGGAAATTAATGCAATCAATCAAAAGCTCATCGAGCAATCGTTGGTGTTTATTGATTACTCGTTAGATCTACTTGTAGGTCGTCCTAATCAGGAGATGACTTATATGCATCCAGATCAGAAAAGTAATCAACCTGCACGACCTGGATTGTTCGACACTAAGGCTTGATCCGAGGAGGAAAATAGAGTGCCATCCACATTTCATTCCATAGAAACAGCTAAAAGAAGCCTTTTTACACAAACGGCAGCTTTAAATACAACAGGACACAATATAGCTAATGCCAACACAGAAGGCTATACACGGCAAACGGTTAAGATGAGAGCTTCTATACCTATGGAGGCATATGGTATTAACCGTTCTAATGTGCCTGGTCAGTTGGGAACAGGTGTTGAATTTGATGCTATTGAACGCATTCGTGAGAAGTTCTTGGACAGTCAGTACCGCGGAGAAAATACTGAGCTGGGTAGTTGGACAATTAGAAGTAACACACTTGATAAGCTACAACAGATTATGAATGAGCCGTCTGATACAGGGATTCGCAAGGTTTTGGATAACTTTTATAAATCTTGGTCTGATTTAAGTAAAGACCCAGAAAGTGTAACCGCACGAACTATTGTTAAAGAAAATGCGCTTGCGTTGACTGATGCAATGAATCATATGAGTAAACAGTTAAGCAATCTATCTGCGGATTTAACCTCAAATGTGGAGGCTAAGTCTAGCGAGCTACAAAGTTATGTGAACTCCATAGCGGACCTGAATCAATCAATTACTAAAATTGAAGGCTTGGGAGATAACGCTAATGATCTACGTGACCAGCGTGATTTGATCGTCGATAAAATTTCGAAGATCGTTAATGTAACGGTAACTGATACTGATCAAGGCTACAACGTTAATATGGGTGGTCAAGCATTAGTAACTGGGTTTGCACCGACTACTGGTATTAACGGCGCTTTTTTACAAGCTGCTTTTGCTTCCAATGATTTGCAAGGAGGCGAAATACATGGAATGATCATTTCCAGAGATCAATTTGTAGCAGATTATACTGCACAAATGGATAACCTTGCTAATACATTGGCCAACGGTGATATTTCTGTAACGCTACCTAAAGGCTCAGTATTGCCAGAAGGCACTGTACTGAACGGAGTGACTTATACAGGGACCAATCGCACACTTCAATCGGATTTAACAGTTACGGTTAAAGGTCTTAATGGTTTGCATCAATTGGGTTATACCCAAGAGGATAAAGATGCTAACGGTAATATGGTTGCAGGTAAACCTTTTTTTGTAGCTTCAAATAATGGCGGGGCGATAACGGCAGGCAACATCACGTTAAATACTGCTATAGTAGATAATCCTAACGCCATTGCAGCATCCCTTCGTGTAACAGGCACTGCTCCTACTGAGGAATTGGTTAAAGGCAATAATACATTGGCGTCCCTCATGTCCAATTTGAAATTAAACAATTTCACTTCTGTTTCTACAGGGAACAAGGCTACTATTGATAGCTTTTTCAGTTCTATGGTTGGTCAGTTGGGTATAGAGGCTCAAGAGGCGACAAGACAGACACAAAACTCGACAGCCCTCGTATCTCAGGTTGAAACTATGCGCCAGTCTGTGAGTGGTGTTTCACTGGATGAAGAAATGTCCAATATGATCAAGTTTCAGCATGCCTACAGCGCCGCTGCTCGGTTTATGACCACATTCGATCAATTATTGGATAAATTAATTAACTCCACAGGTGTAGTGGGAAGATAAGGATGATTAAATATCTTGTGTTTTTATATACAGGTGGTATTTAGTTACGGAGGGGTGTAATTATGCGAGTTACTAACAATATGCTGAGCTCACAGCTTCTGCTGAATTTGAATCGAAATTCTGAGCGTATGAATAATACGCAAAACCAGATGGCGACTGGACGTAAACTGAACAAGCCCTCTGATGATCCTGTAGGGATTACGTATTCCTTAAGGTACAGGTCTGAATTGTCTTCAAATGAACAATACCAACGGAATGTGGACAGCGCAGTGTCTTGGCTTGATTTTAATGATACGGTCATGGATCAGGCAGGCCAAATTATGCAAAGAGTACGTGAACTTACAGTACAGGCCTCTACGGGAACTAATCCACAATCTGCGCTGGACAGCATCAATAAAGAAATTGGCCAGCTTAAGGAACAAATGATTGATGTTGTGAACAGCCAATTGAATGGGAAATATATATTCAACGGTCAAACCTACGACAAGAAGCCTTATGACCTCCCTTTGAATGCTGATAATACGCATGATACGTCTGGCGCAGCATCCATTGCTACGGATACAGGAAATGTTAATTTTATAGTGGGTGAAAATGTAGCTTTGCCCATTAACGTTACTGGTAATGAAGTCGTAGGAACAAGCACGGATGCCGATAATTTATTTACAATTTTTAATCAGCTATCTGCAGCTTTGGCAAGTGGTGATATTAAAGCGAGTGGGGATCAACTGGCCAATATTGATACGCGTATGGACAAAATGCTGAAAGTCCGGTCGGAAATGGGAGCTAAATCCAACCGTGTGGAGTTAATGCAAAGCCGATTGAGCGATCTGGAAGTAAACTTAACGGACTTGCAGTCTAAAACGGAGGATGCGGATTACGCTGAGCTTTTAATGAATTCCAAGATCCAAGAGAATATTTACAATGCTTCTTTGTCAGCTGGAGCTAAAATAATATCCGCATCATTGGTTGATTTCTTGAGATAGTCTAAGGAGGGGGAGAGATGTCCATCATTCCGACACTTCAGATCCGGCAAACTCCGGCTATCCTGCATATTGACGCAGACCCTGGGCAGTATTCGATTCGACAGCCCTCGGCAGATATGGAATTAACGACACGCCGTGCTCAACTGGAAATTCATCAGTATAAGCCACAGCTGACCATAGATCAAAGTGCAGCCTTCTCTGCCTATAACGGTGGCAATTACCTTGAGATGAATAATCGAATCTATTCAGGGGTGCCACAGATATTTTTACAAGCTCTTGCACATAAAGTGGAGCAAGGTAATCGGATGGCGGATATTCACATTCCTGGGAATACTATAGCCAATGTTTTTGGAGAGGATACTGAAACGCATGTGCTTCCTGAATTTAGGGGTCCAGCATCTATGGATAATGTTGATATTCATGTTGAAACGCGTGCACCTGATATTGCCTTTACACCTGCTGTATCGGAAATGCATGTGACCGTTAATCGTCCAGAAATTGAGTATACTCGGGGGAAACTGGAGATTTATATGCAGCAGTATCCATCAGTGGCCTATATTCCACCTGAAATTGATGTCGCGATGTAAAATAAGTTAAGGTTATAGAGGTTATTCAAGCCATCTATAGCCTTTTTTTTATAATAAAATGTATATATCTGATTAAATATTGGAGGAATATTAGTGATTATATCCACATCTATTTGGGGTGACATTGAAGTTAATGAAAAAGAAGTATATCGTTTTGAAAAAGGAATTCCGGGATTTGAGGAGACGACCGAGTTTGTGTTGCTTGATCAGGATGAGGCACCCTTTTACTATCTCCAGTCCCTTCAGCAGAAAGAACTATCTTTTGTCTTAGTGGATCCTTTTATTTTTTATCCTGAATATGAGTTTGAATTACCTGATAGTGAAACGGAAGAATTGGAGATTGAATCTAATTTAGTCGTACGCAGCATATTAACATTACATGAGCAGGTAGAAAGCTCAACGATCAATCTATTGGCACCTTTGGTATTCAATCCTGATAATAGGAAAGCCAAGCAGGTTGTTTTGCACCAGTCTCCGTATTCGACCAAGCATTCACTGCAACCCACTAAGGAAGACGAAACCATCCGTTCAAAGGAAGGTGAATAATCATGCTGGTACTTTCGCGTAAGAAAGGCGAGTCTATTATCATTCAGGATCACATTGAGGTGACGGTGCTCGGAGTAGAGGGAGATACAGTGCGTATAGGGATTTCGGCTCCCAAACAGATGGACATCTTTCGCAAAGAAATCTATTTATCCATTCAAGAGTCCAATCGTGAATCTGCTGCCCATACGCAGTCAAATTTGGATGCTTTGCGCAAGATGATAAATAAAAATAACGAAAAATAAAAAAAATCCTAAAATGCTATTAAAAGATCGACGAGAATGTCGATATATATAGTACAAGCTATTACGGAGGGGCGGCCGACTTCAACGAATAGCTGTAACAACAATAAACCACATGGATGTGGGACATTTACCTTCAGGGAGGAAATTTAAAATGATTATCAATCACAATATTGCTGCAATGAACACTCACCGTCAATTGAACGCGAACACTACTAACACAAACAAAGCAATCGAAAAGCTGTCTTCTGGTCTTCGTATTAACCGTGCTGGTGACGATGCTGCTGGTTTGGCAATTTCCGAAAAAATGCGTGGTCAAATCCGCGGTTTGGATATGGCATCCAAAAATGCTCAAGATGGCATTTCTTTGATCCAAACAGCTGAAGGCGCACTGAACGAAACACACAGCATTCTGCAACGTGTTCGTGAACTTGCTGTACAATCCTCGAATGATACGAACACTGATGATGATCGTAAAGAACTTCAAAAAGAAGTAGCTGAGTTGACAAAAGAAGTAACACGTATCTCCACAGATACTGAATTCAATACTAAAAAATTGCTGGATGGTGCTGGTATCAGTAGCGCAGTGTTCCACATTGGTGCTAATACAGGTCAAGCAATTACTTTGTCAATTGGAAACATGGGTGCTGCATCGTTAGGAATTGATGCAGTAAACATCGATACTCAAACAGGTGCTAACGCTGCAATTTCAACTTTGGATGCAGCTATTAAATCGGTATCTTCCGAGCGTGCTAAACTGGGTGCAAACCAAAACCGTTTGGAGCACACAATCAACAACTTGGGAACCACTTCCGAAAATCTGTCTGCTGCTGAATCCCGTGTTCGTGATGTAGACATGGCTAAAGAAATGATGAACCAAACGAAAAACAATATCCTTGCTCAAGCTTCCCAAGCTATGTTGGCACAAGCAAACCAACAACCGCAAGCAGTTCTTCAATTGCTTCGTTAAGTTTAATCGAAGAATTGGAAAGTCTATAATATCTTTCGACTATCGAAAACCCTCATCTTTTTTAAATGAGGGTTTTCTTTTTTTTATGCTCTCTAAACTAATTACTCATCTAAATATGACCGATATAAGGAGTAACGATAACTATTCTTTAGTGAGAGGAATTTCTGATATATGTATAAAACAGTTGCATTATGTATGATTGTAAAAAATGAGGAGCAGTATCTAAGGAGATGCCTAGATAGTGTTAAGGACAAAGTGGATCAAATTATAATCGTAGATACAGGTTCGACCGATGCGACGGTGGATATAGCGAAAGAATATACAAATGAAGTTTATAACTTTAAGTGGATTAATGATTTTTCTGCTGCGAGAAATGAAGCGATTAAATATGCGACATCAGATTATATTTTGATTATGGATGCAGATGAATATTTGGATGAGAGTTCAGACTTAAAAGCGGATGTAAGTTCAGAATGTGATTATTATTTTCTGAAAGTTCATAATTTTGTTTCTCAGGGCCAAAAAATAGAGCATACCTCTATACGAATTTTTGCAAATTTCAGGGGATTATTTTATCGAAATCGGCTGCATGAGCATCTAAATAATTTAGACGAGGATAAGAAGGCATTTACAAGCGGCTTTGGGAAATCGTATCTCTACCACACAGGTTACACAGATGAAATGATGCAAGATAGAGATAAACAAAAAAGAAACTTACCTTTAATGCTACAGGAAGTAAAGGAAAATCCCAATGCTTATAATTTGTTTAATATGGGCAGAACTTATAAGTGGGTTGGGGAGTATGAAAAGGCTATACAATATTTTAAAAAGGCATATCCATTAAGTACTAATTTGATTATTGTGTCTGATCTTTTGACCAATTTAAGTCATTGCTTAGTTTCTTTAAAAAGAGAGTTTGAGGCTTTACAAATACTTAATGATGCTACTGCTCTCTATTCTAATGAAACAGATCTACGTCACACCCAAGCACTAGTGTTCTCGGACGTTCATTACTATAAAGATGCTATAGCAGCTTTGAAAATTTGTTTACAACTCGGTGATCAAGGGATAACAATAACTGAGGGTAATGGGGGCTTCATGGCATATTATAGATTGGCAGAATTGCATGAGAAAAATTATCGCCTTTTGCTAAGCTATGAACACATCATTGAATGCGTTCGAATAAAAAAAGACTTTATAGCTGGAATTGCAAAATATTTTGAGATAGTGACCATGGCGAGTATCCCACTGACTGAAGTTTATCAGAACTTTAATCAGATATATCGTATCTCATCTGTTAAAGAGCTTAAAGTTTTACTTGAAGTGCTTTATGCTTTACGACACCCTTTATTGAACAGATATCTCAGTGACTATAAAATCAATCCCGAAGATAATGTTCTGGTGGTGGCAACTCAGTATGATAAGCAATACGACAAAGCAAGATTAATGTGGTTAGGAATGGAAAATATAGATGCGGAGAATGGTGAGGATATTTTGCTACTTGCACTAATTCTCAAGGATTCTGAGCTTTTCGAGTTATCCAGATCTTATTTGAATTTAAGTGTAAAAGAAGCAAAGATGCTTAGAAGCATTATTATGAATCACGAAATAGATACACCGAAACTTACAACATACTTGGAAAATATACTAGAAAAATCGGTTGATTGCTTGTTGGTACTCCAAGAGTATGAAATCTTCCAAAGTATTCTAGAGTATATTTGGTTGGGTTCTTTAGAACTTAAATATAATACTTTAGAAAAAATGATGAGGTATGGTTTTAATGAAGTAGCTATTGACCTTCTAGTTAAATTATTCGAAGTTAATCCTACTGATAAGAAAATAATAAGATTATTGGGAGATGCTTGTTTGAATTCTGGTTATCTGGAAGATGCACAGCTTCTTTATACAAAGTTATTAGATCTTTCCCCTGAATATAGCTCTTATGAAAGATGCTATCGTTTGTACGAGCAATTAGAAGATAAGGAAATGATGAAGAATATTATTGATAGTATCAAAAATAAATTTCCACTTTGTTTGTGGGTTCATGAAATAGCTGACTAAGGAAGGTGAGGGAAATGAAAGTTAGAGTTGCTGTCATTGGTACAGGTAATATGGGTCTTCATCATATACGGAATTTATACCATAATCCTAATGTGGATTTAGTTGGCGTGGTAGATATTGATGAGGAACGAATAAAGCAGGCGCAAAAATTGTTTAGTGTGGAAGGGTTCAAAGATTACAGAGAACTTCTAGGAAAAGTTGATGCAGTAAGCATAGTAACACCAACAAGTACGCATTATGAGATTGCTAAGTTTTTTCTTGCAAATCATGTGAATGTTCTTCTAGAAAAGCCCATTACTCAAGAGATCCGCGATGCTGAGATGCTTATTGAAATATCAGAGAAAACGGGAAGTCGACTGGCTATTGGCCATATAGAGCGTTTTAATCCTGTCATGACGGAATTGAAGCAGCTACTTAATGGTAAAAAGCCAGTTTTTATAGATATTCATCGGGAGAGCCCTTTTGATCCTCGAATCTTTGATACAGATGTGATATCTGATCTCATGATTCATGATATTGACTTAATATATTATTTGCTCAATGAACCTGTACAGGTTATATCTGCCCAGGGTGTATGTGTTCATTCTGATAGGAATGATTTAGTAAATGCACAACTTATAAGTCGAAGCGGTGTTCTTATTAGCATAACGACAAGCCGCGCTACTGAGCAAAAAATAAGGTCATGGAGAATCATTATGCCCGAGAAGTTAATTGAAGCAGATCTTTTAGAGCGTAAGCTTTATCTAACCCGTAGAACATCAGTAGGAGTGGACTTATTTCAAACAGGCTTTGATCACAAATATACACAGGAGCAGATTACTGCGAAAGTCTTAGTTGCTAATCATGAGCCATTGCACATGGAAATAAATGATTTTATTAAATCTATACAAACTGGGGTTGCCCCCCAAACTGGCGGAACTGAAGGGCTTCAAGCCTTGAAAATAGTAAAAGAAATTCAAAAAGCGACAACAGGAGTTTCAAAATCGTGGTAATCACAAGAACAGGAGCTGAATATAACGATATGAGACACATTTCCATAGCAAAGCCATCGATAGGAACAGAAGAAATTGAAGCCGTAACTCGAGTTTTGGAAAGTGGACAGTTAGCTCAGGGAGAGACGGTTTACCAATTTGAGAGAGAGTTTTCAGAGCATTTTGGTTATACAGGATCAGCAGCGGTTGCCAATGGTACTGCAGCTTTGCATGTTGCTCTATTGGCTGCAGGTGTAAAGCCAGGAGATAAGGTTCTAACTACTCCATTCACCTTTGTAGCAACTAGTAATGCTATATTATATTGCAATGCAGTCCCTGTTTTTGTAGATGTAGACGAGGCCAGTTTTAATATTTCACCGGAAGCTATACGTAAGGCAGCCAATGATTTCCCCGAGGCAAGATATCTTGTGCTTGTTCATTTGTTTGGACAATCTTGCGAAATGGACAAAATAGTTGAAATAGCTAATGAATTTAATCTAACCATTATTGAAGATTGTGCTCAAGCGCATGGGGCAACTTATCAATCCAAGCCAGTAGGTACATTTGGATGTGGTGGCACGTTTAGCTTTTATCCTACCAAGAACATGTCTACTGGGGAGGGGGGAATGATTGTTTCTCAGGATACACAGTTCTTGGATACTAGTAAATTGCTAATCAATCATGGTTCAAAACAAAGATACGTACATGAAGTACTTGGCTATAATTATAGAATGACTAATATTGCGGCAGCTATCGGTATTGAGCAACTCAAGAAAATTGATCAAATGAATTCTGCTCGAAGAAAAAATGCGGAATATTATTTCTCCAATATACACAACAATCTGGTTACGTTACCATTTGTTCATAAGTATTCACATCATGTGTTTCATCAATTCACAATAACGACTACCTATAGAGATCAACTCGTAAGCTATTTAACTGAAAAAGGAATTGGGACGGGCATTCATTATCAATTACCGGTCCATAAGCAAACGCACATAAAAGAGTACCTGGCATCTGTTAAACAAAAGCAGTATTCATGTCCTACAGCAGATAAACTATCAGAGCAGGTTCTGTCTATTCCTGTGAGCCCTGCGCTGTCCATGGAAGACCTTGAGTATGTGGTTCAGACAATTAATAACTTTTCTGTATAACTGAAATTTAGCATTGGTAGGGTGATCTTAAATGGAATTTGAATTACGTATGGACCCCATATTGTTATCTTCTATAGCAGAACAATTTAATTGTAGAGTTTTAGGAGACGATATTCTTATCTCGAGATTTGGTAATTTATCTAGTAGGACAAATATGCCTCAAATGCAGCTAAGTTATACTACTTCTGAAATGTATACAGAACAATTTAATAAATCTAATATTGGAGCCTGCATTGTTCATAGCTCCTTTGTAAAGTTGAAATCATGTAGTTCATTAAAAAGTTATTTAATAACTGATGAGCATCCTGAGCAGTTGTTCTATCGTATTTTCATGTATTTTGTTCATGAAAATAACTTTCAAGTTGTAGAAGAACGAAGAGGAGCTAATATTGTGCTAGCAAAGACAGCGGTGATTGGAGAATCAGTCGCTATTGGGAATGATTGTATAATAATGGATAACGTAGTTATCATGCCTAACACTATTTTGGGTGATCGAGTCGTTATAAAGCCTAATACAGTTATAGGTGGAAATGGATTTCAAGTGAAAGATATAGGTGGGAAGAGGAAAGTTATTCCCCATGTGGGTGGTGTCTATATCTTTGATGATGTTGAAATTGGATCATGTGTGACGATCGATAAAGGTCTGTTTGGAGAGTTCACAACAATTGGTAGTGAAGTAAAAATAGATAATCATGTATATATAGCACATTCTACATGTATTGGTAAGAGGACGTTGATTGCTGGGGGAGTGGTGGTAGCAGGAGGGGTATCTATAGGTACGAGTGTATGGTTGGGTATACAGGCTTCAGTAAACCAACTTTTGACTATTGGGGATTATAGCTATGCAGGAGCTCATGCAGCTATAGTGAGGTCAGTGAGAGCACATCAGAAGATAGTTGGTGTCCCTGCAAGAGCAATCGGATGGCTATGTAGTTGTGGAAATGATTTATATCTAGCAAAAGAACCTTCAGTCTGGATTTGTCCCCAGTGTGAAAGTCACTATATGTTGAATGATAGTGGAAATATGAATAAACAATAGAACCTGCAAGTTAAAGAATGGGAAAGTCTTAAGGAGATGAAAGACTATTATTACAAAAAACGGAATAGGTATAATCGATTACTATAGCGATATTGAGAAGCTAAATGTACTTAGAAATGAAATGGTTGGACTGAGCAGTGATGAAGAAATATTTAGTTGTATTAACATCCTGGTGGAATTCATTATTGGAAGCCAAAAATATTTAATGTATCAAGAGTTCGAACAACTAACAGAGAGGGTCACTACATTTATTGAGTATTGTAATGGTGAGTATACACGAGAAGAAATGATTTCACTATATCAAGGAGTTATATTTAAGTGCAGTGAGTTTTATCAAGTTCTAGAAAATCAACGTCGAATCAATATTTATTTTTTAGGACAGGATGATCAAAATATTATAAGCGAATGTTTTCATGAAGAAAATACAGTATTTAAAGGGCACTTCTCAAATGATAAAAGTTCATTGACTTTTTTAAAGGAATTGGTTGAGAAGAGAGAGGTCAAATATCATGTTTTGATTGAAAATGTGGATGGTGTAGGTGAAGAACTAGCTGGTTTGCTAGCTAGTTTTGACGAAGTCATTAGTTATAAAAAATTGGTCCAGGAATTTATTAGTAATTTTGTGAGTCGGAAATATTATAGTAATTATGACTATTACTATTTATCTAAGAATATGAAGAAAGATACGGATTCAGAAATTTTAGCAGCAGGATCGTCTTATTCAATGTTTGGGCTTAGTGAAAGTAGTTTTAGTAAAAGTGTTCTGAATTTGTCTCTTGCTTCTCAGGATCTTTATTATAGTCATAAAATCGTAAAAGAGGCCTTAAAGTATAGTCGAAATATTAAATACTGTATTATAGGTATGTCCTACTACAGTTTTCACTTTGATTTATCCAGAAGTAAAAAAGAAGCTGAAAAAAGGATTAACAGGGTTTATTATCCTATTTTTAAGGATTCCCACCATTTCGAAGTAATTGATAGTGCCACCTCAACTGATATGAATTTTGATGATAACAACCTAAGCTTTTTATATCATATTATATTCAATAAAATAAAATTAGACCAAACTATTGTTGATGCAGTAATTGTACACGATTCATACTTTAATAATAATATTAACAGAGAATTGTTCAGCTTACTCGGAAATATTAGATTAGAGGACATGGAGCTATTGCAAAAGATAGAAGTAGGTCAACAAAGAGCAGAACAACATAATCAATTATTAGTCCATAATGAGACTGTAAAAGAGAATACTAATGTTTTGGAAAATCTCATCAATTATTTAAGCGAAGAAAGGATAACTCCTATCGTTGTGGTGTTCCCTGCGACGGAATATTACCAAAACTTTTTTGATCCCGAATTTAAGGCTGTTTTCTATGAAGTTATGAATAGTCTGGCTAATACACACAAGTTTAAGTTAGTCGATTTATTTGATTCAGATGACTTTGTTGAATCTGACTTTTTAGATATGGACCACCTTAATGAAAAGGGAGCTGTTAAAGTTACTAATATGCTGAATAGAGTATTAGATAGTCTTTAATATACTATTATAGTTTTATATTCTTCACAATATACTCTAAACAACCGATAAAATAATAAATAGGCCATCGGAGGTTGGAAGAATGAATCTACAATTTTCGGTTTCAACGAATCAGATGAGTGGACAGGCGAACGGTGTGTCTCAAAGTAGTGAAGGTTTCACTACTGGTAACAAAACAATTGAATCATTAGTAACTGCTATAAAAAGTGGGTCAGCTTTAACTAAATTGGAGCAGCAGGGGGTTGCTATTCCTCTTGGAGAAGAGCAACTTATTCGTGCTATAGACCGTGCAGTTAAAGCTCTTCAGGGACCTACAACCACGTTAGAAATGAGTGTACATGAGAAAACACATCAGATCTTGGTCAAAGTTCTCAATAAAGACACAGGCGAATTGATTCGAGAAATCCCTCCTGAAAAGACCCTTGATTTAGTAGCTAAGATGATGGAAATTGCAGGGATTCTCATAGATGAAAAAGTATAAGGAGGAAATAAAATGCGTATAAACGGTTTCTCGGGAATGGATATAGATAGTATGGTCACCTCGTTAATGACCGCGAAGAAGTCTCCATTAAATAAGCTGAACCAGCAGAAGCAGACATTAGAGTGGACGCGTGATAGTTACCGTGAGTTAAATACTAAAATTGTACAATTTAGATCCAAATTATCCGACATGGGTAAGTCAGAGGCGTTGAACACTCAGAAAGCAACGTTAACTGGTAATACAACGGCTATTAAAGCGGAAGCTAATGCTGATGCTAGCTCTACACCTATGTCTGTAGTCGTTAACAAGTTAGCAACAAAGTCCAATATGCAGACCTCTACAGGCCTACGTACGGCGGGCAGCAGTACGGCAGATGCCACTAAAAATACCACATTGGAGCAAATTGCAGGGGGCAGTGCGTCAGATACTTATGAGTTAAATATCAATGATAAAACAATCACTTTTCTTAAAACCGATACGATATCTGCGGTGATGGGCCGCATCAATTCAGAAGGGGCGAATGTAACAGCGACTTTTGATGAAATCAGTGGTAAGTTCTCCATTACAGCTAAAGATTATGGGGATAAAAATAATATTAAATTAACTGGTGCCGATAAGCAGGTTAAAAGCAGTACGCTTATGGATTTATTCCAAATTAGTTCTACAGATGTAAAGGCGGCTGAAAAAGGGGAAGTTATAGTAACGAATACTGCAGATTCGAGTTCTAAAACTTATAATCCTGATAACAACTCCCTTGTCGTTAATGGAGTGTCACTGACTCTGTTAGAGACTACTGGAACTACTGGACCAGCTAAAATCACAACACAATCAGATCCAACAAAAGCTATGGAGACCATTAAATCTTTTGTGGATACTTATAATGACCTACTAAGTACATTTAATACGAAACTAAGTGAACAAAAGTATCGCGATTTTCCTCCACTGACAGCCGATCAAAGGAAAGACATGAAGGAAGATGAAATTAAGCAGTGGGAAGAAAAGGCGAAAAGTGGTCTCCTCAAAAATGATACGATTTTAAGTTCTGCTGTCTCTTCTATGCGAATGATTATTTCTAGTAAATTAGGCGATTTAAGTTCGGTTGGTATTACAACAGGCCAATATTACGAGAATGGTAAATTACAAATTAATGAAGAGAAGTTGAAGGCAGCTTTGACAACAGATCCTGATAAGGTTATGAATATATTCAAAGGGTCGTCTGCTGATATAAACAGCAAGCCCATCTTTAGCGAGTTGAGAAGTAAGCTTGATACTACGTTAGACATGTTTGTAAAAAAAGCAGGTACATCAAAATTTGATACAAATGCTAGTATGACCTTAAAGGCTGACAGTATAATGGGTAAGCAGCTTAAAAACTATAACAGCGATATTAAAGAGATGACCAAAAAACTTGCTGATGCAGAAACACGCTATTACAAGCAGTTTTCGGCTATGGAATCGGCCATGAGCAAGTACCAGTCGCAGTCGTCCAGTTTGACAAGCTTTTTACAATAGTCTAGAAAAGGGTGATTCGTTTGATCTCATCTCCTTATGAAAAATATAAACAGTCTTCGGTGCAGACATCTACTCCGGGGCAGCTCATTATTATGTTATATGATGGTGCCATTCGCTTTGTAAAGGCCGGTCTTGAAGGAATATCATCCAATGATATTGCTAAAGCAAACATAAACCTGGGCAAAGCACAAACCATTATTAGTGAGCTAATGTCCACGTTAAACTACTCGTATGACATTTCTAAAAATTTATATGCTTTATATGAGTATATGAACTATTTATTGATTCAAACGAATATCAAGAAAAGGGTTGAGTCAGGTGAAGAAGTCCTGGGTTATCTGCAAGAATTACGTGAAACTTGGATTGCAGTGAACAAGCTAACGGCAGGTATGTCATTGTCAACGGAACAGTAAGCTATGATAAATGACGCTTTATCTCAATTAGAGCAACTAACCCAACAATTCATACTTCGACTGAATGAGACAAATTACGAGGAAGTTGATATTTTTGTCGAAGTTCGTCAAATGAAGGTGGATAAACTGCTAGGTGTCTTGAAAAATACGCCTATGACAGCGGAGCAAAAACAAAAATTAGAGTTTATTCTAAGCCACGATGCAATAATTGATCAGCATATGCAATCGCTAAAACAGGAAGCCCAAAATTGGCTTATCCAAAGAAATATAGCTAAATCGCAACGCAATGCTTATGAATCTTACTATACGCCTGATAGCTTTCTGATGGATCGTAGGAAATAAATTTAAAAAGCTCTCGCCCAACACGTTATTTTGTGTGGACGAGAGCTTTTTAACATTTGGAAAGCCACTAATTGAGTTTAAACGAAAAGAAAGACCTATACAAAAAAATCTATCAATTTATTGTTTCAGGCACTAAAATATAGTTTAAAACATGATCAGTAAGTCTACTTTAAGTTCAAGTTCTCATAGTTCAAGGAACAAAGTTGTTGACTATTTACCCATTGTATTATATATGGAATAACTATACATGAAAACATTATCAATTCCAATTGACAATGGATAACTTTGGATGGTATAGTCGGAAATGTGGGCGAGAGCTTCACTTCATTTGATGACGAAGGGAATGTTAGTGCATGCAAGGTAAAGTAAAATGGTTTAACGCAGAAAAAGGTTATGGTTTCATTGAAACGTCTGACGGCGGCGACGTATTTGTACATTTTTCCGCAATTCAAACAGAAGGCTTCAAAACACTTGAAGAAGGACAAGACGTGGAGTTCGACATTGTCGAAGGCGCACGTGGACCACAAGCCGCTAACGTAACCAAATTATAATCATCCCCGGCATAGCCGACCTACATAATTGGTAAGATGGTTAGCAATGGATAACGCGCTAGCACTGCCCTGGAATTTATTCCAGGGCTTTTTTATGTTTTCTAATTACATAAAAAAGCCCCTTACCCGGTGGTAAGGAGCTCAACGCAACAGAACATTTACTCTAGAGAACCATCAAAGTCAGCCATCTCCACAAAAATGGTATTGGAGGAGGCAGATTGATTCTCTACACTTCCGTCTGGATAGCGGAATTGATAGCGCAGGATGACCTGGGCGATCAGATACGCGCGGAGCGCAGATTCGATGTCGAAAGAAAAGATGATGACGGCTTTGTGGTCTGGGTCAAGCCGACCTAACGGAATACCTTGGAGCAGGTTAGGATGCGGAAGCGGCAAAGAATTCACGGTGACCGTTCGCAGCAAAATGAAATCTTCGGCTGCAAATGGTGCAGTGAGCAAGAGCTCTTCCAGTGGAGTATTGCCGATGTTTTCCACATGGACGGTGAAGGACAGGGTATCTTCTTGGCCGACACGCAGAGCGCTGGAGCTAAGCGTGAGTTTAGGAATGGCTGCCATAACGGTCACGCCAACGGTGTTGGTCTGGGAGGTTTCCTGGATGGTCTCTCCTCCACTACGACGTGAGGTATATTCGATGATGGCCTGGTTGCTGAATGTTCCATCGGCAGGTGCTTCACGAATTTGCGCCTGAAGCGTAAGGGTGAGCTTCTCCCCTGGTGCAATATCCGGGAGCGTGATACCTGCGACGGGATTAGCACCTGGCTGTGCTTTTTCTTGGATAGTTAGGCTGTTGGGTACATAAATGAGTCCATGCGGCAACGGGTCCGTGAACAACGGATATTGTGCAGTGATCCCCCCTTTGTTAGTAATCTGAATGGTGAAGGTGAGTGTGTCGCCTACAGAGGCATCTGTGGTGTTCACCTTTTTAACTAATTCGAGCAGTGGGGATACAATTGGGATCGTAACGGCTTTGGTAGTCAATGTCCCTGATACGACTCTTCCTCCAGGTAGCGTAAACGAGTAGGCAAAGGCAGCTTGATTTACGATGTAGCCGGATGGATGCGTCTCTGATACGGTCACTTGATAAGTCAATGTCAATGACTGACCTGGTTCCACATACCCTAGGCTAACACCGATAGTTGGATCGGCTCCCGACAGTGATTGACCGTTCAACTGTATGCTGTCAGGAATCAACAGAGTCCCGGCAGGAATGAAATTTTGCAGTGTAACTTCGGATGTTACGTTGCCGAAGTTGTTGAGCAGTACCGTATAGGTAAGACCTTCTCCTGCGATGGCCTCCGTATTTTCCGTGGAGATACTTGCGGCAAGCTGTGGATCGAAAACAGCTATAGTCACGGTATTGCTGGTAACCTCGCTAGCACCGTCACTGCCAGCATATTGAAGCCGCACGCTATTGTTTAGACGTCCTCCGAGAGGCAGAGACTGAACGTTCACGCTGTAGGATACATCAATTGTCTGTCCTGCCTGCAAGCTGCCGATAAATAATGGTTCACCCGGCTTGCTAGAAGCAGGTGGAGAACCGCTAATTCTCAAGCTATCCGGGTTTATGATGGTTCCATTCGGTACGTAATCGGCTAACACTACATCGGTAATGACCGAGCCTCCATCATTAACAAGAGTCAACTGATAAGGCACAGCATCGCCTAATGCGACAGTAGACACTGTTGTGCGTAGCACGGCTGACAAGGCTCCTTTAGCAGTAGGGGCTACTTTAACCGAGACAGAAGGTGAAGCAGTTACCAGATTCGTGCTTCGTCCGTCCGGCAGCTGGTAGGAGTAAGCCAGCGAAGCTTGATTCACCAGTGTGCCAGACTCGGAGGCACGAACGACAAGCGCGGAGAAGACGGTAGTCGTCTTTTCTCCTGGTGCGATAGTGCCTAGGGCAATGCCTTGCCCTGGACTGACGCCATATTGAGGGATTCCATTAACCGAAACAGAGCCAGGAACAAAAGAAAGCTCCGATGGCAGTGAGTCCGTTAACAAGCCAAATGCACCGATATTCCCAGTATTTTCTGCAATGATGGAATAGGTGATGCTTTGACCTGGCTGTACGCTCTCCGTGCTGGCTATTTTCGTCAGTTTCACTACAGGCTGAAGTAAGGCAATGGTGACAGCATTGGAGAAAATGGCACTCGCTTCTTCACCATTTGAGAGTAACAAGCGTGCCTGATTCGTACGTGGTCCTGGCTGTTCTGTCGCTGTGATACGGACATCAAAGGATATGACAGTCTTGGAATTCGCTTCTAATGGTGGCAAAGGTATGCCGGTGCCGGGATCGCTTTCTGCCACTGTAGATCCATTAATCTGAACTGAACCTGTAATAAACTCGATGTCTTCTGGCAAAGTATCCAGCAAACGGGCATCTTGCACGGTATTTGTATCCTCGTTGAAGATCACGAGTTCATACGTCAAGGTTTCGCCAGTAGTGGCGAAAGGTGAGCTTACGCTTTTACTTAATGTGATGTCTAGCGGTGACACGGCAACCTCAACAATGTTGGATAAACGGAAACCGCCTGCCTCTCGCCCATTTGGTGCATTAAAGCGATAGTCTACCTCGGCCTGATCAACCAGCAGTACGGTTGCAGGGATGGAAGATACCAGCACTTGGAAAGTGACAGTTGCCGATTGTCCTGGTGGTATGGCTGGAGTCGGGATGCCGGAAACCGGGCTTGCACCGGGAGCTGCAATGCCATTAATCGAGACGGTGTTGGGAAGGAATACAGAGCCGTCTGGAATATTGTCGCTTACCGTAGTTGAGGCTGCAATGTTACCCGTGTTGGATACGACAATCGTATAAGTGATGATATCTCCGACGGTGGCATTATTAGTATTGCTTGTTTTGACTGCTGTCAGGATCGGCTGGAAGACTGGAATAGTTACCACATTAGATGTTGAACTGCCAGTAAATGCCCCGCTGGTAAAGCTAACGGATGCCTGATTGGTTAATTGTGCCGATGTGGGCAAGAAATCGACTCGAGCCTGGAACGTAACGGTAGTAACGGCTCCAGGAGTGAGTGTACCGATAGCAATACCAAATCCCGGATTTCCATCAGGGAAGGAGGTTCCATTTACAGTAACACTGCCATTCGCAAAGGAGCTTCCTGCTGCAATGATATCTGAAACCACTATATTATTGGCGGTACTGATTCCATTGTTGGAAACGGCCAAGGTATAGGTGATGATATCGCCGACAATGGCGTCTGTAGCTGCTGTTCCTTTGACAATGCTCACATCTGGTGAGGATACAGAGATACTAACTGTGTTGGATACAGCAGATCCGGATACTGTTCTGCCATCTGGTGGTTGGAAAGTGAATGAGCCTGATGCCTGATCGACCAGTACCTGTGGATTAGGCAGAGTATTGATAACGGTTTGGAACGTTACGGATACCGTTCCGCCTGGCAACACGGATCCAACGGGAACGCCAGTTTCGATGGACAATCCAGGTTGCGGACTGCCAGCAATGCTGACACTGTTGGCAAGGAAAGTCGATCCGGCTGGGATGTCATCGCTGATGGTAAGTGCTGCTGCAATATTGCCGCTATTCACGGCCGTAATCGTGTACGTCAGTGTATCGCCGACGGAGGCGTTAAGAGTGCTGGATGCTTTAGTAATTGCAATTAACGGTTGGAACACAGGTACGATGAGTGGATCGGAAAAGGCAGTGCCAGTGAACGTTCCGCTAGTAAACGTGACGGCTGCAATATCTGTGAGCAGGGGTGGCTGCGGCAAAGACTGGACAGTCGTTTGGAAACTGACGACGAATGTATTTCCAGGTGCGACGTTTCCAATGGCAATTCCAGCAACCGGAGAGGTATTAGGGAAGGCTACTCCGTCGATGAGGACACTGCCCGGAACGAAGGAGGTACCTGCAGGAATTGTATCGGTCACGACAGTATCTGTGACTGAATCCACACCGCTATTCGTGATGCTCAGTGTATATCTGATCGTATCTCCGACTACAGCGGCTGCCAGACTGGATGTTTTCGTCACCTGAATATTAGGTGCAGACACAGCAACATTGACTGTATTGGATGTGATGGAACCACTCAGCACCCTGCCATCTGGTGGTGAGTACGTAAAGTTAGCTTGCCCTTGGTCGGTCAATATAGGCGGAGTTGGTAGAGACGAGACGATGGTTTGGAAGCTCACTGTAATACTGCCTGAAGGGGCCAGTGATCCGAGCGTTATGCCTGTAACTGGCGAAGCTCCCGGCACAAGGATGCCGTTAACAACGACGCTGTTAGGCAGTAGTTCGGAGCCGGCAGGGATATTATCCGACAGCACAGGTATAACGGCAATATTTCCGGTATTAGTGAGCGTCAGGGTGTAGACCAATGTTGAGCCGATTTGTGTGTTGACGGTGTTGACGGTTTTGGTCAGGCCGATGATCGGCTGATAAACAGGCAAGGTAACCGGATCGGATTGCGAAGACGTGGTCAACGCGCCTGAAGTAAAGCTGACGGTCGCTTGATTGGTTATTTGCGGCGGCTGCGGCAGACTAACGACGGAGACCTGGAATGTAACGGCTGCCGAACCACCTACTGCAATGGTACCTACAGGGATACCGGAGCTTGGCGACGCAGCAGGTACCGAAGTTCCATTCACGGTTACGCTACCCGGAACAAAGCTGGTGCCGGGCGGCAGTTGATCAGATACAACGGCATTGACGACTTGACTGATTCCGTTATTCGTAGCGACCACAGTATACGTAATGGTATCTCCGACTACGGCATCTGTAGCGGAGGCTGTTTTGATAACGTCCACATCTGGCGAAGAGACCGAGACGGTCACGGACGGAGATACTGCACTTCCAGTCAGGACACGACCATCTGGTGGTTGATAGCTGTAAGCTGCGGTCGCCTGATTGACCAATGTACCTGATGCGGGCAGTGAGGTAATGACTGTCTGAAAGGTCAGAGTGACGGTCGTAGCTGCACCTATGATACCTAATGGGATCCCAACACTTGGATCTGAACCAGGTGCTGCGGTGCCATTGATCACTACACTATTAGGTATAAAAGCAGCCCCTGCCGGAATGGGATCACTAAGTACGGTATCTGCACCGATGTTTCCAGAGTTTGTAACGGAGAATGTATAGGTTACAGTATCTCCAACCGTAGCTCTTCCCGTTCCCGCGCTTTTAGTTACAGTGACGATCGGTTGATACACAGGGATGGTAACGGGATTGGATACCGAAAATCCATTAAATGCACCTGAAGTAAAGCTGACGGTTGCTTCATTGGTGATGGACGCCGGTGACGGCAGGGATTGTACGTTAAGCAAAAAGCGAATCGTGGCTCCGCCACCAGCTCCAAGCGTTCCGACAGGAATGCCGTTTTGTGGGTTGGCTGTAACAACAGGAGTACCATTAATTGTAACGCTGCCCGGGACAAAGGCGGTTCCGAAAGGAATGGTGTCCGTAACGATTACGCTAGTAACCGGATCGAGTCCGTTATTGAACGCAGTTATGACATATGGGACAGAATCGCCGACGACAGCGACAGCCACCTCAGCTGCCTTCGTGACTGTTACATTCGGTGACGAGATTGGAATGGATACAGGCAGGGCTGCTCCACTTCCAGTCAACGTTCGTCCATCTGGCAATTGGAACGTGTAGTTCACAGTGGCCTGGTTGGTCAGTATAGAGCCAGGTGGTACTGATATGACCACGGCGCTAAACGAGACGGTTACCGTCGCGCCTGGGGCGATTGAACCGATATTAATGCCTGTAATAGGGTCTGCTCCGGGAATGGGCGCACCGTTGACCAATACGCTATTTTGATTCAGGCTAAGCGAGCTGGATAACAGATCAAGCACGACCGTTTCTGCAGGCGCGTTGCCGGTATTGGTTACAGTGATGAAAAAACCAAGTGTATTCCCTACGGTAGCACGATCCGCACTGAGGGTATTGGTCACATTCAAGATCGGCTGTAATACAGGCAGGCTGACTTGATTCGAGACGGATTGACCTACAAAAGCCCCGGAATTAAAGGATACCGTTGCCTGATCTGTTGACAAACCTGATGCTGGCAAGGATGTTACTGTGGCCTGGAAGGTAACCGTTGCTGAGCTGCCAGCTGGAATAGTGCCTACGGACACACCTGTAGCAATGTTGGCTCCTGGTATAGTGATACCGTTGACTTGTACGGAGTTAGGTATAAAAGTAGTGCCATCAGCAATCGGGTCGATAAAGACCGTCCCTGTTACGGGTGTAATGCCGCTATTTGCTGCGTTAATGGTATACGTAATGGTATCACCGAAGGCTACAGAGGTCTGATTGACCGTTTTGGTCACGGTGACATTCGGATTGGATACAGGAATAAACACCGGATTCGATTGTACGCTTCCATTTAATGTCCGACCGTCAGGTGGCTGGAAGGTGAATGTGGCCGAACCTTGATTTAACAGACCCAGGCCAGTGGGGACAGCGTTAATGACCACTTGAAAGGTAAGGGCGACAGAAGCTCCCGCTGCAATGTTTCCGACCAATACCCCTGATTGAGGAGTGGCTCCAGCAACAGGCAGACCGTTTACAGTGACGCTATTCGGTATAAAGGAGGAACCTGATGGAATAGCATCGGTGAAGGTGGCAGTTGCCGCCAAATTACCCGTATTTTGGGCGGTCAGTGTATAGACTACGGTATCGCCTACCGTTGCTTGACTCGTATTAGCAGTTTTAACGAGATTGATAATAGGTTGGTAAACGGGGACGACAACGGTGTTGGAGAGTGAGATGAAATTCAGTGTGCCGCTGGTAAAAGAGACCGTTGCCTGATCACTCAGTTGGGGTGGCTCAGGCAGGCTGTTAACGGACACGGAAAAAGTGACCGTTGCTGACGCCCCGGCAGCGATAGAACCGACAGGAATCCCCGTTAAGGGGCTGGCTGACGGCAATGTTGTTCCATTTACAATAACCGAGCCAGGAACAAAAGTGGAACCCGACGGGATCGTATCGTTTACTCGAACATCCGTCACGGTTTCGATGCCACTATTGGTAGCTGTAATGGTATAGGTTATCGTATCACCGGGAACGGTGTCAGCCACCGAGGCGCTTTTACTGACCTGTACATTGGGCGATGATACAGGAATTGTGACAATATTGGACGAAACATTGCCGTTAACAATCCGGCCATCCGGCGGTTGAAAGGAAAAGCTGATATTCGCCTGGTCGGTGAGTTGGGGAGGTAAAGGCACGGAAGTAATCACCACCTGAAAAGTTGTTTGAGTTACGGCTCCGGGTGCAATGGAGCCAATAGACAGACCTGTTGCGGGACTGGCGCCCGGAGCAGGAGTACCGTTAACGACCACACTGTTCGGCACCAGTGCCGAGCCTGCGGGAATATTGTCTGTCAATGTGGCAGCAGCAGCTATGTTACCATTGTTGGTTACCGCCACGGAATACGTTACGATATCGCCAACCGTTGCCCGTAGGAGGTCAGCAGTTTTACTTACAGTTAGCACTGGAGCATTGACGGCTACTGTCACCGGGTTAGATACTGACACGCCTGAAAAAGCACCGCTGGTGTAGCTGACACGCGATTGATTGATGAGCTGCGGTGGACTTGGTAATGGAGAGGATACCGTTACCCTGAAGGTAATCGTAGCTCCCCCTCCAGCGGCAATGCTCCCAATTACGATACCTAAAGAAGGATCTCCACTGGCTATTGTGGAGCCATTCAGCGTTACGCTACCCGCAGTGAATTGAGAGCCGGCCGGGATAGGATCGGAAACGACCACATTGTTCACGGTCTGGATTCCGTTGTTAAGTACGGTCAGGGTGTATAATACCGAATCACCTGGAATGGCGGTGAAACGGTTTGCAGTCTTCGAAATGGACACATTCGGCGCAGACACAGGAATGGATAGCACGTTGGACGATGTGCTATCTGTTCGCACCCGCCCATCAGGCAACGTAAAGGAAATGGCGGCGGTGGCCTGGTCTGTCAGTTGAGATGGTGTTGGAAGAGAGGCTACTACGGTTTGGAATGTCAGTGTGATAGGGCTTTGCGGCGACACGGTTCCGATGAAAATGCCTGCTGCTGGACTGGCTCCAGGCTGACTAACACCATTGATTACTACGCTGTTCTCCATAAATGTGGAACCGGCAGGAATAACATCTGTCAGCGTTACAGAAGCATTATAGTTACCGTTGTTCGCGACCAACAATGTATACAGAATTGTGTCGCCTATCGTAGCTACTGTTGTATTTGCAGATTTGACCACACTGATACGAGGCTGATAAACCGGCACAGAGACGGTATTCGTCTGGGATGTTCCGGTAAAAGCACCGCTGGTGAAGCTGACACTGGCTGTGTTTTGCAGCGGCTGTACGGACGGAACGGCGTTGACTAGCACGGCATAGGACACCTGCACGGATGCGCCTGCGCCAATGGTACCGACTGGAATGCCACTTCTTGGATCGACTGTGCTCACAGGTGAACCACCGACGGTTACGCTTCCGGGTACAAATGACACGCTGCCGGGGAGTGGATCGGTAATCACGGTGTTTGTGATGGGGTCAATTCCGTTATTAACGGCGTTCACGCTGTAGGTCAGCGTTTCGCCAACACTAACGGATGTGAATCCCGCAGATTTGGTTACGGCTACGTTGGGAAGCGAAATCGATACGGAAACAATATTGGAGAGAAGCGAGCCTGACAGGGTTCTCCCGTCTTGCAACTGATATGAATATTGGAGCAGGCCCTGATCGTTTAACCCACCCCCGGGTGGTAGGGAATCCACTGTCGTCCGGAATGAGACTGTAATTTGTGCACCAGGGCTTACGGTGCCCACTGAAATTCCCGTATTAGGATTGGCACCCGGCACTGAGGACCCGCCGACAATGACGCTTCCGGGAATAAAGGTGGAGCCTGTCGGTACAGTTTCCGTCAAGGTTGTGTTTAATACGGCTGTTCCGGTATTGGCGATGAGGAATGAATAAGTAATTATTCCGCCAACGCTGGCACGGTTGGAGCTTGCGTTCTTGGTAATTGTCGGCGCTGCGATAACGACAGGTATGGTTACAAGATTGGACAAAGATGATCCGGTAAAGGCTCCAGAAGTGAAGCTGACAGTTGCACGATTGTTGATCTGTGCAGGAGAAGGCAGAGAATTAATGGCTGCCCGAAATACAACCGTAACCGATGCGCCTGGAGCTAAAGTACCGATCGGAATGCCGTTCACAGGTGTAGCAGTCGCAGAAGCAGTTCCGTTCACGGTGACGCTACCAGGTACAAAGGCAACTCCGTTTGGCAGCGGATCGGTAACGACTACATTGGTCACATTGGCGATTCCGTTGTTTGTGGCGGTTAGGGTAAACTGAACAGTCTCTCCGACTGCGGCTGCTGCCAGAGAAGAGGCCTTTGTCACGGTCACATTTGGTGAGGAGACGGGAATGGTGAGCGTGTTGGACGTCCCGCTTCCGTTCAATACACGTCCGTCAGGTGGTGTGAAGGTATACGTGTAAGCCGCCTGATCGGTCAAATTACCAGAGGCGGGAACCACATTGACCAGGGTCTGGAAGGTCACGGGTATAGTGGCACCTGTATTAATCGTTCCTACTGAAAAACCAGTAGCGGGATTGGCAGCAGGCACGGAGGAACCGCCAATGGTCACACTACCCGGTATGAAGGATGATCCGGCGGGAATGCTCTCCGAAAAGCTGAGATTTGCAGCAATGCTGCCCGTGTTGGATATTTGAAACGTGTACGTAATCGTATCTCCGACTGTAGCAGCCGTTGTATTGGCACTTTTAACAATCCCGATGACGGGCTGGTAGATCGGTGTACTGGCAGTGTTGGACGGAACGTTGCCAGAAATGACAGGCCCTCCAGGTACAGTTTGGAAGGAAAAGGATGCGGATGCCTGATTACCTAGCTGGGTGTTTGCTGGCAATGACGTGACGGTTGCACGGAATGTAATGGTCACCGTGGAAGCAGGGGCTACACTGCCCACTGTGATACCTGTAGCGGGATTGGCCGTTGGCTGGGCTGTGCCCGCGACAACAACACTGCCAGGTACGAAGGTAGCCCCGGCTGGTATGGTATCGGTAAGTACTGTGTTGGAAGCACTGACGAGCCCCGTATTCGAAATGTTAACCGTATAGGTAACTGTATCGCCAATAACCAATCCTGTAGAGCTGGCAGTTTTGGTCAGGGTCACCAGCGGAGCATTGATATCAATTTGAATGGCATTGGCATTTACAGTGTAAATGTCGCCATTGGTTGTCAGCTGGAGGACACCTGTCGTTTGGCTGTTGAGCAGCGTGGAGGAAATATCGACATTGGTAATGTCCCAGCCTTGCCGCCCGCCGGTCACCTGCGTTCCAGGTGTCCCATTTACGGCATTAGTTGTACCGAAGGTCCCGGTCGTGACCAATGTACCGTCATCTCCGTTTATTTGCGAAGCGAAAAAATTAGTCGAAAAATTATTAGGCCCAGACAGCGCAGTCAAACTGGATGTGGTAGGTCCAAACAACGCACGGTCACCAGTGATGTCCACGTCACCCTCTTGGGCGCTAATCAGTGCCCTGCCGCGCAGAGTTCCCTGTACAGGAGTGGCAAAGCCACTCACTACAACGTTGACTGAGCCAGTAGCACTGCTGACCCCCTCACCGCCTACACGCAGCGACAGGTTACGGAAGGGCAGAGATGGGTTATTGTACACCACAGCCAGCGTCCAGCCGGCATGGTTGGTGTTGGTGGAATCCGGAACCGTGATGGTGCCCGTCACATTTCCGACCGTGTATGCCCCTGCACCGCCTTGAATAACCAGATTTGTGACATTCGCTGTTCTCACATAGGTACTGAGACTGGTGACGTTGACTGATGTTGCAGATTCAGGGCTGACCGTGGTAGATAAAGCAGGTGTCTGAAATGTGACCGGGTTACTGGCGCTGGACAATACATTGGTGCTGCCGTTGACATAACTTCCTCCCCAAATAAGCTCAGCATACAGCACTGTACTGCCCGCAGGGAGCACAAGGAATGCTGTCGATGAGTTACTGGTAAAGGCAGAAGTCGTGCCGAATGGATACGTGCCGAAGCGAGAGGCTGTATTGGTTGTGATGAATGCGCCAATGCTGGTCGCTGTTCCCGGCGCTCCTACCGAATTAGAGCGTGCCAGCCCAAGTGTATTCCCTATAAAGGTGACAGCCCCCGTCTGGTTCGTTACGTAACGCTGAATAAAAGCCATGGATTAGCTTCCTACTTTCCATCTCTTCCAAATCCGTTATCTTGAGATCTCCGTATAGGAAGAGCCAGCTAGGCTGGGTGTAATAATCCTTTCGTATAAATTGTCTGAGTTGCAACCAGGCCTTGCATACCGTACAAGTCCATGTACCTGTCCAGCGGGAAAGGGACACCCCCTTTTTCGATAAAATCGCTTAGCATGAAGCCCAAAATAGTTGTTTGTCATGACGTCAGCGGAGCAATATTCGTATATGCACTCATTATTCACATATGTATGCAAGTCGATTTTAAACATACCTGTTTTCAAAGAATGACGTTATGGGAAGCGTTTTAGCGAAAAAAGAGGAATTTTGTAAAATAGCTTCGAAATGTTGGTCTCTTTTTTTACTTGGCGTTAACATATGTGCTATACTGAAGGGGCAAAGGAGGCGTGCCCTATGAACTTAACAGTACGAGGTCAACAGATCGAGGTTACCGACGCTTTGAAGGACTACGTTGATAAGAAATTCAGCAGACTTGAAAAGTATTTCGATGCACCCCCGACGTCTGATGGAAGTGTAACGTTAAGCACAACCAGAGATTTGCACACTGTAGAAGTAACCATTCCTTTGCCGGGGCTTGTACTCCGTGCCGAAGACGAGAGCGATGACATGTATGCATCCATTGATGCCGTGGTTGACAAGCTTGAACGGCAAATTCGCAAGCACAAAACCAAGCTAAACCGAAAATTCCGTCAGGAAGGCAGTTTGAAAACCCTTTTTGTGGAAGATCCGGCTGGTGGCGTGGCTGTCGCTGAAGATGCAGAACTGGATGAGCTGGAAGTTGTCCGCACCAAGCGTTTCTTATTGAAACCTATGGATGTGGAAGAAGCTATTCTTCAAATGAACATGGTTGGACATAATTTCTTTGTGTTTTCCAATATTGACAACGAAGAAGTTAACGTAGTTTACAAGCGCAATGATGGTAAATACGGTCTGATCGAACGGCAATAGCCTGTGGAGTAGGAACTTTTCACATTTTAAAATGAATAGAACGATTTCGATTGAAGCATGCTTCATGGATATTAGGAAAATGAAAACAACACGAGCCTTATCCTTGCGAACCTGGCGGGATAGGGCTCTTTTATATGTTTTTTTGTAAAAGTAAGGAAATTTCAACTTTAGATAAGTGTAATCGAGTTGTGTATTTCGTGCGTCAATTGTTTTGGTATCTTTAACCGGATGCAAATCTGGAGGCTGCTTGTGTTGCGGCATGTCCTACAAACTGTTACAATTTATGCAAAGAACATCGCACGATGGGCTGGTACAGCCGGGCCTGTCAAACATATCGGGAATCAATTTCATCATGGACCCTTTCTTATTGTGAAATTGATTCTATTAATTGTTTTGCGCGAAAGGGGTAAACCATGCTAGGAATTGTTAAGAAAATCTTCGGAGATACCAATGAACGTGATGTCAAGCGTTTAATGAAGACGGTTGAACTGATCAATAAGATAGAGCCGGATTTTGAAAAGCTCTCGGATGAGGAGTTGCAGGCGAAGACGGCGGAATTTAAAGCTCGGGTCGAACAAGGGACTACGGCTGAAGAAATTTTGCCGGAAGCTTTTGCTACTGTTCGCGAAGCGTCCAAACGGGTGCTGGGTAAACGTCATTATGACGTACAGATGCTCGGCGGTATTGCGTTGCATGAAGGTAAAATTGCCGAAATGAAAACCGGTGAAGGTAAAACACTGGTAGGAACACTGCCAGTTTATTTGAATGCTCTGTTGGGCAAAGGCGTGCACGTGGTTACGGTCAATGACTATTTGGCGCAACGTGACAGCGGAGAAATGGGACAGATTTATAACTTCCTAGGAATGTCCGTAGGGCTTAATTTGGCCAACATGGATCATGCTGCCAAGCAGGCAGCATATGCTTGTGACATCACATACGGTACAAACAACGAGTTCGGGTTCGATTATCTGCGCGATAACATGGTGCTTTACAAAGAGCAGATGGTACAACGTCCGTTGTTCTTCTGTATCATTGATGAAGTCGATTCCATTCTCGTCGATGAAGCTCGTACACCATTGATTATTTCAGGACAAGCTCAGAAATCGACAGAGTTGTATTTTGCGGCTGACCGCTTTGTGAAGAGCCTGAATGTTGAAGAAGATTACACTCTGGATATTAAGGTGAAGTCGGTTGCTTTGACCGAAAACGGCGTATCCAAAGCTGAAAATTTCTTTGGTCTTGAAAACTTGTACGATCAGGAAAGTGTTACAATCAATCACCACATTGTACAGGCATTGAAAGCTAATGCTATTATGCGTTTGGATGTGGACTATGTCGTGGCTGACGGTGAAGTCCTAATTGTCGATGAGTTTACAGGTCGTTTGATGGCTGGACGTCGTTACAGTGATGGTTTGCACCAAGCTATTGAAGCAAAGGAAAACATCATTGTACAAAATGAAAGCATGACATTGGCGACAATTACATTCCAAAACTATTTCCGTATGTACCGCAAATTGGCGGGTATGACGGGTACAGCTAAAACAGAAGAAGAAGAATTCAAAAAAATATATGGTCTGGAAGTGCTCCAAATTCCGACGAATAAGCCTAACCAGCGTGTAGATATGCCTGACATAGTGTACAAGAGCGTGAAAGGCAAATTCCATGCTGTGGTAGATGAAATCCTGGAGCGTAACAAAAAGAACCAGCCGATATTAGTAGGTACGGTTTCTATTGAAAACTCGGAGCTTCTTTCTGAAATGCTGAAACGCAAAGGCGTTCGTCACAAAGTACTTAACGCCAAGTATCATGCTGAGGAAGCTGAGATTATTTCCCGTGCAGGTGAAGCAGGCGCAGTTACCATCGCTACCAACATGGCCGGACGTGGTACTGACATCGTACTGGGTGAAGGCGTATCAGAACTTGGTGGTTTGCACATCATCGGTACAGAACGCCATGAATCCCGTCGTATTGATAATCAGCTTCGCGGACGTGCAGGACGTCAGGGTGATCCGGGCTCCACACAGTTTTACTTATCGCTGGGCGATGAGTTAATGAAGCGTTTTGGTGCGGACAACGTACTGAATATGATGGAGCGTTTGGGCTTCGAGGAAGACCAACCTATCGAGAGCCGTATGATTACACGTGCTATCGAATCAGCTCAAAAACGCGTCGAAGGCAACAACTTTGATCAGCGTAAAGTCGTTCTCCAGTATGATGATGTAATGAACCAGCAGCGTGCTATTATTTACAAACAACGCCGTGAGGTGCTGGAATCAGAGAACATCAAGGAAATTGTGTTTGACATGATCAAGCCTGTCATTGAGCGTGTAGTGGAAGCTCATTGCGGGGATGACATTCCTGAAAACTGGGAACTTGAAGAAGTAGCAGAGTATGTGAATAACAACCTGCTTGAGGAAAATACACTTACACGTGACGACCTGTGGGGCAAGGAAAAAGAGGAGATCGTGGATATGATCTTCGAAAAAGTTACCAACAGATACCACAGCCGTGAAGAAATGATTGGCGAAGATATGGTACGCGAGTTCGAGAAAGTTATCGTACTGCGTGCGGTCGATAGCAAATGGATGGACCATATTGATGCTATGGATCAATTGCGTCAAGGTATTCACTTGCGTGCTTACGGCGGTACCGATCCTCTGCGCGAGTATCAATTTGAAGGCTTCGAAATGTTCCATGCTATGATTGCTAGCATCCAAGAGGAAGTAGCGACATACATCATGAAAGCACAAATTGAATCCAATCAAGAGCGTCAGGCTGTCATCGACGAAGACAAAATCTCGACGAGTGGTGAACCAGCTGCTCCTAAAAAGAAATCCGCTCCTTCGCGTCCGCGTAGAAAATAACGGATTGAAATTAAGGGAGAGTCTTGAGATACACTATTCCCTGCAGTGCATATAATGGCAGGCGGCAGTTCAACCACTGACCGTCGGCCATTTTGTGCCATACAGGGGATGCACTGATGTTTTCAGCTTATAGTGTTTTTGTTGGAGGATCAGTTTGAATATTTTTTTCTTGAGAAGATTGTCCCTATTTCTATAATTATGACAAGCAAGCGGGTCTTAGCTTGCTTGTCAGTTAATTCAGCTCTTGACTCGGCTCACATACCTGAGCCGATTATTTAAAAGTCGTTTGACTTTACGGCGGTCGGTAGCGAAGCGGAGGATTTGAATCTGGAGAAGCGTCAGCGTTCGCCTTTGCAGTGAGATGCCCACCTTTGAATGTGTTAATCCAATCAAGGGCATCTCGCTGCAACAGCGATCGTAAGATCAAATCATTCGCGCAGCGTCTCTTCACCCAGCCGTAACTCACAACGCTTTTACTTCCCCTAACCATATATTAAAAGGAGAATGACATCATGATTGATCCAAGTGTAAAGCATGATTTGCGAGAAATAGGCAAGAAACTAACAAACCTTAGGGGGTCTCTTTGACTTAGATCTCAAACAGGAAATGATCGCAAACTTTGAAGTAAAGATGGCTGCACCTGACTTTTGGGATGATAATGACAAGGCCCAAGGTGTAATAGCAGAAATGAACGCTGTTAAGTCTTCAGTAGACAGCTATGAACAGCTTCGTCAGGAATACGAAGACGCTGGCATGATGGCTGAGCTGGCTGATGAGGAAGGCGATGAAACACTGGCTGGAGAGATTGAGAATAGTGTCAGTTCTCTGCTGAGCAAGCTTCAGGAGTTTGAATTGCAATTGCTTTTGAATCAGCCGTATGACAAACTTAATGCCATCCTGGAGTTGCATCCGGGAGCAGGCGGAACGGAGTCCCAAGACTGGGGCCAAATGTTGCTACGGATGTATACACGCTGGGCAGAAAAACGGGGCTTTAAGGTAGAGACCCTGGATTATCTAGCAGGTGATGAAGCAGGGATTAAGAGCGTAACCCTTTTGATCAAAGGTTACAATGCCTACGGCTATTTGAAAGCAGAGAAAGGCGTGCATCGGCTTGTTCGTATCTCTCCATTTGATTCCTCCGGCCGTCGGCATACATCGTTCGTATCCTGTGATGTGGTGCCGGAAATTGCGGATGATGTGGACGTTGAGATCCGCACGGAAGATCTTAAAATTGATACGTACCGGGCCAGTGGTGCGGGCGGTCAGCATATTAATACGACCGATTCAGCCGTTCGGATTACGCATTTACCTTCCGGTATTGTCGTGACCTGTCAAAATGAACGCTCCCAGATCAAGAACCGAGAGCGTGCCATGACGATGCTCCGTTCCAAGCTCTACGAGCGTAAGATCGAAGAGCAGCGTCAGCATTTGGATGAAATCCGCGGAGAACAGTCCGATATTGCATGGGGCAGCCAAATTCGCTCCTACGTGTTCCATCCATACAGCATGGTTAAGGATCACCGTACTAGCGTGGGAACTGGCAACGTAGGGGCTGTCATGGATGGCGATCTCGATCCCTTCATCGATGGTTACCTGCGCAGCCAAATTAAGCTGGACGCAGAATAATAGCCTGTACGTTTTCCTACAGTCCGCAGACCATGTGCCTGCAGACTGTAGGAATTTTTGTGTAACGGTATTTTTTAATTAAAGGAGAACACGAATGATGCCTCAATTGAATCCTCCCGCTGCTCGCCGAAGACGACGCAAGCCTCTGATTGCCGCCAGCGGACCCGCACGCAACGTGACCGATATTTTGCTGATTATACTCGGCTCTTTCATTACAGCGCTGACCTTTAACATGTTCTTGCTCCCAAACCGGATTGCATCCGGGGGGGTATCGGGCTTGTCTATCTTGGGCGAGGAGCTGTTTGGCCTGGAACCAGCCTATACGCAGTGGGGAATGAATATTCCATTATTTATAGCAGGGGTCCTGCTGTTAGGGAAAAAATACGGTTTGCGTTCTCTGCTGGGAAGTATTATGCTGCCGCTATTCGTTTATGTTACGAAGGATTGGGCAGTTCCGACAACCAATCCGTTGCTGGCTTCGCTATATGGTGGAATCGGAGTAGGATTGGGTTTAGGTACCGTGTTTCGGGGCAGGGGCTCGACGGGTGGATTGGCTATTTTGGCGCAGATTATTCAAAAATATACGGGTTTTAGTCTTTCTCTCTGTGTTATGTTGATGGATGGCACGGTGATTACACTGGCTGGTTTCGCCCTCTCGCCGGAACGGGCGCTGTATGCGTTGATCGGCTTGTTTGTAACGGGTAAGGTCATTGATGCCGTGGAAATGGGATTGGGCTACTCCAAAGTGGCTTACATCATATCCAATCAGAAAGAAACGATCACGCAGGCTATTTTGCAGGATTTGGACCGAGGATTGACAGAGCTGGCAGGACGGGGCGGTTACACGAACGAAGAACGTCCTGTGCTTATGGTTGTAGTCGGACAAAACGAGGTAACTCGCCTTAAAACGCTCGTCCGCTTGGTAGACCCGGAAGCTTTTGTGATAATAAGTAATACTCGTGAGGTATTGGGTGAAGGGTTTAAGAAGGAAAGCTGAAACAAAGAGGGCCTTCTGGAGGCATGCTCTTAACTGAATCCATGCAGGAGAGCCCACTAATATAGTAGGCTCTTCTCTCTTCAGCATGCTTTACTAGATTCATTTTACCAATCGTTCAAGCCAATTTGCCGTTTGTCCTTGATTAAAATACGAGGTAGGCGTTCCTTTTACCCCTGTCTTGACCATAAATAGGCCGCCTGCTAAGGGTTGATCGGCACTATCATCATCTTGAGCAGTTGTAATATATAACTCATCCAGTTGTTCACCGCCAAAAGCGCACGAAGTCACACAATTGACGGGAAGCGACACCTCAGCAATCACTTCTCCATGAGCAGGATGGATACGGGAGACACGTTTACCACCCCATCTCGCGACCCACAACATGCCCTCTGCATCGATGGTCATGCCATCTGGATACCCTTCACTTTCATCCAATCTAGCCACCAGTTGCTTATTCCTAATAGTGCCTTGTACCACATCGTAATCGAAGGAGACGATCTCCAATGTTGGAGTATCAATGTAATACATTGTACGATGATCTGCGCTCCAGGCTAATCCATTAGATGTGGAAGCTTTATCAACCAGTAAGGAGACATCGCCTTTTGTACTCAGACTATACAATGCTCCTTGCGCATGTTCGCCATTTAGACTCATGGTTCCTGCTAAAAAACGTCCGGCAGGATCGCATTTTCCATCATTAAAACGATTACCTAGTCTACCTTCCTCAGGATCATGAATTAATACTTTGGCCCCTGTCTCAATATCTAAACAATATAGACCGCTAATCAGCGCTACGATCACTTTATTTTTGAGATAAGGTACAACTGCACCAATATGTTCACCAACATTTATTGTACGATCTGTGCATGTAAAAGGATCGTAGATATGCAATTGAAAGCCTTTAATATCGACCCAAAATAAACGTTGAAACCGCTGATCCCAGCTGGGACCCTCACCTAACTTTGCTTTTGCATCTATAACGATATTCGCTGTATATGTTTCGATGTGTAACACCCCTAACGTATAGGTTTATTTTCGACCCCAATTATCCGCTTCAGAGGTTCCTCTGAGCAGATTCACTAGATGCAGCCCATGTGATTTCCTCTTGTATGAGTGCTACATGTACTCCCTTCATGTTCAACAAGTCCATAAAGTGCAGCAAATGACCAATCGAGATGAACTCCAATAAGTGAGATCATTTAAAGGGAATATCCCCCTTATTCTTTATGCAAAATGGCAAGCTGTATTCAAGAAGTTCGCTGTCTATTTTTTATTTCCTTTATTATAGCTCGTACAGCTTGTCGGTCAAAAGAATAGACAAGAGCGCATATTTTAAATTAGGGGGAATAACATGACATGAGGTGTTGTATTTATATAAATAGAGTCGTATAATAATACATATTTCATACGAACGGAATGGAGGAAGGTCTGTGAGCAGCAAGTTAAAAGTGGCAATTGTCGGTTCCACCGGGTATGGCGGGGTGGAGCTGATTCGTTTTTTGGTTCATCATCCGCAAGTAGAGATTGTATCTGTTATTTCTTCGTCCAGCGCGGGTGTCCCAATCAGTGACGGATTTCCACATCTGACGGACATTGTAGTGCAGGATTTGGACGGTGTCGAAGTCCACGAAATTGCTGCTAAGGCCGATCTGGTTTTCACTGCTACGCCATCGGGCGTTAGTACCAAGTTAGTGCCGCAGCTTCTTGATGTCGGACTGAAGGTCATTGACCTTTCCGGGGACTTCAGGCTTCGAAGCGGGGAAACGTATGAAGCATGGTATAAAAAGCCTGCAGCTTCACCCGAATATCTCAAGCAAGCGGTATACGGACTCAGTGAGGTGTATGCAGAAAAGCTGGCGGGCGTTTCTTTTATTTCAAATCCGGGCTGTTATCCGACTGCAACATTGCTGGGGATTATTCCTGCGCTGAAAGCGGATTGGATCGACCATCGGTCGCTGATTGTGGATGCCAAATCCGGGGTATCCGGCTCGGGTAGGGGAACAAGCCTCGTTTCGCACTATGCGGAAATGAACGAGAATTTTAAGGCTTATAAGGTGAATAAGCACCAGCACATCCCTGAGATCGAACAGGTACTGGGCGATATTGCGGGCGAGGACGTTACGATTACGTTTACAACACAACTTGTTCCTATGACCCGAGGAATTATGAGTACGATTTATGTCACGCTGAAGGGTGACCATACAGATCAAGATCTTATCGGGTTATACCGGGATTATTATAAAGGCCATCCTTTTGTCCGTGTACGTGGCGAAGGTATATGGCCAGCAACGAAGGAAGTAATGGGTTCGAATTACTGTGACATCGGTTTTGCAGCAGATGCCCGAACCGGGCGTCTTACGATTATTTCTGTCATTGATAATGTTGTGAAGGGTGCCGCTGGGCAGGCGATTCAGAATTTAAATTTGATGATGGGATGGGAGGAGAACCTCGGGCTAGGCTTCATACCGGTATATCCGTAAGTAGCAAGTAACTGCAACATGGATACGGATAACGGCAGCGAGCGGGAATTTGGAATACAAACAGCTGTCATTCATCGAATATGTTGCGAACGAGGGCACATAATTATGGGCAAAGTAGAGTTTACAGTAGTGAACGGGGGTAACATCGTAACTCCGCGTGGTTTTACAGCCGGAGGATTACACTGCGGGCTAAAAAATTCGAACCGCAACGATATGGGCGCGATTCGTTGTGAGGTAGAAGCGACAGCTGCTGCGGTGTACACCACCAATGTGTTTCAGGCTGCACCGCTGAAGGTGACCCGCGAGAGCTTGGCAGATGGTCGATTGCAGGCAGTAGTGGTGAACAGCGGAAACGCCAATGCCTGCACGGGACAACAAGGAGAGCAGGATGCCTACGCTATGCGTTCGGCTGCGGCTCATGAACTGGGTGTTGCTGAGAGCAATGTAGCCGTCGCCTCGACAGGCGTGATCGGCGAGCATTTGAAAATGGATTGTGTGCTTGAAGGTATATCCTCCTTACCTGACCGTATGAACGGGGCAAACGATGGAGCAGAGCAATTTACCCAAGCCATTCTGACAACGGACTTGGTTAAAAAGGAAGCATGTGTGGCGGTTGAAGTGGACGGTGTGACCGTGCACATCGCCGGGGCGGCCAAGGGATCAGGCATGATACATCCGAATATGGCAACGATGCTCGCTTTTATGACCTGTGATGCAGTAATCGGACAGACGGCGCTTCATCAACTATTAAAGCAGGCAACGGATACCAGCTTTAATATGATTACGGTGGATGGGGATACGAGCACGAACGATATGCTGATTGCTATGGCAAGTGGGCTGGCTGGCAACCGTGAACTGCACGTAGGGCATCCCGATTGGGACGCTTTTGCCGAGGCGTTCACCTATATCTGCCGAGAACTGGCGAAGGCAATTGCTCGCGATGGAGAGGGTGCTACGAAGCTAGTAGAGGTGTCTGTAAGCGGAGCGGTAAGCGATGCGTCCGCTCAAGCGATAGCCAAGACGGTGGTTGGGTCTAGTCTGGTCAAGTCAGCCGTCTTCGGAGCAGATGCGAATTGGGGACGGATTATTGCGGCCGTAGGGCGTGCTGGAGAGCCGGTTAATCCAGATACGGTAGATATTCGCTTGGGTGATATTGTTGTGCTAAGCCAATCGAGTCCGGTCGCTTTTGACGAAGAAAAGGCGCTAGCCTATTTGCGGGGAGATACGGTGCAAATTATTGTTGATTTGCATCACGGGGACGGAACCGCTACAGCATGGGGCTGTGACCTAACCTATGATTATGTGCGGATTAACGCAGCTTATCGGACATAGATACCCGAATAAAATACGGATTGAATAAGGATAGTAGTTAATAGAAGCAAAGAGCGGATATAAGTCCAGCATCATTTAAAAATTGCACGGATATGCGGAGAAGAAAAGGAGAGATGATATGCAATCGGCAGTGGAACACGCGGATCAAGCGAATCATGCGGGAGTGGCACGTCGTAATTTTGTGATGAAATGCGGAGGAAGTACGCTGGCTGCGTTACCTGATTCCTTTTTTGAAGATTTGGCGCGTTTGCAGTCGGAAGGTCTTCAACCTGTCATTGTACATGGCGGTGGCCCTGCGATCTCCGACAACTTGGCGAAGCTGGGGATCGAAACAGAGTTCATTCATGGATTACGCAAAACGACCGAACCCGTGCTGGATGTCGTGGAGATGGTACTGGCGGGTAGCATTAACAAGCAGATTGTACGTAGAATAGGACTGCATGGGGGCCGAGCGTTGGGGTTGTCAGGTAGTGATGGTTATTTAATCGAAGCCAAGCCTGTGTCGAATGCTGCTGAGGTCGGTTGGGTCGGAGAGGTAACATCTGTTCAAGCCTCGATTATTACAGGTGTCCTGGATATGGACTATATGCCTGTTATTGCCCCCATCGGGATTGATCGATCTGGTCAGCGTTACAACATTAATGCGGATACAGCGGCGGGTGCGGTAGCCTCTCATCTGGGGGTCAGTCGGATGATCGTCGTTACAGATGTACCAGGCATATTGAAGAAGTATGGCGGAGAAAAGAAAGTGCTGGACTCTATCACCGTACAGGAAATTGAGGATATGATTAGCACAGGTGAAATATATGGGGGTATGATCCCGAAAGTGAGAGCGGCTATTGCCTGTATCCACGGCAAAGTGAAGGAAGTCGTCATTGTGAACGGTAGCGAACCGCAGGTACTAAGTCGTGTGCTAGGCGGAGAATCGATTGGAACACGCATCGTGCGTATGCAGTAATTGTAATATATATAGCTCGACCTATATAACCAAACGATAAAGGAGCGTGAACATAATGAGTAAGGAACCGAATACGCTGGTGAGCGAGGAAATGCCAAGTACGGATGGAAGTGGAGTGCAAGCGGAAATGGAGCCGGCAAAAACGCAGACAAATAGCTCTCTTTTTCCAAACTACGCAAGATACCCGCTTACACTGGTGAAAGGGCAAGGAAGCTGGCTGTGGGACGATCAGGGCAAGCGTTATCTGGATTTCATGTCAGGCATCGCCGTTACTAATTTGGGCCATGCGCCTCAAGCAGTAGCTGAACGATTGAAAAAACAGATCGATGAATTGTGGCATGTATCCAATCTGTTTCATATACCGGGGCAGGAACGGGCAGCTGCCTTGCTGACAGCCCATAGCAGCGCAGATGCCGTGTTCTTCTGCAACAGCGGGGCCGAAGCGAACGAAGCTGCAATTAAGCTGGCACGTCGTTACCACCAGAAGGTAAAGCAGACCGGTCGCTACGAAATTATTACGTTCACGCAATCCTTTCACGGACGGACGCTGGCAACCTTGACCGCTACGGGTCAGGACAAAGTGAAAGAAGGCTTTTTACCGCTTCCCGCCGGATTCAAAAGCGTTCCGCTTCATGATCAGGCTGCGCTCGAAGCAGCCATCAATGAGAATACAGCGGCAATTATGCTGGAAATGGTGCAAGCCGAAGGCGGCATGTATCCGGTAGACCCTGCTTTCGTAGATGTGATCACCAAGCTATGCCGCGAGCATGGTTTGCTGCTGATCATTGACGAAGTGCAAACAGGTATGGGACGGACGGGCAAGCTGTTTTCCTTTGAGCATTATGGTATAGAGCCGGATATCTTTACATTGGCGAAAGGACTGGGCAGTGGGTTCTCTGTGGGTGCGATGCTAGGCAAAGGATATTTGCGTGAAGCGTTCACAGCGGGCAGTCATGGTTCTACCTTTGGAGGTACGCCACTTGCTATGGCAGCGGTTCAAGCTACTATTGAAACGATTATTGATGACAAGCTGCCAGAACGTGCAGCTGAGATGGGAGATTACCTCTTCCATAGTCTGCAAAAGCAGCTTGGAGATAGTCCTTTTGTAAAGGATATCCGTGGAAAAGGTCTGATGGTCGGCATTGAGTGTGTAGAACCGGTAGCGGAGCTTGTTTTGGCAGGACAGAAGAAGGGCATTCTGTTCATTACAGCAGGACCGAACGTGATTCGTCTGTTGCCTAACTTGTATGTAACGAAAAACGAAATAGATCAGGCTGTAACATGGATTGCTGAATTGATTCGGGAGCATGTGGCTTAGTGTAAAGGTTAAATTATCCTAGACTAGAGTGTAAAAGGAGACGATAGCATGAGCCAGGGCGGCGCACTGCAGCAGATGAATTTGAAAGGACGGGACTTCCTGGAGCTGGACGATTACTCGCCAGAAGAAATCCAGTATTTAATTGATCTCGCTGTTGAAATTAAGCGTAAGCATAAAAACGGGGAAACCTATCAGCCGCTAAAAGGGAAAACGCTCGGACTGATTTTCGAGAAATCCTCTACACGTACACGGGTATCTTTCGAGGTCGGTATGTATCAATTGGGCGGGCATGCCCTTTTCCTCAGCAAAAATGACATTCAACTGGGACGCGGCGAACCGATTAGCGACATGGCCCAAGTCATGTCACGGTATCTGGATGGCATTATGATTCGTACCTTTGGGCACGATAATGTGGTAAAGTTGGCACGTTATGCATCCGTTCCTGTGATCAATGGATTGAGTGATTTGGCGCATCCGTGCCAAGTGCTAGCTGATTATCAAACCTTGTATGAGCAAAAGGGTAAGCTAAAAGGGCTCAAATTGGCTTACATCGGAGACGGTAACAATATGGCTCATTCTCTCTTGATTGGGGGAGCGAAGCTTGGAGTGCATGTGTCGATTGCAAGTCCAGCTGGATACGAGCCTGACCCGAGTGTGGTCGCAGCTTCCCGTGAAATTGCCAAACAGACAGGTAGTGAGATTGTTATAACCCAAAGTCCGCAGGAAGCGGTGCAAGATGCGGATGCGATCTACACAGATGTGTGGGCGAGCATGGGATTTGAGGAAGAGCAGAAGGAGCGGGAGCTTGCTTTTGCCGACTTTCAGGTGAATGAAGAGCTGGTTAAGCTGGCAAAGCCGGATTATTTATTCCTGCATTGTCTCCCTGCGCATCGTGGGGAAGAAGTGAGCGCAGGCGTAATCGATGGTCCGAATTCGGTCATCTTTGATGAAGCGGAGAATCGTCTGCATGCGCAAAAAGCGCTGTTAGTTGCTTTAATGGCATAAGATTGATAGGTATTGATAGGTAAAGAAGATAAGGGCTAGAAGCATTCGGGGAGGACTTTAACAATGGCAAAAGAAAAAATCGTACTCGCATATTCCGGCGGTCTGGATACGTCGGTTATTCTGAAATGGCTCAAAGAAACTTATGATGCTGAAATCATCGCTTTCACCGCAGATATTGGTCAAAAAGAAGAACTGGACGGTTTGGAGGAAAAAGCACTCGCTACGGGAGCTTCCAAAGTGTACATTGATGATCTGCGTGATGAATTCGCCAAGGACTTTATCTATCCGATGTTTCAGGCGGGCGCTTTATATGAAGGACAATATTTGCTCGGAACGAGTATTGCACGTCCATTAATCGCTAAGCGGATGGTCGATATTGCGATTGCCGAGGGAGCAACAGCCATTGCTCACGGGGCAACAGGCAAAGGTAACGATCAGGTACGCTTCGAGCTGAACGCGGCGGCCTTGACGCCGGATATCAAGGTGATCGCACCTTGGCGGCTGGAAGAGTTCCGCAATCAGTTCCCGGGCCGTGCAGAAATGATTGCCTATGCGGAAAAACACGACATTCCGGTAACTGCTTCTGCAGCCAAGCCATACTCCATGGACCGTAATCTGCTGCATATCAGCTATGAAAGCGGCGTGCTGGAGGACCCTTGGTTTGATCCAAGTACTCCTGAAAATAAAGGAATGTTCTTGCTCAGCAACGCGCCTGAGGACGCTCCTGATGAAGCCGAATATTTGGAGTTGGAATTTGAAGCAGGTAACTGCGTCGCTTTGAACGGCGAACAGCTTAATCCGCTGCAAGTGATGGAAAAACTGAATGAGCTCGGCGGCAAGCATGGTATCGGACGTGTGGATATGGTGGAGAACCGTTTTGTTGGTATGAAAAGTCGGGGAGTCTATGAGACGCCGGGCGGTACGATCCTGTTCACAGCTCACCGTAAAATGGAATCTATCACGATGGATCGCGAGGTTATGAATCTGCGTGATAGTCTGATTACCCGTTATGCTACCTTGGTTTACAACGGTTTCTGGTTCGCACCGGAACGTGTCGCTTTGCAGGCTCTGGTTCATGAGAGTCAGAAAAATGTCAGTGGTACCGTGCGCGTGAAGCTGTACAAAGGCAACATTATCGGCGCAGGGGTTAAAAGTCCGGTTAGCTTGTACAACCCGGACATTGCGACCATGGAAGCCGATCCGACACAAGCCTACGATCAAGGCGATGCAACAGGCTTTATCCGCTTGAATGCTCTGCGTTTGAAGGTCAACGCGGGTGTAACACAAAATCATAAATAATGATGTAACCTAAAAAATGTACGGGATGCGGGCCGTTCTTGTCCAAACGACGAGGGCGGCTTGTATTGCAGAGAGGGGACCATGCAATGAGTAAGCTATGGGGCGGACGGTTTACGAAGCAAACGAACAAGCTGGTAGAGGAATATACGGCTTCTATCGGGTTTGATCAGGCGTTGGCGGAAGAAGATATTCAAGGCAGTTTGGCTCATGTGGCCATGCTGGGGAAATGCGGAATTATTCCGCAGGAGGATGCAGACACGATCAAGGAAGGACTGCACACCGTCCTGGAGCGTATCCGCCGTGGCGAAATTGAATTTTCCGTTTCGGATGAGGATATTCACATGAATATCGAAAAAAATCTAATCGAGGCCATTGGTCCGATCGGGGGTAAGCTGCACACTGGGCGTAGCCGTAACGATCAGGTAGCGACGGATATGCACTTGTATTTGCGTGGACGTGTAGTATCGCTGGTGGGTATGCTGCATGATGTACAATCTGCATTAATCGGCCAGGCAAAGGATAATCTGGACACGATTGTACCTGGATACACACACTTGCAGCGTGCGCAGCCTATTTTATTTGCACATCATCTGCTGGCGTATGTGTCTATGCTGGAGCGTGATATTGACCGACTCAAAGACAGCTACAAGCGGATTAACGTGTTGCCGCTCGGCGCGGGCGCTTTGGCCGGGACCACTTTTCCAATTGACCGTCATTTTGTAGCCGAGCAACTGGGATTTGATGGCGTATATGAAAATAGCCTCGATGCCGTCAGCGATCGGGATTTTATCGTGGAGTTCCTGGCTGGCGCCTCGCTGATTATGACGCATTTGTCTCGTCTAAGCGAAGAGTTGGTGCTATGGAGCAGCACGGAGTTTGGTTTTATCGAGCTGGATGATGCTTTTTGCACAGGCAGCAGCATTATGCCGCAGAAGAAAAATCCGGACGTACCGGAGCTGGTACGTGGTAAAACCGGACGTGTCTATGGAAACCTCGTGGGCTTGTTGACTGTATTGAAATCCTTGCCGCTGGCATACAACAAGGACATGCAGGAGGACAAGGAAGGGATGTTCGATACCGTTGCCACGCTGGAAGGAGCCTTGCAACTGTTCGCACCGATGATTGCCACGATGAAGGTGAACAAGGATCGCATGCGTCAAGCGGTTAACCAGGACTTCTCCAATGCAACGGATATTGCGGACTTCTTGGTCGGCAAAGGGCTTCCGTTCCGTCAGGCGCATGAGGTCATTGGCAAAACCGTACTGTATTGCATCCAGCATGGAAAATATTTGCTTGATCTGACACTGGACGAATTTCAGCAGTTTTCGGATCTGTTTGATGATCGTATCTATGAAGTACTTCAACCAGAAGCGGTAGTGAATGCACGGAATGTATATGGTGGAACCGCTACCGGGCAGGTACAGGCAGCCATTGGGCGCAGTGAACAGCTCCTGGCGAATACATCAACATGGTTTGAAGGGCACAAGCCAAATAATTAATTAGTAAAGAAAGATATTATTCTCTTGCACAGTAGCGGGATGCTGTGTAAAATCAAATTTTAAGGAATTAGCAATCAAAGATTCTAAGGCACCGTTCGCGGTGTCTTTTGTGCTTTTTGGGGCATTAATTTTTAGTTCTAAATACCTATTACTACGCTAGTGTGAAAGTTTCTAGAATTTACATTTTTGTATACTACGTCTACGGTGATTATGGTAGAATAGCACTAAGTTTTTCATTGAATTACCAATTCAATAGGACAAGAACTATATTCAATAAATAAATGTCAAGTTACTAGAGGCTCTTTTGGTCAAGTGAATTTCATAAATGTGTAAATGAAGGGCTTGAATGAGAACAGAGGTATGTCCTGGTTTTGGGAGAACTGCATGTATATGCTTTAAAGTAGTGACGTAGCAAAAGGCAGAGTCGGGATGATTCAGGGAGGTATTATGAGAACTAAAAGGACGGCGCGTCAGTTAAAGAGCGCTTGGATCGGTTATCGCGCTTCTGAAGCCGATCAACTGATATCTTCATTGCATGAGGAACGGATACAAGCGGAGGAATTACTGCGCGAGGAGCGGGAACTTTTTCACGCGGCGCTGGAACGGAAAAAGCAGCGGGATGCGGAGTTAAAGCAGCTGCTTGCAGATGCGCTTGCGGAAGAGCGGCGCTGGATTGAAAGGGCGGGAATTCATGGGTGACAAGCTTAGGTGGCAGGTTGGAGGAGTTTCAATTCGCCAAACCAAGAGAAGAATAAAAGAAGAGCGTCAGCGAATCGAACAACTGCAACAACAGCTAGAGGCTCAGCGGTCAGAGCAGGCTCCGGTGCTGTACAAGCTTGATTTTCATATCGAAGAGTTGGAACGGCGACTTCAGGATACAGAACTTCGTATCGAGGCTATACGGAACGCCAATGATACAGCAGCAGCTGTGGAACAATTGCTGGATGAAGGGATACAGGATGGACAGGCGCAGGAGGCTCAAGTCCAATATGCATCTGGCCAGGAACAGACAGCAGCAGGAGCTGCTATGGTCACTGCCTCTAGTATCCCTGGTACGGAAGGCGAAGAGGCCGCAACAGGAACGCGGAGCGGCCGAAACGGCAAGGCCCGTCTGGGGGATCAACTGGTGGAGAACGGGATGATCACCCGCGATCAGCTGACAGATGCCATCCGCAACCAGAAGCGCTACGGTGGTAGGCTGGGCGATATTCTTGTAGAAATGGGCTTCATTACAGCCGAGCAGCTACAGGAACAGGTTGGCGGCGACGAGTCCAAGGAGCGCCTAGGCGATATGCTGGTTCGTTCCGGTTATATATTGCCGGAACAACTGGAACGCGCACTGGAGTTCCAGGCGAAGAGCGGCGGGCTGCTGGGCGACATCTTGCTGTCATTGCAAATGCTGGAACCTGCGGATTTGTACCGCGCGATTGCTACACAGAACCGGATCGGGCGTATTGGTGAGGAACTCGCGCTGGATGCGGCGTACAAACTACCCGAGCAAGTGGCAATGGCTTATGGCGTGGTCGTTATCCATCAATATATGAACCGATATATTGTGGCGGTCAGCGATCCGCTGCCAGAAGAGCGACGCTTGAAGCTGGAGGAAATTCTGGGTATGCCGGTAGAGCAGGTGCTTGCTACGAAGGAAGAGATGGAGCAGCTCTGGGGTAAAATCTACGGTGAAGAAATGATGCAGGAGAGCACGACCGGGCTGTTGGAAAAAGAACCGCACAATTCGGCGCGGACGACTTTTACAAAGGGACAACTTTGGGTGTTCGCAGCCATGGGTATGATTACACTGCTCGGTCTCTTCTGGAACAGTTGGAAAACGGTGTTGATCATCAATATGATGATTCAGCTGTTTTATTTTGCGATGACGCTATTTAAATTTGGCATTATTTATCTTGGTTCCCGGCGTGGGGCGCAGCTTCGTTTTACGAAGGAAGAGGTTGACGCCATGGATGAAAAGAAACTGCCGATCTATACCATTCTTGTACCTATGTATAAGGAAGCGGGCGTGCTTCCGATGTTGTTGCGAAATTTGGAGCAGCTGGATTATCCCAAGTCCAAGCTGGACGTGCGGCTGCTGATTGAAGAGGATGACATTGAGACGATCGAGCTACTTCGGGAAATGAAGCTGCCGGCCTATTACACGACACTGGTCGTTCCAGACGGTTTGCCGAAAACCAAGCCGAAGGCATGTAATTATGGACTTATTCGGGCACGTGGCGAGTTTGTCGTGATTTACGATGCTGAGGATCGTCCCGACGCTGATCAGCTTAAAAAGGTCATTGCAGCGTTCGATTCACTCCCTGAGCATTATGCGTGTATTCAGGCGAAGCTCAACTACTTTAATAGTACACAAAATTTGCTGACCCGCTGGTTCACTCAAGAATACAGTATGTGGTTCGAGCTACTGCTGCCGGGTATTATGCAGTTAGATACCCCAATTCCTTTAGGTGGCACATCCAATCATTTTCGGGTATCTGTATTGAAAGATATTAATGCGTGGGACCCCTATAATGTAACCGAGGATGCCGATCTGGGCATACGTCTGTATAAAGGCGGCTACAAAACTGCTATTGTCGATTCCCGTACATGGGAGGAAGCTAACAGCCGCGTGGGCAACTGGATTCGTCAGCGGTCACGCTGGATCAAGGGGTATATGCAGACGTGGCTGGTTCATATGCGCAATCCGGTGAAGCTGGTGCGCGAAGTGGGCTGGAAAGGTTTTTTCGGCTTTCAGGTGATGATTTTGGCAACTCCAATGTTGCCGTTGCTGAATCCGGTTTTTTGGGGCTTGCTTATTTTATGGTTTGGCTGGGAATTGTCCTTTATTCCCAAGCTGTTCCCGGGATATGTGTATTACCTGGCCAGCGCGGAATTTTATATCGGTAACTTTCTGTTCGTATTCAGTAACGTGGCCGGAATGTATTGGGTCATCGGGGAACTGGAAGAGCGCGGTGAACGAACATTTTCATACGCGATGGTCAAATATGGGCTACTCTCGCCGTTATATTGGGTACTAATGAGTATAGCTGCGGTGAAAGCAGCTTGGCAGCTCATTACCAAGCCGTTCTATTGGGAAAAGACGACACATGGTCTGACCGATATGCACGACTTGGATGATACCCCGGCACAGTCCTCCTGAATATGAAGAAAGAAGGAGCAAGAATGGAGACAAAAACACCTTTTTTATCCGTCGTCATTCCCATGTACAATGAAAGCTCGCATCTTGAGCGTTCGCTTAAGGTGATTGATGGGGTACTGTCTGTTGTCACCTCACGCTATGAACTCATCATTGTAGATGATGGTTCCAAGGACGATACGTGGCTTAAATTGTCTGAATTATCCCATCGAATGCCCTCTTTGCTCGCGCTCCGGTTGAGTCGGAACTTCGGTAAGGAACTGGCGTTGTGCGCAGGTCTGGAAAATGCCTCTGGCGATGCAATCATTGTCATGGACGGTGATTTGCAGCACCCTCCTGAGATGATTGGAGAAATGGTGCGTTTATGGCAAAATGAAGGTTATGATTTGGTCGAATGTGTGAAAGAATTCCGGGGAGAAGAGTCGGTGGGCAAAAAGCTTGGAGCTTCTTTGTTCTACGCGACCTTGAACCGCTTGACGGGCTTTAATCTCAAGGATGCCTCCGATTATAAGCTACTGGATCGACGAGTGGTGGATGCCTGGATGGCGATGCCAGAGCGGATGCCGTTTTTTCGCGGAATGACGGCCTGGCTCGGTTTCCGTAAAACCCAGATTTCTTTCCGAGTGGCTCCACGCGAAGAGGGTCCAAGCCGCTGGAGTCCGTTAGGGCTGACTCGACTGGCAGCAGAAGCGATCGTTTCGTTTTCGACAGTACCATTGCGGGTTGTAAGTCTGATGGGCCTCATTTTTATGCTGATTTCAGTCGTATTGGGGATTCAGACGTTAATGCGTAAATTAATGGGTGACGCTGTGACCGGTTTTACCACTGTCATTTTGCTGCTCTTGATTATCGGCAGTGTACTCATGCTGTCGATCGGAGTAGTAGGAGAATATATTGCCGCCATATATCACGAAGTCAAAGCTAGACCTCGCTATCTGATAGCAGATAAACGGGCGAATGCTGACCGATTGTGGGTGGACAGGGAGTTTAATCAACATGATCAGACGTTCATATCTAAAGTATCCAATCATTAAATACGGTATTGTAGGACTGCTGGGTACAGGTATCCATGTTGGTGTACTTGTGCTGCTGGTGGAGCTGTTTACGGTACCTGCAGTAATGGCTACTACAATAGGATTCGTGGTTACGCTGCTCGTTTCCTATGTGCTGAACCGAAACTGGACGTTCGAGCCTACCGGTGAGGGAAGCCGCACCCAGTTTCTTAAATATTTATTGGTCTGTACCTGTGGCTTACTCTTAAATGCCGCCCTGATGTACGTGACCATTCACTGGATCGGTTGGTCGTATCTGATCGGTGAAGTACTAACTACCATCATCGTGCCTGTTCATAATTATTTCTGGAACCGCTACTGGATCTTCTCCGTTCCGCAACAGCGTCAGAAAGAGGTTTCATGATTTTAAGAAAACACGGAAAATTGCTGTCATTGTTTGCTTTTATTGCTGCTCTTGAACTGGCGGTGGGTGTGTATTTTGCATGGCATCTTGGCTATATGCATACCGATGCGCTCAGTCGAGTGGCTAATGCATTTTATGTGCTATACAGTCGTGATCCACACTTGGGTGCTATCGGGTTTGTATGGAATCCGCTGCCCAGTTTGATGGAACTGATCGTGCTGTTGTTTTATCCTTTATTTCCAGTACTCGCTTCCCACGGGCTGGCGGCAGTGATTGTGAGCAGCCTGTTTGCAGGGGCGAGCGCGGCATTATTGTATGCGACGGGCAAACAGTTGGGGCTTCACGGTGCAACCAGCTTGCTGATTGCGCTATTATTTTCACTGAATCCATTTATGTTTCTGTTTGGCTTCAACGGCTTAAGTGACTCGCCATATATCTTTTTCATCCTGTTGACAGTGAGTCGATTTTGTATGTGGTTGAAGGATCGCAAGGCGGCGAATTTGATCGTATCCGGTTTTGCACTTGCACTCGCTTTTTGGGTGCGCTATGAAGCGGTTCCGCTTGGCGTTGCGATGGCTTTGGGTGTATTGCTGACGATCTTTTTTCTGCATCGGTGGCGTACAAACAGAGAGAGCGTTAGAACGCAATTGTCTTTAAAAGAGCGCCTGTACAAGGTAGAAGCGACATGGCTTCTATTGTTGCTGCCGCTTGTCTTTTCCGGTTTGCTGTGGCTCTTTTTTAACTGGATTATCATGGGCGACCCGCTTTACTTTTTACGCTCGCAATATTCCAATTCCACACAATCAGCGGCTTTGTTAGAGGATCAGCGCTTTGTAGAAATGTTTGCTCACCCTGTGCTGATGCTAAAGTTTGTCGGGCAACGAACCTTATGGTATGCGGCTCCGTTAATTTCCATTTTGCTTATACGCCTATTGGACAAACGTCTGTGGAGTTGGAGCACGCTTACGCTATTAGCAATCTTTTTATCGGTACCCGGGCTTCAGCTTTTACTGATGCTTAAGCATTCTTCGTTTGGCTGGTTCCGATATTTTATGTATGTATTCCCGATTACGGTTACTTGGCTGCCGTATGAGCTTAGTCTGTTGAAGGGGAAAATGCGGGGGATCGGAATCTCACTGGTAACGGCAGGAATGTTGGTAACAGCAGGCTTGTTATCCTACGCACTGACGAACCCCGCGATTGCAGCAGATGAACACAGCTATTTGACGCATAGTGGTAATGAAAGCTACGAACGTCAAATTATTGAGCGGAAAATAGCGCCGTGGCTGGATGAGTATTATGGTTCATCTCTCATTTTGACAGATTCTTATGCCGCCTATCCGATCATTTTGAGCAGCAAAATTCCGAAGAAGTTTATGATTACGAGTGATTATGATTTTGGGGAATCTTTAATAGATCTGCCTGCTTCCAAGGTGGATTATGTCTTGGTCACGCGCTTGGTGGATGGGGTACCGCTGGATCAGGTAAACCGGAGCTATCCTGATTTGTTCGAAAAGGGAGCGCCGTGGGCCTCGTTGGTACATGACTTTGACGGGCAGTGGCGACTGTACAAAATAGAGCATGAAGAATCGAAATAATTATTATATTTTAGTGCATCGTAGCGGAGAGAAGAATACAGCTGTAAGGTGTGAGTGGGCTACAGCTGTATCACCGCAAGAAGTTTGAGGGGGAACGAGAGGAATGTCCTTTCGCAAATGGTCTGCAAGCAGATGGATGGCTATAGGTCTGTTTGTATTTATACTTGCATTGGAGTTGTCTGCGGGCATCTATTTCAGCTATGTTCTGGGATATATGCACACAGACGCGCTCAGTCGCGTAGCTAACGCATTTTACGTACTGTACAGCCGCGACCCGCATCTGGGCGCCATCGGATTTATCTGGAATCCACTACCCAGTCTTCTGGAAATGGTGATTCTACTGCTGTATCCAATCTTTCCGGCATTAGCCACCTATGGATTGGCTGCTGTTATTTTGAGTGCTACCTTTTCTGCTTTGACCGCTATGTTGCTATATCGGGCGGGTGTCAGAACAGGGCTTAGCTCTAGTATGAGCTTGCTGCTGGCTTTGTTGTATGCACTGAATCCGTTTATTTTACTGTTTGGTGCCAATGGGCTGAGTGATTCGCTATACATATATTTCATTATGATGACGGTGATTGAGTTTGCATTGTGGCTCAAGGATCGCATGACGGCAAGTCTGATTGTTTCTGGATTAGCGCTTGCCATGGCGTTCTGGACTCGTTATGAAGCGGTTCCTCTGGGCGTGGCAATGGCAGGTGGCGTGGTCTTGGCGGTTTTGTTTCTCCATCGAAACATGGGCAGACGCGAGCTGGCCTTGCGAGAAAAACTGCACAAGGTCGAGGCAACGTGGTTACTGCTTCTGCTCCCCGTGGTCTTTTCCGGGCTGTTATGGATTTTCTTTAACTATCTCATTATGGGGAATGCTTTTTACTTCCTGAATTCGGAGTATTCGAACACGGCCCAATCGGCAGAGCTGCTGAATGATGATAAGTTTGTAGAGATTTTCTCCAATCCGCTGGTAGCCTTGAAATTTATTGCTTCCAAAACACTTTGGTATTCGGTACCGTTGTTGGCTATTCTGTTCATTCGTCTGTTGAGTGGACGCTTGTTCCGATGGGGAACCCTGATTATTTTGCTGCTGTTCCTATCAGTGCCGGGATTGCAGTTTTTACTTATGATGAAGCAATCTTCGTATGGATGGTTTCGTTATTTTATGTATGTATTCCCAATTACCGTAGCCTGGTTGCCTTATGAGTTGAGCCAGCTTCAGGGACGATGGCGGAGGGCAGCCTTTGGCCTGGTATCCGTCAGTCTGCTGCTTACCGCTGGATTACTTTCCTATGCGTTGACTCGCCCGGATATTGCACCGGATGAGAACAGCTTTCTCACACGGACAGGTAATGTGAACTATGTGAGACAGGAGTCAGATCGTAGGATTGCCGTTTGGTTGGATGAGCATCTGCCGAAGTCTACCATTATGACCGATTCGGCTTCAGCCTACACCATGATTGTGTACAGCCAACATCCCAAACGCTTCCTGATCACCAGCGATTATTCGTTCAATAAGGCATTAAGTTATCCGCAGGATCACCATGTGGATTATATCCTTGTACCTAAGATCATGTCAGGCATGCCACTGAGTAAGATCAATATGGTATATCCGAACTTATATGAACATGGTGCCCCATGGGTTCAGCTTGAACGTGAGTTTAATGGCGAGTGGCGCCTGTACAAAGTACTGCCTAAGTCACTAACTAAAGAATCTCCATCAACGGAGACCACAACAAATCCCTAATGTGCATATAATAAATCCCCGAGCCTATCCCTTCGCCATGGTGCGATGAGAGAAGCTACGGGGATTTTTTTAACCTGTTTAGTGCTCTTTGAGCGGTAGCCATGCCAGAACATCCTGAATTTTCGCGTCCCAGTATCCCCATTCATGCGCTCCAGGACCTTCTTCGTAGGTCAGCGGAACCCCGACGGTACTACATGTTTCACGAAAAGCCTGATTTCCCTTATAGAGGAAATCCTCTGTGCCGCAGCATTGGTAGAGTCGGGGGAGTGAGGTCCCCAAGGCAGCATGACGTTGTAGCAACTCTAGCAAGTCGTGATCTGTTCCGCGTATTTCATCTGGCCCAAAAATGTTAAGCCATTCCGCTGGACTCATCGCATTTTGCATAGGATCGGTGCGTGATGCGTGTAAATCCATGACTCCCGAAAGACTGGCAGCGGCTGCAAACCGCTCTGGATGCTGGAGTGCCAGTTTGAAAGCACCATATCCACCCATAGAAAGTCCGGCTACAAAATTATCCTCACGCTTGTCGGATAGAGGAAAGAATGAACGTGCCAAAGCCGGCAATTCTTCACTGATAAAGGTCCAATAAGCCGCTCCTTGCTCCATATTCGTATAGAAACTCCGATGTACTTGGGGCATAACGACAGCCAGGCCCAATGAGGCCACGTAGCGTTCAATGGAGGTTCGACGCAACCAGGTTGAATCATCGTCCGATAGGCCATGCAGCAAATACAGCGTCGGATGTGGCCCGGTTCCTTGCTTGCCCTCTAGTCCAATTTGTGAACGGGTTGCCTGAGGAAGAATAACATTCATGGATGTGCTCAGACCAAGAACTTCCGAATAAAACTGACATTGAATAAGAGCCATAAGAAGACCTCTTTTCCTAGGGGTTTGTGACCTCATTGCGGTGTTCAGCATATGACTGAGTATTCATTCAGTATACCTTAGCCTGTCTAAATATACATATCCAAGTGAGCGACTAGGTATTAAGTCCCGTTTCTTATTTATCCTACATTAGGAGGGGGTATGGTTATATGGGACGATTTTTTTAATTTGGGGGTTATTTGGGTTTGATTTCTGGTAAAGTGTTTAAAAAAGAATGATGAATCCAATCAGAGGAGGAATTTATAGCATGGGAAAAAAGTTAAGAAATACAGTTACAGGTGTATTGAGTACAGGTCTTATTCTTAGCGCATTCAGCGCAGCGGCAGCTGCTCCTCAAACTACAAATGGACATTGGGCAGGAGATCAGGTGCAACGCTGGTCAGCCACAGGACAATTGGACGGCGCGGTAAAACCGGATGCGGCAATCACACGTGCAGAATTTATTGTTCTTCTGAACCGCAGCTTGGGTACGTTCACGCAGGATACTCCAGCTGTGACAGACGTAACGTATGCGGACAGTGTAAAAGTAAACGGTAATGGAGGCAGAACGTTCACAGATGTACCAGCTTCTCACTGGGCATACAACGAGCTGACAAGTGCCGTGAATGCAGGTTACATAAGCGGCTATGCAGGTAACAAGCTCAAACCAAATGGTAAGGTAACACGTCAAGAGGCTGCGGCTATCGTAGGCAAAGCTATTGGACTCACTGCGGGTAACGCAGCAGATGTTACTAAATTTATTGACTCCGACAAAATTGGATCTTGGGCAAAGAAAAGTGTAGCGGCAGCTGCGGAGCAAAAAATCATCAACGGTTATCCGGATGGTAAATTTCAGCCACTGAAGTCGCTGACTCGTGCAGAGGCAATTGCTATTCTGGACGCTGCTTCCGGCTACAACCTGAGCCCTGTTGATAATCTGACGACGACTCCTGGTGGAACGGTAACGGATTCCACATACAGCAACGTGACAGATTCCACTTATGGTAACACGTCGACTACTTCTGGCAGCGAAACAGAAGATAGCAGCACAAATACCAGCACAGATAGCACGACTACGAACAACTCTACAACAATAGATACCAACACAGATGCAGACACAACTACGGATACGACTACAGATAGCACTACAGACACAGTTGCAACTACGGGAGTACTGAAAGTCAACAATGTGTATGACGGAGAAAGTACAATTACGGGGACAGCTAAAGCAGGTTCCACAGTAACCGCCTATTCCAACGAACTGCCTATCGGTAGTGCAGTAGCCAAAGATGATGGCACATTTAGTATCAGTGTGTTTACTCAAAAAGCAACGGTTAGACTGGTAATCAAAGCTAAAGATGCAGACGGTAACGAAAGTGAGCCTGTAGAAATTTCTGTTTTGGGTAAACGCAGCGAGTAATTTATAGCTAAAATCCCCCTTTCATACTGTCTGGAACAAGTCCAGCCGACAGTGGAAGGGGGATTTTTCGTTTATTCGCTTATACCATCCTCGACAATAGACTTCTCGGGTTCACGTGTTTGTGGCTCAGACGATGTGCCACCGCCATAACTAGCTATAATGCGTTGCTGCGCTCGATACGTATCACGGCTGATTCGGGTGCGATCTACGGCTTTTCCGTCTACCTTTTTTACCCGAAATGTTTCTACCACATACCCTTCTTTGCCCTGCCGAAGTACTTGATAGAAGCCGGGGGAAAGTGAGTCATTACGGAGTCTTTTCTCCGGTATGGGAAGTACGCGAACCGTATGGGATTCCAGTTCATACGAAATATTGGACGGAAATGTACCAAAAAATTTAACAGTAAGTGTTCGGTTTTGGACAGCCGCACGAAGTAACAAATGCTTGCCTGTATTGTTTTTAAAACGGAAATTAATGGACCCCGTAGCGAAAGTCGCATCCTGACCTTTGGGCAGATAGCTGACCGGCAAGGAATGGTTGCGGCGCTCAACAATGTCCAAACCGACTCGCAGCGCTGCATTATACACCGTGCTGGATACCTGACAAATCCCGCCGCCTATACCGGACTCCAACTGACCGTTCACGATCACTGGAGCTTCACGAAAGCCATGAGTGCGCTCAGCCTTGGCAATCAATTGGCCGTAGTCGAATATGTCGCCAGGCTTGAGAATTAAACCATCAACGGTGCTTGCCGCTGAGTTAACGTTGTACACGCGTCCTTCCGAGCTGCTGCCTAGACTGGTGGAGAACTGGACGATTTTGCGCTCAATCCCTTCGTTACGCAGACTGTCTACTGAAATTTTCGGCTCCAGCTGACGGAAAGGTAATTCCACTCGTACGGGCTCTTCCGAAGCGGTAAAATCCTTGGGCAGCGCCTTATCTAGTGCGGCGTCCAATCTGGGCCAATCTAGGCGTCGGGCAGAGCGCCCCGGAATATAACGAACCTGATCATTCCCGTCAATCTGTCGCACAGCATTGATAGGCATGCCATATCGTTGCTCCTCCCAATCGGCTCCGAATTGGGCCCTTAATATCTCCTCCTGTCGGAAAGATGTGATAGACCATTCCTTCTCGAAGCTAAAACGTGTCTGCACACGAGTCCATAGATGCTCCGAGCTGAGTGCCGTCACGGCATTCCGAAATGCCTCCGCTTTATAATGAATTCCTGCTTCCCCGAGTGTAATTTTTATATCCTGTGCACTGCTGTCACTGTCCGTCAGAAGTAGTGGACGTTGCTTCAATGCATCCAATTTTTTATCCACCAGCCGAAGAGCGGCTGTGTGATCCATGCTTCCTACGTTAATTCCTCCGACCCTCACTCCCTCCGGCAGTGTTTGTCTGTCGGCGTACAGATGAAGTCCTCCCCACAACATGGCTAGCGCCAGAACACCAGACCATATCCAAATGACAGATAAATGAATTTTTTTCATAATGCAGATGTCTCCTGTCTGATAAGCTTGATAGCGTACTCGTGTGCCATAATATTCATATATATGTGCCAAAAGCAGAAAACTTTCGGTACTATTTAGGTAACAAATTTGTTACAATGATAAACGGTATGATGAAATAGAGAAGTTTTTAAAGGAAATGCATGGAATATGTCGAATGGATATTAGGTTATGCGTAATATGATTAAGCAACGGGAAGTGATCGAGTGATTGAAATGCAGGATGTGTGGAAGACCTATACTAACGGAACCCACGCACTTCAAGGAGTATCGGTCAGAATTGACCGCAATGAATTTGTATACGTAGTCGGCCCGTCTGGAGCGGGGAAATCGACTTTTATGAAGCTTATTTATAGAGAAGAAGTACCTACCAAGGGGCAAATTTCAGTCAATGGTTTTAATATCGGGAAGCTCAAGCAGCGTAAAATTCCCTACGTTCGTCGTAACATCGGAGTCATTTTTCAGGATTTCCGGCTTTTGCCGCGTTTGACGGCTTATGAGAATGTGGCTTTTGCTATGGAAGTTATTGAAGCTCCCAAGAAGCTGATTCGCAAACGGGTACCCGAAGTGCTTGAACTGGTTGGCTTGAAAACAAAAATGAATCGTGAGCCTGCCCAGCTTTCCGGTGGGGAGCAACAGCGTGTAGCGATTGCACGGGCCATCGTAAACAATCCTTCCGTGATCATTGCCGATGAACCTACGGGAAATCTGGACCCGGAAACATCGTGGGAGATCATGCAGTTGCTGGACGAAATTAATTTTCGAGGCACGACCATTGTGATGGCGACCCACAATAAGGACATCGTGAACTCTATGCGTAAACGCGTGATTGCCATTGAAAATGGCAACATCGTAAGGGATCAGGTAAGAGGGGAGTACGGATATGACTTTTAACACCTTCTTACGTCATGTGCGGGAAGGTTTCAAAAACATATTCCGCAATGGCTGGATGTCCGTGGCATCCGTCACCTCGATTATTGTGTCACTGCTCATATTGGGCGTATTTATCATGCTGGTGCTCAACGTCAATTCCCTGGCTGATCAGGCAGATAGTCAGGTGGAGGTTAACGTATTTCTGGAGCTGAATGTAGAGCAAAACATGCGTGAAACACTGCAAAAGGAAATCGCGGCGATGCCAGAAATCAGCAAAACGACCTTTGTGACTAAAGCTCAGGGTTTGGAAGAGCTGCGCAAAGATTTGGGTGACAGCGGCAAGGAGCTGCTGGAGGGTTTTGACAAGGACAGCAATCCACTGCCGGACAAAATTGTGGTAGAGGTTATTGAACCAACAACGGTTCCATTTGTGGCCGAAAAGATTGAGAAGCTGAATACGTTGCATCCAGAGAAACCGATTTTAAAGGTTCGTTATGGAAAAGGCACCGTAGAGACGCTCTTTACGATTACGAAGCTCATTCGTAATGTAGGCTTTATATTCGTCGCTGGACTGGCGATCATGTCCATGTTCCTCATCTCGAATACGATTCGCGTGACCATATTGGCACGACGAAGAGAGATTGGCATTATGAAGCTGGTCGGTGCGACCAACTTTTTTATACGCTGGCCGTTTTTTATTGAAGGAGCGCTTATCGGTCTCATTGGTTCCTTGATTACCGTAGGTATTTTATTTACTGGCTATCAGCGTTTGCTCACAGCCGTTCAGGGCGATATAGCTCTGAATATGTTGAAGCTTATGCCACTTGAAGGCATTTGGATTCAGTTGAGTGCATTGCTGATTATTTTGGGGATGCTGGTCGGAATTGTTGGCAGTACCCTGTCCATGCGCAAGTTCTTAAAAGTATAAGAAGCGCTGGTTGGACGTCGTGGTCGATTTAATAGAACGGGGAAGCCCGGTGTTATTTTGCGATAAAGGATGGGGAGTGCAAGTTGAAAAAAACAGGATCTGTGTTGGCCGCTACCTTGGTAGCCGCATTGCTAATCCAGCCTTCTGACGGATATGCCAAAAGCATGAGTGAGATCAATTCGCAGCTGAACAAATTGGAAAAGCAGGCCCAATCTGCCAAGCAACAACAGGAAAAGGCTGCTCAAGATAAACAGTATGCCCAACATTACAAAAATAAAACCGTGCAAAACCTAAAAATTGTGCTTGCTCAGATTAACAGTGTCAGTGATCAGCTGACTCGTGTTGCGGTTCAGATTGATCAAACGGAAGATAATCTGCGTGCGACTAAAAAAGATTTAGCTGAGGCCATTGATCGTATCCAGTCACGGGAAAAAATGCTGGAAACTCGTGTGCGTTTGATGTATACGGATGGAACCGTCTCATATATGGACGTGCTGATGTCTTCGTCCAGTTTTAGTGACTTTCTTAGCCGGGTAGATTCCCTGAAAACGATCGTGGAGCAGGATCAAATCCTGTTGGACGAGCATAAAAAGGACAAGGCTCTGGTCGTAAGTAAGAAGAAGCAGCTGGATACGGAATATAAAAATGCCAAGAAGCTGTATGCGCTCAAGCAGGGCGCCAAAGCAGAACTGAATTCGAAGGAGAAAGAGAAGCAAAGACTGATTTCCAATTATGATCATGATATTGCGGAGTCAGATGAAATCAGCGAAGAGCAAAATGACATGCTGGTAGCCCTCGCGAATAAACGTGTGGGTCTGGTGCAGGAGAAGAACAAGCTCAGAGCGGAGCAGGCTGCCAAAGCAGCACGCGCCAGAGCAGCTGCACGTGCGGCTGAAGCCAAACGATATGCATCTTCTTCCTCAGGCGCTGCCTCAAATTCCAGCCATGCGGCAGCCAGTACGTATACGGGTGGATCAGGTACGTTGGCTTTACCTGTATCTCATTACAGACTCTCATCTACTTTTGGCATGCGGGTACATCCGATTACTGGTAAGCTTAAAGGCCACACAGGTATTGATATGGCGGCTCCGCAGGGAACTGATATTCATGCAGCTGAAGACGGTGTTGTCATTGTTGCCGAGTGGTGGAGTGGTTATGGAAACACAGTTGTAATTGACCATGGAGACGGACTATGGACCCTATACGGACACATTCGCAATGGCGGTACGGTGGTTCATACGGGGCAGACTGTGAAACGTGGTCAAAAAATTGCAGAAGTTGGTTCGACGGGCAATTCCACAGGACCTCACTGTCATTTTGAGGTGCGCGAAAATAATAAGCCTGTAAATCCGATGAACTATTTATAGTAAAAAAGGTAAGCCCTATTTATAGCCATTACGGTTGTAGATAGGGCTTTGCTGTAATGGTTAATATCCGATGAAGAACATGTGCATTGAGACACGGAGTAGGATACAATTAACATATTCCGTACAAGCTAGACGTATACTTCGTGGATGGATATGCGTTGTAAGGCAATAGGATACAAGATAATGAGAAGGCGGTGGACGATTAGATGTTGAAAAAAAGTACAGCGATACTCTTGATGGTGATCGGGCTGCTTGGCGGCAGTCTGCTCACTTTTGCCTATACTGGAACGACTACAGTAGGGAACAGCGCTCTGGGCGAAGGACTGCTGGCGAGTGTGACAGGTAGCAGTTCTACTTCCAGAAGTGATATCCGCAAAATCGAAACGGCGATGGACCTGATTCAGGGACAATATTATCAGGATGTGGATCGTACCAAGCTGGTGGATGGCGCCATCAATGGTATGATGGAGTCGCTCGGCGACCCGTATTCCTCTTATATGGGTAAAGAAACTGCACAACAGTTCGAGCAATCTATAGAAGGCTCTTTTACCGGGATCGGAGCTGAAGTAGCGGCTGAAAACGGAAAAGTAGTTGTAGTCACGCCAATTAAAGGCTCGCCGGCTGAAAAGGCAGGGCTACGCTCTAAGGATATTATTTTGTCTGTTAATGGTGAAACACTGGACGGATTGGATCTGAACAAGGCCGTTTCCAAAATCCGTGGACCTAAAGGCAGTCAGGCGAAAGTCAAAATTCAGCGCAGTGGCTCTCCTGATCCGCTCGAATACACGATTACCCGTGACAATATTGATATGGAAACTGTAACAGCTCATATGGAAAGCGACGGTGTAGGCGTCATCACGATCACCCAGTTCTCCTTGAATACAGCAGAACGATTCAAGGAAGAGTTGGCGAAGCTCGAGAAGCAAGGGCTAAAAGGGCTCGTCATTGACGTGCGTAATAACCCGGGCGGCGTGCTTTCCGTTGTCATTGAGATTGCGCAGCAATTTGTACCTTCTGGCAAAACGATTGTACAAGTGGAAGACAAGAATCAGAAGCGTGAAGAAGAGAAATCCAAAGGTTCACGTAAAAATTACCCTGTGACTTTGCTAATGAATAAAGGTAGCGCAAGTGCGTCCGAAATTCTGGCAGGTGCTCTCCAGCAATCAGCAGGTGCTGTGTTGATCGGGGAAAACTCCTTTGGTAAAGGTACTGTACAAACCAGCTATGACAAGCAAATGGGTGACGGTAGCCTGCTCAAAATCACGATTGCCAAATGGTTAACGCCAAATGGAACGTGGATTCATAAAAAAGGGATTAAGCCGAACATCGCGGTGGAACAGCCTGAATACTTCACAGCAGCACCGCTGAACAAGGAAAAGTCCTTGAAATACAATATGAATAGCAGTGATGTGAAAAATGCACAAATCATTCTGCAAGGTTTGGGTTACAAACCAGGTCGCGAGGATGGCTATTTTGACAAAGTAACTGAAAGCTCTGTTATTGCTTTTCAAAAACAAGCGAAGCTGACGGCTAGTGGCATCATTGATGCGAAGACAGCAGCAGCGATGGAAGCCAAGCTGATTGAGAAAATTCGTGATCCGAAAAATGATAATCAACTCAAGCAGGGGATTGAAGAGATTCGGAAGGAAATGAAGACAAGCGTAGCGAAATAATAGTGAGGCTACAACAAGGGGGCTGGAAACAGCCTCCTTTTATATTGGGATTTATTTGCAGTCTGTCGGTTTGTCTTCCCTACGTTGGCAATTTCATATAGAATAAATGGATATGAAGTGTACGTGATCCGCTATACAGCGGGCCAGGGGCATAAGGGAGTGTGAATGGACTTGGAATGGGCATTACAATGGGGATGGAGCGTCTTGAATGCTTGCTTATACCTGCTTATGCAGCCGTTTTATTATATCTCAATACTCATTGTCGCACTTGGTTATCGTCGGCAAATGCTGCTGGAGCGCAAGCTATTTCATACTAAAATGCATAGCTGGGCCTCAGAGACCTGGCGTGTCGTATGGAGTGGTTTGCTTGCTGGAATGGCGCTATCCGTTCTGGGAATGTTCGTCAGCGTGCATCTGAACCCGGCTTCCATCGTGTGCCTGTGGGTAGCAACATTACTGCTCATGCTGGTACGCGTCCGTTACCTGTGTCTCGCTTATTCGGTAGGTCTGCTAGGTGTGGTTCAATTTTTCCTAAATGTGGCCAGTGGCTGGCAACCTGTGGGAGCGCTCGGAACTTCAGTAACGGCTATCCGCGGATTGGATATTCCAGCACTGTTGGTGTTGGTCGCCGTGCTGCATGTGGCTGAGGCGCTGTTGGTTCGCTGGCAAGGGGGGAAAGCTGCCACTCCACTGTTTGTCGAGGGCAAACGGGGGAGATTGGTTGGCGGCTATCGGATGGAAGATCTCTGGCCCATTCCGTTGTTATTGCTGGTACCCACTCAGGGAGGATTCATGCTTCCCTGGACACCGTTGTTCGGCGGCGATGCCGGAACCGGGTATATGCTGGCAGCCTTACCAGTCCTGATGGGCTTCAGCAGCGTGACGCTAGGCCAGCTACCACGACAGAAGGCGGTACTCACTTCGAACCGCTTGCTTCTGTACAGTGTGGCTTTACTTCTGCTGAGCTTGCTGGCTGCATGGTGGAGTCCGCTGATATTGTTAGCAGCGTTATTCTCTTTTCTGGCTCATGAGGCACTGATCTGGTATGGTAATATGGAGGAAAGTCGTCTTAGCCCGATGTTTGTCCATCCGGAGCAAGGGATGCGTGTGCTCGCTGTGCTGCCAGACAGTCCGGCGACAGCCATGGGCATACTGCCGGGCGAGGCCATTTACCGCGTGAATGGAGTTATTGTGAATACCCGTGCCGAGTTACACCAGGCCTTGCGGATCAATTCTGCCTTTTGCAAGCTGGAAGTACGCAATCTGCAAGGCGAGAGCAAGTTTGTGCAGCGAGGCATGTACGATGGCGATCATCACCAGCTAGGGGTCGTGCTTGCACCGGATGCAGACGCGAGCTGGGCCGTATCCCTACAGCCGGCCTCCATCTATCGGATTGTTGCCATGCATATAGGCGCACGGCGACGTAAAGCTGGACAGGCATCGCAGGCAGAGGGTACACAGTTGGATACCATGAACAAATAGATGTTACAATAAGAGGGTAGTCATTATTTGATTAGAGTCGAATAAGGCTACGCTCTTTTTATATGCCGACAGTAGCCTGCTTGAAATCAATATTCTGATCGGTATACAATGAATATGTAATAAGAAGCGTCGATGAACCGAATGTCTATCATGTGTGTCAAGCAGGGAGAGGAAAAGATGAACGCGATTCACTTTATTCGAGAGTACATCAGGCATCCACGCAGCGTAGGCGCTGTTATACCCAGCTCAAGACAGTTGGCCAAACAAATTGCCACACCGATTTACTTTGACAAAGCATCGTGCATTATTGAATATGGTGCAGGGACCGGTGTGTTTACGCAAGAGCTGATTTTGAACAAGCGTCCAGAAACGCTACTTTTAGTGATTGAAGCTAATGAATCGTTTTACAAAACGCTACAAAGCAAGTACGGACACTTGGAGAAGGTACACATCATTCATGGATCGGCTGAGCATGTGGCGCAGTATATACGACAGTATGAGGTTCCAAAAGTGGATTATGTCGTATCAGGGCTCCCTTTCACCAGCCTGCCAGGCGCGTTATCTAGCCTTATTTTGGGACAAACGGCTGAGGTTTTGGGCCAGGAAGGCAAATTTATTACGTTCCAGTACAGCAAGGTCAAACACAATTTTTTCCGCACCTTTTTTGCTGACATTCAGATTAAAAAGGTAAACTGCAATGTCCCGCCCGCTTATGTGTTCACGTGCAGCCTGTAACCTTGCAGCTATGTAGAAGATTAGAATAAATACGAATGCGATTATACGGATGATTATGAGAAGACTTGGTCAGCGTCATTAAGATACTGAAACGGTCTTTTTTTGTTGTCCACTTTCATAGATATATAAGAAGGGGATATGTTAAAAAGCAAAATTCATTTAAGGAATCATATTTTAAAATGGGGCTTAACCTATATATTACATAAGATGGAACCCACTAGATTTTTGTAAGATTCATGATAAATCTGAACTTTTGTTAAAGGAGATTTATATATGGTAAAACCACTGATATTCATGCGTTGGTGTGAGTACTATAAGTTAAGTGATCGTGAGACGGACTTTGTATCTTTTTTTATGATGAATTTCTCGGCTGCCCGTTCAGGCAATCAACCGAAGCTTAGGGAGCAATTTGTTGAAATTCAGAAAAAAACCTTTCCTGAGTACCCGTTTGATATTACCCCGGAAGAACTGGATTACTCCAAATTCGAAGGTTTGATGAAGCAGGTGTTGAAAATTCATTTTGACACGGCCGAGCTACTATACTCCTTTTACCTCCAAAAGCTGTGCGCACCTTTGGCAGAATACATTTTATCCACTGGAGAATCAGAGCCTGCGCGCATCTATTATAAGCTTATTCAAAAGGATAAAGTACGGTAGGAAGGACGAGTGTGGATAAGCAAGAGCTATTGGGATACTCAAGCAATATGGTTATTTAAGAAATTAATACTAGCTAATTAAAACAATAGTTAAAAATGTCAATATACCTTTGTGTTAAGGTAATATTATAAATCCAGTTTCAAAGAAAGAGGGTGTTGTCTTCGGCTGGAACATTTCAAGCAGGGATATGACGCTGTACCAGAACGATAAACTCGTTTGGAATCAGGAGCCTTAAAGCCTTGTAGAGCGGCACTCGTATGGGTGCCGCTCTTTTCAAACTTAAAGGAGGAAAGCGGCATGAAGGAGAAAAATAGTAGTGGTATTTGGTCCAAACGTTCCAAATGGCTGCCGGTCGTCATGGCATGCACGATTATAGTAGGGGGGGCTCTACCGACTCCAACTGTAGTTCACGGTCAAACGGCAAAGACCGTTACCATTAAAGTCAATACATCCAAGGATCGTAAGCCGATTAGCCCTTATATTTACGGTACGAATCAGGAATTGGCAGGCGATGAGAATCTGACTGCCAGACGACTTGGTGGCAATCGAATGACCGGATATAACTGGGAAAACAATATGTCCAATGCAGGAAGTGACTGGATGCAGTCCAGCGATAGCTATTTATGCGACAACGCCGGATTGACAAAAGCCGAATGTGAAAAGCCAGGTGCGGTGGCAACCTCGTTTCACGATCAATCGCTGAAGCAGGGCACATATTCTTTAGTCACGCTGCCGATGGCTGGTTATGTGGCCAAGGATGGAAACGGAAGTGTGCAGGAAAGTGAAAAGGCCCCTTCTGCTCGTTGGAATCAGGTCGTAAACGCTAAAAATGCGCCGTTTCAACTACAGCCTGATCTGAATGACAATCAGGTTTATGCGGATGAATTCGTCAACTTTTTAGTGAAAAAGTACGGCGTTGCTTCAACAAAGACGGGCGTGAAAGGATATGCGCTCGACAATGAACCCGCTCTCTGGTCGCACACGCATCCGCGCATTCATGGTGAAAAGGTCGGAGCCAAAGAGTTGGTAGACCGGTCGGTAAGCTTATCCAAAGCTGTTAAAGCGGTTGACGCGGGTGCGGAAATTTTTGGGCCCGTTCTTTACGGTTTTGGCGCCTATACAGATCTTCAAACCGCACCTGATTGGAACTCTGTAAAAGGCAACTACAGCTGGTTCGTGGACTATTACCTGGATCAAATGCGCCTTAGCTCGCAAGCTGAAGGCAAGAGATTGCTGGATGTTTTCGACGTCCACTGGTATCCCGAAGCGATGGGCGGAGGCATACGAATTACGAATGAGGTAGGCAATGACGAAACGAAGAAAGCCAGAATGCAGGCGCCTCGTACTTTGTGGGATCCGACCTACAAGGAAGATAGCTGGATCGCTCAATGGAACAGTGAATTCTTGCCTTTATTGCCTCGATTAAAGCAGTCGGTGGACAAGTATTACCCGGGAACCAAGCTGGCTTTGACTGAGTATAGCTATGGCGGCGAAAATGATATTTCTGGCGGTATCGCTATGGCCGATGTGTTGGGCATCTTGGGCAAAAACGACGTTTATATGGCAAACTACTGGAAGTTAAAGGAGGGTGCCAACAACTACGTTAGTGCCGCTTACAAGCTTTATCGCAATTATGACGGAAAAAGCTCTACTTTCGGTGATATCAGCGTTAACGCGCAAACGTCGGATATTGTTAATAGCTCGGTGCATGCTTCCGTAACAGATGCATCCTACAAAGAACTGCACCTCGTTGTCATGAATAAAAGCATGGACAGCGCATTCGACGCCCAATTTGATCTTTCCGGCGAGACGACTTACGGTTCCGGTAAAGTATGGGGCTTCGACAAAAATAGCTCGCAAATTAAGGAATCCGCACCAATCACGCAAATTTCAGGCAACCGCTTTACCTATACAGTACCACCATTGACGGCTTATCACATCGTGCTGACTGTTGGCAATGATACACCTGTGGAAGGTCCCGAAAACTTTGCGCTGAGAGCTGAGACTGGCGATGGGAAAGTCGATTTGTCCTGGGACGCTTCCAGCGGAGCTGTAGGGTACAGTGTACAGCGGGCTACGTATGAAAATGGTCCTTTTACTGCTGTAGCATCCAACTTGGTCGAAACGTCTTATACAGATACCAACGTAACGAACGGCACTTCTTATTATTATAAAATAACCGCAAAAACAAAGGCGGGAATGAGCGAATCCAATGTTTTGAAAGCGGTTCCTAGAGCGCCTGTAGACGGATCGAATCGCTATGAAGCCGAAGAGGGCACGCTGAAGGGAACCATTGTGGAATCCAGCGGGACTGGCTTCTCAGGTACTGGTTATGTAACTAATTTCCACAATCCGGGGGATTCCCTGGCGATGACGATTCAGGCAGAGGCGGCAGGCTTGTACAATCTTACAATCGGCTACCGTTCTCCTCATGATGACAAACGCACGAACTTCTCTTTAAACGGCAAAGCGTCTGGCGAGCTGATACTTTCGAAATCGGCTGATTTTAAAGAGACTTCCGGTGGTAAGGTTCTGTTGAATGCAGGGGCCAATACGATCGGTTTTGAAACAGGCTGGGGCTGGTATGATATCGACTATGTCAAGCTGGAGCCAGCTACTGACCGTCCACCGCATGCGGTAACCAAAACGCTCATTAATCCGAATGCGACGATAGAAGCAAGAGCATTGATGAACTACCTGGTTGATCAATACGGGAAGAATATGCTCTCTGGTCAGGAGGAGATAAACGAAATTGATTGGCTTCAAGCCAATGTAGGTAAAAAACCAGCAATTGCAGCGCTTGACCTGATCGACTATTCGCCAAGCAGAGCGGAACACGGTCTTAGTTCCACAGAGACGGAAAAGGCGATTGCATGGGATAAGCAAGGGGGCATTGTTACCTTTGCATGGCATTGGAACGCACCGAAAGGTCTGATCGATACGCAGGGAAAAGAATGGTGGAGAGGCTTTTATGCCGATTCAACTACATTCGATATCGAATATGCGATGAATCATCCAGAGTCCGAAGATTATACATTGCTTATTCGCGACATCGATGTAATTGCGGGGCAATTGAAGAAGTTGCAGGATGCGAAAGTTCCTGTGCTGTTCCGTCCTTTGCACGAAGCGGAAGGCAAATGGTTCTGGTGGGGCGCCAAAGGCCCTGAGCCTGTTAAAAAATTGTATATTTTGATGCATGACCGTTTGACGAATGTGCACAAACTGAACAATTTGATTTGGGTATGGAATTCTGTTGCTCCGGATTGGTATCCGGGAGATGAGTATGTGGATATTTTGAGCTTTGACTCTTATCCGCAAGCAGGCGACTACAGCCCGCAGATTGCAAAATACGAAGACCTTGTTACATTGGGCAAGGACAAAAAGTTAGTTGCCATGAGCGAAAACGGACCTATCCCGGACCCTGATCTGATGAAGGCGTATCAAGCCCATTGGAGCTGGTTCGCTACATGGTATGGGGATTTCCTGAGAGACGGCAAACAAAACAGTCTGGAGCATCTGAAAAAAGTGTATAATCATCCGAACGTCATTACGCTTGAAAAGCTCCCGACTAACTTAAAAACGTATGGCATTACCGAGCAACCATCAGTACCGGGCAGCTTCACGCTGAACGCAGCGGGCGAAACGGCGAAAGTAAAGCTGAGCTGGACAGCATCGGCGAATGCCGCAAGCTATGAAGTGAAGCGTTCGACGGCTGAAAACGGTACGTTCGCCACCGTAGCGAGCGATGTATACGAAAGCAGCTACACCGACACAGCCGTAACGGCAGACACGATATACTATTACCAAGTCGTAGCGAAGAACGATGCAGGTCAAACGCTTTCGAACACGGCTAGCGCAGCACCGAAAGCGGATACTCAGCAGCCGACAACGGGACTGGTGCTCCAGTATCGCACAGCGGATACAAATGTGAACGACAATCACTTGAACCCGCATTTCCAAATTGTAAACAAAGGTACAGCCTCCGTACCGATCAACGAGTTGAAAATTCGCTACTACTACACGATCGACGGTGACCGTGAGCAGACATTCAACTGCGACTATGCAATGCTGAGCTGCTCAAAGCTGAATGGTAAACTGGTTAAAATGGATAAGGCTGCAACCGGTGCTGATTATTATTTGGAAGTCAGCTTCAACTCAGATGCAGGCGTGTTAGCACCTAGAGGAAGCACGGGCGGAATTCAAACTCGTATTCATAAAACAGACTGGTCGAACTATAACGAAAGTGACGATTACTCGTATAAAGGCACGCAAACTTCATTCGCCGATCATACGAAAGCTACGTTGTATCATAATGGGGTACTTGTTTGGGGAACCGAACCGACAGCTAATTAAAATGATATAAATACTATCGCTGAAATGAGCAGGGGGATTTGTATCCTACCTGCTCATTTTTTTATACGAGAAGCCATCTATATGATTATTTTGTAAAAAATGAAATAATATGTTTATTTATATTCTTTTTGTAACATATCAAGAATTAGAATGGAATTAATTAGAAGGAAGGGGGTTGGAAAATGTAACAGAAACGTAGCCACAGACATAAAGCAAGGTGTTTAGTAGCTTAAGAACTTTTAAAGAAGACTATTAAAGAGGAGAAATGACAAATGAAAAAAGCAATCTTAGCACTATCAATTTCCGCGTTAGCTTTATCTTTAGGGGGAGTAGCTTCGGCTTCACCAGTAAGTTCAACAATATCTGTTGGAGCTCCAGCAAAAGTAACCGTAACCTTTAGTCCTGCCAATGGAGAAAAGCCACCTATTACAAAGCAAGATACTCCCCCACTTAAATTAGGTATAGGTAGCTCATATGCTATGGAAGGTTCTAACTGGATGATTTTGTATGGAAGTGATGTTGTCGAACTTCATGGAAATAAAGCTAAGATGATCGGTTATGGAACAGCCCAAGTAGCCGCATATAAATCTAATGGAGACAAGCTTGGAGTTTATACTTTTGATGTTAGAAGATAGATAGTACTTATATGCAGTGAAGGAGGTGAAGTACGCTTCACTTCCTTCACTTATTTATTATCATGGATTAATCGGGTAAGTAATCTCTAGATCAGGGAAATACTCTATTTTTGGATTTCCATCTTTATCTAATTCAAATTTGCTCTTATCATCTTTTCTTAAGATAACCTTGTCGACCTTTATAGTAATTGATTTGGGGAGAGAGGTGAAAGGTTCAAAACGTGAATCAGTTATCAGAACGTTTCCATCCGTAGCACTCCAACCGTTGTTGCTTATAAATTTTAGTTGTTTTCCTTTATCATCGTAAATTTCATACTCCAAAAAAGGAAGTGACGAAATTTTCGAATTAGTAGGTAGCTTTATGCGAGTAGTGATGCTGGTTGTAATCGGTGTGAGCTCAACTTTTTCTAGGGTATAGTCAATGTTTGAATACTTTCGCTTAAGAGACGGTGTAAAAACCAAGTTATTCTTGGTGTTCTTTTCCACAGGAATTTCTATTTTAAATGGTTGCTTAATGCCGGAGACAGGCATGGAGACTGTCAAATTAAACTTATCTGGGAAAGGCTTCCCTCCCTGGTTACGTAAATCTGAAAATTGTATAATTGTTGAATTAGAATTTTTCCCAGGTATCGTATAAGGATCAATGGAGTTGCTAGTGTTAGCAGGTGCATAAGAGTGTATGTCTTCTCCATTAATGGAAAGTATTAAATCATCAAGTAATAAGGGTAATTCGGTGTTTAAAAATCTTTTGTCAGTGGTTTGCCGTTCTAAGGCAATGGATATACGTGTTCCATCAAACATAACTTCCGGTACGCTGAGAGTCAGGCCATCGTGAGTGTCACTAAGATTTGGTTTGGATAGTAGCCCTTTTTCGTCCGCTGTTTGTAAACCAAGATCACCAGCTAGCTGGAATATAGAATTCATACCTGGAACTTGTTTTAAGGATGCAGCCATTGTTGGTGAAATGAATCCAGTACTAACGACAAGTGTAAACGCCATTACAAGTGCAGCAGAGGCTCCGAAAAAGGCATTGCGAACTCTTTTTGAACGAGAGTTAGAGCGCTTATAACGTCTTGTTTTCATATTGCTATAGCGTTCCATAGTTCTATCTATTAAATCCACTTGTAATGGAGTATTCCGAATAAGCTTTTGTAAGTGCTCGATTTCTTTATCTTCCGGGTTTAAATGAATGCTCAATTTGTTTTCCTCCCTTTTCATTGTAGTTAATTAGCTTTTTACGGAGTCGCTCATATCTTTTTCGGATCGTGGATGATTTCAGTCCCATAATTGTAGCAATCTCTTCGTAGTTGTAATCCTCAAGCGAACGTAATAATAAAATCTGGCGATCTTTTAATGTTAGCTGGTCCAGTAACTCGTGAATTAAATTTGTATATTCATGTATGGGTTGTTGCTTTAGGTTCAGTTTGTACTGAATGAAGGATTTGAATGTTCTAGCGTTTCTTTTTAATAAGTCAGTGCAGTGATTTTGAGCGATTTTGTAAAGCCAAGCTGAAAAAGAAACTGTAGGTACGAACTGACGGATGTGCTCAAGCCCTTTGATGAATATTTCTTGAGCGGCATCTTCTGCTTCTTCCTGATTTTTAAGTAAGTAGTAGCAATATAAAAAGATCTGTTGTTGATAACGCCGTATGATATGTGTGTATGCTTGTTTGTCGCCTGCTTGGACCTGCTCTATGACAAGATTAATGTCTGCGTTTTGATTATCTGTATTTAGTTTTTCCATTAACGTCCCTCCCTTCTGCCTATATAACTGAAAAAGATATACATTTGTGACATTCAAATAAAAAAACTTGAAGTTTGTTTTTAATGGTTCTCCAGATGTACCTCATTTAACTTTTCAATTATCACGGAATTCGTAAAAAAAAGGCTTCTTTCTAAGGCATCATAAAATAAAATGACTTTATAGACCATATATTTCACTATTTTAATTATTTTGTAATGAAATGAAGTTCTTACGACCGAAATCACATGTTAAGTATGACTTACGATATATCTGCAACTATATTGAGGGGGATTGAAATGAAACATACACCTACGATCCGCTCGACGATAGAGACCGAACTCAAGCAGAGAGGCTATACATTTAGCAGCTTCAGTAAAATATCCGGTATTAACCGTGGTACATTCAGTACCATGCTGAACAGTAACCCACCCAAGCCAATCTCCGTTCGGCAGATGGACCTGATTACCAAGGCATTGGAATATCCCGAGGGCTGGCTGTATGAGTTGTACATAGATGAATGCTTTTACGAGGGAAAAGGGCACTGGAAACGGATTAAGCCTTTTTTATTGCGTTGTGTAGAGTTAGGAAAGGTAGACTGTATTCAAAAGGTATTGTCGAGACTGACCGAGGATTTGTCCTATGTGTCGATGATATTTGAGCTTGCAGAAGAACTACACGAAGCAGGTAAGGAAAAAGAAGCTGTCCCTTTTTACGAATGTGTGGTAGAGAACGAAAGATATTACCACTCGGAGAGGCTGGCGATCAGCCAATATCGTTTGTTTTGTTATTCTCTAAATACTGATTTGGATAATAATCGTCAAGCAGCTATAAAATTTGCCCCGTTTCGAAGGAATCTTCCTGAAAATTACCAATTAGACGCTTTATTAAAACTGGCTAATGCCTATTTTCAACTTTATGATTGTGAGACGGTTATACAGTATGCTGAAGAACTAAGAGTACTAGCTACGAGTATCTATCAACAGCAGGTTAGAGGAAAATTAAAAAATCGTGAAGTTAAGCCTCTAAATACAGAAAGACGTCTAATCGTTTATTATGGTCAGTCCTTTTTACTGAAAGGGAATGCCTACGAGATACAAGGGCAATATAAAAAAGCTATGGAATTTATCCCCTACTATGCAGATTTAACTGATTTTGAAGGACTGGACGATATAGGAAAAATAGAGGCACAAAAATTTAAAGTGTGGGCAAAAGCAAATCAGTTGAGTATGGAAATCTTAATGGGGAATATGGAAAGCTTGCCTGCCTATGTTGAGCTTCTTAGAGATAATTCCCAGGAGATATTACATGGGCTACTGACTATTGTTGAGTCAGCTAATATTTACAATTATCCAATAGATGATATTTTAATTCTCTTTGCTGAAAAAATTGATGAATTCAGAGAACTAAATGTAAATATTTCTTACTATCATACGAATTATAATCTGGTCACTTATTCTCGTTTTTTTCTTGAGCTTAGTCGCTACTATTTCAATACAGGAGCTTATTCGAAAGCTATGGACGGTATGCTGAAGAGCTTCAAAGCATCTTCTCAATTGAATGATAAAGCGTACTATATCAAGTCTATTACATTATTATTTGAAAAGTATAAAGATCATTCCACATACGAACAACAGGAGGAATATGGAAAATTGCTTGAAGAAGTACAGTATAATGCGAAACACATGCTTCCTTGAACTACAAAAAGGCTACGTATTTTGCTACTTAATTGAGCAGAACAGCGTAGCCTTTTTTAATTTTTCTTAGCCTAGATGGCTAATAGAGAACAATATTAAACTTATCCTTTTCCTTTGGAATCATCAGAGTTATTTTCAGAAAGCTCATTCTCTATCGAGAAAAGCTCCTTTAGAATGCGATAAGCTTTATTCTGTTCCGCTTCACTCTGCTGGGAAAGAATATGAATACATCCCCATATCCAGGGCTGGCTTTTGAGTTCTTCATATGAATTAAAGTTAAAAAATGCAAATACGTTTGTGTTCAGCGCCTCTGCTATTTTCTCTAATGTTTTAATCTGTACATTGACTTCACCGCGTTCCAACTTCCCTATGTAGGAACCTGTTGAATCGGATGCTTCTGCTAACTGTTCTTGTGTAATACCCCGCAATTTTCGAAATTGGCGGATTTTTGTTCCTAATAGTTTCGTTGTTTCCATAGACATCCACACTCCTATAGTATGAGTGTAGACAAAGCTAGATTAAGCGTGGAGGTAATTAAATTACCTTAATTATTCGTAATTTAGTTCTTGTGAGAACTATTTTAATAACATCAAATTCCATAATATAATAAAACAGTGTAGAAAAGGGGTTGACCATCATCCAATTTATTCATATAATTTCTAGTATATTGTAATTGATTGTCGAGGAGGGTGATTTTTTAAAATCATCTGAATATGCCGGGGGTGTTTTTATTGGAAAATGCAACCACGATTCGTTCGGAAATTGAGAAAGAATTAAAACTAGGTGGCTACACGTTTAATAGTTTTGGACAAGCTACGGGGCTTAATAGGGGTATATTTAGTGCGATGCTTAACGGAAATCCACCTAAACCTATATCTGTAAGACAAATGGACCTGATTACCAAAGCCTTTAATTATCCAGAGGGCTGGTTATATGATCTGTATGTGGATGAATGTTTTTATGATGGAAGACCACATTGGAAAAGGGTCAAGCCGTTCCTGATTCGTTGTGTTGAAGTGGGAAACTTGCGATGTGTTGAGAAAGTGCTTTCACGCTTAATGGAAGATCTTAACCACATTCCAACAATTTTTACTTTGGCAGAGGAGTTATACGCAGAGGGGAAGTTGCAAGAGGCAATTCCTTTCTATGAATGTGTCATTGAAAATGAGAAGTATCAACATTCAGAGAGGTTGGCAATTAGTCATTATAAATTGTTTATAGCTTCGATAGGTAAAGATTTAGAGAGGAACTTGGAAGCGGTTTTAAGATTCATCCCCTATCGTAACCGACTTCCTGAAAATTATCATTTAGATGCTTTGTTGAAGTTGGCTAATATCTACTTTAGTCTTCGCCAATGGAAAGAGGTGGAAAGGTATGCTGACGAGCTACGAAACTTAGCAACAACTATATATAAAAATGAAATTCAGAAGCGAAAAAACATAAATAAGTATAGGCAATTAGAGACCGAAAGGCCGCTTGTTGTTTACTATGGACAAGGTTATTTACTTAAAGGCAATGCTTTGGAACTACAAGGAATGTATGAAAAAGCAATGGAATACATTGAAGGTTACGCTGATTTAGGCTGGTTTGAAGGACTAGATGAATTAGGGTTAGAAGAAGTTGAACTTCTCAAATTATGGGCAGAAGCAAATAAACTTAACTTAAAGGTTCTAATGGGTAAAAAGGGGAGTTTACCTTCGTATGTTAATTTTCTTAAGAAAAATCCCCTTGAAGTATTGCCTGGTTTACTTACTATTGTTGAGTCTGCCATTAAATATAAATTTAGTATTGATGCGATACTTTCCGATTTCTCAGAGGAAATTAGAGATTTTAATGATAGTTTCTTTTTGGATAGTGGATATTATCAGCTAGCGCCAACTGTGGACAGATATGCTGATTTACATTATAAACTGGCAATTTACTATTTTGGTAATGAAAAAATCGGTCAAGGTCTTGATTCTATTTTAGAAAGTCTAAAATTTTACAAAAATATTAATAATAAAACAAAGTTTGTAGAATGTGTTGCTTTGTTCGAAAAATTCAGAAAAGACTCCACATCTCAGCATAGAAAGAATTATGAATTTATAATGGAGGAGATATTAGATGATGAAAAAATTAACGATGTTCTCCTTGTTGGCGCTAAGTCTAATTAATTTTGTTAGTTTTGGAAAAACAGTCAATACTAATTTGGATATATTCGGGCATGGAAATGGGAATTATAGCACTTATGGGCATGGAAATGGACATTAGTAGAATTAGAAATTATGCTTTTAAGCCAATTCCTTTGGATTGGCTTTTTTGATTCATCCCGTTAAAGGGATGAATTGGGTTTTATTATATTTTTAACCTGTAGGGAAGGTATCAGCTTGTAAACTAATGTAAATACCACACCGAACAGGAGGTTTATTGATGTGAAATGGAAACAATTGGAGGAATGCATCGAAGAAAAGCGGAAGGAATTAAATGATTTGGCGAATGAGGTGGGATTGAAGGATCGGCGGGTGTTAATCAAGTCCATGGAGTTAGATAGACTCCTTAATAAGTACAGCGACTGGAAATATAGCTATCGTAGACAACAGAGCATCCCCCAAAGTTCACAAATACAAGAGAAGCAACACGAGCTTGTCCTATCTTATTAATCTTCAAGCATCATGACAAGATAGAATCTAACTTCACCAGGGCTTCTAATACATAGTGGGATATAGAATAAACAAAATAATCTCTATTGCATCTCGTACGCTGCTCTTATCCACGTTGTTCGTACGGTTTATTGTTCTGCGTCTACATCAGGCGGAAGCCATGTATTAATGATGAATATGTATCAAAAAAACCTCCCGATTCACGTTATTACGTGACTCAGGAGGTTTTTGGGTTTTACTGTTGAAGTTGGCGTAGTACGGTGATTTCGACACGGCGGTTTTTTTGTCGTCCAGCTTCGGTACTATTGTCACCAACCGGTCGGGTATCTGCATAACCCGCATACTGAAATCCTGAGGGTGAAAGTTGCTCTCTGTCGAGAAAGAATCGGAGTACAGATAGTGCCCGTGCGCCTGAAAGCTCCCAGTTATCCTTATACATCGATGAGTTCGAGGAACGCGTGAACGGAATGTTGTCCGTATGGCCCTCAATGCTAATCGGTGTTTTCAAATCTCGAAATAGACTGGCCAACTTGGATAGTGTGTTGGCAGAGCCTTGCTTGAGTGCAGCTCTACCTTGATCGAATAAAAAGCGGTCATTTAGCGTAATGACAATACCACGCGGCTGATCTGACACAAAAATCTGATTTTCCAGTTTGTTGTCCGTAATATATTCTTGAATGACACCCATTAAATTTTGCAGTTCTTTTTCCTGCGTGCGGAATGCTTGTTCACGTTCGGTAAGCTTTGTCGATCCGGCTTCCTTTTTATCGGCTGCTGGTTGCTTGGTCGCGGGTGGATTCTTGCTGGTATAACGATCGGCAGTACCTGTAATGCCCGAGCCTTGCTCCAAAATAGAATCTCCCTTGTGGAACGTATCCTGAAGGGATTGAACAACGACATCGTATTTTTTAGCATCCAAACTACTCATGGCATACATCACAACGAAAAATATGAGCAGCAGGGTGATTAGATCGGCATAGGTAATCATCCAGCGGTCACGATGGTCTCCGCCGCCTCCTTGACCCCCACGGCGCTTACCGCGCGTTCTCATGGAAGTCCTCCTTTGGAGATGCGTCCTCAGTGCGTGAGCGACGAGGCGGTTTGCGATCTATATTTTGCTCTGAGCGGATAAAGAACTCCAACTTTTTGCGTACAAGCTTTGGATTCTCTCCGTTTTGGATAGCCAGAATACCTTGCAGCAGCAAATCCATCGTGATAATTTCACTCTCACTGGCTGCTCTTATTTTGGATGCGATGGGCAGAAAGATCAGATTGGCGCTAGCAACGCCGTATAGGGTTGCGATAAAGGCAACAGCAATGGACGGACCAAGCGCAGTAGGCTCGGTCAGGCTGCCCAGTACATGGATTAGGCCCATAACCGTACCGATAATCCCCATCGTAGGGGCATAACCGCCTGCGGATTCAAATATTTTGGCGTACCCCTCATGTTTGTGTTCAATGGCATCTAACTCAAGCTCTAAGATCTGTTTGATCTGTTCCTGCTCGGTGCCGTCGATGACCAACTGAAGACCTTCGCGCAAAAATGCATTCGGATGCTCTGATGAAATACGCTCTAGCGCAAGTACACCGGATCGGCGTGAGGTGGCAGCCATGGAAACCAAATCTTCTATATATTGCTCCGTAGGATTGTCCTCACGGCTAAATGCCATCCGTAGAGCGGTGGGGATCGTCTTCAGCTTGGAAGCGGGGTAGCTGATCACAACTGCGGCGAAAGTTCCCCCAAATACAATGAGAGCCGATGTACCTTGAAGCAGCCCGGTAAATTCGCCGCCTTCCCATAAGAAGCCACCGATTAATGCTATGATTCCTGCGATGATGCCCAATACGATGGTGATATCCAAAATTTAATTCACTCCTATTCAAGACTTATCGTTTGCATCCGCGGTAAGAAAGAGGTATAATACGGGAACAAACATTCTTATCCAACCATATTTCCCAAGTATCATTGCTCGGGAAATATCGACATAGAGTTACAGGTAAAGACGTTAAAGCTCGACTGGTGTAAAATCATGATGTTTCCATTTTAGACGATAAGGGTGATGCAGGGCAATGAGTGATATCGTTGTTAGCGATAAGACTTTTGAAATTCAGTCGGAATTCCAACCTCAAGGCGATCAGCCCCAGGCCATTTTTGAATTGGTAGAGGGAATTGCAGAAGGAAAGAAGCATCAAACGCTATTGGGTGCTACGGGAACAGGTAAGACGTTTACCATCGCACAAACCATTGCCAAGTTAAATCGGCCTACGCTGGTTATTGCACATAATAAGACTTTGGCTGCTCAACTGGCGAGTGAGTTTAAAGAATTCTTTCCGAATAACTCCGTCGATTATTTTGTCAGCTACTATGATTACTATCAACCGGAAGCATACATCCCGTCTTCCGATACGTATATTGAGAAGGATTCCAGCATCAATGAGGAGATTGATAAACTTCGCCACTCAGCGACAAGCTCTCTGTTTGAGCGTCGTGACGTTATTATTGTAGCGAGTGTCTCCTGCATTTATGGTTTGGGTTCGCCGAAAGAATATTCAAGCCTGCTGCTTTCGCTTAGAGTTGGCATGGAGAAACCCCGCAATCAGATTTTGTCCCGCTTGGTCGATATTCAATATCAGCGGAACGATATCAACTTCGTGCGGGGTACTTTCCGTGTACGGGGGGATGTTGTTGAGATATTCCCGGCTTCCCATGGGGAACATGCTATACGTGTAGAACTATTCGGGGATGAAATTGAACGAATTACCGAGATTAATGTGCTTACGGGTGAATTGATCGGTGAACGTGATCATATTGCTATTTTCCCGGCATCTCACTTTGTTACTCATGAGGATACGATGAAGGTAGCATTGGTCAACATTGAACGTGAGCTTGAAGAGCGGTTAGCGGAGTTGAAGGAGCAAGGGAAGCTGTTAGAAGCACAACGTTTGGAGCAACGTACCCGCTATGATATCGAGATGATGAAAGAGGTTGGTTTTTGTTCCGGTGTCGAGAATTATTCAGGTCCACTGACATTCCGTGAGCGAGGAGCAACACCATATACGCTAATGGATTATTTCCCGGATGATATGCTGATCGTCATTGACGAGTCCCATGTTACATTGCCGCAGATTCGTGCCATGTATAACGGTGACCAAGCACGTAAGAATGTACTGGTGGATCATGGTTTTCGTTTGCCGTCTGCATTGGATAATCGCCCGTTGAAGTTTGAAGAGTTTGAGGACAAGGTAAGTCAGATTATCTATGTATCAGCTACTCCAGGACCCTATGAGATGGAGAAGTGCGAAACGATGGTGCAGCAGATTATTCGTCCTACCGGGCTTCTTGATCCGATTATTGAGGTGCGTCCGAGCAAGGGGCAGATTGACGATCTTATTAATGAAATACGGCTTCGCATAGAACGTGAAGAACGGGTGCTGGTGACCACACTTACGAAGAAGATGTCCGAAGATTTGACTGACTATTTAAAAGAAGTAGGCATCAAGGTCCGGTATATGCACTCCGAGATTAAGACGTTGGAGCGGATGGCTATTTTGCGGGATCTTCGTCTAGGGACCTTCGACGTGCTAATCGGGATCAATCTTTTGCGGGAGGGTCTTGATTTGCCGGAAGTATCTCTGGTCACGATTTTGGATGCAGACAAAGAAGGCTTCCTGCGTTCTGAGCGCTCTCTGATACAGACAATCGGACGGGCAGCACGGAACAGTGACGGTCGTGTTATTATGTACGGCGATAAGATTACCGATTCTATGGATAAAGCGATAAAGGAAACGGAACGTCGGCGTGCGATTCAAATTCAGTATAATGAAGAACATGGGATTACCCCGCAAACCATACGTAAAAAGATTCGTGATGTTATTGAAGCAACTAAGGTGGCAGAATCGAAGAATGATTACCTTCCTAATGAGACGGGTAAACTTTCCAAGAAGGAGCGCCAATCACTCATTCAGCGTCTGGAAGCAGAGATGAAAGACGCCGCCAAGAACCTACAGTTCGAGCGGGCAGCCGAGCTGCGTGATGCTTTGCTGGAGTTGCGAGCTGATTAAACATTGAGAATAAGCTAGAAGCAAAACATATGAAAATAAAATGTTTGATTGCTTTGCTTTTAAAAATAGTGAGGGCGGCCTATGTGGTCGTTCTCTTTGCGATATATCACTTCCATGGGATAATCCAATGCGATATAGCATGACGTGAACTACGGCTAAGGAGATGAAACATTTGGCGAATGAAAGCATCATCATCAAAGGCGCACGCGCGCATAATCTCAAAAATATTGACGTGACGATTCCACGGGACAAGTTCGTCGTCCTGACAGGGCTTAGCGGCTCAGGTAAATCGTCGCTGGCTTTCGATACGATCTATGCGGAAGGGCAGCGGAGGTATGTGGAATCTTTATCTGCGTATGCCCGTCAATTTCTCGGGCAAATGGAGAAGCCGGACGTTGATTCGATTGACGGTCTGTCTCCTGCCATTTCCATTGACCAAAAAACAACAAGTCGGAATCCGCGTTCTACTGTCGGAACAGTTACCGAAATCTATGACTACCTGCGGTTGTTGTTTGCCCGGGTGGGTCATCCTCATTGTCCTGAACATGGCATTGAAATCACGTCACAGACCGTCGAACAGATGGTAGACCGCATTTTGCAGTATCCTGAGAAGACACGACTGCAAATCCTAGCTCCATTGGTATCGGGTCGCAAAGGTGAGCATAAAACACTGTTTACGGATATAGCCAAGCAGGGCTTTGTGCGGGTACGTGTGAATGGCGAACTGCGTGAATTGTCTGAGAAGATTGAGTTGGAAAAGAATAAGAAGCACTCGATTGAAGTGGTCGTAGACCGCATCGTTGTCAAGGAAGATGTGCGTGCGCGTCTGTCTGACTCTATTGAGACGGCATTGAATCTTTCAGGCGGGCAGTTGCTTGTAGACATTATGGGGCAAGAGGAGTTGCGGTTCAGCTCCAACTTTGCATGTCCTATTTGTGGATTCAGCATAGATGAACTGTCTCCGCGGATGTTTTCCTTTAATAGTCCGTTCGGCGCTTGCCCGGATTGCGATGGGTTAGGAGTTAAAATGGTGGTTGACCCTGATTTGCTCATTCCCGATCCTGAAAAAAGTGTGGAAGATGGGGCGTTTCAGGCTTGGAGTGGGGGAACTTCCACTTATTATCCTCAATTTTTACAGTCAGTATGCGAGCACTACGGTATTCCACAGGACATTCCTGTTAGTCAATTGACGACAGAACAAATGAACCTCATTTTACATGGAACGGGTGAGCAGAAGATCCGTTTCCGCTATGAAAATGATTTTGGTCAACGTAAGGAAGCCTATGTGACCTTTGAGGGGATTATCCCCAACTTGGAGCGTCGGTATCGTGATACGGCTTCTGAGGGCATACGTGAATTTATTGAAGGCTTTATGAGTGCAAAGCCATGTAACACCTGTAAGGGACATCGACTGAAAAAAGAAAGCCTGTCGGTAACCATTCAAGAGCGCAATATTGCTTATGTAACAGCCCTGTCTATCGGTGAAGCCTCAAACTTTTTCCATACACTGGAGCTGAGTGAGAAGGAGAAGTCGATTGCCAATCTCATTTTAAAAGAAATTAACAGCCGACTGGGATTCCTCGTTAACGTGGGTCTGGAATACCTGACTTTAAGCCGTGCGGCAGGCACGTTGTCAGGCGGTGAGGCACAGCGTATCCGATTGGCGACACAGATCGGGTCCAGTCTGATGGGTGTGCTTTATATTTTGGACGAGCCTAGTATCGGGCTGCATCAGCGAGATAATGATCGTCTGATTAGTGCTTTGGAGCATATGCGGAATCTTGGCAATACCTTGATCGTAGTGGAGCATGATGAAGATACGATGATGGCGGCGGACTATATCATTGATATCGGGCCGGGAGCTGGAATCCACGGTGGGATGATTATGTCGCAGGGGACCCCGCAGGAAGTTATGGAAGACCCGAATTCCTTAACCGGGCAGTATTTGAGCGGACGCAAGTTCATTCCGGTCAATACCGAGCGGCGCAAGCCTGCTGATAAGTGGCTGGAGATTCGCGGAGCCAAGGAGAACAATCTCAAAAATGTGAATGTCAAAATTCCGTTGGGTGTTTTCTCGGCTGTTACTGGTGTATCCGGCTCTGGAAAGTCGACGCTGGTCAACGAAATTTTGTACAAAACGTTGGCGCGTGATCTGAACCGGGCGAGAGTGCGTCCAGGGCAGCACAAAGAAATTCGCGGGCTAGAGCATATCGAAAAGGTTGTTGAGATCGATCAATCGCCAATTGGCCGTACACCGCGTTCCAATCCTGCAACGTATACTGGTGTATTTGATGATATCCGTGACTTATTCTCGCAGACGAACGAGGCCAAAGTACGAGGCTACAAGAAAGGCCGCTTTAGCTTTAACGTTAAGGGAGGTCGTTGTGAAGCTTGTAGAGGCGACGGCATCATCAAGATTGAGATGCATTTTCTGCCAGATGTGTATGTTCCATGTGAAGTGTGCAAAGGCAAGCGTTACAACCGGGAGACCCTGGAGGTTAAATACAAAGGAAAAAGTATTGCCGATGTGCTGGAGATGACGGTAGAGGATGCGACGGAGTTTTTTGAAAATATTCCGAAGATTCATCGCAAGATCCAGACGCTGATGGATGTAGGTTTGGGGTATATCAAGCTGGGTCAGCCTGCGACTACCTTGTCTGGCGGTGAAGCACAGCGTGTGAAGTTGGCCTCCGAATTGTATCGTCGCAGCACAGGCAAAACCATTTATATTTTGGATGAGCCGACAACTGGTCTGCATGTTCACGATATTGATCGATTATTGACGGTGCTGCATCGTTTGGTTGATTCAGGAGAGACGGTGCTGGTCATTGAGCATAATCTGGATGTGATTAAAACAGCCGATTATCTGATTGATTTGGGACCGGAAGGCGGAAGTGGCGGTGGAACGATCTTGGCTACCGGGACACCGGAGCAACTCGTGAAAGTCGAAGAATCCTATACAGGTCGATACTTAAAGCCGATCCTTGAACGGGATACAGAGCGTAGCCAAGCGCTTCAGACAGTCGATCTATAGATATCATTTAACGTACGCTTTAAAAGCCCTGCACAGGCAGGAAGGCAGAATACGAACTACTGTATTTATGCCTTCGCCTTGGCAGGGCTTTATTTTTTTTGTAAAAAAAGAAAACTTTTATCAAATTCCTGCGTTAAAGCATGTGACACGTAGTTTACCAAGCGCTGGGATAATAAATCTATACGTATATTCATCGACAGAAAGTCTCTGAGTAGTCTCTAAATTTTGGAGTTTTGGATGTTTAGGTTCGGACTTGAAGAGGTAAATATATAAATCGTCATAGCATCATACAAAGTTCCGTGCCCACGTGACACCATTACAAGTTGAAGCGAAACCGTCTCTAGTTTTATCACATCTAAGGTTCATACAACATCTCTGAGGAAGTCATGAAGGGAGCTGGAACGCTTGAAGGTTAAGCAAAGTAGAGTTTTACGTACACGTGTGTATACATGGGCAGCAGGAGCTGCTTTGGCGGCATGCTTGATGGGATATAGTGCTGCACCGTCCTATGCCTCCGAGGTGTCCGAGGCGTTTGTGCCCAAACAAGCCGAAATCGAAACAAGTGCGGCCATTGGCAGTATTAAGGATTTAGGAAACGCTCACAATTACATTCAACCCACAGCAAATGGTGGGTTTTTAACGCTGAACGTCGAGGACGATACAGAAGCAAGTGTAGTACACGTCACATATGGCAAGCTGGACAGTTCTGTGGAGGCTGTATGGAAACATCAGCAGGATCTGAACGTACAGCCTGGAACAAGCAGCAGGGGAGTCCAGCGGGAGACGTCGGATGGTGGCTTGCTGTTTCTGATTGAATATACAAAACCGAACGGAATACGAGAGTTGCAGGCTTCACGATTGGACGAGGATGGAAACACCTTGTGGTCCAAAACATTACCCACAGATGGCTTGATATCTCATGGGGAGGATTCTCAGGTTGGCTTGGAGCCACTGGAGGATGGCGGTTTCCTGGTCTCCTATCTGAACCTTGCGGAACAGTCCTTCACTGTACTCAAATACACTGAAACTGGCGATATACAATGGAATCGAACGACGGCCGGAGTGACCTCGGGTTGGCTGGTCGGCAGTCACAATGGATATTATGCGCTTTTGAACAGCTCAGATGGTCCCGTGGGGGTACAAGCAGATGTATATGGTCGCGATATCCGTGACATCCATCTGGACTTAGGATCAGGTAAAGAAATTGCCGCAGTACGAGAGTTGCCGAGCGGTCATATTGCTGTAACAGGGCTTAAAGGAAACAGCAAGCGTACACAGGTGCTAAGTAATAGTCTGCAATTATTTAGCAATACAGCGGACTACGGGGCTGACCAGGTGTATCTGCCTGAGGAGCAGCTGTATGTCCAGTTCAGTGATCAATATGATCCACTGGGGAAAACGACGAAGATGCATGGCATCACCATTACAGGCTTGAAAGAAAACGGTACGAAGGTGTGGGAAACGAGGACTCATTATAAGGAGGACAATTCCTTCGGCATCCGGTATGATACGGGATTGATATATAAGATACCTTCAGGCTACGCGGTGGTGACATCTACAACAGGCGCTCATAAACCGACAGTGCTTGATTTTGCGAAAATATTGATACCGGAGTAATCCGGTGTCTTTTTTTTGTGAAAGTGAGGGAGACGATATTGCGGGGCTGTATGGCGATAAGAAACAGCCTGCTTGTATATGGGATACAAGCAGGCTGTTAATAGGCTCTATATTTAGGATGCAACGTGGCTGGACTGTAAAATGGCAGACAGCTTTTCCTGGAAAGTCGGAATACCTACACGCTGTACATATGCGTAAAAGCTTTCGCCAGCGCTCCTGTTTTCTTTGTAGAACAGAATGAGCTCCGCCAGCACAGGTCCAACCTGATCCCCACGTACGCGACCTTTGAGCGCCTTGTTAAACTGGGCGCCTGCCCCAAGCGCTCCGCCGACAGCGATGTCGAACGCGTCGACCAAGCCTTCCGGTGTCTTTATGAGCGAGCCTTGCAGACCGATGTCCGCAATATGCTTTTGACCGCAGGAATTTGGGCAACCGATAAAATGAATGCGCACCTTTTCATCCAATTGTACGTGCTGATCCAAATACTCGGCAACGTCAACCGCCCGTTTTTTGGTTTCCACAATCGCCAGATTGCAAAACTCATTTCCTGTGCACGATACCGTACGACTCATAAAATGCTTGGGTCGTGGTGTCAGGCGTTGCAGCACGGGAGCTTCCAGTAGTTCATCCACTTGCTCATCCGGCACGCCGCTCAGCAAAATATTTTGCGACATCGTGGTACGAATCTGACCATCGCCATAGCGGTCAGCCAGTTCGGCCAGTTCATGCAACTCGTCAGCGCTAAGGCGACCGACAGGCACGTTCAGACCGACATAGTTCAGGCCTTTCTGGGCTTGAGGGTGCACACCGTCAAAATAGGCGGCTTGCCAGCCAATCGTTTTGTCTTCACCTCGTCCGGGCATTTCACCGATGTACTCGGTGAGCTTAGCCAGAAATTTGTCTGGGCCCCAATCGGTAACGAGGAATTTCAAGCGGGCATGGTGCCGCTTTTCCCGATAGCCGTAATCACGGAAAATGGTGGTGACAGCAATAGCAACCTTCAGTACTTCCTCAGGACGAACAAACAAATCCAGAGACTGTGCCATATGCGGCTTGGCGGACAAACCTCCACCAACCATCACATGGAAGCCGATCACTTCTTTTCCGTCGAGGATCTTGGTGGCCGGAGTGAAGGACAGGTCGTTAATTTCAGCCTGTGCATTGTTGTACGTATTACCGGAGATAGACATTTTGTACTTACGCGGCAGATTGGAGAAGTCTCGATTTAATAAGAAAAAACGGTTTACTTCATCTACAATCTCTTGGGTATCCACCAATTCATTGGGATCAATACCAGCCAGCGGATTACCGACAATGGTACGCGGGCAGTCTCCACAGGCTTCGAAGGAATACAAGTTGACTTTTTCCAGTCTTTCAAAAATATCGGGCAAGCTTTCGACTGTCAGCCAGTGGAATTGAATCGCCTGGCGAGTGGTGACGTCCACAAGACCGCGTCCGTATAGCGCGGATATGTCTGCCAGTGCATGTGCTTGTGCTGAAGTCATGATCCCTGTGTTGATGCGGACTCGCATCATGAAATGACCATCCTTGGGCTTTTGCTGATATACCCCAGCCCATTTGAAACGATCCATATCGTCCGCAGAGATCGAGTCATAGCCTTCGTTGGCATAGTTTTCAATAATGGTACGGATAACGTCGAGACCGTCCTTTTCCAGCTTGACTAACTCGAATTTGTTAAGCTTATCGGGATGAGCGTTCCAGATTGGTTCGTAGGCCATTCTTTTAACCTCCTGTAGGTGCTTATTTATACTTTAGTATTTTGGATAGAGGACTCATGATTTTATTCTTTATTTCCGACAATAAAACTAAGATATAATGTGATGGTATCATAGTTGGTTATGCCCGTAAATGAAGGAATGACCTAAACGGTATAACGATTATTTATCGTTTTTGCTTATTTTTTTGATATAAGGATTTGGAAAATTTATAATATAAATAGCATGAGAGGACAGGGATGCAGCAAACGGCGCCTTTTAGAAAAAGATAGGGCTTAAAGCGATTGTATACGTGTCCCCTCTATGGTAGATTTGGACTAACTGATAGAACAGGGTCATGTAAGAGAGGGAATGGTGAGTATATGCGTAAGATGGGGAAAAGGGCAGTTGTTCTGGCTTTGGGCAGCGCTCTATGTGTTTCTGGTACGGCAGGTGCAGCCAGCAGTGGGACTGCGTTAAAGGCCAAAGTCATTAATGGTGGGGTCTATGTTAACGTAAGCGATATGAATAAGGCATTAGGAACCAGCGGCGCATATAACAGCGCAAATGGTACATATACGTTATCGGCCGGTCGTGTGCCGCAGGTGGTTAAAAATGTATCTCCTTCTGTGGTCGGTATTATTGGCCGTTCAGCCACGGGAGAGACCGTAGCAGGAGGAGATCGATACAACCTGGCTCACGGCACGGGTGTCATCATTCGTACAGATGGATGGATTGTGACGAATGCGCATGTTATCGAAGGATTAGGTGATGCCGTGGTCGTAACCTCGGACGGAAAATCTTACGGAATCACCGACAGCTATAGCGATCCGATCAGTGATTTGGCATTAGTTAAAATCAAGGCAAGCGGCCTCAAACCCGCTACCTTGGCAGCTTCAACGAACAGTCTACAGGTAGGGGAGCAGGTAGTGGCTATTGGTACGCCTATATCCTTTTCACTTCGCAATTCGGCAACCTCAGGTGTGGTTAGCGGGCTGAACCGTGGTGTCAACGCTGCTTATCGTTTGATCCAAAGTGATACCGCGATCAATCCTGGTAACAGCGGCGGTCCGCTGGTCAATCTCAAGGGTGAGGTCATTGGGATCAATACGATGAAATTCTCGGCGGTCGGCATTGAAAATATGGGCTTTTCGATTCCGGCGGATACGGTGAAATATGTCATCGGCCAATTTTTCAAATACGGAGAGGTTCGGCGCGCTAGTCTTGGTCTAGGGCTGGAAGAAAGCTGGTCAGCTATCGTCGGATTACCTACCGAGGATCCTTTGAAAGTTACGAAAATTACTTCAGCCAATGCCGTTCAGGCCAAAATCAAGGAAGGCGATGAGCTGTATAGTATTAACGGTAAGCGTGTAGCTTCCGCTATTGATGTCAATGAACTGCTTAAAAACTATCAACCAGGTCAAACGGTGAGTGTACTTATGCAGTCTGACGGTGATATTGTGAAGCGCAAGCTGGTACTGACACAGGATAATGGTGAAATCTATGAGTCCATTCAGTCTGGAGAAGATAGTGAAGATTCGAACGGTTCGGAAGCCGCTGAAGATGGTGGTGTAGCGCCTTCTAAGGAAGCATCGGAGCCAGCTCAAGGAGCAACTACTGGAAAGTGAACAATAATGCCTCTTGAATCTATAAAATAAAGCTAAAGGGAGATTTACTGTGAAGCATATTCAAAGAAAAATGATGCGTAAGCTGGGGGTCGGCGCTGTCGCATTGTCCCTTCTGCTTTCCGCTTTGCCAGCAGTTGCAGCAGATCATGATAAAACCATGCTGGAATTACGGTTGCAAAGCGGCAGCAATACAGCCATCGTGAACGGTCATAATGCCAATATTACGAAGCCGTATTCCAAAAGTGGTGCACTGATGGTTCCGGCTGGTGTGTTTAAAAAGGCATTTAACAGCAAAATTCGATTAGCTGAAGATAATGTGGTTAAAATCACTAGCGGAACTCATGTTGTATCGCTAACCATTGGTAGCCGTACAGCGTGGGTGAGAGGTCACAAGGTGACACTTCCAGCTCCACCGGAAATGTCATCAGGTATTCTCATGGTGCCTCTGCGTCAAGTAGCAGAAGGACTTGGCGGTAAGTTGGAGAAGAATGGTGCCGGAATCATTATTCGGATGGAAGCACAAGAAGAGGCAGGCACGGTAGCTGAAGAGACACCGAACATTGATAATGATGAGGGTAAGACACAGATCGGGAACAGTTACTATGACTGGTCTATGAACTATCCAACAGGGCTCGTCATCGGTCAGGGAGGTGGAGATGAGAGTATTTCCACATTTATGGACGAGAACAGTGCGTATTATATGGAAGTGCACACAGCGTCACAGCCGGTTCCACTGAATGCGGACGATCTGCTGCAACAATTGGTGCAGGCAGCCAAGGAAACGGGAGAAACTGTGATCGATCGAAAATCCTTCCCGAAAGCGAAGGTACCTTATGCTCGTGTCATTACGAAGGATGGGGACGGCGTGCTGTGGGAAAATCGTCAGTACTATGACAACGGACGATTGTATGTAGTTTATTTTTCCGATGCTAAAGCAACGAATTATAAAGATCTGGCCCAGTATGCGGGACTTTTAAATTCCTTCAAGACCTCCTTTAATGCGCAGGATAAAAGTATTAAAGACTTGTCTACTGTCGTAGGAGGCACACGCGAGGCCGGGAATCCAGACTACGGTGTGTCACTCAGCATACCCGCAGGCTGGAAAATGGACGATCAACGGATGCAATATGAAAGTAATGATGGATCGAGCTTCCGTGTGAAAGTAACCTCAGCTCCAGCAGATGGAAAATTGGAGAACTGGGGCCAGCAGCTGCAAAAATGGCTGAGCGATTCATTTGTGTCCACGGCTTATGAGGCACAGAAGACGTATCCGCTGGAGGTTGCAGGCGTTCAAGGGTTAGTACAGGAGTACCGCTATAATTTTGGCGATGGATGGGTCAAAGAGTACAATGTGCTGATTCAGCAAAATGGATACCGCTACTTGGCTGAATACGCAGTGCCTGAAAAAGTAAGCAAAGGAAATGATCAGTTCAACGCGCTCATTTCCTCGCTTCAAATCGATTTTCAAACCGTAGCGAGTAACTTTGGACAGTTGGAAGAAGACGACTATTTGACAGACAAAACGAAAACGGTCAAAAAGACGTCAAAAGCCTATGAATATACAGTGAATATCCCACGATATTGGACCGCGATTAGCGATCAATTTGAATTGGGCGATGTAGAGTACCAGTTTACCGGAGGACGCTTTTCCATCAAAATCGACAACGACCAATCATTTGAACTAACGGTATCCCAGCTCAAGGACTTCTACGATAAGCAAGCAAAGAACTACAAAAACCTCAAAGTTGAGGAAGTTAAGGACGTAACATTTGCTGGTGTTCCGGCAGTGTCCTTTACATTCCATCGTATCGAGGAAGGCATTGGCTACACAGGCCACCAATTGGTTTTAGAACGTGACGGAAAAACGTATACCGTGACAACGACATTGAATGATGCGAACAACACGGCTATTCAGTCTAACGCACTGGATTCGACGTTAAATTCGTTTAATTTTGTGAAGTAAGAGGGTGTAGGTAAGAGATTAGCGAGTTATGGTGAGAGCGCTACGCGTGCCATTTGAGCCTACGAGCGCTGACACTTCTACGGATTCAAATGGCCCGCTTCGCTGGCGCCCGCCAAATACCACCAATCTTTTGATGAGTGAGGTAAGCAGGGAAGAGCGAAGGCAGATATTTACGGTACTTAGATCAGCCAATACGAACCCCTTTTCTCGGATTCATTGTCTGGTACGCTGTTAGCGTCAACGAGGATACCGTATTCTAAAAAGGCTGGTGTAGCTTACTAGCGCTCTAAATTGCCTAGTCTTCATCACTATTTGGCTTCCTGCTCGATAGTACTGATTACTTCGTTGTTCCTCTTGTTCTATAGGATTCTTCACCTCCAAAGTACCGTTTGACGGGAATGGGGGTGTTTTTTATGTTTTAGTAAGAGGATTTTTATGAGGAATCGCTTGGAAAGTGTAGAAGCTTGGGACGCAGTCTGGTACACTAGATTAGTTACAAGATAAGAATAACTATGCCGCAAATGTTCGTGATGCGGATTTTTTGAGTTGGATGCCATTTATCCCTCGAGCCAGTGGTTCAGAGTGGGGATGATCGGATAGGATGATAATTCATAGGGCTATAAAATAAGCAGCATCGCTGCTCTGGAAAATAACGTTTAACTCAAGGTTAATCAGTTATTTCTCCATATAGGGAGGACAAAAATGAAATCAGTAGTACGAAGAGAAGATGTTGAGCTTCTGGCACCAGCCGGTGACTGGGATTGTATGCGTGCGGCGGTGGCAAACGGGGCTGATGCGATCTTTTTCGGGGTGGAAAAGTTCAACGCACGGGCACGGGCGAATAATTTCCGCATGGAGGAACTGCCTGAAATTATGGCGTTTTTGCATAGCTATGGGGTTAAAGGTTTTTTAACATTCAATATATTGGTATTTGAAAACGAGTTGGAGGACGCTAAGGAGCTGGTCGATGCCTGTATTGATGCTGGAGTCGATGCTTTAATTGTCCAGGATATGGGCCTGGTGAAAATGATCCGCGACATTTCACCGGATTTTCCGATTCATGGTTCTACCCAAATGACGATTACCTCGCCGGAAGCGGTAGAGTTTACAAAGCCGTACAATATGGAACGGGTCGTGCTTGGACGTGAAAACAACCTGAAACAGATCCAAAAAATAGGCGATCAGGCGAGACTTCCAATGGAGGTATTCGTACATGGAGCATTATGCGTATCTTATTCTGGCCAATGCCTGACTTCAGAAATGTGGGGCGGCCGCTCTGCTAACCGTGGTGAGTGTGCACAGGCATGTCGTTTGCCTTACGATCTGATGGTGGATGGAGAGCAGAAGCCAATGGCAGATGTGACGTATCTGCTGTCACCTAAGGATCTAGCAGCGATTGACCTGATGCCTGAACTGATCGACGCGGGTGTGGTTTCTTTTAAAATTGAAGGGCGACTGAAAACACCTGAATATGTGGCAAATGTGGTCAGCAAGTACCGCAAGGCCATTGATAAGTATTTTGATGGAGATACATCCAAGACGAGCAAAGAAGATATCCGCGAGCTGCAGCAGAGCTTTTCACGCGGCTTTACGCACGGTTTTCTCGAAGGAACCAATAACAAGAAGCTGGTTGACGGGACGTTCCCGAAAAGCCGGGGGGTGTATCTGGGCCGAGTGGAACAAATCCTTCGTGATGGCGTAGTGTGCCGTATTGATGCACCGCTCAAGCGTGGCGATGGTATTGTATTCGATGCGGGAGATCCCACGCAAAAAGAAGAAGGCGGACGCGTATACGATATCCGTCGCAAGGGCGTGAAGATTGAAGGCGAAGCCGGAGAAGGCTGGATCATTGACATTGTAGCGGGACGCAACGATGTCGATCTGCGCCGTGTACACGTGGGCGATCGCATTTGGAAGACCAACGACCCGGCGCTGGACAAGCGTCTGCGCCAGTCGTACGACACGGACAAGCCGTACCGGGTCTTCCCAGTACATGTGCGGGTCAGCGGCTCCCCAGGACAACCGCTGTCGACATGGTGGACCGACGTGCAGAAAGGCACAACGGTCCGCGTGGACTCCGAGCTGGAACTTGAAATTGCCCAGAAGCGTCCGATGACGCACGAGCTGCTCGAAGAGCAGTTCGGCCGACTGGGCGGAACGGTGTTCCAGCTGGAAGAGCTGGACGTCCATCTGCATGGGGACGTCATCGTGCCGATGCGCGAGCTGAACGGTATCCGCCGTCAGGCGGTGGAACTGCTCGCGGGCGAGCGCCCCAAACCGCCCGTGTACACGAAGCGGGCGGTCGAGGTGTATGACGATGCATCGACTCCGGCATCGTCTGTGGCACGCGGTCAGGCAGAGCTGACCGCGTTGTGCCGCAGCCTCCCTCAGGTGGAGGCTGCGCTCGAGGCCGGCGTGGAGTTCATCTACGCCGACTTCGAGTTCATCAAGCAATTCCCGGCAGCCGTAGAGGCAGTGCACGCTGCAGGCCGCCGAATTGCGCTGGCGACCCCGCGTATTCACATGCCGGGTGAAAATGGCTATCACAACAACATCCTGCGCCTAAAGCCGGATGCTGTGCTGGTACGCAATCCAGGGGCACTGTATTTCTACTTGCGACATCGGTTGGAGAACCCGGACGCACATCACCCGCAATTGATTGGTGACTTCTCGCTGAACATAGCCAATCATAAAGCGGCTGATCTGTTCTTGGATTCTGGCTGCGACCTGGTTACGCCGTCGTACGATCTGAACATCCAGCAAATGGTCGATATGCTCAGACGTACGCGTACCGATAAGCTGGAGATCGTGATCCAGCAGCATATGCCAATGTTCCATACTGAACATTGCGTATACTGTACCTTTATGAGTGAAGGCACCGACTACACCAACTGTGGTCGCCCTTGCGAGGATCATCGCGCATCCCTGCGTGATCGTATTGGGATGTCACATCCGGTCCGTGTGGACGAAGGCTGCCGCAACACGGTATACAACGCGATTGAGCAATCCGGCGCGGAATACCTGTCCAACTTCCTGGAGCTGGGCGTGTCCCGTTACCGCGTGGAATTTTTGGAGGAGACACCGGAGCAAGTGCATGAGGTTATTGATCTCTATAACCGTGCCCTGCGCGGAGAAATCAGCGGAACACAAGTATGGAAGACGCTGAAGGCGACGAATCAGTTGGGTGTTACACGTGGTCAGCTGGTGAAATAAATAACTGTATATTTGTTCGGGAGCCAGAAAGATTCCGGCAGCATAATATATTTATATAGAAAGCTAGTGATTGGAAGACATGTTCTCTTTAAGGGAAGATGTCTTCTTCTTTAATCTATTACAATAATTGACCTTCCTGTTATAATCATAGATAGTATATCTTACCGTTATATTGACGACAAAGGAGTTTAACCTATGAAAATCCGTAAAGCGATTATTCCTGCTGCGGGATTAGGAACCCGGTTCCTTCCTGCTACGAAAGCGATGCCTAAAGAGATGCTTCCCATTGTAGACAAACCAACAATTCAATATATTATTGAAGAAGCTGTTGCATCTGGTATAGAGGATATCATTATCGTTACTGGTAAAGGCAAAAGGGCGATTGAGGATCATTTTGACTACTCCTTTGAGCTGGAGCATAATTTGACTGCGAAGGAAAAATGGAACCTGCTCAATGAAGTGCGTAAGCCATCTGAGATGGCAGATATCCACTATATTCGTCAAAAGGAACCTAAAGGGTTGGGGCATGCCATCTGGTGTGCACGTAAGTTTATAGGTGACGAACCTTTTGCCGTCCTTTTAGGGGATGACATCGTTGAGTCTGAGAATCCGTGCCTCAAACAGATGATTGACGTGTTCGATGAATATCAGCGTTCTGTTGTAGGTGTAAAACAAGTGAATTGGAACGAGGTACATCGTTACGGGATTGTTGAAGGTCATACACTTACTTCCAAAATCTCTGAGGCGGAACGATTAGTGGAAAAGCCAAAGAAGGAAGAAACCAACTCCAACTTGGCGATCATGGGACGTTATATCTTGACGCCTGACATTTTTGATATCCTGGGTCAGCAATCCGCAGGAGTAGGCGGGGAAATTCAACTGACGGACGCATTGTCCAAACTGGGAGAAAAGAGCCCCATTCTGGCCTACGAATTTGATGGCAATCGCCATGACGTTGGCGAGAAATTGGGATTCATTGAAACGACCATTCATTATGCTCTACAGCATAACGAGATTAAGGATGAAGTACTGGCTTATATGAGACAGGTTATTAAAGAGATTGACCAACAAAAATAAACATCTCACTAAACCTAACTATGCTTCCTCAATATAAAAAAAGAGACTATCAGTATGATGGAACATCATCTGCTAGTCTCTTTTTTCTTAACTATTTCTCCGATTTCAACTGTTCAATCTGCTCCTTCTCCTTCGGATCAGCCTGAATCAGCTTATCGTACAAAGCTTTATCATCTTGTCCCTGCCGTTGCAGAGCGACGATATAATAGCGAGCGACCTCACGATTTGTAGCATCACTCAGATCGTCCTTTAGGCCGTTTTTGAGGATGCTTGCAGCCTCAGCAGGCTTACCTGACATGAACTCAATTTTACCAGTGCTGAGCGCAATGCTTGGGGTTACTTCAAAAGTACGTGTCAATTGAATTTCAGGTGGAATCGTCTTAAGATGAGCTACCCCATCCAGAACCTGCTGATAAGCAGCAAGACCTGCTTGGAAATACTTCTGTTCCGTAGCTGTGTCCTTAGCCAATCGAGCTTTATTGCCAAATTCAAACGCTTGGTTAATCAGCAAATTGTACCAATCCAGATCCCAGATGAAGTTAGCACGGTTATTTTCCAAAATGGCAAATGCCTTGTCATTGTTTCCTTTAGCTTGCTCAAGTCGCATTTTAATAAACAGCATATTTCTATTATACGGCTCTGCCTGCAGCCCCAGATCAACAATGGTCATGCCACCTGTATAGAACTCTTCGCGTTTGGTTTGCTTATAGACCTGATAGTACATACTAGACAAACCAACAATTGAATCAATATGAGTTGGGCGTAGATTCAAGTCCTTATTATAAGCAGCTTGTCGTTGTTCGAACGAATTGCTGCTTTCCAGGGCTTTTGCTTCCCGGGCAGCATTGCTGGCTTGTACAAAGCGCAGCCCTACAAATAAAAGCACAATACTGAGAACACCAATGACGATACTATAAATCGGACGGAAACCTTCAGGCTTCATCGCCAAGCGTTTTACAGGTTGTGCATCCATTGCTGCAGCCATACCCCCGAGTCCAATAAACACGAGTATACCCATGAACACATAACTCATATTAAAGTCCAATAGACTATGGAGCAAAATGGACATTGCCAAGATCAGGTAAAGGAAGTGGCTATCCCGATTTTCCCCATCGCTCTTAATGTAACCTTTAGTGTATTTATAGAAAATATAAAGGATAAACGCCATAAAAATAATGAATCCAATAATACCAGTCTCTACCATATATTGCATAAAAAAGTTATGTGCCTGTGCGCTTGTGTAGCCATAGTCTTGATATTTTCCATACAGCGTAGCCCAACCGCCGCCACCTGCGCCAATCAACGGATAATCAGCAATTAGCTTGGAAGCATCGCGATAAAAGGTTATACGTTCCAGCACACTATGCTGTCGGAAGTTGATATTTTCCAGACGTGTCTCCACATTGGCTGGTAGAAAACTTCGTAGTCCTGTACCAATGAGCAGGAACGCAATTACACCAATCACGACCACAGAGCCAACAGGCAGCCACAGATTAGAGAGTTTACGTGAAGCTAGACCTTGCATTCCTTTTTCCAAACGAGATCCCAGAGAGGTTTGTATAAGCCATAAAATAACTGCAGTCACCAAGGAAGTCCCAAGAAGCAGTCCCCAGCCCTTAGTAGCTAAAGCACCGTTGTAGGTCTGATTCAACTGTAATCCCCAATTTGTAATAGGGCTCAAAATAGCAAGTGAAACGACACCCGCAATTGCGCAATGCAAAAGCCATAATATTTGCCGCGCTGGCTTAAAGAACAGAAGTAAAAGAACAAATACGACTGGCAACATAATGAGACCACCACGTGAAAGTGTCAGGAACAGTGATACCAATATAGGCACCAGCATAAAGGCGTGAGTCGCTTTACCATACCACGTCTTCGACTTCATCAGACAAAAGATAGCTGCGAACAAAAACGCCATTAAAAATGCCGCATATGTATTCGCGTACTGGAAGACGGATGTGAGACGTGGACCGTTAGAATCTACCTTTATGGCATCAACGTAGCGATTACCGCTTACCATTGATGAGAACCAATCCACGAGTCGCCCGGCCAATACCCACTGTCCAAACCAGTTGATGAGGCCAAAGCCTATAATAATATAAGCTACGGTCATAATCGCGGTTTGGATGATCTGGTTGCTCAACCGATCTCGCAAGGCGTACAATGTAATGATGAAGAACGAGGCATAGATGCACTGCACCACTACCATGTTCATCGCGAGATAATGAGAAGCAGCAGAAATCAATGAGAGCACGAACGTCAGCGGAAGTAAGATAACAAGCACCGCCAACCAGTCTCTTTGATCTTCTAATTTGAATTTCTTATAATAGGTTGCGATTCCCAAAATCAATAGAATCATGCTGATGATCAAAGCCCCATACAGAGGCTTCTCAAATTCGAGCATTTGCCCATTAAAAAGTGCAGCCTGAAAGGGGGCCCAAACTAAAAACAGAATAATCCCAACAATTAACACCCATAATATAGCCGGCCTTTTATCGTCACGGGTCGACGTTTTGGCCTGTTTCCCGTATACTGGATTCGACAAGGTTTACAATCTCCTTTTCTTGTAGATACGTCAATATTTTAGCATAGAATGTTGTTTAGTTGAAATTTATAAAACAAATATCAATGATATAGTTATTAGTTAGGGGATGCTTGAGCAGTGAGCTATTTGAAAGAGTACATTTCTAAAAGAAGACTGATTATAGATCTATCAAAAAATGATTTTAACAAAAGATTTAAGGGGTCCTACTTTGGAGCTATTTGGGCATTTGTAAATCCAGTTATAACAATTTTGCTGTATTGGTTTGTTTTTGCAATTGGATTTAGAAGCGGTAGTACACCGGAGGGATACCCCTTTGTATTATGGCTGATCTGTGGAATGGTGCCGTGGTTCTTTTTTTCAGAAGCCTTTATGAATGCAACATTGAGTTTTTCCGAGTATAGCTTTTTAGTCAAGAAAGTAGTATTTAAAATTAGTATACTCCCAATTATAAAAATCTTTTCGGCTCTATTTATACATTTATTTTTTATTGTATTTTTTATAGCTATTTTATTTATTTACGGAGTTATGCCAACTTTATCATGGTTGCAATTAATATATTACGTTGTCTGTACAATTGTTTTACTATTAGGTGTAACCTTTATAACCGCGTCAATACTGCCGTTTTTTAAAGATATTGCACAAATCGTTTCTGTGATAATACAAATTGGTTTTTGGCTAACTCCTATTGTGTGGAGCTTGGATATTGCTCCAGCCAACTATCAATTCCTGTTTAAGTTAAATCCTTTCTACTATATTGCTGAAGGATTTAGAGACACCTTTTTGTATAACAATTGGTTCTGGGAAAAACCCTTTCAAACTCTTTATTTTTGGATTGTTTGCGTAATTTTCCTTTCAGTAGGCTTAGTCATATTTAAGAAATTAAAACCTCATTTTGCAGATGTTTTATAAAATGATTTGTGTAGGAGATACTATGATGACCCCAATAATAGATGTAAAAGAACTGACGAAAATATACAAGTTATACTCTAATCCCTCAGATCGGTTAAAAGAGTCGCTTCATCCAATGAAAAAAAGTTATCATAAAGAATTTTTTGCTTTGAATAACCTTTCATTTCAAATTAATAAAGGTGAATCAGTAGGGATTATCGGTAAAAATGGATCAGGGAAATCCACTTTGCTGAAAATTGTAACAGGTGTGTTATCGCCTACTACTGGAGACGTCCAGGTTCGTGGGAAAATATCTGCTTTGTTAGAGCTAGGTGCAGGATTCAATCCGGATTTTTCAGGGATCGAAAATGTGTATTTGAATGGTACTATGATGGGATTCAGTAAAGAAGAAATGGATGCTAAAATGGATGATATTATTCAGTTTGCGGATATCGGTGATTTTATTTACCAGCCTGTCAGAACCTATTCTAGTGGAATGTTTGTTAGGTTAGCCTTTGCGGTTGCGATTAATGTTGAACCGGAAATCCTTATTGTGGATGAGGCATTGTCTGTGGGGGATATTTTTTTTCAAGCAAAGTGTTTTAAAAAATTTTCAGAGTTTAAAGAGCAAGGTAAAACAATTCTCTTTGTTACTCATGATATGAGCAGCATTATGAAATACTGTGAACGTGTAATTGTAATGAACGAAGGCGAAATTGTTGAAGAAGGTCTACCTGGCCCTATGATTGATATATATAAGAAAATATTAGTTGGTATGTATGATACCAATAATAGTAGTGAATCTTCATTATCTAAACATAGTGGGGATAATAACGAAATATGGAAAGATAAACTTAACATTAATCCAGGTTATTCGGAATATGGTGACAAACGAGCTGAAATTTTAGATTTCGCCATTTTTGATCACAATAATGATTTAACGAATGTAGTTTTGAAAGGAAAGTTTTTTAAAATTAAAATGAGAATTCGCTTCAATAACGACATAAGAGATCCTATTTTTGCCTTTAGCATCAAGGATGCGAGAGGAACGGAAATAACAGGCACGAATACAATGTTAGAATCTGTAAACATTGACAAGGTAGTACCTGAGAAAATTATCGAAATTAGTTTCACCCAAAACAATGATCTTCAAGGTGGAGACTACTTAATTTCATTAGGTTGCACGTGCTATGAAGGGAATGACTTTGTTGTTTTTCATAGATTGTACGATATTATGAATCTTCACGTTATATCTAATAAGAATAGTGTGGGCTTCTTTGATATGAACTCAACGATCCTCATTTCAGATTTCGAAAGGAAGGGGCAAGATGATTGAGTATATTGGAAGTGTGAAAATGAACTATAGTTATTATAATGGCGAAGATAGCTATTCGGATGGAAAAATAGAAGATGAACTATTGGACATGTTGTATAATGGCCGCGATTTAGGTCAAGTTCTTCGAGAAGATAACCGATGGCCGATTTTGTATCATTTTTCTCCTACTCGTCACAATCTATTAGAGTGGTATCAATTTAGACCGGAAAGTGAAATTTTAGAAATAGGTGCAGGTTGTGGAGCTTTAACAGGTCTGCTATGTGACAATTCAAAGAGTGTTACATGCATAGAATTATCAAAGAAACGTGCGTTGATTAACGCGAATCGTCACACAGACAAGAGTAATCTCGAAATTGTGATAGGGAATTTAAATGATATTAAACTCGATAAAAAATTTGATTATATTACTTTAATAGGTGTTTTGGAGTACGCAGCTTTATATACGGAAACTAACTCACCCTACGTTACGTTTTTGAAGAATATTAAAAAATTCCTTAAAAGGGATGGTGTTCTTATTATAGCCATCGAAAATAAATTAGGTCTTAAATATTGGGCAGGAAGTCGTGAAGATCATACAGGTGATTTTTTTGACAGTCTTCAAAATTATCCTTCAAACAGGGGGATGGCCACTTTCTCAAAGTTGGAAATAGAAAAATTGATTTATAATTCGGGATTTGGTGAAATGAAATTTTATTATCCGTTTCCTGATTATAAGATGCCTACACAACTCTATTCAGATAAGCGACTGCCTTGTGTGGGTGAATTAAGGAGCAGAAATACTAATTACGACCAAAATAGAGTGGTGCTGTTTGATGAGGAATCGGTCACGGACAACATCATCAATAACCAGCTATTTTCTACTTTTTCAAACTCATTTCTCGTTTTTTGTTCAAGTTAAATGAGGAGAGGAGGTTAAGATATGGAAACTATTTATTCAAAATATAGTCGCGAACGTGCTCCTGAATATCAAATAAAAACAAGTATACATCAAGATGAATTTATGTATGTTTCCAAAACTGCATTAACAGATCGAGCAGTGGATCATATTAAGCGGATTTATTCAAACTATGAGTTACTTAAAGGTGTATACCAGCCTAGTAAACTTGTCAAACCGATTTCTTATGAGAAGGGGTCAGTGCTATTTGAGTACTTAGAAGGTAAAAGCCTGGACCAACTGATTCTTGAAGCAGTGATAAATAAGCAAAGAGATCTAGTATATGAAATACTGGGTTTGTTTACTGATTTCTTGGAGACCGTTGCAGAAGGTCATTATTGTGAATTTAGTAATACACCCGAGTTTATCAGTGTGTTTGGAGAAAAAAGTAAACTATTAGGTTTGAATAGTTTTACCATTGCTAACATTGATCTTAATCTGGATAACATACTTTTGGGTGATGATAACCAGCTTAGTATCATTGATTACGAGTGGGTATATCTGTTTCCGATTCCTCTAAATTTCATTAAGTTTAGAGCGATTAATAGTTTCTATTATTCACATTATGCGAGCTTGCAGAGCTTTATTCCCATTGAGGATATGTTTTCCTATGTCGGGGTCTCACAGGGGGAGATTCCAGATTACATTGATATGGCTAATAAATTCGCAGATAGGGTCGGAACTGAAAAAGAACTGCTATTTTTGCAAAAGTATTTAAAAAAGGCAGTCCAATTCAAGTTTATCGAACCAGCAGAATATACAGCTCAAATTTTTATAAGTGCAAATCAAGAACTTACTGAAGATAAAAGCATGTATTTTGAGATAGCAGAACCCGATCAGACGATTGCTTGTGATTTAACCCAGAAGGGTCAGATTAGTTGTGTCCGATTTGATCCAATGGAAGGCAGAGGAATTGTACGTATTGGGGAAGCGAGATTAATAGATCTTGAAGATAACATAGTACAAATTAGAGAATTCTCTTCAAATGCTGATTGGGCAGGTGGCGGATACTATGTTTTTCTTGATGATGACCCGCAAATATATTACCAGGTAGAAAAAAAGGAATATAAAAGGATAGAGCTTTCAATTGTCTATATTGAGGAATTCCCAGAAGGTTTAATGAAGGAAGTTCAAAAGAAAAATAACTTACTTCAGAATGAGATTTTAATAAATCAGAGCAATTTGTCCGCTCAAGAAGAAAAAATCAGTGAGTTGGTAGTTGAGAAAAATGAGCTTCTAGACACTTTAGAAGAAATGGGTCTGAACTTAAGTATTGTAAAAGAAAATCTTAGTGACAAACTAGAAAAAATTAATGTTTTAAATCATAAATTGGATTCGTCAAATCAGGAAATAAGCTCATTGCATCAAGAAATTCATGGATTACAACGGCAAATGCAAGAACTAACATGTTTGTTGACAAGCAGAGAGCAAACTATAAATGATATGACAAGCACAAGATGGTGGAAAATTCGTCTTTTTTACAAAAGAATCTTTCGGAAAAGCGTGGATAAATAATAAATTTTATATTTTAAGGAATGATTTAATTGAGAGAAATGGAAGTCGTTAATTTATTAGATATCAATAAAAGTGGGGATAAATGGGAAAGTTTTGGTAATGACCCTCAGATTTATTTGAAGGGTTCGTTTAAAAAAGGTTGGTATAAGATTAATTGTGAAGGTTCTTCGGAATCATTGAGGTTTCTTAAGCTGTATATTGACTATGGGGCCGGTTTTAGTGAAGATAATTCTTGCATCATCGGAAAGCTAGATCGTCAGAATTCGAATGGCAGGCCTTTTGAGTTTAAGCAAGATGTAGTGTCTCTGAGACTGGATCCTGGTGACTCTCCCGGCGTATTTTACATACAACGGATTGTTATAGAGAAGGTTGGAGTGCTTTCGATCTTAAATCAGGCTTTTCACAGCTACAAAGAATTAAATTCGGGAAATAACTCCAATTTGTTTGTTAAAATGTTTAAAAAATGGAGGCAAAACGGATTTAAGTGGATGTGGAATAGAGCTATCACATTGATGGCAAATAGGAATGATAATCAGGTTGGGAGATTTGAACCATACACGTATAAGGAAGGCACCCAAATTACCAACGTTCAATACCCTGTCAGACATTTGTTCTCTATCATTATTCCCGTGTACAAATTAAATCAGGCCTATCTGGAGTTTTGTTTAAGTTCTTTAACTAGCCAAACGTATTCCAATTTTGAAGTAATTATAATTTCAAGGGAAGAGATTGTTGAAAATCAATTTACGAGTGGCTTTGATTTGAGCAAGGTTCAGTTTATTCATACTGCTAATAGTATGTTTTTAGATATGGTGAGAGAGGCTAGTAAGATTGCACAAGGGGATTATATTACGGTATTGGAACAAGAGGATTTTCTATCTATTAATACATTACACCATTTGGCTTTAAATTCTATAGATAGTGAAGACTTGATTTTTACAAATGAAGACAGATTCCTTGATAACGGGGATCATTTTGCTCCTTTCTATAAAGAGGAACATTTAACTTCCGTAAAGTTAAATTATAAGGTAGCTGGATCATTTATTGTGGTTCAGTCCACACTTTTTAAAGAAAAGGTTTTGCTTGATGTTAAGGACTACGATTCTTTTATGGAAGAACTGGTTGCAAGCGCAATGAAAGTAAAACATATTTCTGAGTTTAGTTATCACAGAAGATCTACAGCATCCGCTTGGCCGGAAAATCAAAACAAAACAACAAATATTGTTTCTTTTTATTTACCACAGTTTCATGCAATTCCAGAGAATGATGAGTGGTGGGGAGAAGGGTTTACAGAGTGGAGAAATGTTCGTAAGGCGACACCTTTATTCAAGGAACATTATCAACCGCATGTTCCTTCAGATTTAGGATATTACAATTTGGTTGAGGATAGTGACATTCAGAAACGTCAAATAGAACTTGCTAAAAAATATGATATCTTTGGTTTTTGTTACTATTATTATTGGTTCGATGGCAAGAGGCTTTTAGAGAAGCCGATGAATGCTTTATTAGAAAATAAAGATTTGGATTTTCCTTTTTGTATTTGTTGGGCTAACGAGAGTTGGACAAGGCGATGGGATGGGCAAGAGAAAGAAATGCTTATGAAGCAAGTGCACGATGAAGACTCAGATAACAGATTTATTGAAGAAGTTATTCCTGTTTTAAAGGACAAAAGATATATCCGTATTGATGGTAAGGACCCCATATTGTTGATTTACAGAGCTGAATTGTTTCCTAATCTGAAAGCAACAGTCCATACATGGAAAGAAAAGTGTAAAGAAGAAGGCATTCCAAATCTTCATGTATGCATGGTACAGTCCTTTGGTCAAGTAGATCCAACGATCTACGGTTGTGATTCTGCAGTCGAGTTCCCGCCGCATGGTGTTTATGCCAACGAAATTTCTAAAACTATGAATGAGCTGGTTTCTGACTTCTCAGGAAACATTTACGATTATCGAGAAGTGGTAGATCGTTCGCTTCAGAAAAAGAAGGCTGGGGATTTCACATGGTTTAGAGGTACTATGCTGAGCTGGGATAATACAGCAAGAAGAAAAAGTGCAGCTAATGTCTTTCACTATGCGAATCCTGTAGAGTATGAAAAATGGTTGGTAGGCCTGGTTGATTATACTCGGAGGTTTAGTCAAGATTCAGAACAAATGATTTTTGTTAACGCATGGAATGAATGGGCTGAAGGTACACATTTAGAGCCAGATCAAAAGTATGGGCATCAATATCTAGAGGTAACTAAGAGAGCATCCCGGATTCGATAATATTTGAGGAGAAAAATATGAATAATCAAGATACGCCTTTAGTTAGTGTTATTGTGCCGTCTTATAATTATGAAAAATATATTGAGGCTGCCTTAAAATCCATTTATGAGCAAACATACGATCTACTTGAATTGGTGGTGATTGATGACAACTCGAAAGATAACAGTTGTCATATCATAAATGAACTGATTTCTAGTGAAGCTTTTTTGGAAAGATTTAATAATCGCATAACATTCATTTCGCACGATCAAAATCAGGGTGCTCACAATTCAATTAATGAAGGTATAAGGGTCTCACAAGGAGAATATGTAACAATACTAAATGCAGATGACTTGTTTGAGTCAAATCGGATAACACAATTAATTAAACATTTATTCGGTTCTGATTCAGAGTTCGTTTTCTCGAGGATTAAAGTAATTGATGGAGAAGGAAATGATATTAGCACTGTATCCGACCAGGCTATAAGCTTCATTAATACTCAAAATTCGATAAAAAACTTTCCCAGTGTAGGGTGGTCTTTGATACCTCACAACACTGCTATTTCAACAGGAAATATATTATTCAGCAGAGACATTTTCGATAAGCTGAATGGATTCCGAAATTTGAAATATTGTCATGATTGGGACTTTGCTCTAAGGTGTTTGCTTTTATCAGAGCCCTTATTTGTTGAGACTACGTATTATTACTACCGCTTGCACGGCAATAATACTTTTTTGACATTAAATGACGTCGTAGACAAAGAAGTGAAGACAGTGCTTGGCTCCTATTTTAAATCGTGCAGAAAAAATAATGTTCTTAATAAATTGGCTCCTTCTCCTCAAAATTGGCCTGTACAATTCTTTGAGATACTTAAGAATTCGTCTATAATAAACTTTTGGTATTATTCTAGAACTATTGCAAACTCTTTTTTGCAATTTAAACAGAATCGGATGGATTACAAAGACATTAAAAAGAACATCAAATAACACTAAACCTAGGAGGCTATTATGAAAGGAATAATATTAGCAGGGGGAACTGGAACACGGTTATACCCATTAACAAAGGTTACAAATAAGCATCTTCTTCCGGTAGGAAAATATCCAATGATCTTTCATGCAGTATATAAGCTGAAACAAGCTGATATTCAGGACATCCTTATTGTCACAGGTAAAGAGCATATGGGCGATGTAGTGAACCTTTTAGGAAGTGGAAAGGAAATGGGAGTTACTTTTACCTATAAAGTGCAGGACGAAGCAGGCGGGATCGCCCAGGCATTGGATCTAGCAGAGCAATTTGTGGGAGACGATCAAATGCTTGTTATTCTAGGTGATAATGTATTCGAAGATGACATATCTCCATATGTTCAAAACTTCCGTAATCAAGTGTCAGGTGCTAAATTGCTTCTACAGCAGGTAGAAGATCCAAAACGCTTCGGTGTTGCAGAATTACAGGGAGATCGAATTGTTTCAATTGAGGAGAAGCCTCAAAAACCCAAAAGTGATTATGCGGTAACAGGTATTTATATGTTTGATCACAGCGTTTTTGAGATTGTTAAAACTCTCAAACCGTCAGCACGTGGTGAATTGGAAATCACGGATGTAAACAATGCATACATTGCAAAAGGTGAGCTAACATTCGACATTCTTCAAGGTTGGTGGACCGATGCAGGTACACATGTCTCCCTTGCTAAAGCCAATGAACTTGCCAAAGAAATAATATTCAGCGACGAGTTTGGGAGATTAAAATTATAAGGGGGTTAATTATATGAAAGTACATGAGTTAAAACTGAAGGGTGCTCTGCTTATTGAACCGGTGGTTCATGGGGATCACCGAGGTTTTTTTATGGAAAGTTACAATCAAAATGTGATGAACAGCTTAGGAATTAATTATGAATTCACTCAAGATAATCATTCATTATCTGCTGAACCAGGCGTCCTTCGTGGTTTGCACTATCAACTATCCCCCAAAGCTCAGACTAAATTAGTTCGTGTTGTTGCTGGTGCTATTTATGATGTCATTGTAGATATTCGACGTGATTCGAAAACATTTGGGCAATGGGTAGGAGTAATTCTCAGCCAATATAATAAGAAGCAATTATTGGTCCCAAAAGGATTTGCTCATGGTTTTTGCACATTAACACCAAACACGGAAGTCTTGTATAAAGTTGATGAATATTACTCTTCAGCACATGACCGAGGTATTTTGTGGAATGATCCTGCGCTCGGAATTGATTGGCCCGTATCTAAGCCTATACTATCTCAGAAAGATGAATGCCATCCTTTATTGGGAGCTGCTGAGATTTAAATTTCTTTGCTTCAAAATCGGAATATAGAGGATGAATTTATTTATGAAGTTGGAAATAAAAGTGGATGATAAGTATTTAAATATATACCGTTTAATTATCATCACTTTGGCCGTGAGCATGTATTTATACATGCTCAGAATTAATTATTTTGTGCCGTACTGGAATGATGAGTTTGCCTACAGCTTTATTATGGGCACAAATCAAAAGATTGAAAGTTTAACTGATATTTTTCAATCTCAAAATTATTTGTACCATAATTGGACCGGAAGAGTAATAGTACACTTTTTTGTACAATTATTTCTATGGTTAGGCAAAGATGTATTCAATATTGTAAATGCATTTTTTTATGTATTGTTGTTGTTTTTAATCTGCTCCTTCTCAAAAATAAGAAAATTTAACACTAGGGAAGATTTAGGTATTTTCTTACTCGTTTCTTTGATGTGCTGGTTTATGCTTCCTGTTTTGGGTCAAACAGCTTTTTGGTTAGCGGGTTCCGTGAACTATCTCTGGGCTACTGTTTTTATTTTAATATTTTTATTCCCATATAGATTTCTTATTGATAACAAATATGTACTAAAAAATAATTTAATAACAATACTGACAATGTTTTTTTTGGGTATTTTAGCAGGTTGGAGTCAAGAAAATACTGCTGTAATAGCAGTAGCATTTGTAGGTATTTCTTTTTTTATTGCTCTAAAGAAGAAAATTGAACTACCTTTATGGTTTTTTAGTGGAATTATTGGCTGCCTTATAGGGTTTGTTTATTTGGTACTGGCTCCTGGAAACAAAGTCAGAAAAGAAACTATGTACTTTAACGTTGGTTTTAAAGATCAGATAATTAACTTTTTACAAACTATGAAAGGAATATTGTTGCAAGACCAGAGATATTTATTCCTAATACTTTTTGTGGCGATATTATTTTATGTTTACAAAAACTATAAAAGCTCTAAAAGGGTTCTCTGGATTGCTTTACTAATTATGTTCACAGGCTTCCTTTCTTATGTAGCAATGGTGGCTTCTCCCGAATTTCCTCTTCGTGCAGCTTTTGGTGGGGCTGTAATGATTATTATTTCAATAACTATGATAGTAAAACCGAACAAGAAGCTACTTGTTGTTGTGTTGGTTGCATCCATTATTCCTTTATACATTACAATGCATAATGTGTATACTCAATATAAATTAATTGCAGAGGAAAGTGCTCAAAGACTTCAAATCGTGAATAAGAATCTAGAACAGGGGGAAAGGGTTGTAAAACTTCCAAAGTTAACAGCCAAAGAGAATAGCTATGTTTTTATTTATGATATTTCTTTAAATCCGAGTTATACTTCCAATGATCATTTTGCAAAATATTATAATTTAGCATCTGTTAGCATTGACAAGCCAACGATGATAGTTGAGTTGGAGAAAGCAAAAGTTAATATGTATCAGCTATACTATGATATTGGTGATGGTATCAATGAAAAGGATTCATCAAAAGCATATATTTATAATCAAGCTGATGGGAATAGACTGTTCTTTGAACTGCCCAATAAGCCAATTTATAGTTTCAGATTAGATCCCGGTATTTTAACAAATCAGAATGTACAAATAAAGAGTATCGAATTCGATAATAATAATGTTCATCTGAAATATGATGCAAAAAAGTTGGAAAGTCTATTTTATCCACTTCATGATATTTCCAAGATAAAAGCAGAGAGTGGTATATTAAACATATACACTAATGGGTATGATCCGCAGTTGAAATTCATAAATGATTATACAGAAGATGTTGATATTCAGGTTGAGTTTAAGTATCCTCAAACTGATATTTTTCAACTGTTTTATGACAGGGGTAATGGCTTTAACGAAAAGGATTCCATCAGTCAGCAACTAGATCATAACAAAGTATTTAAAACTAGTATTCCATTAAATCATATTCAAAAGTTCAGATTTGACATAGGAACTACCCCTCATAAGTTAGTACCTATTAAATCAATTATTATTACAGAGAAAAATAAAAAAGCCTTGGTTCTTAAGGGGAGTGCGCTACGTAACAAAATCAAAGAAACTGCACAAGTTGAGTTAAAGGGTTTTGATGGTGATTCCACTAACTTATACACTGAAGGGGACGATCCGTATATTCAAGTTGGGGATTTAGATCACTAGAAGTAAGTAGGCTTGAATTAAGAGGGGATATAAGAATGAAATTTAAGATGTCATTAGTTGTACCTATGTATAATGAAATTGACAACATTGATTTTTTTTATGAACGCATTTCAGAAGTACTAAATAAGCATAACTATGATTATGAAATCATATGTATTAATGATGGTAGCAAAGACAATACTCATGCTAGATTAAGAGAAATTGCCTCTACTGATTACAGAATCAAGGTCATTGATTTGTCTAGAAATTTTGGTAAGGAAATTGCAATGAGTGCAGGTTTGAAATATTCTAAAGGGGATATAGTAATCCCTATAGATGCCGATTTGCAAGATCCACCTGAACTCATTCCCTTGATGGTTGAAAAGTGGCAAGAAGGATACGATGTTGTTTATGCAACAAGAACTAAAAGGGATGGAGAGACTTTCATAAAGAAAGCAACAGCCAGTTTTTTTTATAAATTTATAAGACGAATAACGAAAATAGATATTCCGGCCGATACTGGGGATTTTCGTTTGATGTCTAGACAAGTTGTTAATGCTGTAAATAACTTACCAGAAAGTCACCGATTTATGAAGGGGCTTTTTAGTTGGGTAGGATTTAAACAGACAAGTATATCATATCTTCGGGATGCAAGATTTGCTGGGAAAACCAGTTTTAATTATTGGAAGTTATGGAATTTTGCTATTGAAGGGATTACATCTTTTAGCTTTGCTCCTCTACAACTTGCTATGTATTTAGGCTTCATTGTGTCAATTTTTGCATTGATCCGTGCACTTTTTTTAATGATAAATACATTGATATATGGAAATCCGGTTCCTGGCTATCCATCTCTTATGGTTACTGTATTGTTTTTGGGGGGAGTTCAGTTAATTACAATTGGAATCATTGGAGAATATATTGGTCGTGTATATGGTGAGAGTAAACGTAGACCGCTATTTCTTGTAAGAGAAACTATAAATATTGAAATAGAAGCTCAGCAACAAGAAAAAGAGCCCTATAATTTATGAATATTATAAAAAGATTTGAGTTCCTGAGATTTCTTTTAGTAGGGGTTATTAATACTTTAATTGGTTTGTCTAGTATTTATCTTTTTTATAATTTATTTCATTTCAATTATTGGATTTCAACAAGTTGTGGAAATATAATTGGTGGAATTTGTAGTTTTTTTCTGAATAGGAATTTTACTTTCAAGGTGAATGAATGGTATTTAAGTCAGACTTTGAAATTTACCTTTGTAACTATACTTTCTTATGTAACCTCTTATTTCATAGGGTATTTTTTAATGCCATTATTGGAGTATATGGATAAATTATTGATTTTAAATGTTATAGGAGTTGGGAACGTTTCGATTTTAATTGCATCGGGTCTCTACACAGTGTTTAATTACTTTGGGCATAAGTACTATACGTTTAACACTAAAATAACGGATAATTAAATTTAGGAGGTCAGTATGAAACTTCTTGTCACCGGCGGGGCCGGATTTATAGGCAGTAACTTTGTATTGTATATGTTAAAACAGCATCCGGATTACGAAATAGTAAATATAGATGCTCTTACCTATGCAGGTAACCTGGAAAATTTGAAGTCCATTGAAAATAACCCCAAACATAGCTTCATCAAAGTAGATATTACCGACGCACAAGCCATCGACCAGCTGATGCAGCAGGGAATTGATGTGGTGGTTAATTTTGCAGCAGAGTCACATGTCGATCGGAGTATTCTGGAACCGGAAGTGTTTGTGAAAACAAACGTGTTGGGTACACAAGTGCTACTGGACGCAGCCAAGAAATATAACGTGACAAAGTTTGTACAGGTATCAACAGATGAGGTGTACGGTTCTCTCGGAGAAACAGGATTGTTTACGGAGGAAACTCCGTTGCAACCTAATAGTCCTTATTCTGCATCCAAGGCAGGCGGCGATTTGCTAGTTCGTGCATATCATGAAACCTTCGGTTTACCAGTAAATATCACGCGTTGTTCTAACAACTATGGTCCATATCAGTTTCCTGAGAAATTGATCCCGCTAATGATCTCCCGTGCACTGAGCGATCAACAGCTACCTGTATACGGGGATGGCTTGAACATTCGCGATTGGTTGTATGTAGAGGATCATTGCAGCGCCATTGATCTGGTCATTCATCAGGGTAAACTGGGTGAAGTATACAATATCGGGGGAAATAACGAGCGGACAAATGTGCATATCGTCAAAACGGTATTGGAGGAGCTGGGCAAGCCAGAATCTCTGATTTCGTATGTGCAGGATCGTCCAGGTCATGACCGCCGCTATGGGATTGATCCTACAAAGACCATGAATGAGCTGGGCTGGAAGCCAAAGCATTCTTTTGAAACCGGCATTAAAGAAACGATTCGCTGGTATTTGGACAACGAAGAATGGTGGACTCGCATTCAATCTGGTGAATATCAACAATACTATGCAAAGCAGTACGGTTCCCGCTTGGGGGATGTGTAGAATGAAGGTACTGGTCACTGGAGCATCCGGCCAACTTGGTAAAGACGTAGTAAAGGTTTTTCAAGAGCAAGGACATGATGCCCTTGGTTACGATCGGGAACAATTGGATATCACGGATTTGCAGCAGACTGTGAAAATTGTAGGACAATATCAACCTGATGCCGTAATCCACTGTGCAGCGTATACGGCTGTGGATGCAGCGGAGACCGATGTAGACGGGGCTTATCAAGTCAACGCGGCAGGTACACGTAATATGGCTCTGGCTGCGGAAAAGGTTGGAGCCAAGCTGGTTTATATCAGCACAGATTATGTGTTCGATGGAACGGCAAAACAGCCATATCATGAGTACGATAATACCAATCCACAGAGTATCTACGGAAAGTCCAAACGTGCGGGAGAAGTGTTGACCCAAACACTTTCCTCCAGGTACTTTATTGTTCGTACATCTTGGGTATATGGATTGCACGGGAACAATTTTGTGAAAACGATGCTGAAGCTTGGACAGGAGAAGCCGCTTCTCCAGGTAGTGAATGATCAGAAGGGTTCACCTACTTATACGGTGGATTTGGCACGTTTTTTGGCGGAATTGATGCAAACGGAGAAATATGGCGTATACCATGCATCCAATAGTGGTTTCTGTACTTGGTATGAATTTACGCAAGCTATTTTACAGGATGCGGCGGAAATATTAGATGCCAAGATCACAGCGAAATTGGAGCCATGCAGCACAGAGCAATTCCCCAGACCAGCAGCGCGGCCACGTAATTCTGTTATGGAGCATATAGCGATCCGGACAAATGGGTTACATGATTTACGTTCTTGGCGTGAGGGATTGCGGGATTTCTTAAAAGAGTATCTGGCAAGCTCGAGTAAGTAAAGGCACATTATATCTATAGCGATCTCCCATCATATCATGATTGGGAGATTTTATTATGTAGCCACATATGTCAATCAAGTTCAATGACATTCGATTATTACGCTTTTTGTGATCAGGATGATGTATGGATGCCGAATAAACTTGCTCAGGCAGCTGACATCCCCCGACCTGTATCCTTCTATAATGCTCTCATTGAGAATGTATGTGCAGGTTGTACTGTGGTGATCAATAAAGAAACACTCCAACTCGTGAAAAAGAGAATTCCGACTTCTTTGGATAACATTATCATGCATGACTGGTGGATTTACTTATGCACCTCCTCTTTTGGTGAGGTTGTTTTTGGCCCCAAGCCGTCCATTTTATAGACAGTCACGGTTGGACAACTGGATTTATAAGTTGGTTTTCGTATTGAGGAAGTTATAGAGGTATGGAAAGAAAAATATTGAAACTTTTTTCCATATATAAGCGTCAAATAGTCAAAGGTGCAAATGAATACTAGATAAAATACCATCGAATGCGTGTTCCTTTATGGAAAAATATAGTATAATTGAAACGTGCAACCGATAGAGCTGGCAAGGGCGGTCGGCTAACTCTCCCGAGGAGGGGGGTGAAGCCTGTGACAGTGTTTGAGGCGCTCAGTTTAATGCTGACGTTCGGGGCGTTAATCGTCACACTGTTAGAGTTTAACAAACGAAAATAGACCGCCCCCGCAAGGAAGGGTCTATTTTCGGCCTGATTGTTCCAAAACCGTCCGCTCTTGGAGCGTTGGTTGCGCAGGGGCTGGCTGGCACCAGCCCTTTTTCCATGTATATCTTACCACGATGAATTTTAGACCTCAACCGAGGATTTTACAAAAATCTAATAAACGACTTCCAATGAACAATATATAGATCGAAATGATTTCGTTTGTCTATATTTGCGCTTTAAAGTGACAGGAATCGAATTTTGCATAATCCTTCTAAACTATGTAAGGTTACAAGTTATGTGCTTTTTTGCGCCCCGTGGTCTGCGCGGTATGCTATAATAGGCGATAGTAGAATAGATTACTGAATTTGTCAGGAGCGTTTTAAATATGGATGTAAGCATACTGGTCGTCAACTATAATACGTGTCAATTGACGCTGGATTGTTTGCAGTCGGTGTATGCGTCCGAGACGCAATACCGATATGAAGTGATTGTTATTGATAATCACTCCAGTGACGGATCTGTTGAGGCTATTCGTGCTGCATACCCGGAGATTATGTTGATAGCCAATGAGGATAATACAGGTTTTGCCAAGGCAAACAATCAGGGAATGGAAGTAGCCGGCGGACGTTATATATTGCTATTGAATTCCGATACGCTGGTGCAGCCGGACACACTGGATACGATGATTCCGTTTATGGATACGCATCCGGAGATGGGAGCATCGGGCTGTAAGGTCATCCTGCCGGATGGTTCGCTGGATAAGGCATGCAAGCGTGGATTTCCAACGCCGTCAGCTTCTTTTTACTACGCTTTCGGCTGGTCGAAGCGTTACCCGGATAGCCCGAAGTACAATCAATATCAGCTTGGGCATCTAAGCCCGGATGATGAGTATCCAGTAGATGTACTGGTAGGTGCTTTTATGCTAGTACGCCGGGAGACGATTGACCAGGTCGGGGGGTTGGACGAAACCTTTTTTATGTATGGTGAGGATATTGACTGGTGCTACCGGATTAAGCAAGCCGGGTGGGGCATTTACTACTACCCGCGCACATATATTATTCATATCAAAGGGGGCAGCGCTCGCCGCCGTCCTTTGAAAATTATTTATGAGTTTCATAGAGCTATGTGGGTATTTCATCGTAAGCATTATAAACAGCAATACAGTTGGATCACCAATATGGCTGTATATGCGGGGATTGCCGTGAAATTTGGAATGGCTTTCCTGAAAAATAAGTTGTCCGCACCGGTCAAGCCGGACGGCGGGGAACAATCTCATACTGAGGTGAAAGCATGATACGCAGAAATCAGCGTTTTTTAACCCAATTATATATTGTGGCGGATTTCGCGGTCATTCAGTTGTCCTTTCTGATCGCTTGGTTTTTCAAATTTGAAAGTGAATGGATCACCTATACAGAACCGCTTCCTATTCAAGTATATGGAGGCTGGAGCTTAATCTACGGCCTGATTGCCGTAGTGCTGGGGATGTTATTTTCGCTCTATTCGCCCAAACGCAAAAAACGATTTGCAGATGATGTATTTCGCGTCACCCAGATTCATATCGTTGGACTGTTCGTGCTGTTGAGTGTGATGTTCTTCGTGAAACAAATTGATATCTCGCGGTCCTATCTGGCAATCTATATGGTTGGAAACGTGCTGCTTATTTTGTTTTATCGATTTTTCTTGAAGCAAGTTCTTAAAGCTCTCCGTCAAAAAGGGTACAACAAACAATTCATGCTTATTCTTGGGGCGGGTACTCTAGGCCAGCGATTTTATCATAACCTTGGACAGTATCCTGATCTGGGATACGAGGTAGTGGGTTTTCTGGATGATAAGCGGCATTGGAGTGAAGAGGAAGAGGCGCATTTCCGCCCGATTCTTGGAGGCTTAGATCAATTGGAGGCTACGCTGTCGCGTCTGATGATTGACGAGGTCATTCTGGCGCTGCCGCTGGATGCTCATGATAAGTACCCCAAGATTATCAACATGTGTGAAAAGGCTGGAGTGCGCACGCTTATAATCCCCGACTTTTTCGATTATTTGCCGGCTCGCCCGTACTTTGATAACTTTGCAGGTATGCCGATGATCAATGTGCGGGATATTCCACTGGATGTAGCGGGGAATCGATTGTTTAAGCGCCTATTCGATATTTTATTCTCTTTATTCGCGATTCTCCTGACCTTTCCGATCATGCTAGCAGTAGCGATTGGTGTGATGATTACATCCAGAGGGCCCATCATTTTTAAGCAGGAGCGGGTAGGCTTGAATCGTCGCACCTTCCGAATGTACAAATTTCGTTCGATGAAGGTGTTACCACCTGGAACTGAAGATACGGGCTGGACGACTGCTAATGACCCAAGACGCACACGTTTTGGTACTTTTATTCGTAAAACGAGTCTCGACGAGCTGCCGCAGTTTTTCAACGTTCTGCTGGGTGATATGAGTGTCGTTGGTCCACGCCCAGAGCGGCCCTATTATGTGGATCAGTTCCGTGAGGAAATTCCAAAATACATGGTGAAGCATCATGTTCGTCCCGGAATCACAGGCTGGGCACAGAGCAACGGGTTGCGCGGAGATACATCTATTGAGGAACGGATTAAGCATGACATCTTCTATATTGAGAACTGGTCGCTCTTATTTGATATTAAAATTATTTTCCGCACGATTCGCAACGGTTTCAAGAACGCGTATTAATACAGAAGCACCCTTCGGTTTAGCCGGAGGGTGCTTTTGCGTCTGGCAGTTGTTTTGAGCATGCGTATGTGGGGTATTGACCTGTACGAAAAGGATGTGACACCCTATGAAACGACTGATTGCTGCGGTCATTCTTTTAATGTTAACCGGCACATTTTTACTGGCTTACAAAGGGCAATCTACAGAAGAACAGACTGACTTTACCACGCACCGCGTAATTTCGCATGCCATGGGAGCCGTTAATGGTTTGGCCTATACTAATGCGCGTGAAGCGTTTGTGGAAAATTATAAAAAAGGCAGCCGCGTATTCGAGGTCGACCTGATGTTTACTTCGGATGGACAATTGGTGGCGCGCCATGAATGGACAGAATCTTTTACAGTGCAAATGCAACAGGAACATGCAGTTGCTACGGAACAGGGCGGAAAACCTTGGAGCTATCATCAATTCAAGAACACCCCCATACACGGTTCCTATACCCCAGTAGATTGGAAGGATGTATTGGATTTATTGGAAACATACCCGGATGCTTATATTGTGACCGATACGAAAGAACAGGACCCTGCCCAAATCAAACAGTTGTTTGCGCAACTGACCCGTCAGGCACAGGAGAAAAATCCCGAGCTTTTGTCCCGTATTGTTCCTCAAATTTATAATGAAGAAATGTTGCGAACGTTACGAAGTATTTATCCTTACCCATCCATTATTTATACGCTCTATGCCACAGAAGATAAGGACGACCAGATCATTCGATTTGTACAACAAAATGATATAACGGCAGTAACTTTACCAGAGAATCGGGTGAGTGGTGCTTTAGTGGAAAGTTTGCGTCAGGCAGGAGCGGTATGCTACGTAAATACCATTAATGAGTTGAAGGATGCGGCTGAGTATGAACAGATGGGTGTGCAAGGTTTCTATACAGATATTTTAACGGAAAAAGAACTTAGTAAACGTAGTTGGTTGTATGCGCTACGCCCCTAAGCTGTCTGAACGGGGTGTTCCCATTTGATACGAACATTGACACCTTTTAAGCACTGTCATAGACTTAGCATAGAACGCTTTTGGATATTGGAATTCGGTTCGACTGGATCATGACAAAAGCAATGGATGCTGGAGGAATGTGTGTTGGCAGATTCAATTCAATCATGGAGGCATGTGTTTAAGCTTGATCCTGAAAAGGAACTGGATGATGAGGCACTTGACGCCGTGTGTATGTCTGGTACGGATGCGATTATGGTAGGAGGTTCATCGGGCGTTACCTATGAAAATACGGTGGATTTGCTGTCGCGGGTTCGGCGTTATGAGGTGCCGTGTGTGCTTGAGGTGTCCAATCTGGAGGCTGTAGTGCCAGGGTTTGATCTATATATGATTCCTATGGTACTGAATACCGCTGACAGTAATTGGATTCTAGGACAGCACCAACGTGCGATTGAACAGTTTGGTTATATGATCCCTTGGGATTTGCTTGTGACGGAAGGATATATTGTTTTGAACGGTGATTCTACAGTCGCTAAGCTTACCGGAGCAAATACTTCGTTGGATACTTCATCTGCCACCTCATATGCACAGATTGCTGACAAGCTCATGCATCTGCCGATTGTATATGTGGAATATAGCGGTGCTTTTGGGGATATGGAGCTGGTGCAAAAAATCCATCGCAGTACAGAGCACTCTCGTGTCCTATACGGGGGAGGAATCGTGGATAAATCTACCGCGTTACAAGCGGCTGCTGTTTGTGACACCATTGTAGTAGGAAACATCATTTATCGTGACTTGGCGAAGGCGCTGGAGACGATAGCTGTGAAATTGGAAGTATAGAACGTGATTTTATGGAAGTTCAGGGAAAGGAGCATGCACGCATGCAATCAATAGATATACACGAGGCGGTAGCTCGCCTTAATCCACCTCAGCGTCAGGCTGTGGAGGCGGTAGATGGCCCACTGCTGATTATGGCTGGCGCAGGCAGTGGTAAAACACGGGTGCTCACGCACCGAATAGCTTACCTCATCGCGACCCGCAAGACGGCTCCATGGGGTATTTTGGCGATTACCTTTACGAACAAGGCCGCGCGTGAGATGCAGGATCGCGTATCCAAGCTGATTGGCCCACAGGGAAGAGATGTGTGGGTATCCACCTTCCACTCGATGTGTGTGCGTATTTTACGTCGGGATATCGAGCGGATTGGATTTACCTCGAATTTCAGCATTTTGGATTCTACGGATCAATTGTCTGTCATTCGGAGCTGCATGAAGGATCTGAATATAGACACCAAAAAATTTGAACCCAAAGCGGTTCAGTCTATGATGAGTACGGCAAAAAATGAACTGGTCACTCCCGAAATGTATGAGCGCAAGATTGGCGACTATTTTGAAGGGATTGTGGCGAAGGTATATACCAAGTACCAACAGCGGCTCAAAAACAACAACTCTCTTGATTTTGATGATTTGATCATGGCAACGATTCAGCTGTTTAAAGAAGTACCTGAGGTACTGGACTTCTACCAGAAGAAATTTCAATACATTCATGTTGATGAATATCAGGATACAAACCGTGCGCAGTACATGCTGTGCAAAATGCTGGCCGACAAGCATCACCGGATTTGCGTAGTAGGTGACAGTGACCAATCCATCTATCGGTGGCGAGGTGCCGATATTAGCAACATTTTGAATTTTGAAGAGGACTACCCGGAAGCGCGTACCATTTTGCTGGAGCAGAACTACCGGTCCACCTCGAATATTCTCAATGCTGCCAATGAAGTCATTGGTCAAAATACAGGCCGCAAGCCGAAAAAACTATGGACTGACAAAGAAGGCGGCGCCAAGATTAAGGTTTACCGTGCTGATTCTGAACATGATGAGGGCTACTTTATCGCCTCAGAAATTCATAAGAATATTAAAGCGGGCAAAACCTATAGCCATCATGCCATTTTGTACCGTACGAATGCTCAGTCTCGGGTTGTCGAGGAAATTTTGATTAAATCGGATATTCCTTATCAGATCGTGGGCGGTATCAAGTTCTATGATCGGAAGGAAATTAAGGATTTGCTGGCGTATCTTCGCCTGCTCTCCAATCCTGACGACGACATCAGCTTGATCCGAATCATTAATGTGCCAAAACGAAGCATCGGAGACACAACCGTCGGTAAATTGCAGGCAGCTGCAGCGGAACGTGGAGTTTCGATTTTCCGTGTCCTACAAGTGGTAGACGATTTGGGCTTTGCAGGACGTACGCGCAATGCGTTGGTAGAGTTTTACGATATGATCGAAGGTTTAAGTCGGATGGTAGACTACCTGTCGGTTACCGAGTTAACAGAAAAAATGCTGGAAACCACCCAATATCGATTGGAACTGCAAAACGAGAATACACTCGAGTCACGCTCGCGTTTGGAGAATATTGATGAGTTCCTGTCGGTAACCATGGAATTTGAAAAAGGTGCGGAAGACAAGTCACTCGTCTCCTTCCTGACCGACCTTGCGCTGATTGCCGATATTGATTCCATGAATGACGACGAAGAAGAGCAAAGCGATGCGGTTGTATTGATGACCATGCATAGCGCCAAAGGTCTGGAGTTTCCCATCGTATTTATTGTCGGTATGGAGGAGGGAGTGTTTCCTCATAGTCGTGCCTTTCTGGATAACGAAGAACTGGAGGAGGAGCGCAGATTGGCGTATGTCGGGATTACCCGTGCAGAGGAGCAGTTGTTCCTTACATGCGCACAGATGCGCACTTTGTTTGGCCGCACCACAGCTAACCCGCCTTCCCGCTTTCTCGAAGAGATTCCGGACGAGTTAAAAGAGGATACGATTATCAAACGTGACCGCTACCGTCGTTCAGGCAATGTAGGCGGATCTTATGGTGGTCGCGGCCTGAATAAAGGTAGTGGTAGCAACTTTGGTGGAGAACGCTCGTTTGATACGATGAGCCGCAGTGGTTCGTCCGCTTCCGCGTCTCCCCGTGTAACCGTAACGACATCTTCATCCGCAAAACCAACTCCGGCTGCTTCGGCAGGAGGCCCATCCATTTTTGCTGCTGGAGACAAGGTACAGCATGGCAAATGGGGAATTGGAACCATTGTCGCAGTAAAAGGGACTGGTAATGATATGGAGCTTCAAATTGCTTTCCCGGCTCCAGTAGGGGTTAAACGACTGCTGGCTGGCTTTGCACCTATTACAAAAGTAGAATAAATCTCAAACATCACTAAATCTCGAACCTCATGAGTGGCAGTTTGGCTTAGCCTCTGCCCTGATGAAGTTCCCGGAGGGATACGCCTGCATGAACCCAATGCACAGGATGGAGCAGCTTGTTGCTGAACTGAACACATATAACTATCATTACTACACACTGGATGAACCCAAGATCAGCGACAAAGAATATGATGTGCTTTATGACGAGCTGGTAGCGCTCGAACAGACAAGCGGTCTTGTGCTGCCGGATTCGCCGACACAGCGTGTGGGCGGGGAGTTACTCAAAGGTTTCACACCACATCGCCACCTGGCTCCATTATGGAGCCTTGATAAAGCTCAGAATATGGAACAGCTGCGTGCATGGAACGCGCGTGTCGTGAAGCTGGTCAATGATTACAATACCAAGAACCCGGAGTCACCTTTGCCATCTCCAGGCTATGCCATAGAACTTAAATTCGATGGACTGACGCTAAACCTGACGTATACAGATGGACAGCTTGTACAGGCTTCTACCCGCGGTAATGGGGTGGTGGGTGAGGGAATACTGGCACAGGTAAAGACGATTAAATCCGTGCCACTTACAATTCCTTTTCGAAACGGAACCATTGAAGTACAGGGAGAAGGGATCATGAATCTCTCTGTATTGTCCAAATATAATGAGACTGCCGCGGACCCTCTTAAAAATGCACGCAACGCCGCAGCTGGTGCTTTGCGTAACTTGAATCCCAAAGTGACAGCAGAACGGCGATTGAATGCATTTTTCTACAATGTGGGATATGCAGACCGTATCCAGTTTAACAGCCACCAGGAAATGATGACTTTCCTGCGCGAAAATCATTTTAAGGTAAACCCTTACTTGACTTACTTTGATAATTTTGAAGATGTAATGGAGCAACTGATTGAGATCGAAGAGTCTCGTGCCGGATTGGATTACCTTATTGATGGGGCAGTATTGAAAATTACAGATATGCGCACACGTGAGGCTCTCGGGTATACCGATAAATTCCCACGCTGGGCGGTGGCATATAAGTTCGAAGCCGAGGAAACGACAACGGTGCTTAACTCGGTTGAGTGGAATGTAGGACGAACCGGTAAAATCACCCCACTCGCAAGGGTAGAGCCGGTAGAGCTGGCGGGAGTCACTGTACAAAATTGTACACTGAACAATGCTGGTGACATCGAGCGCAAAAACCTGAAGTTTGCTTTGGGTGCACGTGTGTTTATCCGTCGCTCAAACGATGTCATTCCGGAGATATTAGGAAAGGTAACGTCTGAGAACGACGGGGAGGAAATTGTCGTACCAGATCATTGTCCAGCCTGCGGGTTTCCGTTACAGCAGCGAGGTGCCCATTTGTTTTGCGACAATAAGCTGGGGTGTAAACCACAAATTGTAGCTCGTATTTCCCATTTTGCTTCACGTGATGCTATGGATATTGAGACATTCAGTGACAAAACGGCCATACAGCTGCATGACGAACTGGAAGTGCGCGAGCCTGCGGATTTGTATACACTCCAATATGATGATCTTGTGAAGCTGGAGCGGTTTGGTGAGAAAAAGGCCAGTAACCTCTTGGCGGCACTTGAAAAGAGTAAAGAGAGAGATTTGGCTTCTTTCCTTTATGCTCTGGGTATACCGAATACCGGTAAAGCAACAACACGCATGTTGGCTGAACACTACCGTGATTTGCACAAGACGATGTCCGCTACGGTGGAAGAACTGATAGAACTACCGGATGTGGGCGGGATTGTAGCCGAAAGCATTGTTGCTTTCTTTGCAGATCCATTTACTCAGGCGGGAATTGAAAAGATGCTGTCTCTAGGGGTGAAAGCTCAGGCCCCTGAAGCTCCGCAGGAGAAGAAGACAGACAGCTTTTTCAGCGGCAAAACGGTCGTGCTTACAGGTACCTTGCATCAGCTTACGCGTGACGAAGCTGCATCCAAGCTGGAGGCACTGGGAGCCAAAGTTGCGGGGTCTGTATCGAAAAAGACGGATCTAGTCATAGCTGGTGAAAAGGCTGGGAGTAAGCTGGCTAAGGCCCAACAGCTCGGAATTGACACCATAGAAGATGAGGATGAATTTATCAGACTGCTGGAACAAGAATAATAGTTTTGCAATGAGTGCAGTCATTCCGCTCTGGGGCGGGGTGGCTGCCTTATTATCTGTTGTATAGTAGGAAATAAAATAGATATAAATAAATGCTTGCTAAATAACTTTAGGCATGATATATTATTAGACGTTGCTTTGAGAGTATCATTTCTTGAAGCGAGGTTGCTGAAAAGATAATCGAAAAAAAAGATTTGACAAGAAAGTAACTAACATGATATGATCTAATTCCTGGCTCGTTGAACGAACGAGAACAGACAAGTTCTTTGAAAACTGAACAAATGGATGATGAAACAAAGATTTCTTCTTTTATAAAGAAGGATCGCTAGCATTAAAAATGAGCTTATCGCTCTTTCTATAAACTAACTTCTGTTGGTCTTTAATGGAGAGTTTGATCCTGGCTCAGGACGAACGCTGGCGGCGTGCCTAATACATGCAAGTCGAGCGGGGTTGTTTAGAAGCTTGCTTCTAAACAACCTAGCGGCGGACGGGTGAGTAACACGTAGGCAACCTGCCCACAAGACAGGGATAACTACCGGAAACGGTAGCTAATACCCGATACATCCTTTTCCTGCATGGGCGAAGGAGGAAAGACGGAGCAATCTGTCACTTGTGGATGGGCCTGCGGCGCATTAGCTAGTTGGTGGGGTAAGGGCCTACCAAGGCGACGATGCGTAGCCGACCTGAGAGGGTGATCGGCCACACTGGGACTGAGACACGGCCCAGACTCCTACGGGAGGCAGCAGTAGGGAATCTTCCGCAATGGGCGAAAGCCTGACGGAGCAACGCCGCGTGAGTGATGAAGGTTTTCGGATCGTAAAGCTCTGTTGCCAGGGAAGAACGTCTTGTAGAGTAACTGCTACAAGAGTGACGGTACCTGAGAAGAAAGCCCCGGCTAACTACGTGCCAGCAGCCGCGGTAATACGTAGGGGGCAAGCGTTGTCCGGAATTATTGGGCGTAAAGCGCGCGCAGGCGGCTCTTTAAGTCTGGTGTTTAATCCCGAGGCTCAACTTCGGGTCGCACTGGAAACTGGGGAGCTTGAGTGCAGAAGAGGAGAGTGGAATTCCACGTGTAGCGGTGAAATGCGTAGAGATGTGGAGGAACACCAGTGGCGAAGGCGACTCTCTGGGCTGTAACTGACGCTGAGGCGCGAAAGCGTGGGGAGCAAACAGGATTAGATACCCTGGTAGTCCACGCCGTAAACGATGAATGCTAGGTGTTAGGGGTTTCGATACCCTTGGTGCCGAAGTTAACACATTAAGCATTCCGCCTGGGGAGTACGGTCGCAAGACTGAAACTCAAAGGAATTGACGGGGACCCGCACAAGCAGTGGAGTATGTGGTTTAATTCGAAGCAACGCGAAGAACCTTACCAGGTCTTGACATCCCTCTGACCGCTGTAGAGATATGGCTTTCCTTCGGGACAGAGGAGACAGGTGGTGCATGGTTGTCGTCAGCTCGTGTCGTGAGATGTTGGGTTAAGTCCCGCAACGAGCGCAACCCTTATGCTTAGTTGCCAGCAGGTCAAGCTGGGCACTCTAAGCAGACTGCCGGTGACAAACCGGAGGAAGGTGGGGATGACGTCAAATCATCATGCCCCTTATGACCTGGGCTACACACGTACTACAATGGCCGGTACAACGGGAAGCGAAATCGCGAGGTGGAGCCAATCCTAGAAAAGCCGGTCTCAGTTCGGATTGTAGGCTGCAACTCGCCTACATGAAGTCGGAATTGCTAGTAATCGCGGATCAGCATGCCGCGGTGAATACGTTCCCGGGTCTTGTACACACCGCCCGTCACACCACGAGAGTTTACAACACCCGAAGTCGGTGGGGTAACCCGCAAGGGAGCCAGCCGCCGAAGGTGGGGTAGATGATTGGGGTGAAGTCGTAACAAGGTAGCCGTATCGGAAGGTGCGGCTGGATCACCTCCTTTCTATGGAGAATCGTTTCCTGCGATGGAAACATTCAAATATGAAGTGTAAGCTTCAAAATTCATCATTCCATTTGTTCAGTTTTGATGGAACTTGTGAGGGGCCATAGCTCAGCTGGGAGAGCGCCTGCCTTGCACGCAGGAGGTCAGCGGTTCGATCCCGCTTGGCTCCACCAATTACAATTTCATCATAAACTGTATGAGAATCGTTAACTCCTTGGAGATTGATTGATAATCAAACAGCCTTGCACCTTGAAAACTGGATACCGAAACGAAATTGCGTTTTAGAATATTCCTTTAAGCTGATCTTGTGTAAACAAGTGAAATAAAGGTAGCAGGTAAGGAAAGATCTTTTGCCTCTGGCAAAAATCATTCTTTATCGAACATCGACATGTTCTTTCTTGGAAAGAAAAGTCTAGGTTAAGCTACAAAGAGCACACGGAGGATGCCTAGGCGCCAGGAGCCGACGAAGGACGTGGCGAACAACGATAAGGCCTCGGGGAGCTGTAAGCAAGCTTTGATCCGGGGATGTCCGAATGGGGAAACCCGGCTGTCTTCATCGACAGTCACTACTCACTGAATTCATAGGTGAGTGAGAGGCAGACCAGGGGAACTGAAACATCTAAGTACCCTGAGGAAGAGAAAACAATAGTGATTCCGTCAGTAGCGGCGAGCGAACGCGGATTAGCCCAAACCAAGGAGCTTGCTCCTTGGGGTTGTGGGACGTCTCACATGGAGTTACAAAGGAACCGGTTAGATGAAGAGGTCTGGAAAGGCCCGCCAGAGAAGGTAAAAGCCCTGTAATTCAAAACTTGTTCTCTCCGAGACGGATCCCGAGTAGTGCGGGGCACGTGAAACCCCGTATGAATCCGGCAGGACCATCTGCCAAGGCTAAATACTCCCTGGCGACCGATAGTGAAGCAGTACCGTGAGGGAAAGGTGAAAAGCACCCCGGAAGGGGAGTGAAATAGATCCTGAAACCGTGTGCTTACAAGAAGTCAGAGCCCTATTTATGGGTGATGGCGTGCCTTTTGTAGAATGAACCGGCGAGTTACGTTCCCGTGCAAGGTTAAGGTGAAGAGCTGAAGCCGCAGCGAAAGCGAGTCTGAATAGGGCGAATGAGTACGTGGACGTAGACCCGAAACCGGGTGATCTACCCCTGTCCAGGGTGAAGGTGCGGTAACACGCACTGGAGGCCCGAACCCACGCATGTTGAAAAATGCGGGGATGAGGTGGGGGTAGCGGAGAAATTCCAATCGAACCCGGAGATAGCTGGTTCTCCCCGAAATAGCTTTAGGGCTAGCCTCGGAAAGAAGAATCGTGGAGGTAGAGCACTGATTGGGTGCGGGGCCCGCAAGGGTTACCAAGCTCAGTCAAACTCCGAATGCCATAGATTTAGTTCCGGGAGTCAGACAGTGAGTGCTAAGATCCATTGTCGAAAGGGAAACAGCCCAGACCATCAGCTAAGGTCCCCAAGTGTGTGTTAAGTGGGAAAGGATGTGGAGTTGCACAGACAACCAGGATGTTGGCTTAGAAGCAGCCACCATTGAAAGAGTGCGTAATAGCTCACTGGTCGAGTGACTCTGCGCCGAAAATGTAACGGGGCTAAACACACCACCGAAGCTATGGCTTGATGCTTGCATCAGGGGTAGGGGAGCGTTGAATGCGGGTTGAAGGTGTACCGTAAGGAGCGCTGGACTGCATTCAAGTGAGAATGCCGGTATGAGTAACGAAAAGATCTGTGAGAATCAGATCCGCCGAAAGCCTAAGGGTTCCTGAGGAAGGTTCGTCCGCTCAGGGTAAGTCGGGACCTAAGGCGAGGCCGATAGGCGTAGTCGAAGGACAACAGGTCGAAATTCCTGTACCACCGTAATCCGCTATGAGCGATGGGGTGACGCAGTAGGGTAGTGACGCGGACTGATGGATGTCCGTCTAAGCAGTGAGGCTGGTGTGTAGGCAAATCCGCACATCGTTAAGGCTGGGCTGTGATGGGGAGCGAAAATTATAGTAGCGAAGGTCTTGATCTCAGACTGCCAAGAAAAGCCTCTAGCCAGGAGAAGGTGCCCGTACCGCAAACCGACACAGGTAGGCGAGAAGAGAATTCTAAGGCGCGCGGAAGAACTCTCGTTAAGGAACTCGGCAAAATGACCCCGTAACTTCGGGAGAAGGGGTGCCTCGGTAGGGTGAATAGCCCGAGGGGGCCGCAGTGAAAAGGCCCAAGCGACTGTTTAGCAAAAACACAGGTCTGTGCGAAGCCGCAAGGCGAAGTATACGGGCTGACGCCTGCCCGGTGCTGGAAGGTTAAGGGGAGTGGTAAGCTCGCAAGAGCGAAGCTATGAACCGAAGCCCCAGTAAACGGCGGCCGTAACTATAACGGTCCTAAGGTAGCGAAATTCCTTGTCAGGTAAATTCTGACCCGCACGAATGGCGTAACGACTTGGGCGCTGTCTCAACGAGAGATCCGGTGAAATTTTAATACCTGTGAAGATGCAGGTTACCCGCGACAAGACGGAAAGACCCCATGGAGCTTTACTGCAGCTTGATATTGAATTTGGGTACGATCTGTACAGGATAGGTGGGAGCCGTAGAACTTTGAGCGCCAGCTTGAAGGGAGGCATCCTTGGGATACCACCCTGATCGTATCTAGGTTCTAACTTGGTACCGTAAACCGGTGCGAGGACAGTGTCAGGTGGGCAGTTTGACTGGGGCGGTCGCCTCCTAAAGAGTAACGGAGGCGCCCCAAGGTTCCCTCAGAATGGTTGGAAATCATTCGAAGAGTGCAAAGGCAGAAGGGAGCTTGACTGCGAGACCTACAAGTCGAGCAGGGACGAAAGTCGGGCTTAGTGATCCGGTGGTACCGCATGGAAGGGCCATCGCTCAACGGATAAAAGCTACCCTGGGGATAACAGGCTTATCTCCCCCAAGAGTCCACATCGACGGGGAGGTTTGGCACCTCGATGTCGGCTCATCGCATCCTGGGGCTGAAGTAGGTCCCAAGGGTTGGGCTGTTCGCCCATTAAAGCGGTACGCGAGCTGGGTTCAGAACGTCGTGAGACAGTTCGGTCCCTATCTGTCGTGGGCGTAGGAAATTTGAGAGGAGCTGTCCTTAGTACGAGAGGACCGGGATGGACGTACCGCTGGTGTACCAGTTGTTCCGCCAGGAGCACCGCTGGGTAGCTATGTACGGAAGGGATAAGCGCTGAAAGCATCTAAGCGTGAAGCCCCCCTCAAGATGAGATTTCCCAATTAGTAAGACCCCTTGAAGACGACGAGGTAGATAGGTTGGGGGTGGAAGTGCAGTAATGCATGGAGCTGACCAATACTAATCGGTCGAGGGCTTATCCTAAGATAAAACGCAAATAAGTTTCGGATCCAGTTTTCAGGGTGTAACCTTGAACGTATGTACAAGTGACATACAACAAGCGCATGGCTATTTGTTCACACGATATGTGATGAAGCTAATAACCTTACGGAAGAATTTGCATAGCAAATTCATGTTTGGTGGCGATAGCGGAGGGGTTCCACACGTACCCATCCCGAACACGACCGTTAAGCCCTCCAGCGCCGATGGTACTTGGACCGCAGGGTCCTGGGAGAGTAGGACGTCGCCAAGCAAAAGTGAAAAGGATGATAATCTCAATGAGATTATCATCCTCAGATTGTCGAGAAACCCCGTCATTTTGAGACGTGGGTTTCTTTTTCACATCATAATGCTCTGGTCTCTGGAGAAGCAGGGGGGGTTACCCCTGTTTCTCCAGGCGATCTAGGTGGATCGCCATCTTCTTCATGTTCTGCACGGCTGCCGTCATAAGGGCTTGTTCCCTGACGTTTGGAAGACCGCGCAAACGGCAATAGCGAAACCCATGGAGCTCTTTGGCATCCGCGAAGCTTCGCTCAATCGTCTCTTTTCGTTTGCGGTACAGCTTTTTACCAGATGGGCTCAGCCGGTTGCTCCGTACCCACTCTTTGCTGTCTTCCCAGACATGCCGAGTCACCACTTTGCGGTGGTTTCGAGACTGGGTACACTGACTTAGCAGTGGGCAATGCTGGCACTGAGCTGGGTCAGAGGCATACTGCCGGTATCCCTTACGGTCCGTCGTTCGGTAGGGCAGTTCCTGTTGGGCTGGGCATCTATACGCATTGCGTTTGGCATCGTATTCAAACTTCCATTTCGGAAACAGTCCTTGTCTGGGATGGAATCTTCGGTGAGCAATCACGGCAAAAATCTTTCGGTTCTGCAAACCTCGGCAAATCGGCGTTGTTAAATAACCTGAATCTAGTGCAACAGCTTCTACTTGAAAACCAAAACGTTCTCTTTGGCGATCCAAACGGGACAAATAGGGGACAGAATCATGTACATTCCCTGGTGTCACATACACGTCCGTAATCAGATTGTACTTCATATCCACCGTGCGGTGGTCCAGATAGAAGAAGCCTTCGGGCTTGCCATCACGGATCATATAGCCGCTGTCCGGGTCTGTTTTGCTCACTTTAATTTCTTTTTCTTCGTTCACTTCCTCTCGGGATTTTAAGGCTTTTTTCCGTGGTTTCTCCGGTCATCCTTCACCGCTTCGTTCAGCTCGTCCATATAGTCTTTAGTATTCTGCAACACTTGTTCTTTGGTGTACTGGTGCCTGTTAGCATTGGCTTTGACGTGTGTGGAATCGGTGACGAGAACACGCCCACCCACCATTCGGTGAGAGATCGCCTGCAGCACAATTTCATCGAAGATATCTTGAAAGATCGTGGTGTCTTTAAAGCGAGTGCGACGATTCCAGCTAATCGTCGTATGGTCCGGAACTTTATCCGTTAAGCCCAACCCCAGAAACCAACGATAAGCTAGGTTCGTCTGAATTTCTCGCTCGAGTTGCCGTTCTGAGCGAATGCCATAGAAATAACCGAGAAAGATCATTTTAAACAATACGGTAGGATCAATGGCAGGACGCCCGTTGTCTGCACAATACAGTGGTCGAACTTTATCATCGATAAACGAAAAATCGATATACTTATCTACTTTGCGGAGCAAGTGATCTTGAGGAACCAGATCTTCGATGGAAACAAATTCGTAGGATTGTTGTTTTTCGCAGTTGGAGCGTAGCATATCAACACCATCCGTTCTACAATAGTTACCTATATTATACAACATTAACGCGGTGTCGTCTTAAACAAAATTAACATAAAATAGGCTGTCGAGACTTTCTCGACAGCCTGAGGATGATAATCTCAATGAGATTATCATCCTTTTTTTATGCATTTTTAGATGGCCACCTGCTTCTAAGGTTGACAGAGAGAATGGGGTTTGCCACACTCTAAGTGTGTAATCTTTTTTATGGATGTCCAAGTATACGAGCGAGGTGATGAAGATATGGAGATCAGACAATTACAGCGTGAGGAATTTGAAGCGGCTATTGAATTATCTCAATATGCTTTTCAGTTTACAATGTCCCTAGAGGATCTGGAAAAGGCCAAGAAGAAATTCAAACCAGAACAAACATGGGGAATATTCGACGGACATGACTTAAATGCTAAACTGACTTTGTTACCGCTTCAGGTATACATAAATGGTCAGGTTTTTGATATGGGGGGCATTGCTGGTGTGGCGACGTGGCCAGAAAAGCGTCGCGGAGGCATGGTATCACGTTTATTGACGCATGCACTTGAAGAGATGAAGTCTGCGGGACAAAGTCTTTCTTTTTTGCATCCATTCTCCTTTGCCTTCTACCGTAAATTTGGATGGGAAACGTATACAGAGTACAAAAAATACGTCATTCCCATTGATAAATTCCCTGCAAAACTTAAAACAGAAGGTACAGTCAAACGCGATATCAAGGATATTTCAGAACTGGACCAAGTGTATCAAGCGTATGCATCTCGTTATAATGGCACGCTGGTACGAGATAAGGAATGGTGGCAAGAGCGGATTTTAAGTGAGAACTATCGAACTGCGGTATATTACTCAGAAACAGGCGATCCGCAAGGATATGCACTATACAAAATTGAAGATAAACAGTTGAATTGTGATGAGTTGGTATATGAAAATGAGACGGCTCGTCGGGCTTTATGGACTTATTTTGCAAATCATGACTCAATGATAACCCAAGGTAAATTTATTTACGTTCCAGCAGATGACAATTTGCCATTTTTACTTGATGATCCTCGAATTCAACAGGAAACTGTGCCTTATTTTATGGGGCGTATTGTGGATGCAGCTGCTTTTGTAGAAAGATTCCCTTTTGAGCAGATTGGAGAGGAAACAAGTTTAACCTTAAATCTGACTGATCGGTATGCTCCATGGAATGAAGGAGTATGGAGATTAACGATTACGACGAAAGGGCAAGGGTGTCTGGAGAGAGTGAACAAAAGCATTTCATCTAAAAATGCCATAGTAGTTGACTTGAAACTTGGGATTCAGTCACTGACGACTCTGATGCTTGGCTACCAGCAGGTTGATGATCTGTGTAAATGGGGGCGTATTGAAGGTAGCAGTGAGTATGTGTCTGCCCTTAAACGCGTAATACCAGTAAATCAAACGTTTTTATTGGATTTTTTCTGATAAAGGCCTATTTAGATCTTTTAAGCTCATCTTTCAGAGAATATAACTTGTGTGGTTATCATTATTTTCAACTCTTTCTGTAATGGGAAGAGTTTTTTTATGGTATTGTATAAAACATAATTAGATTGCGAAAAATGGTATTGACCCCTTGGCAAAAATGAATAATGTGCTATAATGTGAATATAGTCAAAGAAAGTCAAAGTCAATCAAACCTAGTGTGATTCTGTAGAAGTATTATGCTGATGGATTGGCCGTATGAAGTAATTTCGATAGTAAAGAAGCAAACGAGAATTGAAATGATTTGCGTATAGTTAGGAGCTGACTCTTATGAACATAAGAGAAGTGTATGATTAATCGCAAATAAAGGCCACACTAGAGACAAGACGGTACATTTCAATGGATGTAGAACAGGCAATAGCCTCAATACAGCTTAGATTCGTGACTTTACCGTTTGGTTAAGTTCAATATACGGCGGACTCTGTGGAGCGTGAAATGTACTTGAATACTTGCGTTTCCGTTAGTGGAGGATGATGAAATGCGCAATGTTTCCGATATTATTGAACAATATTTGAAGAGTATATTGCTGGAAAGTCCCCAAGGTTTGGTGGAGATTCAGCGCAATGATCTGGCTGACCGCTTTTCCTGCGTTCCGTCGCAAATTAATTATGTAATTAGCACCCGGTTTACGCTGGAAAAAGGCTATGTGGTGGAAAGTAAACGCGGTGGTGGGGGCTACATTCGTATTCAGCGAATTCAGCTACCCGCACAGCATGCCATCCATACACATCTTCATCAGAGCATCGGGGAGGAAATTAGCCAATCAGCAGCAGAAGGACTGATTTATCAGTTAGAGGAAGCCCATTTTTTAAGCAAAAGGGAAGCTAATCTAATGAAGGCTGCTTTATCGAGAGATACATTATTACTGAAGCTTCCCTATCGTGATCAACTGCGAGCAAGATTGCTTAAGGCTATGCTGATCTCGTTGCTGGCGACCAAATAGTGTGTGAATAGAGACTAATGTTTGGATGTAGGGTGGGTATTAAATCCTGACATTGAAGGAGGTGCTTTTATGCTGTGCCAAGAATGTAATATGCGGCCGGCAACTTTGCATTTCACCAAAATTGTGAATGGCGAAAAGACAGAGTTTCATATTTGTGAGACGTGTGCGAAGGAAAAAGGGGAGATGATCCCTGGAACACCTAACGGCTTTTCAATTCATAGCTTGCTGTCGGGGATGTTGGATTTTGACTCCAGTACAAAGAGCCAGTCTCCAGGCCACAGTGGTCCGCAGAACCTGCAATGCAAGGATTGTGGCATGACCTATGCACAGTTTAGTAAGCTGGGACGTTTCGGATGCCCGTCGTGCTATCAATATTTTGATAATCGTCTGGACCCTCTGTTCAAGCGTGTGCATGGCAGTACGAATCATGTTGGTAAAGTTCCGGTTCGCACTGGTGGCCGACTGAAGGTTAAACGGCAAATTGACGATTTGAAAAAAGAGATGCAACAGCACATTGTACAGGAAGAGTTTGAATCAGCTGCTGAGCTTAGGGATCAAATCAGAGAGCTTGAAAAAGAAATGACTGAAGAGTAAAGTTTGTGAAGAGTAGGAGGGATGCGTAATGCCCAATATTCGGTTTACGGAGAAGCCGCTAAGTGACTGGATGCGTGGTGATGCTGCGGATTCGGAGATTGTCATTAGCAGCCGGGTAAGAATTGCGCGTAACTTGCAGCATCTGCCTTTTCCCATGCTTGCTACCAATCAGCAGTCGGCAGAAGCACTTCAGCGCTTGACGGATATCCTTCAGTATGATGATTTAGGCGGTTTTGGTACTTTTCATACGTTGAAAATATCCGAGTTGGATGAGATCGACAAGCAGGTGCTGGTTGAGAAGCATTTGATTAGTCCTAATTTGGCGAACGAATCTCGTAACGGTGCTGTCTTAATTAGCGATGATGAATCGGTTAGTGTTATGATAAACGAAGAGGATCATCTGCGTATCCAGTGCTTATATCCGGGATGTCAGGTTAGAGAAGCTTGGGAACGCGCTATGGTTATTGATGATGCATTTGAAGCGCATGTTGATTATGCATTTGATGATCGGAGAGGTTTTCTAACCAGTTGTCCAACGAATGTCGGCACAGGTATGAGAGCTTCGGTGATGATGCATTTGCCCGCATTAGTCATGACTCATCAAATCAATCGTATATTGTCTGCTGTTTCACAGGTAGGTCTTACAGTTCGCGGCATTTACGGTGAAGGCAGCGAAGCGGTCGGAAATTTGTTTCAGGTGTCTAATCAGATTACACTGGGACAAACCGAAGCGGAGATTATTGAGAATCTACATGGCGTGGTGCTACAAATTATTGAGCACGAGCGTTCTGCCAGAGAAAGGCTAATGAATGAATCTATGCTGCGAATTACAGATCGGGTGATGCGTTCATTCGGTATTTTGTCGTATGCAGCAGTATTGGATTCCAAGGAGGCTGCACAGCGGCTGTCTGATGTACGTCTTGGCGTAGATTTGGGAATTTTGGAGCGTCCTTCCACCGCAGCGATGAATGAGCTGAATGTGATGACACAACCCGGGTTCCTGCAAAAAAGCTTTGGGGATAAAATGAATACCGAAGAGCGCGATATGTACCGGGCGAAGCTGATCCGGCAAAAATTAGGCACAACCCTTTAATATATAAAATGATCTGAAATACACACTGTGGAGGTGCAGGATATATGATGTTTGGAAGATTTACGGAACGTGCACAGAAAGTGCTTGCTTTGGCTCAGGAAGAAGCAGTTCGATTGGGACACAACAACATTGGTACAGAGCACATTTTGCTAGGCCTCATTCGTGAAGGTGAAGGAATAGCAGCGAAAGCCTTAATCGGTTTGGGCCTGGGACTGGAAAAAATCCAGGATGAAGTGGAAACGTTGATTGGACGCGGTCAAGAGCAACCGACGAACATTGCCTATACTCCACGTGCCAAAAAAGTCATCGAACTGTCTATGGATGAAGCCCGCAAACTGGGCCATACCTATGTAGGTACAGAACATATTTTGCTGGGTCTTATTCGTGAAGGCGAAGGCGTAGCAGCACGGGTACTGAATAACCTGGGCATCAGTCTGAACAAAGCGCGTCAGCAAGTGCTTCAATTGCTCGGCAGCAGCGAGGCTGTTTCCAGCCATCACGGTGCTCCAGCTAATGTCAGCACGCCAACCCTGGACAGTCTGGCACGCGATCTGACGGCATCTGCGAAGGAAAACAACCTGGACCCTGTTATTGGGCGTAGCAAGGAAATTGAACGCGTAATTCAGGTGCTCAGCCGCCGTACAAAGAACAATCCGGTTCTGATTGGTGAGCCTGGGGTAGGTAAAACGGCGATTGCCGAAGGATTGGCTCAAAAAATCATAGCGAATGAGATTCCCGAAACGTTGCGCGACAAGCGCGTAATGACACTGGATATGGGCTCTGTGGTAGCAGGCACCAAGTATCGTGGCGAATTCGAGGATCGTTTGAAAAAGATTATGGACGAGATTCGTCAAGCGGGTAATATCGTGTTGTTCATTGACGAGCTGCATACGCTGATTGGTGCTGGTGGAGCGGAAGGCGCAATTGATGCGTCCAACATCCTGAAACCTGCTCTGGCACGTGGCGAGCTGCAATGCATCGGTGCGACCACGCTGGATGAATACCGCAAATATATTGAGAAAGATGCTGCTTTGGAGCGTCGCTTTCAACCCATTACAGTGGATCAACCTTCTCCAGAAGAGGCGATTCAAATTCTGTATGGTCTGCGTGACCGTTACGAAGCGCATCACCGTGTAAAGATCACAGATGAAGCTATTGAAGCGGCCGTAAAATTGTCAGATCGTTATATCACCGACCGCTTCCTTCCAGATAAGGCTATTGATCTTATTGATGAAGCGGGCTCCAAAGTAAGGCTGAATTCTTACACTGTACCGCCAAACCTGAAACAGCTGGAAAACCGTCTGGAAGATATCCGGAAGGAAAAGGATTCAGCGGTACAAAGTCAGGAGTTTGAAAAAGCGGCAGCCCTGCGCGATACAGAGCAAAAAATCCGCGAAGAGCTAGACGTGACGAAAAACCAATGGAAAGAACAACAGGGGCGTACAGATTCTGAAGTTACCCCAGAGGATATCGCTCAAGTCGTTGCAATCTGGACAGGTGTTCCAGTCAGCAAGCTGAAAGAGGAAGAAACACACCGCTTGTTGAATATGGAAGAGTTGCTGCATGAGCGGGTAATTGGACAGGACGAAGCAGTTAAGGCAGTAAGCCGGGCGATTCGCCGGGCACGTGCCGGACTGAAAGATCCGAAGCGTCCAATTGGGTCCTTTATTTTCCTCGGTCCAACTGGGGTTGGCAAAACAGAGTTGGCACGCGCCTTGGCTGAATCCATGTTTGGAGATGAAAATGCGGTTATCCGTATTGATATGTCTGAATATATGGAGAAACACTCAACGTCTCGTCTGGTAGGAGCGCCTCCAGGGTACGTTGGATATGAGGAAGGCGGTCAACTGACCGAGAAGGTACGTCGTAAGCCTTACTCTGTTGTATTGCTGGATGAAATTGAAAAAGCACACCCAGAAGTATTCAATATTCTTCTGCAAGTACTGGAAGATGGTCGTCTGACAGATTCCAAAGGTCGTGTCGTTGATTTCCGTAATACACTCATCATCCTAACATCAAATGTTGGTGCACAGGCGATTAAACGTAACTCCACGCTTGGTTTTACAGCTGTAGTGGACGCTGGAGCGGATTACGATAATATGAAGGGCAAAGTGATGGATGAATTGAAGAAAAGTTTCCGTCCTGAGTTCTTGAACCGGATTGATGAAATTATCGTTTTCCATTCTCTCGAAGAAAAACATATTGCTGAAATTGTGTCACTCATGTCTGAGGAGCTGCGTAAGCGCCTGAATGAGTATGAAGTGGACTTCGAGTTGACAGACAATGCTAAAAAATTCCTTGCCAAGGAAGGCTTTGATCCAGCGTATGGTGCGCGTCCATTGCGTCGTGCAATCCAGAAGCATATTGAAGATCGCCTGTCCGAGGAACTATTGACTGGCAACATCACTAAAGGTGACTCTCTTTTCATTGATGAGGAGAACGGTGCATTGACTGTAACGAAAAAGGATAATGTATCTGCCAAGTCCTAAGGCAGTTTACTAAATAAATAGTAGAAAAGGGTGTCTCGCAGGCTGGAAAGCTATTGCGAAGACACCCTTTTTGTGTATAAAACACGGTGAAAAGGTTGGGTAAATGCTTTGGGAAAGTTTGTGATATTGCTTTACGTCCGCCAAGCTTCAATGGTAAACTTTTATTGTTACAGCTCTTTCTGGGCTGTATGAACATAAATTTGACATCATCGTCGTCAATAAGGAGCCAAGGAACAAAGTATGGCTAAAGTGAAAACTAAGTTTTCCTGTACGGAATGTGGTTATGAATCGCCCAAATGGTACGGAAAATGTCCTGGATGCCAGGCATGGAATTCCATGGTCGAAGAAACAGAAAGCGTTGTAAAAACTCAAGGAATGGGGTCTTCCCTTCTTACTCATAGCACAAAAGACAAGCCACTCCCTATTATAGAGGTGGAGAGCGGTAAAGAAGCACGAATTTTGACGGGAATTGGCGAATTGAATCGAGTACTCGGTGGAGGTGTGGTGCCGGGTTCACTCGTTTTGGTGGGCGGTGATCCGGGAATCGGTAAATCTACGCTTATGCTGCAAACATCTAATGAGCTGGCTTTAACTGGTTTAAAGGTGCTGTACGTGTCTGGTGAGGAATCTGTCCGTCAAACGAAACTACGTGCAGATCGACTCGGTGCCTTGTCCCCCAGCCTATACGTATTATGTGAGACGAATTTGGAGACGATTGAAGAAGCGGTGGACAGCTTGAAGCCGGAATTTTTGGTCATCGACTCGATACAGACTGTATATTTGCCTGAGGTGACGAGTGCACCAGGTAGTGTGGCTCAGGTGCGAGAGTGTACTTCACGCTTTATGCGAATTGCCAAGGGGCTAGGTATTGCTACGGTATTGGTAGGACATGTGACCAAGGAAGGGGCCATTGCAGGTCCGCGTTTGTTGGAACATATGGTTGATTGTGTACTTTATTTTGAAGGAGAGCGTCACCATACGTATCGGCTTTTGCGTGCAGTTAAAAATCGTTTTGGTTCTACAAATGAAATTGGTATTTTTGAAATGGCTGAAAGCGGTTTGCGTGAGGTTTCGAATCCTTCTGAACTATTCCTGTCTGAACGGCCACTGGGGGTGGCAGGTTCTACTGTTGTAGCCAGTATGGAAGGAACCCGACCTGTATTGGTTGAACTGCAAGCATTGATTGCAGCTACACATTTTCCATCTCCACGCCGAATGGGCACAGGAGTCGACCATCATCGAATGGGATTAATCATAGCCGTGCTAGAAAAGCGGATGGGCATGTTTTTGCAAAACCAGGACGCTTATCTCAACGTAGCCGGAGGCGTGAAGTTGGATGAACCGGCGGTGGATTTGGCTATAGCTGTGAGCATTGCTTCCAGCTTTAGGGATGCTCCTACAAAGCCGTATGATGTGATTTTTGGCGAGGTGGGACTGACAGGTGAGGTGCGCGCGGTATCCCGAGCAGAACAGCGAGTACGAGAAGCGGAGAAACTAGGTTTCAAACGGGTGATCATGCCGGAGAAAAGCTTGAAGGGTTGGACACATCCGAAAGGGATACAAATTATAGGAGTAGGAACGGTGGCAGATGCACTAGCAGCCGCATTAGATTAGGGGGCATTGAGAATGAAAGAAGCGAGCCAACTGGATAAAATGAACGATTTGCTGCGGCTTGTGGCACCGGGAACTCCCTTTCGCGACGGGTTGGAAAACGTTTTGCGTGCCAAAACGGGTGCTCTTCTGGTCGTTGGCTATAGCCCAGAAGTTATGGAAGTCGTGGATGGCGGTTTCTCCATCAATTGTGATTTTTCACCGAACTATTTATATGAGTTGGCTAAAATGGACGGCGCAATCATATTAAGCGAGGATTTAAAACGAATTTTATATGCCAATACGCAACTGATTCCGGACTCCTCCATTTCTTCAATTGAAACAGGAATTCGGCACCGGACAGCAGAACGAGTTGCAAAGCAGACTGGCAAATTAGTTGTGTCTATTTCCCAGCGGCGTAATATTATTACCTTGTATCAGGGGACATTACGGTATGCGCTCAAGGAAATCGGGGTTATTTTAACGAAAGCCAATCAGGCTATTCAGACGTTAGAAAAATATAGATCTGTGTTGGGGCAAGCCTCTACGAATTTGACAGCATCTGAATTTGAAGAGCTGGTTACCATGCCGGAGGTCGTTAATGTCATCCAACGGATCGAAATGGTGCTGCGCATCAAAATGGAGATCAAACGATTTATTAACGAGCTCGGAAATGAGGGCCGTCTAATTAGTATGCAGATGGAAGAGCTTGTCAGCAATATTGAGGAAGAAGCATGGTTGTTGTATAAGGATTATGCCAAAGACGATAGCGACGAAAAGATTCGTGAAATTATATTGGGACTCAAACGTTCTACGGACGACGAATTGTTGGATGTGAATCATATTGTACGTTTACTAGGCTACCCTTCTTCAGCTGCGACATCAGAGGAGTATATTGCTGCACGCGGCTATCGGGTACTGAACAAGATACCGCGTTTACCGAATGTGATTATTCATAATCTGGTAGAGCGGTTTGGACGTTTTCCACATGTCATCACAGCAACGATAGAAGAACTGGATGAAGTGGATGGTATTGGAGAGGTTCGTGCGCGTACGATTAAAGAAGGTCTTAAACGTTTGCAGGAACAAGTTTTCATTGACAGGCAAATGTAAATGTAATACAGTGAAAGGATTATAATGGAACAATTCATACATTGAGGTGAAGAGATGATTACCAAATCAATTCCGAACTTGTGTACCTTAGGTAACTTGTTTCTCGGAATGATCGCCATTTTATTGGCTGTAGACGGAAAATACAGTCTTGCCGCTATTATGGTTATTGTCGCCATGTTGTTGGACGGACTGGATGGAAGAATGGCCCGGGTCCTGAATGCCCAAAGCGAATTCGGTAAAGAACTGGACTCCTTATCAGATATGATATCTTTTGGTGTTGCTCCCGCAGTTATTATGTACATGGTTGCTTTTCATGATGCGAATTCGGCTCTCGCTTGGACGGTTACTGCCATTTTCCCGATGTGCGGAGCGTTGCGTTTGGCTCGATTTAACGTACGTCCTGGTGTACCAGGTTATTTTACGGGTCTACCAATTCCGGCAGCAGGTGGCGTATTAGCCACTTTGTCCTTATTCCATAACGATATTTCTTTGTTATACATGTCGATTGCCATGTTGCTGGTCTCTTATTTGATGGTCAGCTCCATGAAATATCCAAATTTTAAAAAGGTTGGCCTCCCGAAAAAAGCAATTTGGGTGGCTCCATGGGTCGTAATTGCAGCGGTGGTGTTGGCTGTTAAATTCCCTGACCAGCTGTCGAAGCTGATTTTTGTGCCACTGGTGCTGTATGCATTGTATGGTATGAGGCTGAACATTCGTAAACTATCACGCAGACGTGGGCGTGATCGGGATCGTTCCAGTCAGGAAGAACAGGACGATCAATATCGTCATTCACAGCGGTAGTATCAAGCAAGTATAAGCATTTATTTCCTTGAATTATTTCAAGGGGATAAATGCTTTTTTTATGCATAAAAAGTGAAAACACAGGGTTAGTTATGTGGGAAATGGATCATACTGGTAAGAGAAATGCTATGTATCCAATAAATAGCAGACTAATGAAAAGAAAATAAAGGAGGTATAGAGATTCAATGTGGAGAAAGGCTATTTTAACTTTTACAGGATTGTGCGGAGCATGGTTTGGCTATACGTTATACCAGCGGGTAGGGGGCATTGTATCGTGGATGCCAGAATGGTTGAGTGATGGGTCTTTACCGGGAATGGTTGTTTGGATGATGGCGGGAGCAGTGTTATTTATGGCCGGGTGCTCATTCGCAGGAGCATCCGTGGCGAACCGGTTGCAACAGGGCATTGAAGGCTTGGTACGAATTCCGATGAACGAGATGATGGCAGGTGTGATTGGTTTAGCGGTGGGATTGATACTTTCCTTAGCAGTCTATCCGCTTTTTTCATGGTTGGGGGCCCCGGGTCAACTTATCCAGACGGCTGTTACCGTGATATGTGGATATGTGGGATTAATGGTTGGACTAGAAAAGCGGGACGAGCTGTCATCCTTTTGGAGTTCTGGCTTTTTTGGTCGGGGAACGGGTGCAGAAGAACGTAAGCTGGAGGAACATAAAATTTTGGACACCAGCGTCATTATAGATGGGCGTATTGCAGATATCTGCAAGACAGGTTTTATTGAAGGAACGATTGTGATTCCTGAATTTGTGTTAGAGGAGCTTCAGCATATTGCAGATTCATCAGATTTACTTAAGCGTAATCGTGGACGACGGGGCCTGGATATTTTGAATAAAATCCAAAAAGAGCTGGATGTGAATGTGCTCATTTACGAAGGTGATTTTGAGGAAATTTCAGAGGTTGACAGTAAGTTGGTCAAGCTGGCAAAGGTGTTACAGGGTAAAGTTGTAACTAACGATTTTAACCTGAATAAAGTATGCGAACTGCAAGGTGTATCAGTGCTGAATATTAACGATTTGGCGAATGCAGTGAAGCCTGTCGTACTACCCGGTGAGGAAATTATGGTGCAGATTATTAAAGACGGCAAGGAGCATGGGCAGGGTGTAGCCTATCTGGATGATGGTACGATGATTGTTGTGGAAGGCGGACGTGACTATATTGGCTCTCTTATGGAGGTGCTGGTCACGAGTGTACTTCAGACCTCTGCCGGACGTATGATCTTTGCCAAACCGAAATTATTGGAAAAAGCTCAATAAACGCGGTATGATGAAGTAGATGTGTTATCATACGGATCGTCCAAGTGCGATCAGGGCAGGAGTTATTTGAATGAACAATCGGGTAGGAGTTGTCATTGTGGCAGCAGGGCGCGGCTCCCGTATGGGGACGCAGGAGAGCAAGCAATTTCTGCTTTTGCGGGACAAGCCCATCTTCATACATACACTTGAAATATTCGCAGCTATGCCCGAAGTGGATGAAATGGTGATGGTGACTGGGACAGCAGATGTGGAACGCTGCCGAGATTGGATTCATCAATACAAAATCGGTAAAAATGTACGGGTGGTAGCTGGTGGCAGTGAACGCCAGCATTCGGTCTATCGCGGTCTGCGCCACTTACAAGCGGATTGGGTGATGGTGCATGATGGTGTGCGTCCACTCATTCAACCTGAGCTTGTACGTTCATGCCTTGAGGCAGCCCAGCGTACTGGTGCTTCTGTAGCGGCAGTACCTGTAAAGGATACGGTCAAGCAAGTGAACGGGGATGGTATCATTACAGCAACGCCGGATCGCCGAAGTCTGTGGAGTATTCAAACGCCACAGACTTTTCGTCTTTCCGATCTGCTGCGAGCCTATGAGGAAGCGGAGCAGTCGAGATTCTTGGGAACAGATGATTCTATGCTGATAGAGCGGCTAGGCATTCCGGTTACTGTCGTTCAAGGCAGCTACAAGAACATCAAAATTACTACACCGGAGGATTTGGATATGGCGGCGCTATGGGTGAAAACAGAGGGAGAGGATATCAAATGATCAGAGTGGGACAAGGATTTGACGTCCACCAGCTGGTGGAAGGAAGGCCATGCATCATCGGAGGTGTGAATATTCCGTATGAAAAAGGTTTATTGGGCCATTCCGATGCAGACGTACTGCTGCATGCCATTAGCGATGCTATCCTGGGCGCGCTTGGCTTGGGAGACATCGGGAAGCATTTTCCGGATAATGACCCAGAATTTAAGGATGCTGACAGTCTTAAGCTACTGGAGCATGTGTGGGGGCTAGCTAAAGAGCGAGGATATCGCTTGGGGAATATCGATTCTACGATTATCGCACAAAAGCCCAAAATGGCATCGTATATTCCGCAGATGAATGAAGTCATCGCTCGGGCGCTGGAAGCAGAGGAGCTATCCCAGGTGAACGTCAAGGCGACCACGACAGAGCAACTCGGGTTTCCCGGCCGGGGTGAAGGAATCGCGGCTCAATCGGTTGTCTGTCTTATCAAGTAAATGCTATCATCTTGAGTAATTCAATTTGGAGGAGATTATATGAGCACGGAAGTTCGTGTACGTTATGCACCAAGCCCTACAGGGCATCTGCACATTGGAAATGCCAGAACGGCATTATTTAATTATTTGTTTGCCCGCAATCAAGGTGGGAAATTTATTATTCGAATCGAAGACACAGATGTGAAGCGCAATATTGAGGGCGGAGAAGAAAGCCAACTTAAATATTTGAAATGGTTGGGTATGGACTGGGATGAGAGCGTAGACGTGGGAGGAGAGTTTGGACCTTATCGTCAGACTGAACGCTTGGACATATATAAAACATACTGGCAGGATTTGCTGGATCGTGGTTTGGCTTACCGCTGTTACTGCACTGAAGAAGAGCTGGAGCGCGAGCGTGAAGAGCAGACGGCACGTGGGGAGACACCGCGCTATTCTGGAAAACATCGTGATCTAACAGAAGAACAGTGCCAGGCATTTGAAGCAGAGGGCCGTGTACCAAGTATTCGTTTTCGTGTACCGGAAGATCGTGAATATACGTTTGACGATATCGTTAAAGGACAAATTACGTTCAATTCCAAGGAAAGCGGCGATTTTGTTATCGTCAAAAAAGACGGTATTCCGACATATAACTTCGCTGTAGCAGTTGACGATTATTTGATGAAAATATCGCATGTACTACGGGGCGAAGACCATGTTTCCAATACACCGCGGCAGTTGATGATCTTTGAAGCTCTCGGGTGGGAACCGCCACGCTTCGGTCATATGACGCTGATTGTAGGTGAGGATCACAAAAAGCTCAGTAAACGTAACGAATCCATTATTCAGTTTATGGAGCAGTATGACAAGTTGGGCTATTTGCCAGAAGCTATATTCAACTTCATCGCACTGCTGGGTTGGTCCCCAGAAGGCGAAGAAGAGATCTATGATCGGGAACAACTGATTTCGATTTTCGATCCTAATCGTTTGTCCAAAAGTCCAGCTGTGTTTGATACAAATAAGCTTGCTTATTTGAACAATCACTATATTAAAAAGGCTGATCCTGAGCGAATTGCCAGCATGGCGATTCCACATCTCCAGACAGCGGGGCTGTTGCCTACTGAGCTGTCTGCGGAACAACTGGATTGGGCTAAGGCCCTTGTTCGCTTATACCAGGAACAGATGACATCTGCGTCCGATATTGTAACGTTGTCTGAGTTGTTTTTCCGTTCACATCTGGAACTGGATGCTGAAGCAGCAGCTGTATTGGCCGAAGAGCAGGTTCCTGAGGTACTTAGAGCTTTTGCAGGTAAAGTTGAAACGAGTGAGGAATTTACAGCTCCACAAATGGCTAAGCTGATCAAAGAAGTTCAAAAGGAAACCGGTTTTAAGGGGAAACAATTATTCATGCCGATTCGTGTGGCTCTTACAGGCCAAACGCATGGACGGGATCTGAATGAAACTATCTTTTTGCTTGGACGTGACAAGGTACTGGATCGTCTCAAGGCACAAATTAAAGGCTGATATTTCTTGTCAATTTGTTGTCTTTTCGCTATAATGACTCCATTGATACGGATTGATATTTACGTGTAAAGGCTGCGAACAGGAGAAGTACACTGCATAAGGGCATCTGCCAGAGAGGACGGTCGAGGGGAAACCCCAGGCTGAGAGCCGTCCAGTTGACCTGCGGAGGAAATGCGCCTGGGAGCCGTGCGCCCGAACCCTCATTAGCATCAAATGCTGATGTGACAAGGGCGTGCCGATTCGTTCCCGTTACAGGACGCCAAAGACGGATTATCTGCTTTTTATGCAGCAGATATGTTCGAAAGCAGAGTGGGACCACGTTCATGCGTCTCTGCAGCTTAGGCTGCGGAGGCGCTTTTTCTTTTTTATCAGACTCAGACTCGTTATAGATAGAAAAATGTCGAAGAGTGCTGGTGGATGCGAAAATTGGCGGAACGTGAAGTGTTGTGATGATGCGGCAAGGATATGAAGGGAATAGGAGGGCGACATGTTCAGACATTTCAAATCCGACATTCAGACTGTTTTGGATAATGATCCGGCCGCCCGGAGTAAGCTGGAGGTCATTTTTACGTATTCCGGTGTTCATGCCCTTTGGGCACACCGAATCGCACATTGGTTTTATTTGCGAAACTGGTGTACTCTAGCCCGTGTTATATCCCAGGTATCAAGGTTTATGACAGGCATTGAAATTCATCCTGGCGCTCGTATCGGAGATCGGCTGTTCATTGACCATGGCATGGGAGTTGTCATCGGGGAAACCTGTGAGATTGGCGACGATGTCGTATTGTATCAGGGGGTCACACTCGGCGGGACTGGGAAAGAGAAAGGTAAGCGCCATCCGACCATTGGGAATAATGTTGTTATCGGCTCTGGTGCGAAGATATTAGGCTCTTTCACGATTGGGGCACAATCCAACATTGGCTCTAACTCGGTTGTGCTCAAAGAAGTTCCACCAAACAGTACGGTGGTGGGCATCCCGGGGCGAGTTGTCAGACAGGATGGTAGGCGTCCAGACCGACTTAGTCATCAGTTGCCTGATCCGGTTGTGGATTCTATGCGAGAGCTTCAACGGGAAATAGAACGTTTGCGTGCAGAAATGTCTGATTTGAAGGATGGGGCATCCGCTCAGAAACATCAGGTGGCCCAAGAGAATACATTAGAAAAATGATTTTCATGAGGGAGGAACATAACAATGCCGCTTCAAATTTATAATACAATGACGAGGAGTCGGGAGCCTTTTGTGCCACTGGAGCCTGGAAAGGTTAAAATGTATGTATGCGGTCCTACCGTGTATGATTACATTCATATTGGCAATGCACGACCTGTAATTGTATTTGATGTGGTGCGTAGCTACCTGGAGTACTTGGGCTATGATGTAAACTATGTGGTGAATTTTACGGATGTCGATGATAAACTAATCCGCAAAGCTCGGGAACTTGACATGAATGTTTCGGCAGTTGCTGAGAAATTTATTGCTGCCTACCATGAGGATCTGACAGGATTGAATGTTCCTGCTGCCAGTATGAACCCTCGTGTAACAGAGAGCATGGATCTGATTATTGATTTTATTAAGGAATTGGTAGACAAAGACTATGCCTATGAGAATGATGGCGACGTGTTCTATCGGACCAAAAAGTTCAAAGATTACGGACAACTGTCAGGTCAAAATCTGGAAGAGCTTCAGTTCGGAATTCGTATCAATGTGGATGAACGCAAGGAAAATGCCGAGGACTTTGTACTCTGGAAGGCAGCGAAGCCGGGCGAAATTCATTGGTCGAGCCCTTGGGGAAATGGACGACCAGGCTGGCATATCGAATGCTCTGCTATGGCTCGCCATTATTTGGGGGATACACTGGATATTCATGGGGGCGGACAGGATCTGCAATTTCCGCATCATGAATGTGAATGCGCACAATCCGAAGTGATTACAGGTAAGCCATTATCCCGCTACTGGATGCATAACGGATATATTCGCATAGATAATGAAAAAATGTCGAAATCACTCGGTAATGGTATTTTAGTTAAAGATTTGCGCGCTCATCACAAGCCTGAGGCTATACGTTATTTTATGTTGTCGACGCATTACCGAAATCCGTTAAACTACAACCAAGAGACTATGAGTCAGGCGGAGAACAGTGTCGAACGGATCGCCAATGCAGTTGCCAATGTGAAGCATCGTTTAGCTAATGCGCTGAAAGGTAATGAGGGAGTATCGACGGAACTGCAAACGAAGCTCGATGGAATTTTGCAGCAGTTTGGCGAAAAAATGAATGATGATTTCAACACACCTGATGCGATTACTGCTGTATTCGATTGGGTTAGCGAAGCAAACCATTTGTTGCAACGAGATGTCGTACATCAGGCAGAATTACAAGCTGTATTGCATACCTTTCATTCGATGAATAACGTGCTTCGCATTTATTCGGAGCCGAGTGAAGAGTTGCTGGATGACGAAATTGAGCAGTTAATTGCAGAACGTGTCGAAGCTCGTAAGACCAGAAATTGGGGTAGAGCTGACGAAATTCGCGATCTGTTGGCTGCAAAAGGCATTGTGCTTGAAGATACGGCGCAGGGGATGCGGTGGCGGCGAAAATGAATGATAAGCCACTGAACTCAGGAGCATCGGAAGGTACGGGGAACTGGTTCCCGTACCCTGCGTCCAAGCCAGCACGTTTGATGCCTCCCATTGCACTAGCTTACATTGGTGATGCAGTGTACGAGGTAGCTGTCCGGCAATATTTGTTGGCACAGCCTAACCTGCGTCCAAATCATCTGCATCGGCGAGCCACAGGGCTAGTCTCCGCCAAGGCGCAGAGTCGCATGTTAGGGCTATTGGAAAATGTACTGACGGAAGAAGAACGCGATATTGTCCGACAAGGAAGAAATGCTAAATCAGGAAGTTTGCCCAAAAATGCTGATGTGCTTGAGTATCGGCACGCCACTGCACTGGAGGGGTTGATTGGATCTCTTTATTGTGATGGACATTTGGACAGATTAAGAGAGTTGATTACGTACGGAATTGCGCAAATGGAAAATACAGGAAAATCATAAATGGGAATGGACTGGATGGAACAAGTATCAGCCGTTTCCCGGGAGGAAGCTAGAGATGGAAGAAGAATGGATTGCCGGTAAGCATTCGGTAACGGAGGCATTGCGTTCAGGCAGAACAATAAATAAAATTTGGATTGCGGATAATGCGCAAAAACATTTGACACTGCCGATTACAGCTGAGGCGAAAAAAGCAGGAATTATTGTTTTGCAGGTGGACAAGCGTAAGCTGGATCAAATGGTTCCGGGCATTCAACATCAGGGAGTGGTCGCGCAAGCTGCGCCTTTTGCCTATGTTGAAGTGGAAGAATTGCTCGCAACTGCTCGTGATAAGGGAGAAGAGCCGTTTTTGATTTTGCTGGATGAGATTGAAGACCCTCATAATTTGGGCTCCATCCTTCGTACAGCGGACTGTACTGGAGCGCATGGTGTTATTGTGCCGAAAAGGCGTTCTGCAGCTGTAACTGTAACGGTGTCCAAAACATCGGCAGGTGCTGTGGAGTACGTTCCGGTGGCGCGTGTAAACAATCTGGGACAAACCATTGATCGTCTTAAAGAAGAAGGTGTATGGGTAGTTGGCACGGATGTTACAGCGACAGACCCTGTCTTTGGGAATGGAGTATTCACGGGACCAGTAGCCATTGTCATTGGTAACGAAAATAAAGGTATGGGCCGTTTGATTCGTGAGAAATGCGATGTACTCGTCAAGCTGCCAATGGCGGGGCAAATTAATTCCCTTAATGCTTCTGTAGCTGCAGGTGTTGTCATGTACGAAGTATTGCGCGGACGACAGGCACGGGGCTAACGATATGGCTGACACGCGGGATGTTCTGCTTGTGGACGGTTACAACATGATTGGAGCCTGGCCCGAACTTTCCGCACTGGTACAATCTGGTATGCAGGAAGCGAGGGACAGACTTCTTGAACGACTGGCGGATCATCAGGCGTATTCCGGCAGAAGAGTCATCGTCGTATTTGATGCTTACAGGGTACCAGGATTAGGTAAAACTTTTGCTCAGAGCAAAGTCCAGATTTATTTTACCAGAGAAAAAGAAACTGCTGATGAGTGCATCGAGCGATTGGTTCGGGAGCTGAGCAGTAAAAGAAGAAGTATTTACGTAGCGACAAGCGATCAGGTAGAGCAACATGTCGCATTTGGACAAGGTGCACTTAGGGTGTCGGCGCGAGAATTACTGATCGAGATTGAGGAATCCGAAAGAGAAGTGCAGAAGCGAATCCAGCAGGATAGTGCTAAGTTGTCCCGTAACTCGCTAGATTCCAAACTGAGTCCGGAGCTTCGAAAGTTGTTTGAACGATGGAGAAGAGAATAAACCAATAATTGGACGCCACTCCATTTTGAAACCATTGACAATTTTGTTAGCGCTCTTCTTTTTTAGGTTGTTGTGGTTGACGGTATCAGGTTACATCGCGTATACTTGTCGTATATTTGAGAGAGTAACGGGTACCTTGCGTTGCAGCCGGAGGGATTGTTAGTGAGTGTGGACCTCAAGGATATCATGTTGTCAAAGTTTGATTACAAAAATGATGAAGACATTGTCGGAGCAGTCCATGAAGGTGATGGGGAAGCGCTGGAGTTTCTGATCAACAAATACCGGAACTTTGTGCGGGCCAAGGCCAGATCCTACTTCCTGATTGGTGCTGATCGCGAGGATATTATTCAGGAGGGCATGATTGGTCTCTACAAATCCATTCGTGATTTTAAGGGAGACAAGCTTGCTTCGTTCAAGGCTTTCGCCGAGTTGTGCATTACACGACAGATTATTACGGCAATTAAGACGGCTACACGACAAAAGCACATTCCTCTGAACTCTTACGTGTCTCTGGACAAGCCCATCTATGATGAAGAGTCAGACCGGACGTTGCTCGATGTGATTTGCGGAACACAAGTAAGTGACCCTGAAGAGCTGATCATCAATCAGGAAGAATTTGTGGGCCTTGAGGACAAGATGTCCGAGATTCTGAGCGAACTGGAACGCAAGGTACTTATGTTGTATCTGGACGGACGTTCGTATCAGGAGATTGCAGAGGATCTTGACCGCCATGTGAAATCCATTGATAACGCGCTGCAACGGGTCAAGCGTAAACTTGAAAAGTATCTGGAAGTAAGAGATAGTTGAAAGTAGAGGCTGACAGGGAAAAAGGCTCGAGTCCGAGTCTTTTTTTATTCGTTATAGGTAGGCTATGCAGGTTTATAAGTGTTACAAATGATTTATACTAAAAAAGACGAATAATAGATATCGCCTTGATTTTTGAAGCGGCTTTTCAGAGAATAGTTTTAAAGGATGCACAGATGTTAAAATGCACCACAGTCGGGACTGCGAATTGTATGTAAACATTCGTTGACATGGAAAACCCCGTGTGATAAAGTGTTTTAGGTAGGCCTAAATTCGCGGTTTTTTTTAGGATCAATTATGAGACTTCCGGTGTTGGATGTCTTCGGGAGGTGCACATCATGCGGGTAATTATTACTTTGGCTTGTACAACATGCAAACAAAGAAATTACACAACGACGAAAAACAAGCGTAATCACCCCGACCGCATGGAGATGAAGAAATTCTGTAAGTCCTGTAACGAACAGACTTCTCATCGGGAAACCAGATAGTTTTTGGAGGTGTAGTCGGCGTGAAACGCAGTTTCAAGTCTCTGTTTTCCTTTTTCTCTGAAAGCTGGGCTGAACTCAAGAAGGTTCGCTGGCCCAATCGTAAAGAACTGACCAACTATACGCTGATTGTCATAGGGACAATTGCGTTCGTCACGATTTATTTTTGGGTTCTCGACATCGGCATTTCCGCTGTGATCGAAGCGATTATCTAGGAAGGGTTCCAGGTGGCTTGATATGGAAAAAAGATGGTACGTCGTTCATACCTATTCAGGGTATGAGAACAAAGTCAAAGCCAATTTGGAAAAACGCGTTGAGTCCATGGGCATGGAAGACAAGATATTCCGTGTTCTTGTTCCTATGGAAGAAGAACTGGTAACCAAGGACGGTAAGAAAAAAACCGTTATGCGTAAAGTCTACCCTGGTTATGTCTTAGTCGAAATGGTTCAAACCGACGACTCTTGGTATGTTGTACGCAACACACCAGGTGTTACGGGATTTGTAGGGTCAACAGGCTCGGGTTCCAAACCGACGCCATTGCTTCCAGAAGAAGTTGAACAGATTCTGAAGCATATGGGCATGGTAGAGCCGAAACCGAAGATTGAATTCGATGTTAAGGAATCCGTGCGAATTAAAGTTGGTCCTTTTGCGAATTTTGTGGGCTCCGTGGAAGAAATTTTGGTTGAGAAGAGCAAGCTTAAAGTTCACGTCAATATGTTTGGACGGGAAACCCCGCTTGAGTTGGATTATACTCAAGTGGAGAAAATATAGATTTTTCTTACAGGTTTCTTGTGGGAGGATCGATAGGTCCGTCTACCACTATTGAGTCAAGGAGGTGTCATCCATGGCAAAAAAGGTAATTAAAATGGTAAAACTGCAGATTCCTGCAGGGAAAGCTAATCCAGCGCCTCCAGTAGGTCCAGCTTTGGGTCAAGCAGGTGTCAACATCATGGCATTCTGTAAAGAGTTCAATGCTCGTACTGCTGATCAAGCAGGCCTGATTATTCCGGTTGAAATTTCGGTATTTGAGGATCGTTCTTTTACGTTCATCACCAAAACTCCACCGGCTGCTGTTCTGTTGAAAGTTGCTGCTAAAATCGAAAAAGGTTCCGGTGAACCGAATAAAACGAAAGTTGCAACTGTAAATCGCGCTGCTGTTCGTCAAATTGCAGAGCAAAAAATGCCTGACCTTAACGCAGCTTCCGTAGAATCGGCAATGCGTATGGTTGAAGGTACTGCTCGCAGCATGGGTATCACCATCGTAGATTAATTTTATTAATCTACGTGTGCCGGCAGTTTGACTGTCCGGCAAGTGTGGGAGGAATATCCGCTAATACCACATAAGGAGGAAAACATTATGGCTAAACATGGTAAGAAGTACCTGGAAGCTGCTAAGCTGATTGACAGCGAAGCAACTTACGAGCCTTTAGAAGCCGTTGAACTGGTGAAAAAGGCTGCGACTGCTAAATTCGACGAAACCGTTGAAGCTGCAGTTCGTCTGGGCGTAGATTCCCGTAAACAAGACCAGGCTGTTCGTGGTGTTGTTGTCCTGCCGCATGGTACGGGTAAAACACAACGCGTTCTGGTATTTGCAAAAGGTGACAAAGTGAAAGAAGCGGAAGCTGCTGGCGCTGATTTTGTTGGCGATCAAGATATGATCAACAAAATCCAACAAGGCTGGTTTGAATTCGACGTCTGCGTTGCGACACCTGATATGATGAGTGAGGTTGGTAAACTGGGTCGTTTGCTCGGTGGTAAAGGTTTGATGCCTAACCCTAAAGCAGGCACAGTTACTTTCGACGTTGCCAAGGCTGTTCAAGAAATTAAAGCCGGTAAAATCGAATACCGTCTCGACAAAGCCGGTCAAATTCATGCGCCAATCGGCAAAGCTTCCTTCAGTGCTGAACAGCTGAACGAGAACCTTAAAGCCTTGGTTGAAGCCTTGAACCGTGCGAAGCCAGCGGCTGCTAAAGGTGTATACCTGAAAAACATCGCTATTTCTTCGACTATGGGACCAAGTGCACGTGTGAACGCATCTGTTTACAGATAATATTTTGATTGACATGTTCAATCAAAATTGTTATTCTATAAAAGTTGTGAGTCCTTGTGACTGACCATTAAAGTTGAATATGCTTACCGTAGACAGTAGGTGCCTTAGGGCTTAATTTCCTACCGAGGTGTTATGATAGAACGTTTCATGTGACGGGCTTGTCCCGTCCATGTAGATTTATCAAGCCTTCGTACTCTACGGAGGCTTTTTTCATGCTTATGAAAGCAAGCTTTGTGAGATCACCAGATCGGGTGCTTCGAACAAAGCGGATAAATTGATCAGGAGGTGTACAGTTTGGCAAATGCAAAGGTGATTCAAGCAAAACAAGAAGCTGTTGAAGTTGTAGCTGCGAAATTGCGTGAGAGCGTAACGACTGTGGTTGCAGACTATCGCGGTCTGAATGTTGCCCAAGTAACTGAGCTGCGTAAGCAGCTTCGCGAAGCCGGAATCGAATTTCAAGTGCTGAAAAACACACTGCTCCGCCGTGCAACTGCGGCAGCAGAATTGACTGAACTGGACGCAGTATTGACAGGTCCTACTGCAATCGCGTTCGGCAAAGATGATGCAGTGTCTGCAGCTAAAATCTTGAACGATTTCGCTAAGAAGAACAATGCACTGGAACTGAAAGGTGCAGTTGTAGAAGGTCGCGTTATCGGTGTTGAGGAAATCAAAGCACTGGCAGAACTGCCATCCCGCGAAGGTCTCCTTTCCATGCTCCTCAGCGTGCTTCAAGCTCCTGTGCGCAACTTCGCGCTTGCAGTTAAAGCTGTTGCAGAAAAAGAAGAGCAAAGCGCATAAGTTAGGGATTAAACCTGCTGTATAGCAGTTGAGAACAAAAAAATACGAATTTAAATGGAGGTTCAACCATGAGTAAAGAGCAAATCTTGGAAGCAATTAAAGGTATGTCCGTATTGGAACTGAACGATCTCGTGAAAGCAATCGAAGAAGAATTCGGCGTAACTGCAGCAGCTCCAGTAGCTGTAGCAGGTGGCGCAGCAGGTGGCGCAGCTGAAGCTGAGCAATCCGAGTTCGACGTAATCTTGACAAGCGCTGGCGGTTCCAAAATCAACGTTATCAAAGCAGTTCGCGAAATCACAGGTCTTGGCCTGAAAGAAGCAAAAGAACTGGTTGACAACGCTCCAAAACCACTGAAAGAAAAAATCGCTAAAGAAGAAGCTGAATCCATTAAAGCAAAATTGGAAGAAGCAGGCGCTTCTGTAGAAGTGAAATAATTGACTGCTTTCTAGCAGACAATGAACTAAAACAAACCCCTTGAGGTGATCTTCAAGGGGTTTGTTGCTGTAAAACGGTAGTGCCAGCATGTCTGAAAGGTAATTGTAAAGGCTATGATGGTAGTACAACCGAAAGAGGTGGGCATGAATGGCTGATCATTACTACTCCAAGCGGCCAGAGACGGCGCATGAAAGACGGAGCCTGGAAACAGTGCTGCGGGGGCGGTCATACCGTTTTGTCAGCGATTCAGGCGTTTTTTCGAAGCAGGGCATTGATTATGGGAGTCGCGTGCTGATTGAAGCGATGCAGCTTCCTGCACAAGCCTCGGTATTAGATGTAGGATGCGGTTACGGGCCGATTGGTTTGGCGGCAGCCGCGCTTGTCCCAGAAGGACACGTCACAATGGTTGATATTAATGAGCGAGCCGTTCAACTAGCGATAGAGAATGCGGAACGTAATGGGGTTAAGAATGTCACCGTTAAGCAAAGCGATTTGTTTGCGGAAGTGAAGAATGAACGTTTTGACGTAATTTTGACGAATCCTCCTATACGTGCAGGAAAAGAAACAGTGCATACCATTTTTGAACTTGCTTATGAGCATTTAAATGAGGGTGGAACTTTGTGGGTAGTCATTCAGAAAAAGCAGGGGGCCCCTTCGGCGAGTGCTAAGATAGAGAGTCTTTTCGGTCATGTGGAGGAAGTTACAAAGGATAAAGGCTATCGAATTTTGAAGGCCAAAAAAAGTTTTTAAGAAAATGCAATAGGACCATTGACTTGAATCCTGGTCTGTGATATCATTATAAAATGTCAGTATTAGGATGCCCTCCATGGCTTTAGTTTGTTGAAATGTCAATAGATTTATGCGTAGTAGGTATAGTATTTATCGCTATTACGTATAATACAACCATTTTGGGCAAATCTACAAGTGATGAAGATCTTCCGGTAAGAGGATTCTGCAGATACGTTGCTCTTTTTTCGAATGCATTCGAGTAAGGGCTTTTCTGTATTTGTAAGATTGAATCTTCTGTATGTGTCTTATTATAAGGTCACAAACAGAGGTTCGCAATGTATTTTTAAAGTGAGTAGACATGAGGGGTGAGTTTAAGTTGGCAGGACATCTTGTTCAATATGGTCGACGCACTCGGCGCAGTTATGCACGTATTAATGAGGTACTCGAGGTTCCGAACCTGATTGAGATCCAACAAAAATCCTATGATTGGTTTTTGGAGGAAGGATTACGGGAAATGTTTCGGGATATTTCACCAATTCAAGATTTCACTGGAAATCTGATTTTGGAGTTTATCGACTATTCTCTCGGAGAACCCAAATATACCGTTGACGACGCAAAGGAACGCGACGTTACGTATGCAGCACCGCTTCGGGTAAAAGTCCGGCTTATTAATAAAGAGACCGGGGAAGTGAAAGAGCAGGAAGTATTCATGGGAGACTTCCCGCTGATGACTGAAACGGGTACGTTTATTATTAACGGTGCGGAACGGGTTATTGTCAGCCAGTTGGTTCGCTCTCCCAGCGTCTATTTCAGCACAAAAGTCGACAAGAATGCGAAAACAACATACACCGCAACGGTAATTCCTAACCGGGGGGCTTGGCTCGAACTGGAGATGGATGCGAAGGATATTATCTATGTCCGGATTGACCGTACCCGTAAAATTCCGGTTACGGTGTTGCTGCGTGCACTTGGCTTTGGCACTGATGCTGAGATTCTGGATTTGCTCGGCAATGACGAATATATCCGCAACACACTTGATAAAGACAATACGGATTCCACGGAGAAAGCGCTGATTGAAATTTATGAGCGTCTTCGCCCGGGTGAGCCACCTACACTGGATAACGCAAAGAGCTTGCTTGTTGCACGCTTCTTTGATCCAAAACGTTATGATCTGGCCAACGTAGGCCGTTACAAAATCAATAAAAAGCTTCACATCAAAAACCGTCTGTTCAATCAACGTCTTGCTGAGACATTGATTGATACAACAACTGGTGAAATTATCGCTGAAGCAGGACAAATGGTGGATCGTCGCCTGTTGGACGAGATTTTGGCCCAACTGGAGGAATCAGTAGGACACCGCACGTATCATGTTGCTAGCGGCGTGCTGGAAAGCAATGATATTCCACTTCAAACGATTGATGTATTCTCGCCAATTGAGGACGGTAAAGTAGTAAAACTGATTGCTAACGGAAATATTGATAAATCGGTTAAGAATATTACGCCTGCCGATATTATTTCCTCCATCAGTTATTTTATTAACTTGCTTCACGGTATCGGAAGTACGGACGATATTGACCATTTGGGTAACCGTCGTTTACGTTCTGTAGGTGAGTTGCTCCAAAACCAGTTCCGTATCGGTTTATCCCGTATGGAACGCGTGGTGCGTGAAAGAATGTCGATTCAGGATGCTAATGTAATTACGCCACAAGCGTTGATTAACATACGTCCAGTAATTGCTTCGATTAAAGAGTTTTTTGGTAGCTCGCAGCTGTCACAGTTTATGGATCAGACAAACCCGCTTGCTGAATTAACGCACAAACGTCGTCTGTCCGCACTCGGACCCGGCGGTTTGACGCGTGAACGCGCAGGCATGGAAGTGCGTGACGTCCATCCAAGTCACTACGGCCGTATGTGTCCTATCGAGACACCAGAGGGACCAAACATTGGTTTGATCAACTCTTTGTCCACATTTGCACGTATCAACGAGTACGGATTTATCGAAGCTCCTTATCGTTGGGTAGATCCGAAAACCGGAAAAGTTACAGACCAGATTGATTACCTGACTGCTGATGAAGAAGATAACTACATCGTAGCTCAGGCGAACGCGGAATTGACGGAGGAAAACACCTTTAAGGATGAGGTCGTCATTGTCCGTTATAACAAACAGTCTGATAACATTATTCCAATGGCTAGTAGCCGTGTCGATTACATGGACGTATCACCTAAACAGGTCGTATCAGTTGCGACAGCACTGATTCCGTTTCTGGAGAATGATGACTCTAACCGCGCATTGATGGGTTCCAACATGCAACGTCAGGCTGTCCCACTTTTGATTCCAAAGTCTCCATTGGTCGGAACAGGAATGGAGCACAAGTCTGCAAAAGATTCTGGTGTTTGCATTGTATCCAAATACAACGGAGTTATCGAACGCTCTTCGGCTAACGAAATTTGGTTGCGTCGTATCGAAACTGTAGATGGTGCTGAAGTGAAGGGCGACATTGTTAAGTATAAATTACACAAATTCATGCGATCTAACCAAGGAACTTGCATTAACCAACGTCCGATTGTGAACAGAGGAGATATTGTCAAAGTTGGCGATATTCTTGCGGATGGTCCATCTACAGAGATGGGTGAGTTGGCGTTGGGACGTAACGTTGTCGTTGCCTTCATGACTTGGGAAGGTTACAACTACGAGGATGCGATCCTGCTGAGTGAGAAACTGGTCAAGGAGGATGTATACACCTCGATCCATATTGAGGAATACGAATCCGAGGCTCGTGACACGAAACTTGGACCTGAAGAAATCACTCGTGACATTCCAAATGTCGGTGAAGAGGCGCTTCGCAACTTGGATGAGCGTGGAATCATTCGTATTGGTGCCGAAATCGGTGCAGGTGACATTCTTGTTGGTAAAGTTACACCTAAAGGTGTGACTGAATTGACAGCTGAAGAACGTCTCTTACACGCAATCTTTGGTGAGAAGGCACGCGAGGTTCGCGATACTTCTTTGAGAGTTCCTCACGGAACAGATGGGATTGTTGTAGATGTAAAGGTGTTTACACGTGAAAATGGCGATGAACTGCCACCAGGTGTAAATCAGTTGGTTCGTGTATATATTGCTCAAAAACGTAAAATCTCCGAAGGCGATAAAATGGCTGGACGTCACGGTAACAAGGGTGTCGTTGCCCGTATTTTGCCTGAAGAAGATATGCCGTTCCTGCCGGATGGCACACCAGTACAGGTCGTTCTGAACCCGCTGGGGGTACCTTCACGGATGAACATCGGACAGGTGCTTGAAGTCCATCTGGGTATGGCTGCAATGCGTCTTGGTATTCATGTGGCAACTCCAGTATTCGATGGTGCCAAGGAGTATGACGTGTTCGATACAATGGAAGAGGCAGGCATGCAGCGTAATGGTAAGACTGTGTTGTATGACGGACGTACGGGTGATCGTTTTGAACGTGAAGTTACTGTCGGTGTCATGCACATGATCAAACTGGCGCACATGGTCGATGATAAAATCCATGCTCGTTCTACAGGTCCTTACTCTCTCGTTACGCAGCAACCATTGGGTGGTAAAGCTCAATTCGGTGGACAGCGCTTCGGGGAGATGGAAGTATGGGCATTGGAAGCCTACGGCGCGGCGTACACGCTTCAGGAAATTTTGACTGTGAAATCCGATGATGTGGTTGGACGTGTTAAAACTTACGAATCCATTGTCAAAGGTGAAAATGTACCTGAACCGGGTGTTCCAGAATCATTTAAGGTCTTGATCAAAGAGCTGCAAAGCTTGGGTATGGACGTGAAGATTCTGTCTGAAGACGAACAAGAGATCGAAATGAGAGAGCTTGATGATGAGGATGACACAAGCGGCGATAAGCTGAGTTTGAATCTGGAAGGCTCTGAGGTTGGCGTAGAGTAGTTTGACTGCTAACTGACTCATATCAGCTTTGTTATATACCTTGATCCATTCTAGGATGGATCAGGTTTCTTGATACCGCCCGGTGCTGCTGGGCGGTATCAAACCTAAAAACTCAGGATTTGGTTAAGGAGGGTTGCTCCTTGTTGGACGTTAACAATTTCGAATATATGAAAATCGGGCTTGCTTCCCCCGAAAAGATTCGTTCTTGGTCCCGCGGAGAAGTCAAAAAACCGGAGACGATTAACTATCGTACGCTTAAACCGGAAAAAGAAGGACTATTTTGCGAGAAAATTTTCGGACCTACGAAAGACTGGGAATGTCATTGCGGTAAGTACAAACGTGTACGCTATAAAGGTGTTGTCTGTGACCGTTGTGGAGTAGAAGTTACTCGCGCTAAGGTTCGCCGTGAGCGTATGGGCCATATTGAGTTGGCTGCTCCTGTATCGCACATTTGGTACTTCAAAGGCATTCCAAGTCGTATGGGTCTTGCTCTTGATATGTCTCCAAGATCTCTGGAAGAGATCATTTACTTCGCATCTTATGTTGTAACCGATCCAGGAGATACGCCTTTGGAGAAAAAACAACTCCTGTCCGAAAAAGAATACCGTAGCTACCGTGAGAAATACGGCTATGGCTTCCAGGCAGGTATGGGTGCTGAAGCGGTTAAAAAGCTTCTTCAAGATTTGGATATAGACAAAGAGTTAGAATTTTTGAAAGAAGAGCTGCGTACAGCTCAAGGACAACGTCGTAACCGTGCGATCAAACGCCTTGAAGTTATTGAGGCCTTCCGTAACTCAGGCAACCAACCGGATTGGATGATCATGGACGTACTTCCTGTTATTCCTCCTGAGCTTCGTCCAATGGTACAGTTGGATGGTGGTCGTTTCGCTACCTCTGACCTTAACGACTTGTATCGTCGTGTTATTAACCGTAATAACCGTCTGAAACGTCTGTTAGATCTAGGTGCGCCAGATATTATCGTACAAAATGAAAAACGGATGTTGCAGGAAGCTGTTGACGCTTTGATTGATAATGGTCGTCGTGGTCGTCCTGTTACAGGTCCAGGTAACCGTCCTTTGAAATCCCTCAGCCACATGCTGAAAGGTAAACAAGGACGTTTCCGTCAAAACTTGCTCGGAAAACGTGTTGACTACTCTGGTCGTTCCGTTATCGTTGTAGGTCCGTACTTGAAAATGTATCAATGCGGTTTGCCAAAAGAAATGGCGTTGGAACTGTTCAAACCTTTTGTTATGAAAGAACTGGTGAACAAAGGTTTGGCGCACAATATCAAGAGCGCGAAACGTAAAGTAGAGCGTGTGAGTGCAGAAGTATGGGATGTGCTGGAAGAAGTAATCAAGGAGCATCCGGTTCTTCTGAACCGTGCCCCTACGTTGCATAGACTCGGTATCCAGGCGTTCGAACCGATTTTGGTTGAAGGTCGTGCGATTCGTCTGCATCCGCTCGTATGTACTGCATATAATGCCGACTTTGACGGTGACCAAATGGCTGTTCACGTTCCGTTGTCTGCGGAAGCCCAAGCTGAAGCTCGTTTGCTTATGCTAGCATCCGGCAACATTTTGAATCCGAAAGACGGCAAGCCAGTTGTTACACCTTCCCAGGATATGGTTCTTGGTTCTTTCTATCTGACTATGGATAACAAAGAAGAAGAAGGAAGTAATATGATCCTTCGCAACATGAATGAAGCTATATCGGCTTACCAACGTGGTACAGCTGGACTTCATGCTCGTGTAGCTATTCCGGTTAAAGCTTTGAATAAAACGAGCTTTACGGAAAAACAACAGGAAGCGATGTTGATCACAACGGTTGGTAAAATTATCTTTAATGAAATTTTCCCGGCAAGCTTCCCGTACATCAATGATGCTACCCGTGCGAACCTGCTTTATGGTACTGCGGAGGAGTTCTTTGTTTACGAGAAGGGTGTAAATCTTACAGAAGCCATTCAAAACGCTCCGCAAGCTAGCGGGGTAGGCAAGGATTACCTTGGTAATATCATTGCCCGTTGTTTTGAGACTTACCATACAACAGAAACAGCTGTAATTCTGGATAAAATCAAGCAGCTTGGCTTTACGTATTCCACTCGTGCAGGGGTAACGGTTGCTGTATCGGACGTAATCGTGCCGGTGGAAAAACAAGAGATTCTTAAGGGATCCGAAGACAAAGCGCAAGTTGTAACGAATCAGTACCGTCGTGGTCTGATTACGAATGAAGAACGCTATGACCGGATTATCGATATTTGGTCTAAAGCGAAAGATGATATTACTGAAGTATTGATGAAGTCCATGGATCGCTACAACTCCATCATGATGATGGTGGACTCCAAAGCGCGGGGTAACAAATCACAGATTACTCAGCTCGGCGGTATGCGTGGTCTGATGGCGAATCCATCCGGACGTATTATCGAACTCCCAATCAAATCAAACTTCCGTGAAGGTCTGACAGTACTCGAGTACTTCATCTCCACTCACGGAGCGCGTAAAGGTTTGGCGGATACTGCCCTTCGTACGGCTGACTCGGGTTACCTGACTCGTCGTCTCGTAGATGTCGCACAGGATGTTATCGTGCGCGAAGAAGACTGCGGAACGGATAAAGGCTTCACAGTAAGTCGTATCCAGGATGGTAAAGAAGTAATTGAAGATCTCTATGACCGTCTGGAAGGTCGCTATTGCTTTGAAACGGTACGTCATCCTGAGACTGGCGAGATTTTGGCTAGACGTAACGAATTGATTGACTCCGACAAAGCTGAAGCGATTGTTAAAGCTGGCGTACACAAAGTTCAAATACGTTCTGTATTAAGTTGTCGTGCTAAACATGGCGTCTGCAAGAAATGTTACGGTCGCAATCTGGCGACTGGTAAACACGTTGAGATTGGTGAAGCAGTTGGTATCATCGCTGCACAATCCATCGGTGAGCCAGGAACACAGCTTACTATGCGTACGTTCCACACAGGCGGCGTAGCGGGTGACGATATTACACAAGGTTTGCCTCGTATCCAGGAGCTTTTTGAAGCGCGTAATCCTAAAGGTCAGGCAACGATTAGTGAAATTGACGGTACAGTTAAAGAAGTTCGTGAAGGTAAAGACCGCCGTGAGATCGACATTCAGGGTGAAGCTGAAACGAAAACATACTCAGTAACGTATGGTTCCCGCCTGCGCGTAAGCGAAGGTATGACTGTTGAAGCTGGGGACGAACTGACGGATGGTTCGATTGACCCTAAAGAAATGCTGCGTATTAAAGGTATTCGCGGGGTACAGAACTATATCCTTCAGGAAGTTCAACGCGTATACCGGAACCAGGGCGTAGAAATCAACGACAAGCACGTAGAAGTTATGATTCGTCAAATGTTGCGTAAAATCCGTATCATTGATGCGGGCGACACGATCTTACTTCCAGGCTCCTTTGTTGATGTCCATGAGTATGAAAATGCAAACAAGATAGCGATTCTCAGCGGTCAAGAACCAGCGGTAGCTAAGCCAGTACTGCTCGGTATTACCAAGGCATCTCTGGAAACTGACTCCTTCTTGTCAGCAGCATCCTTCCAGGAAACTACTCGTGTCCTGACTGATGCAGCTATTAAAGGCAAGGTTGATCAGCTGCTTGGACTGAAAGAGAACGTAATTATTGGTAAATTGATTCCTGCGGGAACAGGTATGAACCGTTACCGTAGCGTGAAATTTGCCCAGCCGGAAGAGGGGCAGTCTCCATCTGAGGAGCTCGAACCAATTTCGGCAGAGTAATACAAAAATAGTATGATTACCGGAACACCGCTGACATAAGCTTTGCATAAAAGCTGCAGTAGACGGTGCTCCGGTGCTTTTTTCAAAAATGAATCGTGTTATTCTGTTTAAATGAATTATGGTTTATATTTGTCTTGACATTACTTATAGTCAATGCTAATATAGCAAAGGTGCGTGAGCAGCCTATATGCTATTGGGTCTTTTCGGAGGAATGAGATATGTCTAAAGAACAGGGACTGCAAGATGCTCATGTCAAAATCGGTACCAAACAAACCATTCGTATGGTAGAATTGGGCTTTGCCTCAGAAGTATATGTGGCAGAAGACGCAGATCAGCGTCTCACTTCCAACATCATTGCTTTGTGCAACAAGCAAGGAGTCAAAGTGACTCTCGTAGACACAATGAAAAATCTCGGAGCTGCATGTGGGATTGAAGTGGGAGCCGCAATGGCTGCTATCGTAAAACAATAGGGTAAGGAACGTTTTTGTCTAAGGAATCGTTATTCTTGGCGGCAAAGACTTTTCATTTGTTCTTTTATGAACCGCCTGGGTCTGTGGGCTTAGATAAGGTTTGTAAAGTAACAGCAAAAATTGAGGAAGGGGGTGGCAACCAACATGCCAACTATTAACCAACTGGTTCGTAAAGGACGTCAAGCCAAAATCGAGAAATCGAAATCACCGGCTTTGCAAAAAGGTTTTAATGCCTTGAAACGTGAAGCTACCGACATCAGTGCCCCGCAAAAACGCGGAGTGTGCACTCGTGTAGGTACTATGACTCCGAAAAAACCAAACTCCGCACTTCGTAAATATGCTCGTGTTCGCTTGACGAACCGTGTAGAGGTGACTGCTTACATTCCAGGTATTGGACATAACCTTCAAGAACACAGCGTAGTGCTGATTCGCGGCGGTCGTGTAAAAGACCTTCCGGGTGTGCGTTACCATATCGTTCGCGGTGCTTTGGATACTGCAGGCGTAAACAACCGCATGCAAGCTCGTTCCAAATACGGCGCAAAACGCCCTAAAGCTAAAAAATCCTAATGAATATAAACCGCGTATGTCGGTTTAACATGTAAGAAAGGGGGATATCCATGCCACGCAAAGGTCCAGTTACCAAAAGAGACGTGTTGCCAGATCCGGTATACAACAGCAAGTTGGTTACCCGCTTGATCAATCGCATCATGCTCGACGGAAAACGAGGCGTTGCTCAAAGCATTCTGTACAATGCGTTCAAGCTTATCCAAGAACGTACGGGGAATGACCCGATGGAAGTTTTTGAAGCAGCTATCAAGAATATCATGCCAGTCCTGGAAGTTAAAGCACGCCGTGTCGGCGGTGCCAACTACCAAGTACCAATCGAGGTAAAACCAGAAAGACGTACGTCCCTGGGATTACGTTGGCTCGTAAACTACTCCCGCAACCGCGGTGAGAAAACCATGGAAGAGCGTTTGGCGGCTGAAATTATCGATGCTTCCAACAACACAGGCGCTTCCGTGAAAAAACGTGAAGACACGCACAAAATGGCTGAAGCGAACAAAGCGTTTGCTCACTATCGTTGGTAGGATTCAGCTCAAAAAAATAACTTCAATTTTGAAGGGAGACCCATTTCATGGCAAGAGAGTTCTCCTTGAAAAATACACGTAATATCGGGATCATGGCTCATATTGACGCGGGTAAAACCACAACAACAGAGCGGATCTTGTTCTACACAGGCCGTACGCACAAAATCGGTGAAGTTCACGAAGGCGCTGCGACAATGGACTGGATGGAACAAGAACAAGAGCGCGGAATCACGATTACTTCCGCTGCGACGACCGCTGCCTGGAAAGGTCACCGCGTCAATATCATCGACACCCCGGGGCACGTTGACTTCACTGTTGAAGTTGAACGTTCCCTTCGTGTATTGGACGGAGCAGTTGGTGTTTTCAGTGCGAAAGAAGGCGTTGAGCCTCAGTCCGAAACCGTATGGAGACAGGCTGATCGCTACGGCGTTCCACGGATCGCATATGTAAACAAAATGGATATCATTGGTGCCGACTTCCTGAATGTTGTCTCTGACATGCGTGATCGCCTTCAAGCGAACGCAGTTGCGATTCAATTGCCAATCGGCGCAGAAAATGATTTTACTGGTATTATCGATATCGTTGAACAAAAAGCTCATATGTACAAAGATGATCTTGGTCAAGATATCGAAGAAGTAGAAGTTCCTGCGGAATTCAAAGATCAAGTTGAAGAACTTCGTAATGAATTGATCGAGAAGGTTGCTGAACTGGACGAAGAATTGACAATGAAATACCTGGAAGGCGAAGAAATTTCGGTTGCCGAAATTAAAGCCGCTCTCCGTAAAGGTGTTGTAGAAGTTAAAATCTTCCCAGTTATCTGTGGATCTTCTTACCGCAATAAAGGTGTTCAGCTGATGTTGGATGCTGTTCTCGACTATTTGCCGGCTCCTATTGATGTGCCAAGTATTCAAGGGCATTTGGAAGACGGTACGGAAGTTGAACGTCACTCTTCCGATGAAGAGCCATTCTCCGCATTGGCATTCAAAATCATGACGGATCCTTACGTTGGTAAGTTGACATTCTTCCGCGTATACTCCGGTGTTCTTCAATCCGGTTCTTACGTATTGAATGCAACAAAAGGTAAACGCGAACGTATCGGACGTATTCTTCAAATGCATGCGAACAGTCGTCAAGAAATCACTGTAGTTTACTCTGGTGATATTGCGGCTGCCGTAGGTTTGAAAGATACAGGTACAGGTGATACACTGTGTGATGAGAAGAGTCCTGTTATTCTCGAGTCCATGAACTTCCCTGATCCGGTTATCGAAATCGCGGTTGAGCCTAAAACCAAAGCTGACCAAGATAAAATGTCTGTAGCTCTCGGTAAGTTGACTGAAGAGGATCCAACTCTTCGCGCTCATACTAACGAAGAAACAGGTCAAACCATCTTGGCGGGTATGGGTGAGCTTCACTTGGACATCATCATTGACCGTATGCGTCGTGAGTTCAAGGTGGAAACAAATGTGGGTAAACCACAGGTTGCTTACCGTGAAACGTTCCGTGCTCCAGCACGTGTCGAAGGTAAATTCGTTCGTCAGTCCGGTGGTCGTGGTCAATATGGTCACGTATGGGTTGAGTTCGAACCGCTTGAGCCAGGTACTGGTAGTCAATTCGAAAGTAAGGTAGTCGGCGGCTCTGTTCCTAGAGAGTACATCGCTCCTGCTCTTGCTGGTATTGAGGAACAAATGAAAAACGGCGTTATCGCAGGCTTCCCGCTTGTGGACGTTAAAGCTACAATCGTGGACGGATCATACCATGATGTCGATTCCAATGAAATGGCATTTAAAATTGCCGGATCAATGGCGCTGAAAGCAGCGAAAGACAAATGTAAACCAGTATTGCTCGAGCCGATTATGAAAGTTGAAGTAACGGTTCCTGAGGAATATATGGGTGACGTAATGGGTATGTTGAACTCCCGTCGTGGTCGGATTGAAGGTATGGATTCCCGCAGTGGAGCTCAAATCATTCGTGCGAAGGTGCCTTTGTCCGAAATGTTCGGATACTCGACTACACTTCGCTCCGGTACACAAGGACGCGGTGTGTTCTCCATGGAACTTTCTCATTATGAAGAAGTTCCGAAGAGCATTGCTGAAGAGATCGTTGCCAAAACCAAAGGCGGCGAGTAATACAATGTATCAGCTGACCGGTATGCTCTGGGTTTTACCAAAAGGGCATCCGGCAGCCTAAAATAAAACAAGTTATTGAGGAGGAATTGTTCAAATGGCAAAGGCTAAGTTTGAGCGTAACAAACCGCACGTTAATATCGGTACTATTGGTCACGTCGATCATGGTAAAACTACTTTGACTGCTGCAATCACAACTGTATTGTCCAAAACTTACGGTGGTGCTGCTGTAGCATTCGATCAAATCGATAAAGCTCCAGAAGAGCGCGAACGCGGTATCACAATCTCCACTGCACACGTGGAGTATGAAACACCTAACCGTCACTATGCACACGTTGACTGCCCAGGTCACGCCGACTATGTTAAAAACATGATCACTGGCGCTGCACAAATGGACGGAGCGATTCTGGTTGTATCCGCAGCTGACGGCCCAATGCCGCAAACTCGCGAGCACATCCTGTTGTCCCGCCAAGTTGGTGTTCCTTACATCGTTGTATTCTTGAACAAATGCGACATGGTTGAAGACGAAGAGTTGCTGGAATTGGTTGAAATGGAAGTTCGCGACTTGCTGAGCGAGTATGACTTCCCAGGCGACGACACTCCAATCACTCGTGGTTCCGCTCGTGAAGCACTGCAAAACCCAGACGGCGACTGGGCTAAGAAAATCGTTGAAATGTTCGAAACAATCGACACTTACATCCCAACTCCAGAACGCGACACTGACAAGCCTTTCCTTATGCCTGTCGAGGACGTATTCTCCATCACTGGTCGTGGTACAGTTGCTACAGGCCGTGTAGAGCGTGGTACAGTTAAAGTGGGCGACGAAATCGAAATCATCGGTATTCAAGAAGAATCCCGTAAATCCGTAGTAACAGGCGTAGAAATGTTCCGTAAATTGCTTGATTCCGCTCAAGCTGGTGACAACATCGGCGCACTGCTTCGCGGTGTAGATCGTGCACAAATCGAGCGCGGCCAAGTATTGGCTAAACCAGGTTCTGTTAACCCACATACAGAATTTTCTGCTCAAATCTACGTTTTGACTAAAGAAGAAGGCGGACGTCACAAACCTTTCTTCACTGGTTACCGTCCACAGTTCTACTTCCGTACAACTGACGTAACTGGAATCATTACTTTGCCAGAAGGTTCCGAAATGGTAATGCCTGGTGATAACATCACGGTTACTGTTCAACTGATCAACCCGATCGCTATCGAAGAAGGAACTAAGTTCTCTATTCGTGAAGGCGGACGTACAGTTGGCGCTGGTGCCGTAGCAACAATCTCCAAATAAGAAGGCTTTTGCCTTTGAATAGAGCAACAGTGTACTGGAACGAGTAACGTTGTATTGGAACGAAGCTTAACGAGCCCCTGCCCTGGTGCGGGGGCTTTTCTCTTGAAAAAATCGCGAGCTGCGAGCACAATTGTATCTTTTGAAAATAAGATGCATTGTTTTTTCGTTTTTGCTTGCAATAGGCAGAACTATTCGATATAATAACTAATGTTGTTTGTGACTGTGCGATGATGTGAGAGGTTACTGACACACCCGGCCCCTTTGCCATGGGAGGGCTGTCGGAAAATTTTCACGGAGTATGTCCGATACCAAATTGGGCGATAGAAGGAGGGACTAAAATGGCAAAGCAAAAAATTCGTATCCGTTTGAAAGCATACGATCATAGAATTCTTGATCAATCCGCTGAGAAAATTGTTGAAACAGCAAAACGTTCGGGCGCAGGTGTATCCGGGCCAATTCCGCTGCCAACTGAAAAACAAATCATTACTATTCTCCGTGCGGTACACAAGTACAAGGATTCCCGGGAGCAGTTCGAAATGCGCACACACAAGCGTTTGATCGACATTGTTAACCCGACTCCACAAACTGTGGATGCCTTGATGCGCTTGGACCTGCCGTCCGGTGTAGATATCGAAATTAAATTGTAATATGTAATTAGGAAAAGAAATGAGGTGTCAACATGAAAGGTATCTTAGGAAAAAAACTCGGAATGACTCAAGTGTTTACCCCTGAAGGTAACGTACTTGCTGTTACGGTTATCGAAGCAGGTCCTTGTGTTGTTCTGCAAAAGAAAGATCTGGAAAACGATGGATACGAAGCTATCCAACTCGGTTTCTCTGATAAAAAAGAAAAAAGATCCAACAAACCTGAAGCAGGACATGCGAAAAAAGCAAATACTGCACCTAAGCGCTACGTTCGTGAACTTCGTGGCATCGACCTTGCTGCGTACGAGGTTGGCCAAGAACTGAAGGCTGATGTCTTCACAGAAGGCGAGTTCGTTGACGTAACAGGTATTTCTAAAGGTAAAGGTTTTGCCGGCGTTATCAAACGTTGGGGACAAAGCCGCGGACCAATGGCACACGGCTCGCGTTACCACAGAGGTCCAGGTTCTATGGGTTCCATTCAAGCTAACCGCGTTCCTAAAGGTAAACACCTGCCAGGACACATGGGGCATGAAACGGTAACTATCCAACGTCTTGAAGTTGTTAAGATCGATACAGAACGTAATGTGTTGCTCGTGAAAGGTTCCATTCCAGGACCTAAAAATAGCTTCGTTAAAGTATTAGAAACGGTGAAAAAATAAACAACTGAAGAAAGGAGGAACACGAAATGCCAAAAGTAGCACTATTTAATATTAGCGGCAGCCAAGTTGGTGAAATTGAATTGAACGACGCAGTGTTCGGTATCGAGCCGAATAAGCACGTTCTTCATGACGCTGTTGTTATGCAATTGGCTTCCCTGCGTCAAGGTACTCACAAAGTAAAAGGACGTTCTGAAGTACGTGGTGGCGGACGTAAACCTTGGAAACAAAAAGGTACTGGCCGCGCTCGTCAAGGTTCGATCCGTGCACCGCAATGGGTTGGTGGCGGTACTGTATTTGGTCCGACTCCACGCAGCTATGCATACAAATTGCCTAAGAAAGTTCGTCGTCTGGCGATCAAATCGGCGTTGTCATCCAAAGTGATTGAGAATGAAATTATCGTATTGGACGCTCTTACACTGAACGGACCTAAAACGAAAGAATTCGCAGCCATTTTGAATAACCTTAAAGCTGATCGTAAAGCATTGATCGTAGCTCCTAGCTATGATGATAATGTAGCACTGTCCGCTCGTAATATTCCTGGTGTGAAGTTTGTAGCCGCAGATGGCATTAATGTTCTTGATGTGCTCGGACACGACAAACTGATCATTACGAAGGAAGCAGTTCAGAAGGTAGAGGAGGTGCTCGCGTAATGAAGGATCCTCGTGATATTATCAAACGTCCGGTTATCACCGAACGTACGGCTGGTATGATGAATGACTTGAAATACGTTTTCGAGGTTGACATTCGTTCTAACAAAGTCGAAGTTAAAAAAGCAATCGAAGCCATTTTTAACGTGAAAGTAAGTAACGTAAATACGCTTCGTGTTCCTGCAAAACCAAAACGCTACGGACGTCATTCCGGCTATACGAGCGAGTGGAAGAAAGCGTTCGTAACGCTGAGCAAAGACAGTAAGCCGCTTGAGTTTTTTGAAACGGTATAATTGAAACTGTAAAGTAAGGAGGGAAACTCAGTGCCAATTAAAAAGTATAAACCAACGTCCCCGGCCAGACGTGCTATGTCTGTATCTACTTTCGAGGAGATTACAACTAATCAGCCCGAGAAATCGTTGCTGGCACCTCTGAGCAAGCAAGCTGGACGCAATAACCAAGGTAAAATTACGGTTCGTCATCATGGCGGCGGACACAAACGTAAGTACCGTATTATTGACTTCAAACGTAACAAAGATGGAATACCGGGCCGCGTTGCTACGATCGAATATGATCCAAACCGTACGTCCAACATCGCACTTATCCACTATGTGGATGGTGAAAAACGTTACATCATCGCTCCTAAAGGTCTGAAAGTAGGAGACGAAGTGGTATCCGGTGCAGGTTCCGATATTAAAATCGGTAACTCTTTGCCATTGGAAAACATTCCAGTAGGTACGGTTATCCACAACATCGAATTGAAACCGGGTAAAGGTGGCCAACTCGTTCGTGCCGCTGGTACGGAAGCCCAACTTCTTGGTAAAGAAGAAAAGTATGTTACAATTCGTTTGACTTCTGGTGAAGTTCGCCGCATTCTGAAAGTTTGCCGCGCGACAATCGGTTCTGTAGGTAACGAAGACCATGAACTGGTGAAAATCGGTAAAGCTGGTCGTAGTCGCTGGTTGGGACAACGTCCTGAAGTTCGCGGTGTTGTAATGAACCCTAACGATCACCCACACGGTGGTGGTGAAGGTCGCGCTCCAATCGGACGTAAATCTCCAATGTCTCCATGGGGTAAACCAACCCTTGGTTACAAGACACGTAAAAAAGGTAAAGCATCTGATAAGTACATCGTTCGTCGTCGTACTAAGTAATAAAACGTGCGCTTAAGTCGCACGTTAACATATTAAGGAACGACTACGTTTTAACGAAGGGAGGATTCATAAATGGGTCGCAGTCTCAAAAAAGGACCATTCATTGATGGTTACCTGTTGAAAAAAGTAGAGGTTTTGAACGAGTCGGAGAAAAAAGTGGTAATCAAAACTTGGTCCCGTCGCTCTACGATTTTCCCGCAATTTATCGGACATACGTTTGGTGTATACGATGGCCGTAAACACGTGCCAGTATACGTAACGGAAGATATGGTCGGACACAAATTGGGCGAATTTGCTCCAACACGTACGTACAAAGGCCATACGGATGACGATAAGAAAACAAGAAGATAATCAACACAGCGTAGTGTTTGAGAGGAGGTAAACTCAATGGAAGCAAAAGCACATGCTAAATCCGTACGGATTTCTGCTCGCAAAGTGAAACTTGTTATCGATTTGATTCGCGGTAAGCAGGTTGGTGAGGCGATTGCAATTCTTCGTCACACTCCAAAGTCCGCTTCTCCAGTCGTTGAGAAATTGTTGAATTCTGCGATTGCAAATGCAGATCACAACTACTCTTTGGACGTAAATAAATTGGTAGTATCTCAGGTTTTTGTAAACCAAGGTCCTACAATGAAACGATTCCGCCCGCGTGCAATGGGTCGTGCAAGCCGTATTAACAAACGCACCAGTCATATTACTCTGGTGGTATCTGAAAAATAAGGAGGGAAAACGTGTGGGCCAAAAGGTAAATCCCGTCGGACTCCGAATCGGTATTATCCGTGATTGGGAATCCAAATGGTATGCAGGCAAAGATTTCGGTGATCTTTTGCTGGAAGACGTTAGAATTCGTGAACATCTGAAAAAAAGATTGAAAGACTCCGCTGTATCCCGTGTTGAAATCGAGAGAGCAGCTAACCGTGTCAATGTAACGATTCACACTGCGAAACCAGGTATGGTTATCGGTAAGGGTGGTTCCGAAGTTGAAAATCTGCGTAATGAAATTACTAAAATCGCAGGCGGTAAAAAGGTGCACATCAATATTTCTGAAATTAAAAATCCTGAACTGGACGCAATCTTGGTTGCTGAAAGCATTGCACAACAATTGGAACGTCGTGTTTCTTTCCGTCGTGCTTTGAAACAAGCGATTCAAAGAACTATGCGTTCCGGAGCAAAAGGAATTAAAACTCAAGTAGGCGGACGTCTTGGCGGTGCCGAAATCGCTCGTTCCGAAGGGTACAGCGAAGGAACTGTTCCACTGCATACGCTTCGTGCCGACATTGACTATGGTACAGCGGAAGCTCATACTACTTACGGCCGTCTTGGCGTAAAAGTATGGATCTATCGTGGAGAGGTTCTTCCTCCAGCTAAGAAACAAGCTCCTCAGGAAGGAGGCAACTAATCATGTTGGTACCAAAACGCGTAAAACATCGTAAACAACAACGTGGTCATATGAAGGGTCGTGCAAAAGGCGGTACTACACTGAACTTTGGTGAGTACGGTTTGCAAGCTACTGAACCTGCATGGATTACTAACCGTCAAATCGAAGCTGCTCGTATTGCGATGACTCGTTACATCAAACGTGGTGGTAAGGTTTGGATTAAAATTTTCCCTGATAAACCAATTACTCAGAAGCCTCTTGAGGTTCGTATGGGTAGTGGTAAAGGTAACGTAGAAAAATGGGTTGCAGTAGTGAAACCAGGCAAGATTATGTTTGAACTTGCTGGTGTTCCGGAAGAGATTGCTCGTGAAGCAATGCGTCTTGCCGCTCACAAACTGCCAATCAAAACTAAGTTTGTGAAACGTGAAGAATTGGGTGGTGAAGCAAATGAAGGCTAGTGAATTCCGCAACCTAACCACTGCTGAAATCGAACAAAAGATCTCCGGTTTTAAAGAAGAACTTTTTAACCTTCGTTTTCAACTCGCTACCGGTCAGCTTGATAACCCGACTCGGATCGGCGCTGTGCGTAAGGAAATTGCTCGTGCTAAAACTGTGATCCGTGAAAGAGAACTTGGGATTAGCTAAGATATCAGACCGGGTGGAAAATCCGCCTGTAATTAGGAAGGAGGCCAACAATGAGCGAACGTAATGCCCGTAAAGTATTAGTCGGTAAAGTAGTCAGCGACAAAATGGATAAAACGATTGTGATTGCTGTAGAAACTTACAAAAAACATGATCTCTACCATAAACGCATTAAAGTAACTAAGAAATTCAAAGCTCATGATGAAAACAACACTGCACAAATCGGTGATACTGTTAAAATCATGGAAACTCGCCCTTTGTCCAAAGACAAAAACTGGAGACTGGTCGAAATCGTTGAAAAAGCTGTTATAATCTAATGTAGTGTAGTTTTTCCGAAAGGAGGATAAATAAATGATTCAACCATTTACACGTTTGACTGTAGCTGACAATTCCGGCGCGAAGGAACTGATGTGTATCCGTGTGCTCGGTGGTACGGGACGTCGTACAGCTCAAATTGGTGACCTGATCGTTTGTTCCGTAAAACAAGCAACACCAGGCGGCGTTGTCAAAAAGGGTGATGTAGTAAGAGCGGTTGTTGTTCGTACTAAACGTTCTATCCGCCGTAAAGACGGTTCCTACATCGGATTTGACGAGAACGCAGCAGTGGTCGTTAAAGAAGACAAGAGCCCACGTGGTACTCGTATTTTCGGACCAGTTGCTCGCGAACTTCGTGACAAGGACTTCATGAAAATCGTTTCCTTGGCTCCGGAAGTGATCTAAACTCACCTTAAAATGTGCCCGTAGGAGGTGTACGAAATGCCAAAAGTGAAAAAAGTTCTGGAATCCCATAACAACAAGCTGCACGTCAAAAAAGACGACACTGTTCTGGTGATTACAGGTAAAGATAAAGGTAAAAAAGGTCGCGTTATCGCTGCCTACCCTCGTCAAAACCGTGTGCTTGTGGAAGGTGTTAACATGATTAAAAAACACCAAAAGCCTAATCAGCTGAATCCACAAGGCGGCATCATCGAGAAAGAAGCTCCGATTCACGTTTCCAACGTTATGCACATTGATCCGAAGAGCGGAAAAGTAACCCGTGTTGGTTACAAAGTTTTGGACAACGGAAAAAAAGTGCGCATTGCAAAACGTTCTGGCGAAGTGATCGACTAATTATTTTTTAAAGAAAGGAGGTATATGATTCATGGCTACAACAAGAATGAAAGAACGTTTCTTGAAAGAAATCACTCCTGCTTTGATGCAGAAGTTCAACTATACAACAGTGATGCAAGTGCCTAAAATCGAGAAAGTTGTAATCAACATGGGTGTTGGCGACGCAGTCCAAAACTCCAAAGTGCTTGATTCAGCTCTCAACGACATGCAGCTGATCGCTGGTCAAAAGCCAGTAATCACTCGCGCGAAAAAATCTATCGCAGGTTTTAAATTGCGTGAAAACATGCCAATCGGTGTAAAGGTAACACTTCGTGGCGAGCGTATGTATTATTTCTTGGACAAATTGTTCAACATTACTCTTCCTCGCGTACGTGACTTCCATGGTGTATCAACAAAAGCTTTCGACGGACGTGGTAACTACACGCTTGGTCTGAAAGAACAGTTGATCTTCCCGGAAATCGAGTATGATCAAGTTGATAAAGTTCGTGGTATGGACATCGTTATCGTAACGACTGCCAAAACTGACGAAGAGTCCCGTGAGCTTCTGACTCAGCTGGGCATGCCTTTCGCAAAATAATGTTGGCATAACGTTTCGGGCGTCTGATTTTAAAGACACCCTGTTCTCCGAAACTATTTAGGAGGTGTCAGGCTAAGTGGCAAAAACTTCGATGAAAGTCAAACAACAACGCGCACCAAAGTTTAAAGTTCGTGCTTACACTCGTTGCGAGCGTTGTGGTCGTCCACATTCGGTACTGCAAAAGTTTAAGATCTGCAGAATTTGCTTCCGTGAATTAGCTTATAAAGGCCAGATTCCTGGCGTGAAAAAAGCAAGCTGGTAAAAAGTCCTGTTTGGGAAGGAGGTTTATACACAATGACTATGTCTGATCCAATTGCAGATATGCTTACTCGTATTCGTAACGCGAACACAGTTCGTCACGAAACAGTAGAAATGCCTGCATCTACAATGAAAAAACAAATCGCCGACATCCTGAAACGTGAAGGATTCATTCGTGATGCGGAATTTGTTGAAGATAGCAAACAAGGGATCATCCGTATTTTCTTGAAATACGGTGCGAACAACGAGCGTGTTATCACAGGTTTGAAAAGAATCAGTAAACCAGGCCTTCGCGTTTACACGAAGAGCAATGAGATTCCACGCGTACTGGGTGGACTCGGGATCGCAATCATTTCAACATCCAAAGGTATCATGACCGACAAAGAAGCACGTCAGTCTAAAGCCGGCGGAGAAGTTGTTTGCTACGTTTGGTAAGATAACGTTTAAAAGATAGGAGGTGCAACAGATATGTCCCGTATTGGTCGTAAACCAATCACAGTACCAAGTGGTGTTGACGTGACTTTGAACAACACAGCGATCACAGTTAAAGGTCCTAAAGGAACATTGACTCGTGAGCTTCATAAAGACATGTCCGTTACTGTGGAAAACAATGAAATTAATGTAGTTCGTCCTTCGGACAACAAACTTCACCGCTCTTTGCATGGAACAACCCGCAGCGTTGTCAGCAACATGGTAAGTGGTGTAACTGAAGGATTTTCAAAATCTCTGGAGCTGGTTGGGGTCGGATATCGTGCAAGCAAATCCGGAGATAAAATCGTTCTGAACGTTGGATATTCTCATCCGGTTGAAATCACACCGGAAGCGGGCATCGAATTCGAAGTTCCTTCGAACACTAAAATCATCGTTCGCGGAATTGATAAAGAGCGTGTAGGTGCTTACGCTGCTAAAATTCGTTCCGTTCGTGAACCTGAACCGTACAAAGGTAAAGGGATTAAATACGAAGGCGAGCGCATCATCCGTAAAGAAGGTAAAGCCGGTAAGAAGAAATAAGTTTCTTACCGACTTTGTGCGGTCTTTCTGCTGGAAAGACTTCGTACTTCTTTTTTACCCAGTGCGTCTTAGTATAAAGATTTAAAAGGCAAACTGAAGGGAGTGAAAACTTGAGATGATTACAAAACAAGATAAAAATAAAGCACGTGTCAGAAGACATCTGCGTGTACGTAAGAAAATCGAAGGTACGGCTGTACGTCCTCGTTTGAACGTATTCCGCTCTTCCAAGCATATCTACGCACAACTGATTGATGATGTAGCTGGTGTAACATTGGTATCTGCATCCACTATGGATAAAGAACTGAGCAGCGAAATCAAAAACGGCGGTAGTGTAGAAGCAGCTCGTAAGGTTGGCGAACTCGTTGCTAAACGTGCGAAAGAAAAAGGTCATGCTAACATCGTATTTGACCGTGGTGGATACTTGTATCATGGACGGATTCAAGCTTTGGCTGATGCAGCTCGCGAAGCAGGCCTTGAATTCTAAGACATTTCTCAAAAGGAGGTTAACGACTTGCGTGTAGATCCGAATACTTTGGAACTGACTGAAAGAGTAGTAAATATTAATCGTGTAGCTAAAGTTGTCAAAGGCGGACGCCGTTTCAGCTTCAGTGCTCTGGTAGTAGTGGGCGACGGCAACGGCTGGGTAGGCGCTGGAATCGGTAAAGCTGGCGAAGTACCTGATGCAATTCGCAAAGGTATTGAAGATGCTAAGAAAAACCTGGTTCACGTTCCACTCGTAGGAACAACAATTCCTCACCTTGTTACAGGTAAGTTCGGTGCTGGCCGGGTTCTGTTGAAACCGGCATCGGAAGGTACTGGAGTTATCGCTGGCGGTCCGGTTCGTGCTGTACTGGAACTTGCTGGTGTAGGTGATATCTTGACAAAATCTTTGGGTTCTTCGAATTCCATGAATATGGTCAATGCGACTTTGGAAGGTTTGTCCCGTTTGAAACGCGCTGAAGAAGTTGCAAAATTGCGCGGCAAATCCATCGAAGAGCTGCTGGGCTAAGGAGGGAATATCATGGCGAAATTAGAAATTACCCTCGTTCGTTCGTTGATCGGCCGTCCTGGTAATCAGAGAACGACTGTTAAAACGCTCGGCTTGCGTAAAATCAACCATAAAGTAGTTCAACCCGACAATGCAGCTATTCGCGGGATGATTAATCAAGTTAGCCATTTGGTTTCTGTTAAAGAAATTGAGGCTTAAGAAATAAAGTATCTTAACAATAATCAAGGAGGTGCAACGAACGATGAAGTTACATGAGCTTTCCCCAGCTCCAGGCTCCCGCAAAGAACGTAAACGTTTGGGTCGTGGTCCTAGTAGTGGTACGGGTAAAACTTCTGGTCGTGGTCATAAAGGTCAAAACGCTCGTTCCGGCGGTGGTGTACGTCCGGGCTTCGAGGGTGGTCAAAACCCACTGTATCGTCGCTTGCCTAAACGCGGTTTCGTAAATCCTACTCGTAAAGAGTATGCGGTTTTGAATATCGAAGATTTGAACAGTTTTGCAGCGGGTACAGAAGTAAGCCCTGAGTTTTTGCTGAACAATGGCATTGTGAAAAACGCCAAATCCGGAATTAAAATTCTGGGTAACGGTGAAATCACTGTGAAATTGACAGTTAAAGCGAACAAGTTCTCTCAATCTGCGGTAGAGAAAATTGAAGCTGCCGGCGGTAAAACCGAGGTGATCTAATGTTCAAGACCCTGAAAAATATATGGCGGGTTGAGGATCTTAGAACCCGAATCCTGTTCACCCTGTTTATACTCTTTGTATATCGTATTGGCTCCTTCGTGCCGGTTCCCGGCGTGAACAAGCAAGTCTTTACTTCTCAGGATCAAGCAGGAAGCGAGTTGTTTGGACTCCTTAACACCTTCTCAGGGGGCGCATTGTATCAGTTTTCGATCTTCGCCCTCGGGATTATGCCATATATTACAGCGTCCATCATTGTACAGTTGCTGTCAATGGACGTGATTCCGAAACTTGCGGAATGGGCTAAACAAGGAGAGCATGGTAAAAAGAAGTTGGCTCAAATTACGCGTTATGGTACGGTAATACTTGGCCTGATTCAAGCATTCGGAACGTCGATTGGTTTTAATCGACTGTACGGTGCAGCGATGATTCCAGGAGCCACTTTTGCAGATTATCTGGTCATTGCCATTGTGCTTACAGCAGGAACTACGTTCCTTATGTGGCTCGGTGAGCAAATTACCGAAAAGGGAATCGGCAATGGTATCTCTATTGTTATCTTCGCAGGGATTGCGGCGGGTATTCCAAGACATATTCGGACGGTTGTAGAATCTCAGTTTATTCAGGCGGATCAGCTGTTTATGAATATTCTGAAGGCAATTATAATTGCTCTGGTGATTGTTCTGATTATTGTTGGTGTTATCTACATCCAGCAAGGTATTCGGAAAATCCCGGTACAATACGCGAAACGTGTAGTTGGCAACAAAATGTACGGTGGCCAGAATACGCATATTCCGATGAAAATTAATGCGGCAGGCGTTATTCCGGTAATCTTTGCGGTATCATTGCTGCAATTCCCGACAATTATTGCGAGTTTCTGGGCAGATCATGTTTGGGCTAAGTGGGTTACCACTTACTTGTATTATGACAAGCCGCTGGGCATGGTTTTGTATGTCGTAATGATTATCGGTTTCACATTCTTCTATACCTTTGTACAGATGAATCCGCAGCAAATGGCCGACAATATGAAGAAAAACGGCGGTTATGTTCCGGGAATTCGTCCGGGTAAAGCCACGGAGAAATACTTGACACGAGTAATGTCACGTTTGACAATGACAGGAGCTTTGTTTCTGGCAGTCATATCCGTTTTGCCGGTATTCTTCGGTTCGCTTTCGGGCTTGCCTCGTTCCGTGCAAATTGGCGGTACTTCATTGCTCATCATCATTGGTGTAGCATTGGATACAATGAAGCAAATCGAAAGCCAACTGATCAAACGCCATTACAAAGGCTTCATCAACAAATAGGCAATAGGTACCGGCTTAGGATGTTCGCATGCTTACCGGCACCTTTTGTGCTGTTTCTTGTGTAGGGGTCGTCTTGAGGAGTGACAGATTGTGAATATTTTGATCATGGGCCCTCCGGGGGCTGGTAAAGGTACACAAGCAGATGTCATTGTGAAGGAATTCGGCATTCCTCATATCTCGACAGGTGATGCTTTTCGCCTAGCGATGAAACAGGGAACACCTATTGGCATTAAAGCTAAAGAATATATCGACAAGGGTGAACTTGTTCCGGATGACGTAACAATCGGCATCGTTGAAGAACGGCTGCAACAGCCAGATTGCAAGAAAGGGTTCTTGCTGGACGGTTTTCCAAGAACTTTGGCTCAGGCTGAAGCCTTGGATCAAATTTTGGGTCGTTTGAATACGAAGCTAGATGACGTTATTAACTTGAAAGTGGATAGTGACAACTTGTTGGCACGAATCACAGGACGGCGGGTTTGTAAAACCTGCGGAACTAGCTATCATATTGTCTTTAATCCTCCTAAGGTTGAAGGCATTTGCGACAAAGACGGTGGGGAACTCTATCAGCGTCCTGACGATAATGAAGATAGCGTAAGAACACGACTTGACGAATATAGTAATAAAACAGCACCACTCCTCACGTTTTATGAGAACCAGAATCTTCTGCGTCATATCGACGGAGAACAGGATATTGATGTGGTTTCCCAAAATATCGTGTCCTTGTTGCGGGGTTAGCTGTAATGATCATTTGCAAGTCGGGGGCGGAATCAAGCTTTATGAGGAAAGCTGAGAGAATAGTTACGGAAACGGATCATTTCTTGGCAGGACACATCGAGCCCGGTATTACGACCGGTGAACTTGATCATTTAGCTGATCGGTATATTCGCAGTCAGGGAGCTGTGCCGTCTTTTAAAGGTTATAACGGTTTTCCTGCTAGCATTTGCGCTTCAGTCAACGAACAACTGGTGCACGGATTTCCCGGCAAACGCAAGTTAAACAAAGGCGATATCATCGCGAAAACTCGCCAGTTTACAATGTCGCATGCCATTCGGCAATATATTGAGAATCCAAACCGTGGTATTCCTGAGCAGGGGCCGAGGCTGAAAACCGGCATTGTGCTGGCTATTGAATCTATGATTCAAATAGGTTCTCACCATGTAGGGGCGCTGGAAGACAACTGGACGGTCGTTACGATCAACGTAACCTCATGTGCTCATAACGAGCAAGCGGTGACGTGCGGAACGGGCGGCATGGACATTTTCACGAAACTGAGTGCGTAGGTGATTGGAATGATTCAGCAAGGAAACCTGCAAATCGGTCAGCTGGTGAAGATTCTGAAAGGCAGAGGTGCCGGACAGATTGCGGTTGTCGTTTCAGTAGCAGATAGCAGGTTTGTATATATTGCGGATGGGGATAAACGAAAGTTTGATCAAGCGAAGAAGAAAAATGTTCTTCATTTGGTGCCTCAGCCAAAGATTAGTAGCGAGATTGTAAACAGTTTAAACGAAAGCGGTCGGGTGACGAATGGAAAGCTGCGCCATGCAGTGAAAACTTTCCTGGATTCGTCCGAATACCAAGCTGAAGAGAAAGGAGACTGACTTTGGCCAAAGAAGATGTCATTGAGGTTGAAGGTACGGTAATCGAGCCACTGCCGAACGCTACGTTCAAGGTAGAGCTGGAGAACGGTCATCAAATTCTTGCTCATGTTTCCGGAAAGCTGCGGATGCACTTTATCCGTATTTTGACAGGCGACAAGGTGGTTGTACAGTTATCGCCTTACGATTTAACCAAAGGCCGTATAACGTACCGCAAGTAATTCATGCAGGTTTTTATTAAACGTATATCATTTAAAAAAACTTGTTTTGCTCGGCAAAACGATGTGAATGTTCACGAAGCGAGTTTTACCAGGGTAAAGCTTGGAGGAGGTAATCAACATGAAGGTAAGACCTTCTGTAAAACCTATTTGCGAAAAATGCAAAGTCATTCGCCGCAAAGGGAATGTAATGGTTATTTGCGAAAATCCGAAACACAAACAAAAACAAGGTTAATAGAAGGGGGTGTAGCGTAAAATGGCTCGTATAGCTGGTGTGGATTTGCCACGTGACAAACGCGTTGAGATCGCCTTGACTTACATTTTCGGAATCGGTAAAACGACTTCTCAGAAAATCTTGAAGGAAACAGGCATCAGTGCAAACACGCGTGTTCGTGATTTGACTGAAGATGAAGTGAGCAAATTACGTGAAACGATCGACAAAGAAGTTAAAGTAGAAGGCGATCTGCGTCGTGAAATTTCCTTGAATATTAAACGTCTGACTGAGATTGGCTGCTACCGTGGTGTTCGTCACCGTCGTGGGTTGCCTGTTCGCGGACAACGTACTAAAACTAATGCTCGTACGCGTAAAGGTCCTCGTCGGACTGTAGCGAACAAAAAGAAATAAGAAGGGAGGATAACATTCAATGGCTAAACCGAAAAAAGTTGTACGTACAAAACGCCGTGACCGTAAAAATATCGAGACTGGCGTGGCACACATCCGTTCCACGTTCAACAACACGATCGTTACGATCACAGATCCACACGGTAACGCAATCTCTTGGGCCAGCTCAGGCGGCATGGGATTCCGTGGTTCCCGTAAATCTACTCCATTCGCAGCGCAAATGGCCGCAGAAACTGCTGCTAAAGCTGCTATGGAACACGGCATGAAAACTGTCGAAGTCATGGTTAAAGGACCTGGTGCAGGTCGCGAAGCAGCAATCCGCTCTTTGCAAGCTGCTGGTTTGGAAGTTAACCTGATCAAAGACGTAACTCCGGTACCTCATAACGGATGCCGTCCTCCAAAACGTCGTCGCGTCTAATGAGATTTCTCCTCTGCGTGTAGTATAGATCCGGCACAAACTGCCAAGAATGGATGTTTAGGTATACTGCATGATAGACTATGGATAAGGTGAATGTTTCATATAGGAGCGACGTTTTGAAGGAGGGATATTGCAGTGATAGAAATCGAAAAGCCGAAAATTGAGACGGTTGACGTCAATGATGATGGCACCTATGGAAAATTCGTAGTAGAACCGCTGGAACGCGGATACGGTACGACGCTTGGAAACTCGCTTCGCCGTATTCTGTTATCCTCGTTACCGGGGGCAGCAGTCACATCGGTTCAAATCGATGGGGTTCTGCACGAGTTTGCAACGGTTCCCGGTGTGAAGGAAGACGTAACGGAGATCATTCTGAACTTGAAAGCTTTATCGCTTAAAATCCACTCGGATGAAGAGAAAGTACTCGAAATCGATGCGGAAGGCGAAGGAGTTGTAACGGCAGGAGATATCCGTGCGGATAGTGATGTGGAAATTCTTAATCCGGATCTTCACATTGCTACGCTCGGACCGGGTTCGAGACTTCACATGCGTATTTTTGCCAATCGCGGTCGCGGTTACGTTAAGCAGGATCGGAACAAACGTGATGACCAGCCGATCGGCGTCATTCCCGTCGACTCCATCTACACTCCGATTGCACGCGTGAACTACGGCGTAGAAAATACGCGTGTCGGCCAGGTTACGAATTATGACAAGCTGACACTTGAGGTTTGGACTGACGGAAGTATTCGTCCCGAGGAAGCAGTGAGCCTTGGAGCCAAAATTTTGACCGAGCATGTGATGTTGTTCGTGGGTCTCACGGACGAGGCTAAAGATGCTGAAATTATGGTTGAAAAAGAAGAAGACAAGAAAGAAAAAGTTCTTGAAATGACGATCGAAGAGCTGGATCTCTCCGTCCGTTCCTATAACTGCCTTAAGCGCGCTGGTATCAATACGGTACAAGAACTCACGACTAAATCTGAAGAAGATATGATGAAGGTCCGTAACTTGGGTCGCAAATCTTTGGAAGAAGTACAAGAGAAGCTCGAGGAACTTGGTTTAGGACTTCGTACGGAAGAATAGTACAGCAACGTTTTTGTGAAGGAGGGGAAATTACATGGCATACCAAAAATTGGGCCGTAACTCCAGTGCCCGTAAAGCTTTGTTTCGTGATTTGGTAACCGATCTGTTCTTGTATGAGCGTATCCAAACTACTGAGGCTAAAGCAAAAGAAGTTCGTTCTATTGCTGAAAAACTGATCACCAAAGCGAAAAAAGGAGATCTGCACGCACGTCGTCAAGTGGCTGCGTTCGTTCGCCGTGAAACTTTGGATGGTGAGCAGGATGCAATCCAAAAGCTGTTTAGCGAATTGGCTACACGTTACACTGAGCGTCCAGGTGGATACACTCGTATCTTGAAATTGGGACCTCGTCGTGGCGACGCCGCTCCAATGGTATATCTGGAATTGGTTGACCGCGCGTAAACAGGCGAAGATGAGGGAAGGGTGGACAGAATCGGCTTGATTCTGAACAACCCTTTTTTTCTCTTGGAGGAGTCCTTGAGGGACTTCTCCTTTGTTATGTTCGGTTATTCCTTGTAAGGCCAGAGAATACCCCTATAAAGGTGTGAGAAGCATGCGGAACTTGTGCATGAAGGTGAACTATGACGGAACCCACTATGATGGCTTTCAGACGCAGCCTAACGGTAACACTATTCAGGACTGCCTTGAACATGCTATCTACTCATTGACGGGCGAGCGTCTTAAAATTACAGGCTCAGGCCGTACAGATGCAGGTGTACATGCATACGGGCAGGTATTCAATTTTCACACTGAATCGCCGATTCCAATACAGCGCTGGTGTCTGGCACTTAATGCCTGGTTGCCTCGTGATATCATCGTTACGGATGCGAGAGAGGTGCCAATGTCCTTTCATGCACGCCGCATGGCGAAGCGGAAGACATATCGGTACAGTATTAATGCGAACCGGTTTCCGGACATCTTTCACCGTCGTACACAGGCCCATCATCCAACGAGTCTGGATGTAAGAGCGATGGAGGAAGGGTTGGCTCATTTAGTTGGCACCTTTGATTATACTTCGTTCGCATCTCGACGTTCCCAAAAGACGAATCATGTTCGCACTATTTACGAAGCCTATATGACAGTAGACCATTCCTTTTCACGTCCGGGCTCGGATGATCAGGGAATTATTCATACTTATATTACAGGTAGCGGATTTTTGCAGCACATGGTTCGGATTATTATGGGGACTTTGCTGGAAGTGGGAGAAGGCAAAAAATCGTCGGATGATATTCCTTCCATTTTGGAGGCGAAAAATCGTTCAAAGGCTGGACCTACGGCCGTCGGACACGCTTTAACTCTCTGGAATGTAGAGTACGACGAAAACATCAAAAAACATTGATTTTACTCTTGCGGAATTGATGGTTATCCTGTAATATAAAAGTTGTGTTTTCTTAATGGCTTTCCCACAGCCCCAATTAAGATAATCACTTTAAAGTAACATCTAATCCATCAATAATGCAGCAACTTAACGAACGAAGATAAATGATGATTTCTGTTAACGAACTTAAGGAGGATACTTTTCATGCGTACTACGTATATGGCGAAGCCAAATGAAGTTGAGCGCAACTGGCACATCATTGATGCCGAAGGCAAAACGCTCGGTCGTCTGGCAAGCGAAGCGGCTGCGTTGATTCGCGGCAAACACAAGCCACAGTTTACACCACATGTGGACACAGGTGATTTTGTTGTTGTAATCAATGCGGAAAAAATCGTATTGACCGGTAAAAAAATGGAGAACAAGAAATACTACCGTCACTCCCTGCATCCGGGTGGTCTGAAAGTAACGGTTGCACAAGAAATGGTTAAGAACAAGCCTGAGCGCATGTTGGAATTGGCTGTTCACGGTATGCTTCCTAAAACTCGTCAAGGCGAGAAAATGAAGCTGAGACTTAAAGCTTACAGAGGCACTGAGCATCCACATGCAGCACAAAAACCTGAAGTTTACGAACTTCGCGGATAATTAAAAGGGAGGACAGTTTCATGGCACAAGTACAATACTATGGGACAGGTCGTCGTAAACATTCGGTAGCTCGTGTTCGTCTCGTACCGGGTGAAGGACGCATTGTCATCAATAAGCGTGATATTAATGAATATTTCGGTTTGGAAACTCTCAAACTGATCGTAAAACAACCACTGAACCTGACAGAAACAGTTGGTAGCTATGACGTACTCGTTATCGCTCATGGTGGTGGTATCTCTGGTCAAGCCGGCGCAATTCGCCACGGTATTTCCCGTGCTTTGTTGAAAGCAGATCCGGAATTCCGTCCAGCTTTGAAAAAAGCAGGCTTCTTGACTCGTGACCCACGTATGAAAGAACGTAAAAAATACGGTCTCAAAGCCGCTCGTCGTGCACCACAGTTCTCGAAACGTTAATATTTCGAATACAGAAGAACCTTTTCCTTATGGAAAGGGTTCTTTTTTTAATTTCCTAATCATTACCCACATGTGGATAAGTAGACCTAGTTTAAAGCTATGAGTTTCGGCATGTTTCAGCGAATACATAAATAACCGCATGCAAATGCACGGAAAACGAGAAGTTATCCACGAAGGAATTGAAGATGATATTGTTATACACAAATACAGTTTGCTATTTCAACGTAGTTTATTCTGTAATGTTTATAACCTGTGACTAAATATATTGTCCGGCTATTTAGTTTAGCCTGGTCTTAATATTCTCTGCTAAGTGCTGTTTCGCGAGGGTACTTTGCTTTCACCTGTTTATGTAAAGTTCTCGTTGATATGTTCTGGGAGCACTGTCTATGCCTCTTGTAGAGCTGTTTTGGGCGCAGCAGGGATACAGCAAGGAATACCTCTTTTTATTTGTGTGTACTGAGCAGAAGGACGATCCTTAACCTAACTGTCGGCTGCCTAGGCTGCTGCAATTGCAACGGCGATGTACTTGTTGCTGGTAATAGAAATAGTCTACACAGCAATCGCCACAAACTATAAACAGGAGCACTATGCATTGTCCGACTGTTTACCCTCATAAAATCGCTCCTCATTGATGACAGCTTTAAAAAGACTTCCAGAGCGATAAGAGCCTTGTTTGTGTCCAGTGGATCAATTGTTCGGTAATTGCCTCTACAAGCGCTATAGGATTGGATAGAGGCATAATAAGAATTCAGCGCGGAGTCATTTCTTTTATAATTTCCACAATGAAGGTATCGCTGACGCCAGAGCTCCTGAATAGTATAGTGGTTTCATCTGGCTAAAAATTCGGGTAAATGCTATTTCGCTTTTACCCTCTTCTGAACTTATCCACATACGGACTTCATCTTTTGAATGCAGAATAAGAATTCTGAAGCTAAAGGTATTTTCAAATCCCTCAGTTGGCGTCCTTCGATAATCTTAGATTCAGAAACGATGCTTGTTATCTTCTATAGATAGTTTTGCATGATCAAGCAACCCAAAGCTGTTCAGTATTACCGATGGCTGCCTCGCACTGGGCACAGGATTAGGATACGCTGCTCCTAGTTGACTCTAAAGCATTTTACTCAGAAAATCCGCAAGCAGACGTTAAGTACAAAAAAACATTTTGGCTATCAAATCATTCAACCAAGTGATTTTACGTAGCATGATAGGTTGTCAAAAAAATGCTTATCCGTACGTTCGGTTTGCTCTTCCAAAGTCACCATAGGGAATATTCCTTCAAGGACCAAACTACTTCCATATGTTGTTGTATAAGAAAGGCCTTTTTTTAAAAGCGTACTGTTAGTACATCTTTGTCTTCGACAGGGTGGAGAACAAGCCATCTTTCTTGACGGAAAAAATCCCTAATTCAAGCATACTTTCAGCTACAATAGTTACCTTTAGTAACCAAAGAGCTTATGTACCATTCTCAAATGTTTGGTATAAGAATATTTTATATAAAGTCAATGTACTTGGTTGGATACGCAAGAAAGCATTAAAGAATGCTGACAGAACAACATTCCTACAAGTTTGGGTGGATAAATGCTTGCATCAGGACATTTTGCCTTGGATTGACAATGATTAAGAAAGTTTTATACTGTATTTAATCTTATTAGTTTAGTCGGTATTGGAGTGACACTATTTATGAATCTTCATATGGAGGCGCATTGATAATGAATTTATTGGAGAAAGAAGCGTTGATTAGAGTCAAGGCAATTGAACTGGAAGATGCTACGCCAGAGGAAATTATCCAGTATGCTGTTCTTACATTTCCCAATCTTACCTTTGCTTGTAGCTTCGGAGCAGAAGATGTAGTACTAGTAGACATGCTTCAAAAAATTAGCCCTTCCACCGACATTTTTTACTTGGACACCGACTTTCATTTTCAAGAAACTTACGATACGCGAGATCAGATGAAGGCCAGGTACAACTTGGATTTTGTTAGAGTCTCTCCCTTAATTACTCCCGAAGAGCAAGCGGCTAAACATGGAGAGGAACTGTGGAAAACAGATCCTAACACATGTTGTGGTATACGCAAAGTTGAGCCGCTGACACGCATTTTGTCGCAATACGATGCATGGATTACCGGTATTCGCCGCGATCAGGCCCCTACTCGCGCGAATTCAAAAAAGATAGAGTATGATGAAAAGTTTGGACTCGTTAAATTTAACCCCTTGGCAAGCTGGACATCCGAGGATGTATGGAACTATATCCGCACTCATGAAGTGCTGTATAATCCATTGCATGACCGCAATTATCCAAGTATCGGTTGTGAGCAATGTACCCGTGAGGTCCTACCAGGTGAAGATCCTCGTGCAGGTCGCTGGTCTGGCAATGAGAAAACGGAGTGCGGGCTCCATCAATAAAATGATATTCAGGTAGCTATGAGTCATATTTATGAAGAAGAAGGGAAGTGCATTATGACTGCAATTCTTCCGCATGGCGGAACACTTGTTGATAAAATCATTACAGGACCGAAGCAAAAAGCACTTTTGCAGGCCGCAGAGGAATTGTTTCCTATCCGTGTAAACTCATGGACCATTTCTGATCTGGATTTGATTGGAGTGGGGGCTTTCTCTCCTTTGACGGGGTTTATGAATGAATCTGACTATAGGTCAGTGGTAACAGATATGCGTCTTGCCGATGGTACAGTCTGGAGTATTCCCATTACTCTTGCAGTTGCAGAAAGTATAGCCAGTGAATTGAAATTAGGTCAGCAGGTGGCTTTAGTGGGGGAAACAGACGGTACCATTTATGCTGTACTTAATATTGAAAGTATTTATCAGGTAGATCAGGCTGAGGAAGCCAGAAGAGTATTCAAGACGGATGACCCGGCTCACCCTGGCGTAAACAAACTGTTAGATCGACCTGCTACGTATGTTGGTGGATCTGTGCAAGTGCTGAATCGGCCGGAGGCCACACAATTTAGTGAGTTTTACTATACACCATCACAGACACGCGACTATTTTGCAGAAAAAGGCTGGAAAACAGTGGTCGGTTTTCAAACACGAAATCCGGTACACCGAGCACATGAGTACATCCAAAAAAGCGCGATGGAGATTGTGGATGCATTGTTTCTAAACCCACTCGTTGGTGAAACCAAGTCAGATGACGTTCCGGCAGATGTGCGTATGAAGAGCTATCTGGTGCTGCTGGACAATTATTATCCGGCTGATCGGACTTTTCTGGGGGTATTTCCTGCTGCCATGCGATACGCGGGCCCTAGAGAGGCCATTTTTCATGCTATTGTGCGAAAGAACTATGGCTGCACCCATTTTATTGTTGGAAGGGATCATGCTGGTGTAGGAGACTATTATGGTACCTACGAGGCACAGGAAATTTTCAGGCACTTTACACCTGAAGAGCTGGGGATTACTCCATTGTTCTTTGAACACAGCTTTTATTGCACCCGATGTGGAAACATGGCTTCAAGTAAAACATGCCCACATCCCAAGGAGCAACATTTAACGCTCTCGGGCACCAAGGTACGGGAATTGTTGCGCTCTGGGGTTTGCCCGCCACCTGAATTTACACGACCGGAAGTTGCTCAAGTGCTGATTGAAGGTATGAAGGAATTTGTTCATGCCTGAGTTGTACTATCTACACGCCTCGTCCCATATAGATTATTAGTATCTGTATAGGACGGAGGCGTTTTGTTATGCAAAAAAATAATCGTAAAAACGAGGTTACACTGTGGATTCGCTATCGGACGTTGCAAAAAATGCTGTTGGGCTGTTGTCTCGCCGTTCTATTTATTACGCTGGCATTGTATGAGATACCTGCTTCGAGAGCTTGGACCCATTGGAGTTTACCCCTTACAGGTAAAGTAATTGCCATAGATGCTGGACACGGAGGGCCTGATGGAGGGGCGGTTAGCAAAGAAGGGATTATTGAAAAGGATATTAATCTGGCAATCGCTTTTTATTTGCGGGATTATTTACAGCAAGCAGGTGCTGTTGTTGTCATGACACGTGAGGATGACCGTGACCTGGCGCAGCAAGAAACGAAAGGTTATTCCAAAAGAAAAACGGAGGATTTGAAGCAGCGTGTGCGTATAATTGAGGAGCAGAAAGCAGACCTCTTTCTAAGTATTCATATGAACAGTATCCCGTCGAGCCGTTGGAGTGGAGCCCAGACCTTTTACGTACCTAACCATGCAGATAACGAGAATTTGGCGTCTTTAATTCAGGAAGAGATCAAACGTAACTTGGAAAATACGGACAGAGTGGCTAAGACCGTGAACACAGTTTATTTATTGAAAGCTCTCAAAATGCCATCAGCCCTTGTTGAAGTCGGATTTTTGTCCCATCCAGAGGAGGCCAGACGACTAAGTGACGTGAACTATCAAAGACAGGTGGCGGCGTCCATATATAAGGGGATTTTGCGTTACTGTGCCGGGGAAAAGGGGATCTCACCAGCACCTGAGGCCAGATAGTGGTATACTGTAAGTGTTTACCACTCCGTAAATTCATCAAAGCAGAGGTGCTGATAAATCATGCAATCAAGAGAGCAAGTTATAGAGTTACTTCAACAAGTACGGGAGCCTTATACAGGACGCCGTCTAGTCGATCTCCATTTTATTCGGGATGTGGTTGTTAAAGAGGATCGTGTATCCTTGACCGCTATTAGTCTGAATAACCAGGAAGAGACGCTTGCAGAACTGGAGCGGGAAATCCGGCAGACTTTAGAAGAGGCGGGATTAAGTCACGTCCATATTCGTATTCGTGAGGCATCTGAGCATGAAAAGTCCGCAATTCAAGCTGGGGAGAATACCGAGGACGCCGCTGACCCGGTTTTGACCAAAGGACATGCTGTCGGTATGGAAGAACATGAGCTGCTTAACCCAGCATCTGGCGTCCGGTTTATTGCTATTGCAAGCGGAAAAGGTGGTGTCGGAAAATCGACAGTAGCTGTAAATTTGGCTGCTGCTTTAGCTAGACATGGGAAGCGTGTGGGTTTAATTGATGCGGATATCTATGGATTCAGTGTGCCGGATATGATTGGAGTAGAGGATGTGCCTTCTGTCGAAGAGGGTATCATTCAGCCAGTGGAGCGATTTGGTATCAAAATCATGTCTATGGGCTTCTTTGTCAGAGAGAACAACCCGGTGATCTGGAGAGGTCCCATGCTGGGGAGAATGCTCAGACAGTTTTTTAGTGATGTCGAATGGGGAAAACTGGACTATATGATTCTCGATTTACCACCAGGCACTGGCGATGTAGCGCTTGACGTACATCAAATGATTCCGCAGAGTGAAGAAATCATTGTCACTACTCCACATGCAACGGCGGCTTTTGTAGCTGCACGTGCAGGCGCAATGGCGCTTCAAACGGATCATAAGGTCATCGGTGTTGTGGAGAACATGTCTTATTATGTGTCCTCCACTGGAGAAAAGGACTATGTTTTTGGGCGAGGAGGAGGGGCTATGCTGGCAGACACTCTTCATACAAAACTTCTTGCTCAAATTCCGCTGGGTATTCCAGATAATCATCCGTCAGAAGCCGACTTTTCTCCATCAGTATATAAATCCGAGTCGGCGACAGGAGCCATTTACAATGATATTGCTGCTCAAATTATGATCTTGCACACGAAATCTAAATAAAGAAAAAAGGCTGGTTTTTAAACCAGCCCAGATTGTCGAGAAACCCCGTCATTTTGAGACGTGGGTTTCTTTTTCACATCATAATGCTCTGGTCTCTGGAGAAGCAGGGGGGGTTACCCCTGTTTCTCCAGGCGATCTAGGTGGATCGCCATCTTCTTCATGTTCTGCACGGCTGCCGTCATAAGGGCTTGTTCCCTGACGTTTGGAAGACCGCGCAAACGGCAATAGCGAAACCCATGGAGCTCTTTGGCATCCGCGAAGCTTCGCTCAATCGTCTCTTTTCGTTTGCGGTACAGCTTTTTACCAGATGGGCTCAGCCGGTTGCTCCGTACCCACTCTTTGCTGTCTTCCCAGACATGCCGAGTCACCACTTTGCGGTGGTTTCGAGACTGGGTACACTGACTTAGCAGTGGGCAATGCTGGCACTGAGCTGGGTCAGAGGCATACTGCCGGTATCCCTTACGGTCCGTCGTTCGGTAGGGCAGTTCCTGTTGGGCTGGGCATCTATACGCATTGCGTTTGGCATCGTATTCAAACTTCCATTTCGGAAATAGTCCTTGTCTGGGATGGAATCTTCGGTGAGCAATCACGGCAAAAATCTTTCGGTTCTGCAAACCTCGGCAAATCGGCGTTGTTAAATAACCTGAATCTAGTGCAACAGCTTCTACTTGAAAACCAAAACGTTCTCTTTGGCGATCCAAACGGGACAAATAGGGGACAGAATCATGTACATTCCCTGGTGTCACATGCACGTCCGTAATCAGATTGTACTTCATATCCACCGTGCGGTGGTCCAGATAGAAGAAGCCTTCGGGCTTGCCATCACGGATCATATAGCCGCTGTCCGGGTCTGTTTTGCTCACTTTAATTTCTTTTTCTTCGTTCACTTCCTCTCGGGATTTTAAGGCTTTTTTCCGTGGTTTCTCCGGTCATCCTTCACCGCTTCGTTCAGCTCGTCCATATAGTCTTTAGTATTCTGCAACACTTGTTCTTTGGTGTACTGGTGCCTGTTAGCATTGGCTTTGACGTGTGTGGAATCGGTGACGAGAACACGCCCACCCACCATTCGGTGAGAGATCGCCTGCAGCACAATTTCATCGAAGATATCTTGAAAGATCGTGGTGTCTTTAAAGCGAGTGCGACGATTCCAGCTAATCGTCGTATGGTCCGGAACTTTATCCGTTAAGCCCAACCCCAGAAACCAACGATAAGCTAGGTTCGTCTGAATTTCTCGCTCGAGTTGCCGTTCTGAGCGAATGCCATAGAAATAACCGAGAAAGATCATTTTAAACAATACGGTAGGATCAATGGCAGGACGCCCGTTGTCTGCACAATACAGTGGTCGAACTTTATCATCGATAAACGAAAAATCGATATACTTATCTACTTTGCGGAGCAAGTGATCTTGAGGAACCAGATCTTCGATGGAAACAAATTCGTAGGATTGTTGTTTTTCGCGGTTGGAGCGTAGCATATCAACACCATCCGTTCTACAATAGTTACCTATATTATACAACATTAACGCGGTGTCGTCTTAAACAAAATTAACATAAAATAGGCTGTCGAGACTTTCTCGACAGCCTGAAGGCTGGTTTTTAAACCAGCCTTTTTATTATTGGCTTCCTCCTTGTTCTCCTTCGCCCCCACCTTCGCCGCCGCCACCACCTTGCTTATCGCCGCCTGCACCGCCTTGCTCACCACTTTTTTTCTCAACCTTGGGTTGAAGCTCCTCTTGTACGACGGTTTTGAGTAAATTCATAACCTCAAGTCGGAAAATCGGATTTTGCATGGCATCATGCATGACTGTCATAGATTGTTTGCGATATTCAGGGGTTTTAGTTAAGTCCATATACATTTTGGTTAATTCTGGCGACTTGAGCATTGCTTCAATTGATTTTTGATAAGAAGGGTCTTTTATAAGTTGCATATGAAGCTGTTTGCTTTGGCTGTTGATGGCTTTGGCAAATTCTCCGGCAAAACGCGGATCAGTCATAATCTTTTCGATTTCTTTTTTATATTCAGGTGATATCAAAGTATCTTTGACTGCGATCTTCATCTGCTCAGCCGATTGCATGGGCATAAGCATCTTCATTCCCATGCTGCCACCAGCCCCACCACCAGATCCACCCTCTTCACTGCTTTGACCGGATTGTCCTTCTTTGGATGAACTGTTTTCCCCAGTTAAAGCTTCCTCTACCGCTTTTTTTCCGTCATCACTTTTCAGGATATCGACAACCATCGTTTTCATCTCTTTATAACTGTTCTGGGGGGGCGCAGAACCCTGATCCGAGCCGCATCCACTCAGTGCAACGCCCAGTACGCATACCGTGCTAACAAATCGCAAACGAGTCCAATTCATGGCCGTATTCCTCCTTCATCATGAATGTGGATAGTATGCGGATGAATGGGGAGAAATATGTCGATTTGCTTTTGGTTTTTAGCTGAGAACGATGTAAAATAACTCCTTAAAGACCCAGTGCCTGATCGCGTACCTCTTTGCCTTTTACTGTACCCTGTTGAAGCAGTTCAGATACAGTCACGAATTCATAGCCCTGTGCACGCAACTTGTCGATAATGACGGGCAAGGCTTCATGCGTTTGTTTACAGGAATCACTGGCATGCAGAAGGACGATATCGCCAGGATGCGCTTTATTTACAACACGGTCGATTATGACCTGAGTACCAGGGTTTTTCCAATCCAGGGAATCTGTATCCCACTGAATGGTTTTGTAGCCTAAAGTGCCGGCAACCTGAAGGACCCTTTTATCAAAGTCGCCATTAGGCATACGGATCAACTTCGGGGACTGTCCCGTCAGTTCGGTTAATGTGGTATGAGCAATTGAAATCTGCTTACGAATATCTTCATCGCTTAAGCTACTGTAATTTTCATGTTTATGGCCATGACTGCCGATTTCAAATCCACTTTCTTTAATCTGATTCACAAGCTCTGGATGTGTTTTACTCCAAGGGGCAGAAAGGAAAAAGGTGGACTTGGTCACTTTTTTATCCTCAAGGACTTTTAAGATGGGGGCAGTACGCTTATCCCCCCAACTAATATCAAAGGTGAGAGCGATCAACTTTTTGTCCGTGGGTACACTATAAATAGCGGTTGGTGCTTCCTCGGAAAAAACCGTAACATTATCGGTTTCTACATAAATGACTCCAACGGTAAAGACGGCTGCAGCCATTACGATTAAGAATCGTTTGATTTTTTTACCGTTTAATACATAGAAAAAAGAATTCATGGTTAATAACGCTCCTTTCATCCTAGAAGTGCTTGTTTACTTAAAGCTATGCCGGGGGTTGTCAATTATTCCATTGGACTAATAGGAGGAATTATCAAATGGGACTAAAAGCTTTTTTTCACGATTTACACACGACAAGACGGCTAATTTTTATCTCTGCAATTCTTTTCTGCACAAGTATTATAGTGGGATGGTTAAGTACAGGCACTATTCAATCCATGCTGGCGCAACAAATGAAGGGGCTGGGAGAAGTAGCGCAGCGCTTGCAGAATTCTGAGCATCCACAATGGAGTTTTTTTGTATTTATCTTTTTCAATAATGCAATTAAATGTGTGCTGGTTATATTTATGGGGGCTGTATTTGGAATCGTACCGTTTATATTTTTGATTGTGAACGGTATGGTATTAGGGTTCGTAGTACACTTGCAGACAGATATAGGAAGAAGTATCTATGAGGTTGTTGTAAAAGGGTTACTGCCTCATGGTGTGATTGAATTGCCAGTTTTGATTATCGCCTGTGCTTTCGGATTGAAGTTCGGAATCAACATAATGTCTACTATAGGTACAAGCATAGGGCTAAAGCGTAAAGAAACTGGCCTGTCGTGGGATGTATTTATGAAACAAACGTTGAGGGTGTCCATATGGTCTGTCATCTTACTGCTTATAGCAGCTGCAATTGAGAGTGGCATAACTTATCGTTTATTGTCACAATAAAATATTATGGCCAATTATTTATATATTTCTTGAAAATTGAACATAACAAAGGGGAGAGCCTAAAGAAAAGGCAAAGATTAATCGGATAAGTTTGAAACCTTAGCAGTTGAGTTTAAAAATAGGTAAAGATTGGAACAATAGTTGAGCAAATATAAGTACTTTATAATCTGCTGATAAGGGAGTATGGTCATATGTTGGGAATGCTGTTTAACGAAAAAGAATGCAAGGAACTTGACTACGTTCTTCGTAAGGAGCTAGATGAAATGCTGCTTGATATGAGCGATACTCGATTGGATCAAGATATTCGCTACGCAATCGCACTTCGATATAAAACAGTCTTCCGCATGTATGCCCGTTTTGCACCCGCCAAGGAACTATCAAAATATGCTCGCAGAGGGCGAGTCCCACAAACTAAACAATGAAAAAGGTAGAAACTACATCAGATATCAGGAAGTAAACTATTTTTAAAAGCTTATACTTTCTGATATCAAAAAAAGTATTGACTCTATTCAATATTCATGGTAAATTAATTTTCGTTCCTTTTTAAAGAATTTGCTCAAAAAAAAGAAATTAAAAAAACTCTTGCAAATCTTAAAAAGAGATGATATATTATAAAGGTCGCCACTGAGACGCGGTGACGAAACAAAGTAAGACATTATGCGAGTTTGATCTTTGAAAACTGAACAACGAGTGAGTACGG